>CAXYEH010000001.1:0-27500 GCA_964275945.1 uncultured Pseudomonadales bacterium
GAAAATACATTCCTTACATTGTTCATAGACTGCTTTTTTATAACTAGCCATACCTTAATCCTCGTTTCGAGGTCTGATATTGGATGAGCCAAACGATCGTGCTAAATCTTTACGTTTGCTTCGCGATTTTGCTAAATAACTCCCACGGTAGTACGCAGTATCAAAAGATTCCGAATCGCCGCGAGAGATTTTGTAATAGCTATTTTTTGGCACATACGGAGCAGGAACTTTGTGTTGATAGCAAGCCTGTTTGGCAATACCAAAAATGTTACTTGGGTGTTGCACTTTGTTGCCGTCCAGGATTAACACCAAATGATAGTGTTGATGCTCTGCTTTCTGTCTTTCCCTAACCCATAAGTAGCCAATGCGCGAAAAACCGTAGAAGCGTTTTAGCTTTCGTTTTAATAGCCGCATCCAGTCAGACATGATTTTGTTGTCTTGTGTGAATTTGTTGCAGTGCAAATCGAATCGGATGAAGAGCAACCTCGAATGATGTGAAAGCATCGCAGACATCTGATTAAAGAGGTCTTCTAAAATTTCACAATAACAACCCTGGTTTACGGTGTTGTTTATTCGTAACTGCCGTCCAGCGATTTCGATATGCTGCGACTTACTAAAGCGCCTCACTGTCGTTAACAGTGCGATCGGATATTTCTTGGTGCCGGGATAAACTCACTCTATCCTGAATCCATTGATTAATTTCGGACTCAAGCCAACCTACTGCTCGACCACCAAGTTTAATCGAGCAAGGGAATTCTCCCTTTTGGGTGAGGTAATAGACGTTGGTGCGGCAGTAGCCAATCTTGCGGAGTAGTTCTGGCCACCTGAGGATGCGGTCTTCAGTACTAAGCTTTAAAGTTTTTTGATTGCTTTGGGGCATAATGATCTCCAAATCAGAAACAAAGAAAACACGCGAGAGACGGATCTCTTCACGCATACACTTCGTACTAACCGGACCATCAACCTCGGCGGGACCCTGTGAATTAAAGGGCTGCCCCTAGTTTGCCTCGGCGGCACAAGTTGCGCTTACCATGGTTACCCAATTGAGTAACACTCACTACCGTACTTTATTGAATTGTACTTTTCAACATGTTGTGTTGTAAAAATTCTATGTGATTCGACCACCATTGCATCATGTTTCTTCGTTCTTCAATATATTTGGCACGGTTGTAAGCCGCTCTTACCGTATTTTTCTCAGCATGGGCTAATGCAGTTTCAATTAGATCAGGATCAAAACCTTTCTCATTGAGAGCGGTGCTGGCAATGGATCTTAAACCATGGGCAACTAATCTTCCCTTGTAGCCCATTCTTTTAATGGCCATGTTTGCCGACTGCGAACTCATCGGTTTATTGGGGTTTCTTTCGGATGTAAACACATGTTCTTTATGCCCGCTAATCGATTGCATTGCTCCTAGTATCCGTACGCAACTATTAGAAAGAGGAATCACATGATCCCGTCGTCGTTTCATTCTTTCCTCTGGAATAGTCCAGATTTTTTCATTGAAGTTCATATCGCACCACCGAGCTTCAGCGGCTTCGACAGGACGAGTCATGGTATGAAGTTGCCATAAAATCAGCTGCCGTGTCGTCAGTCTTAGATTTGCGTTTTTTAAGGTCCAAAGGAATTTACCGAGCTCGGCCGGAGGAATGCTTGGTAAATTTTTATGCTCAGGAGGGCGGAATGCACTGTTGATTCTTGTCAGTGGGTTGGCGCCAATGAGTCCCGTATTTACCGCGAAGTCCATGATTTGATTAATTCGCTGGCAGAGCCTTCTGACTGTTTCGTAGGCGCCGCGATTTGCGATGGGCCGAATTGTTTCGATAGCATCGACAGGGGTTATCTGCTCAATTTGCCGATGACCAAGGGAGTCCAATAAATAGTTGCGGATCGAATTTTCAATATCTGCTGCATAGTTTGTAGACACTTGATTTTTTTTGATTTCAAACCAGTCGTCAAAGACAGTAGAAAATAAGTGTTCTTTTCGTCGGGTGTTTCCTGACAATTTATTTGGCCCGTTTCCTTTAGCGATGTCAGAACGCATTTCATTGCGCAACGTTCTTGCTTCCGATAATGAAACTTTTGGATAAGTGCCTAAACCCAGGTTGCTGCGATTACCGTCTTGAGGCCGCCGGTAATTGTAGATCCAGTTCTTTCGACCATTTATTTTGACGCGAAGAAATAAGCCATCACCATCAGCGAGGTTGTACTCCTTAGCTCTGGGCTTGGCGTTCTTGATTTGTGTATCTGTGAGGGGTTTGACCGTTCGGGCCATAGTAACACCAGCGCTTAAACAGGATTTTGATGTTACTAAAAATTGTTTTACTAAAACTTCTGAAATAAAGCGAATGATATCGCGGCTTGTTGAACGCGGATATCCTATAAACTACTGATTAATAATATTTTATCACTCTTTATTGAGCCTTATTGAATAGTTGTTTGGTGGAGGCGGGGGGATTTGAACCCCCGTCCGTCAGCTCTCGGCCTAAAGATCTACATGTTTAGCGTCGTCTATTGAGTTAGCCCTTCTCGACCCGACGGGCAGGGTGAGTTAGGGCGAGTCTGGTAAGTTTTAACAGCTCGACGCCAGACGCATCGAACTTGCGATCCCGTTCTATATGACGATTGCAATCACTGGTTTACGGGCATCCCCGTGGCAATCGCTAGCCAGCTATATTAAGCAGCTAGGGCGTAGTTGTCGTCGTTGGCAACTAATAGTTTGCAGCAATTGTTTTACGAGAGTTACTACCCTCTCGACATGCACCACAGGACTTGATACCGGCGTCGAATCCGAATCACCCCCAATAAGGTGACAAGTTTAACATAAGTAGCTAGAAGTGGGGCTTACTTGCTTTGACCTAGAGCACTTTTGGATGAGCAAGCAGATTGAAGTAGCGATTTATTTATAATTGCCGTTCTTTCCATGCTTCGATATCCATATTTATCGCCTCACGTAGAGATGAAAGCATTGGGGCCCTTAATCTCAATTTGCTTGCCTTGTGGGCATCTAAATCCAGCTTCAATATTTCTTCTGCTTTTAAAGTCGCTGCTGCCAGTACTTGATCAGCTTCGACAGCTTGATCCAGAAATCCCGCTTCTAAGGCTTCATCGACTTCGAAGACATGAGCAAGGCCAACTGCTTTGCTTCGGTGTTTGTTAATTATGCGCTGCTTCACTACCTCTATAGCGAAATGGGGCACTGTTAATCCTATAGAAACTTCATTAGCGGCAAATTTGGAATTCCCTTTTGCTCCAATTCGATAATCGGCGGATAGAAGTACAAATGTTCCCATGGCAACAGCATGACCAGTGCAAGCAGCAATAATAGGTAGTGGAAAACTAAGCATTCGATGAGAAAGCTCGGCACCTAAAGAAAGCATTTCTAGTATTTGTTCGTTGTCGCCAGATTTAAAAACACTGAGGTCAAACCCTCCAGAGAACATGTTTTCTCTGCCGGCTAGAATTACTGCAGAGCCTGCTTGCTCAGCCTGGTCCAATGCTGAGTTCAATTCCTTTAACATTTGTATGGAAAAGACATTGGCTTTGCCATCATCCAAAGTGATTAGAGAAATATTGTTTTCAAAGGTGTAAGTAACCAGTTGGCTCATAATTTGTTCTCGATTAGATTTCTAGTTGTAAGTTTTATTTGTTGGCACGACGCACGATTCGTTGTTTATCTATATTCCATTCCCGTTCTTTTGTAGATGCGCGTTTATCATGGGATTGTTTACCTTTTGCTAATGCGATCTGACATTTTATCAAGTGTCCTTTCCAGTACATTTTGGTACAAACACAGGTATGTCCTTTCTGCTGGGTTGCAGCAAAGAGTTTCGCTAGTTCTCTTTTATTGAGCAGTAATTTTTTAGTGCGTGATGGATCGGCAACAGTGTGGGTATTTCTTGTATTCAAAGGTGTGACATTGCATCCCAACAAAAAGGCTTCTCCGTCTTTGATAAGGACATAACTGTCCACCAGCTGCACTTTCTTCAAGCGCAAACTTTTTACTTCCCACCCTTGCAAAGCAATGCCCGTTTCGAAATTAGCTTCTATGAAGAAATCGTGTCGAATTTTTTTATTCTTCACGATTGTCGTGTCAGGTAACTTGGCTGCTTTGGGTTTTCGCTTGTGTATTGTTTGGTTTGGCCATGGGGAGCGATTATAGCGCTTAAGTGAAAGTGACGCGCTAAAGGGAAAGAAAAAGCCTTTTTGGGTGGCAAAATCAGTCGCTGACTGATGAAAATTTGTGTCGTTGTATGCGAGTAGGGGCACTGATAGAATCCCTTGACGTGATTCAATAAAAATAAGCTAATCTATTGAACTTAATGAGGTTTTAATAGAGAAGAGGGGAATGCAGTTGGCAGGAGAAAGAGGGCAGTTTAGTTCAAAACTCGGTTTTATTCTGGCTGCTGCCGGTTCAGCCGTAGGCCTCGGGAATCTTGTCGCATTTCCAGTCATGGCATCGAAAAACGGTGGTGCCGCCTTTCTTATTATTTATTTGTTTTTTATTGCCTTTATTTGTTACCCAGTAATGATGGCCGAGATATCAATGGGCCGGAGGACTAACCGCAATCCGGTAGGAGCATTCTCTCAATTGTCTGATGGTCATAAGGGGTGGCGCCTCGCAGGCATGTTGGCAATTCTAACGCCTTTTATGATTGCAGTTTTCTATACCGTTATTACTGTTTGGCTTGTTGTCTATATAAAAGAAATTGCTACCGGAGGATTGGCAATGCTGTCTACCGAGGCAGCATTTGGAGAAATCGTCGCACGTCCTTCTTTATTTGGATACTTGATTGGTCTTCTCATACTGATCTTTTTTATTTTATTAGGTGGCGTTAAAGGGGGCATCGAGAGATTGGCGCGAGTATTAATGCCTACCCTTGCTGCCATGCTGGTAGTGCTAACATTGTTTGTCCTGACCTTGGATAATGCAATTATTGGTATCCGTTATTATTTGGTACCTGACTTCAGTCGGATTGAGCTTTCTGTGATTAATGGAGCTCTGAGCCAGGCTTTCTTTTCGCTTTCGTTGGGAATGGGAATCTTGATTACTTACGGCTCCTATTTTAGTCGTGAAGATAATATTGGCCAATCAACGCGCATGGTAGCGATAGCTGATACATCTATCGCATTTTTTGCCGGCTTACTCATTCTTCCTGCTATTTTTGCTTTTGATCCCAACACCAATACCGATGATCTCTCTACTTCTAGTATCGGTTTGATCTTTAGCTTCTTGCCGCAAATATTTTTGTCGATGCAAGCCACCGTGGGTTATACCGGTGCAAGTGTTGTAGCAATTGTTTTCTTTACTTTGGTATTTTTTGCGGCGCTGACTTCACTAGTTTCTATTATAGAAATTCCAATCTCGTGCTGGATCGACGAATTGAAGCTGTCCCGTAAGAAAGCAGTCGGGCTGCAAGCATTTTTGTTAACTCTATTCGCTGTCCCCGCTGTAATGTCTCTAGGTATCTCAGATTTTTTTACTAATTTCACCAACTATGGGGGCACGACTAAGTCATTCTTTGACCTGGTTTCTGATGTCTTCTACGAGACGATATTGCCTTTTGTTGGTTTTACAGTTTGCATTTTCTGCGCCTATCGCTGGAAGGTCAGTGGTTTGAAATCAGAATTAGTTAAGGGTGATGAAAGCTATGATGGCTCGATGCTTGAAAAATACATCAATTTTTCATTGGGCACTGTAATCCCTGTTGTTCTTTTGTTGGTGTTCATCAGTACTGTTGCGCAAATCTATTTCGCCTAGTTTTTGTCGCTGGTTTTAATTTATGGCATGCATTCATCGCAGTGCTCTTGTGCAATTCTCATCAGAGCAGATGTTCGATTTAATCAATGACATTGAAAAGTACCCAGAGTTTATGCGCGGGTGTAAGTCGGCGACGGTTATCAGCCAAAATGAGAATGAATTGATTGGCCAACTCTGTTTGGCAAAAGCAGGAATAAACCAGAAATTCACCACGCGAAATATTTTGAAGCGTCCGCGCTCTATTGAAATGGGTTTGATTGAAGGCAACTTTAAGGATTTCAGCTGTCAATGGACTTTTGAGGCGCTGGCTATAGACGCTTGTAAGGTGTCGTTGCAAATGGATTTCGAATTTGATTTTGGTTTAGTTGATTTTGCTGCAGAGAAACTTCTTAGCTCTTCTGCAAATAGTTTGGTTGATTCATTAGTGACTCGTGCCAAGCAGGTTTATGGATGATGAGTCAAGAAGAACCAAATCAGCAAAGCTTAAACGTCGAAGTGGCTCACGCCACGTATTATTAAACTTCGATTTCCTCAAGGGACTACCGCTTTGGAGGCTATTAATCTTTCAAAGATTCTAGATGAATTTCCTGGCATTAAGCTTGAAAAAGATACGATTGGGATTTTTTCCAAACCTGTTGATGGGAAAGCACGCCCCACTCCGGAGCAATATGTTTTGCACGATCTGGATCGTGTGGAAATATACCGCCCTTTGCTTATAGATCCGGGAAAAGCCAGAGTTGAGCGGGCTTCTAAAAAAGTAAGCGTGACCCTAAGAGAAGCGTTTAAGTAGAATTGAAAGCAAAAGCTAATTCGAAACTGCTAAAGAAGAAGTACCCCCGCTTTATCTAAACCTGTACTTCACGCATAATCACTGCACATAAACTGAGTTCTATCCGAGTGAAAACTAAGCATGACTAAGAAAGAAAAAGAATCTCTGCTGAAACGCATCGAGAAAGGCCTCCACGAATACTATGTAACCCCCTATCGTCGATCCTTTGCGCGTGCCCAGCGGGATGAAGATGACTTATTTATGTTGTTAGTATTTGCTGAAAGCATGGGGCTGCCTAATCCTGCCGCTTACTATACTCTTGAGCTGCTTCCTCTTGTTTATGATCGGTTTCATGAATGGCATAAGCGTATGGGTATGGAGCGCTCACCATTGGATCATATCGGGTGTTGTTAGATCTCGCGCAGTCTAAAAAGATTCTTTTTTTCGGCGGCAAAGGCGGTGTCGGAAAGACAACGATTTCCTCGGCAACAGCTATAGCGAGAGCAAACGCCGGCGGTAAAGTCTTATTAGTGTCTACTGATCCTGCTCATAATCTTGGACATTTATTCGATCGCCCTATTGGCTCACAACCTGTTCGAATTACGGCAGGCCTGGATGCTCTAGAATTAGATCCAGGAGAAACTATAGAAAAGCATTTGAAAGAAATATCTTCCTCGCTGCATAAGATGATGCCGCCAAACCTTTATGGTGAAGTAGATAAACACGTCGCGCTATCGCGAGATGCGCCTGGTATGCATGAAGCCGCCTTGTTGGAGCGAATGGCAGATGTAATTGAAGAAGGGTATGACGAGTATGATTTAATTGTGTTTGACACGGCACCTTCGGGGCATACTGCAAGGTTAATGGTCTTGCCTGAAATGATGTCAGCTTGGACGGAAGGCTTAATAAAGCGTAGGGAAAAAGCAGATCGTTTCGCTGAGTTTGTGCGTGAGTTAGGGCAAGATTCTTCCATGGAAGATAAGACAATAGGTGGTGCGACTAGCAAAGAGCAAGAGCGGGAGAGTAAAATTCGACAAATCTTGCTAAAGCGTAGGCATAAGTTTACTCACTTGCGGGAACGCATAGCCAATGAGGACGAGACTTCCTTTATTATCGTTTTGGCCGCTGAACGTCTGCCAGTTCTCGAGACGATAGAGCTGCATGATCAATTAATGCAGGCAAACGTATCGATTTCATGCCTTGTCGTTAATAAAAGGGCACCTTCTGACAGTGGTGATTTTATGGAGGAGCGCAGAATTCAAGAAGAGGTGCATCTAAAAACCTTGTCTGAATCGCTGCCCGAATCTGAGCGCCACGATATCTATTTGCAACCACATGACGTGGTTGGTATAGCTGCTGTGGAGCAACTTGCAAAGCAACTTCAGTAAAAATTAATCTTGACGTAGCTTGAAAGAAAATCTGATAATACGCGGATGCTTACCACGAGAATTAAGAATTCAGCGGCAAAAGTAGCGAATAGACTGCGAGGTTTATCTGCTCGCTACCTATCACCTTTCTTGCTGACTTTCTTATTTACTTTCGTTCAAGGTGCTGGATTAGTCCATCACCATGACGGTGATCTGCAACAGCAATTTGACTGTAACATCTGTTTAAAAAGCGGTTCAAACAATGAACTCGCCAGTAGCACAGAGCATTCTTTCAATTTCCAAAGGCTCTCAGTTGAAATTTCAGAATCAATAGCGCTGGCCCCGCTCTATCGAATAGTTCCTACCAAGTCTCGTTCTCCTCCTAACGCATAACTCAAAAATTTATTTTTTAATTTTCGTTACATAACGTGTCTGTTCGTATAGGGCGGCCGTGTTTTTTAGCTAATTTCATAAAAAAGTTATTCGTATAGGTGCAACCGATGGAACTGCCTTTTAGACGTTCAAAACTATCAATATGTATAGGTGTAATTTTAACCACGGGCTATCAAGTCAATGCTGCTGAGCAAGCTCATAACGAAGATATGTTAGAGGAAATTGTTGTTACTTCAGCGTTTGGGACGTCTGAAGCAGAGACAGCTATGCCAATTGGCATTTTGTCTGGCGAGGCGCTTAGAGAGAAAGCCGGTAATTCGCTCGGAGCGACTTTGCAAAATGAAATCGGGGTCAACGTCGCTAGTTATGGTCCTGGCGTTGGCCAACCTCTCATCCGAGGCCAGGGAGGAAACCGAGTTAAGGTTCTTCAAAACAGCGTTGGTGTAATCGATGTTGCAGCCCAAAGTCCTGATCATGCGAATGGGGCAGAAGCATTAGTTGCTGAACGAATTGAAGTAGTTCGCGGGCCCGCGACACTGCTATACGGTAGCGGTGCCGTCGGAGGAGTCGTGAACGTTATTGATAATCGAATTCCTACTCGACTCGTTGAAGAAACTGAGTTCCAGATTGAACAGAGTCACAATTCGGTTAATGATGAGAACAAGACTATTTTTAGCTTGGACGCGTCTAGCGGATCTTTTGGCTTTCACCTCAATGGCTTTAAGCGCAAAAGTAATAATGTTGAGATAGATGGCCTTGCTATTGACGAATTCGCTATGGAGGAGTTGGAAGAGCACGTCGAAGAGACTCTTGGTATGCATCACGACGATCACGACGATCACGACGATCACGACGATCATGACGATCACGAAGATGAAGAATTCACCAATACAAATGGATTTATTGGTAATTCTGATTCTGAGGCATCGGGCGTCACTGCAGGTTTCTCTTACGTTACTGATCGTGGATTTATTGGCGTCTCGGTGAGTGAATTAGATAATGAGTATGGTCTTCCTCCTGGTACCCACTCTCACGGTGATCATGAAGAAGACCACGACGATGACCACGACGATGACCACGACGATGACACGACATGACATGACGATGATCATGAAGAAGGTCACGAAGAAGTAGAGTTTGTTCGACTGGATCTTGAGCAGACTCGCTACGACTTCAAGAGCGGATTAAATTTCACTAATAGCTGGATCGAAAGCATAAGCGCTGATATCGGTTTGACCGATTATCAACACGGTGAAATTGAATATTTTGAAGACGGCGGCAGCGAGGTAGGTACGCTATACGAGACCGAAGGTTACGATAGCAGATTTACGCTTACCCACGCTCCTATGGGAGATTGGACTGGTGTCTGGGGAATGCAATTGTCGGACACTGAGTTTAGCGCCATTGGAGAGGAAGCCTTTATTCCAAAATCAGACATAACTTCAGTCGGGCTATTTGCGCTCGAGCGATATACCGGGGCGAATTATACTTTTGAGTTAGGTGCACGCTATGAAGATAATGAAATTGATGCCGGCCTTGCATGTGACTTTGACGACTCATCATCTAGTATCAGCAGCAGCCTGCTTTATGATTTGAACGAAGAGTCAAATTTTATGATTGGCCTTTCCCGGTCAGAAAGATCGCCCCAGGTTGAAGAGCTATTTGCAAACGCCTCTAATCTTGAAGACGCGTGCGGATCTATTGATCACGACGATGACCATGACGATGACCACGACGATGATCATGATGAGCACGGTGAGGAGTTGGTCTTGCATGCAGCGACTAACTTGCTGGAGATCGGTAATGCAAATCTTGACTCAGAAACATCTAATAACTTCGAGCTTAGCTATCGGAAGCATTCGGGATCATGGACTGGAGAGATAGGTGCTTACTATAACAAAATAGATGACTACATCTTTTTGGATATTACTGGTGAAGAGATCGAAGAGCAGTCTGTTGCTCGGTGGACAGCGCGAGATGCGACGTTTAAGGGAATTGAGGCTCAATTTACCTATAACCTATTCGAGTCGTCGGAAGCTAGTGCAGAGTTTACTGTTTTCGGTGACATGGTTGAGGCTGAATTTGATAGAGGAGGGAATGTCCCAAGGATACCTTCATCGAAATTAGGCGCAGAGCTTCGTTACTTTGGCAACGATTGGAGCGCACATGTCCACGTGACTCGTCACGGAGAGCAAGATGACGTTGGGCGTCTGGAGCTGAAAACTGATGGCTACACTCTTCTGTCAATCTATGCTGATTACCATTTACAAGTTGGTGGCGATAGCGAGGTGAAACTTTTTATTAGAGGTGACAACTTGCTCGATGACGAGGTTAGAAATCACGCCTCACTACTTAAGAACTATGCGCCAGAAGCTGGCCGCGCGGTGACGCTAGGATTGCGTTACGAGTTTTAGTTAGTGGTTTCTTCTTCTTGACTCCCGACTGCGGTTGCGTCTGCAACCGCGGACGGGATGAAGTCACCTTCGAAGCCAACTAATTGATCATCGATAAAAAACACAGAGAGGCGCTCCTGTCCACGTTCGCCCCCACCGGGTTGAAAGCTATAGATGTAATCCCACCGATCTTGGTGGAATGGGTCTCGTACAAGAGGAGTGCCCATTACGAAAGTAACCTGCCTTTTCGACATACCAGGACGTAATTGGTCGACCATTTCTTGAGTAATGACGTTCCCCTGAGGGATGGATATTTTGTAAACGCCGGGAAAATCCATTGATCCAATATTATTGCAGGCCAGTAATGCGCTGCATAATGAGATAACTAGTATTTGCTGGGTCAGTTTTTCCATATTGTCTAAAGACCTGTTTGGGTCTCGCTTTCCTAAGTGCTCTTATCTGGGCATAATACCTTACCTAAATAGGTAGGAAAACTGTGCATTTCTTGATGATTGAACTAAGTCGGTTCAAAGTACGAATCCTAGACTTAGTTCTCTATAGCGTTAAAAACCTACAATCTTGAATTCTAAAGCTTATCCCTGATACTTGAGAGCGTGATATGACTACTGAAAACCAGGAATTGCGTAAAGCGGGCCTAAAAGTCACTTTACCCAGAGTAAAGATTCTTCAAATTCTGGAAAATTCCGTTAATAAACACATGAGCGCTGAAGATGTCTACAAGGCGCTGATTGAAGCCGACGAAGATGTGGGCTTGGCAACGGTATATCGAGTACTCACGCAGTTTGAAACAGCCGGTTTAGTTATGCGCCACCATTTTGAAGGAGGCCATTCCGTATTTGAGTTGACCCCGGCAGACCATCACGATCATATTGTTTGCAATAAGTGTGGTCGAGTCGAAGAGTTTTATGATGAGATTATCGAAGCGCAACAAGATAAGATCGCTGAGAACTACGGTTTTAAGATTACTGACCACAGTATGTATCTGTATGGGATTTGCGGCAGTTGCCAAAAGAACGATGCCTAAGCCGTATCTAGAATTCGCGTCATTAAATTAGCAAAAATCTAACTCGAAGCTACCATCTTTTCTGCATGCGCAAGTGATTCTTCGCTGAAGTCATTACCACCTAACATTCGAGCAATTTCTTTAACTAGTCGGTCACCATTTAATTCTTCTATCTGAGTCAGCGTCGATTGCTTCTCACTACTTTTGCTGACAAAGAAGTGATGATGACCTTGGCCCGCAACTTGAGCTTGATGTGTTACGCAGAGAACCTGAGTTTTTTGACCAAGACCTCGCAATAATTCACCTACAACTATCGCAACACCGCCCCCGATGCCTACATCGACTTCGTCGAAAACTAAGCTAGGTATTTGCGATGTTTGTGCGGTAATAACTTGTATCGCGAGGCTGATTCGAGACAGCTCACCACCAGAAGCAATTTTTGCAAGTGGTTTTGCATCTTGTCCTGGGTTGGTGCTGACTAGAAATTCGATATTCTCTAGTCCATTTATGGATGGATCACTGCCTTCTTTGGCAGCAAGGCTTACTTCTAATCGGGCATGGGGCATTTCCAATTTTTGCAGCTGTTTGTTAATTTGATTGGCAAGCTTTCTTGCACCTTTGTTGCGTTGCTCACTTATTTGTTTGGCGATAGTAGCGAACTGTTCCCGCAATAAACTGTCATTGGCAGAGAGTTTCTCTAGCTCTTCATCAGAGTTTTGAAAGCGACTCAATTGTGTCCTGAGGTCAGCAATGATTTTAGTGAGTTCGGCAGGTTTTACTTTGTGTTTACGGGCAATAGTGTGAAGATCGCTTAGACGCATATTAACTTGTTCCAACCTTTCAGGGTTGGCTTCAAATTCGTTCTGAAATGAACATAAATCAGACACGGCCTCGCCTAATTGAATTTCTGAAGATTCTAGTAATCCAATGATGGCGTCAATGCGACTAGTCTTATTCGGTAATTCCCGTAAAGCAGCAAGTGCGGAGTGAACAAGGGACAGAACGGACTGTTCTTCATTCTCCTGGCAAAGTGTCAATGCAGTGCTGACACCTGATAAAGTTTCATCGGCACTGTTCAAGCTTCTTAAACTCAGCTTCCAGTGAGGTAACTTCATTCTCGCCGAGGTTTAATTCATCCAGTTCATAGAGTTGATAGGCTAGCAGTTGGGTTTGGGCTGAATATTCCTCAGACTGGTTGCTCAGCTCATTCATCTCTCGAAAGTTCTGCTGCCACTGTTTAAAAGTAGACGACAACTTGTCGCGGATTTTTTTATCGACACTGAATTCGTCCAACAGTCGTTGGTGCGTCAGCCGTTGTAATAGTGATTGGTGTTCGTGTTGGCTGTGGATATCTAACAGCATTTCTCCAAGAGTCTTCAGGTTCGTCATAGTTACCGAAGAGTCATTTATATAGCCTTTAGAGCGTCCATCAGCATTTACTACACGACGTAAGATGCAGTTTTTAGAGTCATCTAATGCGAGGTCATTCTCTTGCAACCACTGTCTTGCTTCTTCAATGTGACTAGTGTCGAATTCGGCACAGATGTCTGTTTTGTTGGCACCGCTGCGAACCACAGTCTTGTCGGCGCGATCACCAAGAGTAAGGCCAAGTGCGCCCAAAATGATCGATTTTCCTGCACCAGTCTCACCAGTTATCACTGACATACCTGGTTGGAACTCAATTTCGAGTCGATCAACGGTGGCGTAATTCTGTATGGAAAGCTGCTGCAGCATAGGTATAAAGTATATTGGATCAATCAGCGGATGACAGCCAAATTATCTTAAGAAAAAACCTCATTGGGGTGCTTGAAATTGGCGGCCCCAGCCCCATATCGGGGACAGTGAAAAGAGACACTTCATAATTTGGGAAGCCGGATAGGCAAGCCTTTGAAAGTATTATAAAAAATATTAACCAATCTCAGAGGATAGTATGAGCAAAACCACTCCAGATGATGGGGCTGAAGCGGATCAGGATAACGAGATTCAGACTCAAGATCAGTCAGAGTCAGCTACAACCGAGGATCTGGTTGATAGTGGCGATCCACAAAACCCGGAACAAGGCGATTTCTCAGAAGACTTAAGTCTGGATCAGACTCTGGAGAAACTGGCTGCAGCGCAATTAGCAGCGGAAGATGCCAAAGATGATCTGCTACGAGTGCAGGCAGAAATGCAGAATCTGCGCAGGCGCACAGAGCAGGATATCGAAAAAGCCCATAAATATGGGCAAGAAAAATTCAGCATTGAACTGCTCTCCGTCATGGATAACTTGGAGCGGGCACTTACCGCGGCATCAGAGCATGAAGATGATTCTGTGAAAGCGATTTATGATGGCGTTGATCTGACCCTAAAGAGTTTTGTTGACTGCTTCAGCAAGTTCAATATTGAAACCCTGGATCCACTAGGAGAACCGTTTGACCCACAAATCCATCAAGCCATGGGTATGCAGGAAAACCCTGATGTTGAACCAAACACTGTGATAGCAGTAATGCAGAAAGGTTACACACTGTATGGCCGGGTTATACGACCTGCAATGGTAATGGTGGCCAAGGGAACAAGTTCGCAGGTCGACGAGGAAAAATAGAGTGGTGGGTTGATCAGCCTCGATACAAGCACATAATTTTGTAGGAAATTTGCCTGAACTGCTTGAAATACGTGGAATCGGGCCAATATTCACAACCAAGGCATTAGTAAGGCGAAAGTAGGGCCCATGAGAGGCCAAAGCGAAGTAAAAGCTGAGAGAAAACACTACTTTTAAGCCAAGAATTAAGCGGAGAAATGAAGAATGGGTAAGATAATCGGTATCGACTTAGGAACTACTAACTCCTGCGTCGCAGTGATGGACGCTGGTGAAGCCAAAGTCATTGAAAATGCAGAAGGAGATCGAACCACTCCCTCAATTATTGCTTACAGCGGTGATGGTGAAACGTTGGTTGGGCAGCCAGCCAAACGTCAGGCTGTAACAAACCCTGATAACACGCTGTTCGCGATCAAGCGGTTGATTGGGCGCCAGTTCGATGATGATGTTGTACAAAAAGACATCAAGATGGTGCCCTACAAAATTATCAAAGCTGATAACGGCGACGCTTGGGTAGAAGTAAATGGTGACAAGATGTCTCCGCCACAAATAGCCGCACAGATCTTAATGAAGATGAAGAAGACTGCTGAGGATTTTCTTGGTGAGGAAATCAAGGAAGCAGTAGTTACTGTGCCTGCCTATTTTAATGATTCCCAGCGGCAGGCAACAAAAGATGCTGGCAGGATTGCAGGCCTAGATGTAAAACGAATTATCAATGAGCCGACGGCTGCGGCTCTTGCTTACGGCATGGATAAAAAAGCCGGTGACTCTACTGTTGCAGTGTATGACTTAGGTGGTGGTACTTTTGACATCTCTATTATTGAAATTGCAGAGACCGATGGCGAGCATACCTTCGAAGTACTTTCGACCAATGGTGATACTTTCCTTGGAGGAGAAGATTTTGATCTTCGTTTAATCGAATATCTTGCGGAAGAATTTAAGAAAGAATCCGGTATGGATTTGCATAATGACCCTTTAGCACTGCAACGACTTAAAGAAGCGGCAGAGAAAGCAAAGATTGAACTTTCTTCAGCGCAACAAACGGAAGTAAATCTTCCCTATATTACTGCTGATGCGTCGGGCCCTAAACACTTGGTCCAAAAATTAACCCGTGCAAAATTTGAATCTTTAGTTGAAGAACTAGTTGAACGAACTTTGGGGCCACTAAAGATTGCGATACAAGATGCTGATCTTGATGTCTCCAAGATTGATGATGTTATCTTGGTCGGAGGTCAGACTCGGATGCCATTGGTGCAAAAGAAAGTGACTGAGTTCTTTGGTAAAGAATCTCGAAAAGACGTTAATCCGGACGAAGCTGTTGCAGTAGGAGCGGCAATTCAAGCGGCTGTACTTTCTGGTGATGTTAATGATGTATTGTTGCTAGACGTAACTCCATTGTCTTTAGGTATTGAAACCCTAGGCGGTGTTGCTAGTAACTTAATAGACAAGAACACCACGATTCCAACCAAGAAAACACAAGTGTTTTCTACCGCAGACGATAATCAGACGGCTGTGACAATTCATGTTGTTCAGGGTGAGCGCAAACAAGCTGCGCAGAATAAATCACTAGGCAGATTTGATCTAACTGATATTCCGCCATCTCCTCGAGGCATGCCTCAAATTGAAGTGGCTTTTGATCTGGATGCCAACGGTATTTTAAATGTCTCAGCAAAAGATAAGGCGACAGGCAAAGAACAGTCTATCGTCATTAAAGCTTCCAGCGGCTTATCAGATGAAGAAATAGATCAAATGGTGAAAGACGCAGAAGCGCATTCTGCAGATGATAAGAAGTTTGAGGAGCTGATAACGGCGCGCAATACAGCTGATGGCTTGATTCACGCTACTAAGAAAACCCTGGAGGAAGCAGGTGACAAGGCCACTGATGAAGAAAAAGATGCAATTAACAATGCTGTAAGTGCTTTGGAAGAAGCGGTTAAGAGTGATGACCTCGCAGAAATCGAAGCTAAGACTAAAGATCTTACTGATGCCTCAACGGGTTTGGCTCAGAAACTGTATACAGAGCAGGCTCAAGCAGAAGGCGCCGCTGGTGCTGAAGCAGAAGCTGGTGAAGCAGGACAGTCGACAAATGAAGATGCTGTAGATGCTGAGTTTGAAGAAGTTGAAGAAGTTGAAGAAGATAAATAAGTAAGTAAGGGAGTAGGCGGCAGCAGGACAATATACGCCTTATTCCATCACTAACATAAATGCAAAAAACTAAGTCATCACGATGACTTAGTTTTTTTGCGTAAAGAGAATGATTTTTTAATTCAAGGATAAAACGGCAGACCAAGTGTCTAAACGCGATTATTACGAAGTATTAGGTGTGGATAGGGGTACGTCTGGAGCTGACATTAAAAAAGCTTACCGCCGTATCGCTATGAAGAATCATCCAGACCGTAATCCGGATAATCAGGAAGCAGAAGATACGTTCAAAGAAGCGAATGAAGCCTTTGAAGTGCTTTCTGATTCGGAAAAGAGATCTCGTTATGATCAATATGGTCATTCTGGCGTAGAGGGTCAAACGAGTCAGGGTTATGCAGACTTTAGTGATATTTTCGGTGATATTTTCGGTGATATCTTCGGTGGTGGTCGAGGTGGTGGCCGCAGTCATGTAAGAAAGGGAGCTGATCTGCGTTATAACCTGGATCTAAGTTTAGAAGATGCAGTCAAAGGTAAGGCTGTAAAGATTAAAATTCCAACTACTGTAAGTTGCGAGCCTTGTGATGGCTCTGGGGCTAAACCAGGTACGAAACCTGTAGACTGCACTACCTGCAATGGGCATGGGCAAGTGCGCATGCAGCAGGGATTTTTCTCAGTACAGCAAACTTGTCCCCGTTGTCAGGGTGCAGGTAAACAAATTAAAGATCCTTGTAATACCTGCCATGGCCGAGGCAGCATTGATGAAACAAAAACGCTTTCAGTTAAAGTGCCTGCGGGAGTCGATACTGGTGATCGAATTCGACTGACTGGCGAAGGGCAAGCCGGCGTGCATGGAGGCCCTCCCGGTGACCTGTATGTTGAGATGATAGTTCAACGTCATCATATATTTGATCGTGATGGGAAAGATCTGCATTGCGAAATTCCAATTAGTTTTACCGACGCTGCAGTCGGTGGCGAATTAGAAGTGCCAACACTTGATGGTCGCGTAAAACTAAAAATTCCAGCAGAAACTCAAACAGGCAAACTTTTTCGATTGCGTAACAAAGGCGTCACTCCGATTCGTGGAGGCAGTGCCGGTGATTTGCTCTGCCGCGTAGTTATTGAAACACCAGTTAACTTGACGAAAAGGCAGAAAGAGATTTTGGAAGAGTTTCAAACTATTCACGAAGCCGAGGGCGTGCGGCAATCACCCCGCAGATCGTCTTGGTTTGACGGTGTTAAAAAATTCGTCGATGGTCTTAGAGCTTAGCCTCGATTATTAACTAGCCCAATGCCCGTTTGGCAATATCTCTATGTTGCTCTGCTTTTAGCCGTGGCCCGAAAACAGTGACTACTTCAGACGAGGCCAAGCTCGCGAGCTTGCCAGCAGTTTCAAAATTTTCGCCTTGAGAAATTGCATAGAGAAAAGCACCAGCAAACATATCACCGGCACCGTTTGTATCTACGGCCTGAACCGGGTTGCCCGCAATTGAGATATACGTTTCCCCATCGAAAAGTGTCGCTCCCTTTGGGCCTCGAGTAACTGCGAATTGATTGGCAATACTCTCCATTGTTTTGCAGGCTTCATTGAAAACTTCAGTGCCAGCCCACAACTTGAGTTCTTGCTCGTTACAGAAGAGGAGGTCTACTCCGTCACCAAGGACTTCATTTACCGAATCCTTAAAATACTCGAGCATAGACGGATCAGAAAAAGTAAACGCTGTTTTTATTTCATTCTCATTAGCGAATTCTTTTAGATCGATAATCGCTGATTTGGCGCTAGGAGAAGTAACTAAGTAACCTTCTATATAAATGCAATTGGATTGTTTCACTGCTTCAAAATCAATTTCATTTATGGATAAGGTTTCGGATACTCCCAAAAAAGTATTCATGGTTCGCTCTGCGTCGGGGCTGACCATTATCAAACACTGTCCCGAGGTTCCTTCTTCGCGCTCGTTAACACTGGTATCTATGTTGTGATCTCCTAACTGTTCAAGGAAAAAATCTCCAGTTTCATCATTCGCGACTTTACAAGCGTAGTAGGTTTTGCCGCCAAATTGAGTTAGAGCGTACATAGTATTGCCTGCTGAACCACCTCCAGATTGTTTCTTTACATGGTATTTCTGCATCAGTAGGTTAGCTAGAAACTTCTGTTGTTCATAACTCACTAACGTCATGAATCCCTTTTGAATATTGTGCTCCGCAAAAAAACTATCAGGCACTTCAAATTCCGTATCAACAAGCGCGTTGCCCACGCCATACACATCGTATTTGGCCATACTCGACTACAATTCCGTATTGAAAATTAATTAATAGCTGAAAAAGCTTGTTCTGCAGCATCTAGGGTTGTTGTAATTTCTTCATCGCCATGTGCTGCAGATATAAACCCAGCTTCGAAAGCGGATGGCGCTATGTAGACGCCATTCTGTAACATCGTGTGAAAATAACTTTGAAAGTGATCCATATTCGACGCCATAACTTGAGAAAACATAGATACCTTTTCTTCGTCACTAAAGAAACAACCAAACATGCCTCCCAATTGATTTGTTGTAAACGGGATGCCTGCGGCTGTAGCTCTTTCTTCTAATCCGGTTAAAAGAGTTTCGGTCTTCGCGCTCAGCTCTGTATAGAAGTTAGCTTCACTAACAGTTTCAAGCATGGCTATTCCAGCAGCCACAGCTAACGGACTGCCAGACAGTGTTCCTGCTTGATAAACAGCGCCTATGGGTGCAATTTTTTCCATTATTTCTTTCCTTCCGCCGAAAGCACCAATTGGTAATCCTCCACCAATGACTTTGCCCAAAGTGGTTAGATCTGGCAGAACGCCGAAGATTGATTGAGCTCCACCGAGGGCGACTCTGAAGCCGGTCATGACTTCGTCAAATATCAATACTGCACCATGCAATGTGCATTGTTCTCTTAAGGATTCTAAAAAGTCAGGAATAGGAAGGACACAGTTCATGTTGCCTGCCACAGGTTCTACGATGACGCAGGCAACTTTACTGCCATGCACAGCAAAAAATTCTTCAATTGCAGTAACATCGTTATAAGGTAATACATGGGTTAAGTCGGTATAGGCTTTTGGCACACCCATGGAGTCTGGCTCCCCTAGAGTGAGGGCCCCTGATCCAGCTTTAACCAGTAAGCCATCGACATGACCATGATAGCAGCCTTCAAATTTTACAACTATATCGCGTTGCGTATAACCACGTGCTAGGCGAATCGCACTCATCGTTGCTTCAGTGCCAGAAGTGACGAGTCGCACCTGTTCTATCGAGTGCACTAAATTACAGATTTTCTTAGCGATCTCAACTTCGGCTTCCGTGGAAGCACCGTAACCAATGCCAGTTTGCAATTGCGTTTCTATAGCATCGATAACTTTTTGATGGCTGTGCCCAAGAATAAGGGGACCCCATGCTCCAACGTAATCAACGTAGCGATTATTATCGGCATCGATCAGGTAGGCTCCTTCTCCACCCTTAAAAAAAAGTGGATTTCCACCGACACCTTTAAATGCTCTTACGGGAGAGTTTACCCCGCCTGGAATGTATTGAACCGCCTGTTCGTAGAGTGCTTTTGATTGATTTTGATTCATGGTTTGTTTGTATAAATTCTCAGTAAGTTAAAAGCTGCGTCAATTTAGTTTTAGGCTTATTGACAATTATGGCTTATTAAAGAGTAGGTTTTACGACGATAAGAATCACTACCCCGGCTAGAATAAATACCGGCAATTCATTAAAAAATCGGAAGAAAACGTGTGTTTTAAATCTTGAGTCTACTCGCAGTTTCATCATGTACCACCAACAATAGACTTGATAGACAACGAGCAGTGCAACTAAGCTCAGCTTTGCATACATCCACCACCACGCCATAAAGTAACTCCAGTTGGCGATTAGTAGCCATGCACCAGACAACATTGTGGCAACTGCTGATGGGGTAGTTATTCCCCAAAATAGCTTACGCTCCATTATCACGAAACGGTTTTTACTAATCTGGTCTTCGCTCATGGCATGATAGACAAAAAGTCGAGGCAAATAGAACAGACCACTAAACCAGCAAACTATGAAAATAATATGAAAAGACTTAAGCCAAAGCATGATTGCTCCTAACGCGGAAATCAGAAGCTATCACAGCTCTAGATTGATGTCTTGGCGTACTGGTTAATACGTCTAAGTTATTGATTTTAGTCGATGAAATGGCCGAGCTTATTGCATTCTTAGAAAGATCGTCTAAGATACTGCCCCCGATTCTTTATAGTCGCCTTGGGAATGAGTTTTGATTAAAGCAGGAATAGTTGGAGCTACAGGTTATACCGGCGCTGAGCTTTTGCGCTTGCTAGGTCAGCGGGACGATGTTGAGCTGACCGTAGTGACTTCGCGCGAGCTTGAAGGCACCCCAGTGTCGAAGTATTTTCCAAACTTGCGTGGGCACATCGAAATTGATTTCACTTCACCTGATAGTAAGAAACTTTTCGATTGTGATGTTGTTTTTTATGCGACTCCTCATGCCGTTGCCATGAATACCGTGCCAACATTGCTGGATTCTGGCATACGAGTAATCGACCTCTCTGCGGATTTTAGGATTCGAGATATTGCAGTTTGGGAGTATTGGTATAAAACTAAACATGCCTGTCCTGAGCTCATATCGAAAGCAGTTTATGGTTTGCCTGAGGTAAATCGTGAACAGATTAAATCTGCCCGTTTAATTGCTGTCCCAGGTTGTTATCCCACTGCGATTCAATTGGGATTTCTTCCTTTATTAGAAAATCGATTTATAGATAGCTCTCGACTGATTGCAGATGCCAAGTCTGGTGTTAGTGGAGCTGGAAGAAAAGCAGTTGAGGACTTCCTTCTTTGTGAGGCTTCGGAATCGATTAAAGCTTATGGCGTAACTGGCCACCGACATCATCCCGAGATTAGTGAGCGTTTGAATTTAGTGAGCGAAATTGAGGTCGGGCTTACTTTCATCCCACATCTGATCCCGATGAGCAGAGGCATCCTGGCCACTCTCTATGCACCCTTAAAAAAGGGAGAAAATCTCACCCAAGAAAAGTTGCAATCAATTTTTGAGGACCGGTATGCTATTGAGCCTTTTGTTGAGGTGCTGCCGACCGATGAATTTCCAGCAACTCGAGATGTAAAAGGGTCAAATAAGTGCCAAATATCAGTTACATATCTGAAAGATACTCACACAGTAGTGGTTCTTTCGGCAGAAGATAATTTGGTGAAAGGTGCGTCGGGGCAGGCTATTCAGAACATGAATTTGATGTTTGGATTGGCGGAAACCGCTGGCTTGGAAGGAATTGCACTGCTTCCTTAGTTAATAAATGGCTTAAAAAAATAGCGGAGTAATCTGAATGCGCAGGGCCGTAAAAGGTAGTAAACAGGAAAAAATGGTCGTTGTACCCTATCGGCCATGGAAACGCCTGTTCTTCACTTTAGCGCTTGTGGCAGGAGTGGGTGTTAGTGCGTTATTTGGCTTTGCCTATGGCTATTATCAAACTTCACAGACACAACAAACTGTTCAGCCGGATCGGGCTGAACTAGTTGAAGAAATTGAATTATTAAGAGTAGAAAATTTTGATTTGAATCGACAGGTGGTGATTCTGGATCGAACAAATGTTATGGATCAGCGAGTCAACGAAGAAGTGCAAGATACGATTAGTAGTCTGCGAGATCAGGTCGCTTTATTAAAACAAGACGTCACTTATTATCGAAGTGTAGTCTCAGAAGAGACTGAAGATACTGGGCTGATTATTTCGAATTGGGATATTAACTCAACTCGAGAAGATGATCTCTATCGATATAAATTAGTCATGCGCCAACAAGATGCTGATGGCGATACCTTTCTAACAGGTCACGTCAACGTAAACTTGGTTGGCCGACAAAATGAAGAGTTCGTTACATTTCCATTACGTGCAGTATCTGCAGAGCAAGATCAACTAGATATTCGTTTACGTTTTAAGTTTTTCCAAAATATAGAAGGCGAACTGACCCTTCCAGAAGGATTTGTTCCTAACCTTGTTCAAATCGCTGCAGTAGAGACTTCACCATTTGAAAAAACTCTTGATCAAGATTTCAGTTGGGTAGTGAAACAGTAATTCCCACTATAGTTGTTGAGGAGAAATTAAGATGTTTGGCAAAAATGATAACAATCGATCACCAAGTGGCCCTGCTAATACTCTGGTTTCGAGAGCCACAGAGATTGTTGGTGATATTCACTTTAGCGGAGAGCTGATCATCGAGGGCCGTATTAAAGGGAATATTTATGCAGAGGATGATTCCACTAGTCTAATCAGAGTTGCAGAAAAAGGCGCTGTCGAAGGTGAAATCTGTGTACCTTCCGCCATTATCAATGGCTTGGTGCAAGGGGATGTTCGCTCAGCGAATCACATCGAATTGGCCGCCAAAGCAGTGGTAGTTGGTAATGTTTACTATAACTTGATAGAAATGGTGATGGGTTCTGAAGTGAATGGCAACCTGATGCACATCAGTGCCAGCCAACAAGACACTAAGCGTCTTACGGTAAACAAGAAAAAGCTGCCATTTGATAGTAAATCTCTTCAGAAAGACTAATGCAGCACGACACTATTTCATTACGAGACTATAAATTAGTTTGCTCCGGTACTATAATACCCGAGTAAATTCCTTGGGTATTTGCTGGTTTTTTAAACTCGCTATTTGGCCCAATACGGCAGGAAAGAGAACTAAACGCTTATGTCAGTAGTCCAGACAGCAGAACCAGTCATTATGTCCTTTACAGATAACGCGGCTGATAAGGTACACAGCCTTATTGCCGAGGAAGCTAATGACAGCCTAAAGCTGCGCGTTTTTGTTACTGGTGGCGGTTGTTCCGGATTTCAGTACGGTTTCGCTTTCGACGAAGCTATTCAAGAAGATGATACTGTGATCGAAAACAAAGGCGCGGAGTTATTGGTTGACCCATTAAGCTATCAATACTTAGTGGGGGCTAAGATCGACTATGTTGAAGGCTTAGAGGGTTCGCGTTTCGTGGTCGATAATCCGATGGCGAGCGCTACTTGTGGCTGCGGCTCTTCTTTTTCTATTTAGCTTTTGCCAAACTCAAACTAAATTCAAGCTTGATAGATCCCGCCTAAAATCGCTGGTTCACTGGCGCCAGTGAATGCTGAAGAATCCATTTTCTTACCTTCAATAGATTGTTTTGCCATCCATGCAAACGCTACAGCCTCAACCCAATCTGCATCTATTCCCAATCCAGTCGTTGTCGAGACTGAGGATTGAGGATTGGCAAGTGCCAGTTTAGCCATTAACTCTGCGTTGTGTGCTCCACCACCGCAGACGTAAATTTCTTGGGGCCGCGGAAGACCGCTGATGGCGCTTGATAGAGAACTCACCGTAAAATCAAGTAATGTCGCTTGAATGTCAGCTGGATCGATTGCCTTGCCAAGCTCTTTCAATTTTCTTTCCAACCAAGGGCCATTGAATAATTCTCGGCCGGTGCTTTTTGGCGGGCTCCATGAAAAGTAAGGCTCGCTAAGCAGGTAATTCAGCAAGTCGTTGTCTGTTGACCCTTTACTTGCCCATTCGCCATTTTTATCAAAGCGTTCTCGTTGATGTTTGCCAATCCAGTAATCCATTAGAACATTGCCTGGGCCCGTGTCAAAAGCTAGGGGAATGTTATTGGAAGGAAGCATAGTTACATTTGAGATGCCTCCGATATTAATTACCGCACGATCTATCACCTCTGAATGAAAAACCTCGCGATGCAGCAAAGGAGCCAGAGGAGCACCTTGCCCGCCTAATGTGATATCTCTTTGTCTAAAATCAGCAACAGTAGTTATACCAGTTAGTTGTGCAATCGTATTTGGGTTGCCAATTTGGAGAGTAAAAGGGTTGTCACTAATCGGTTGATGCCAAATAGTTTGACCGTGACTGCCAATGGCGCGAATGTCAGAAGCGGTTAAGTCTTTATCTTTTAGTAAGCGGTTCACGGCAAAAGCAAAGAATTTTCCTATTGCGATATCTGTTTCACCAAGCATGTGCAAACTAATGTTTGTCCCTTGGCAAAGGGTCAAAATACTTTCTCGCAGCGCAGAAGGAGATTTTTCAAAATGAGTAGCAATAAGGTTGGGTTTGTTGTCAGTAAATGACACCAAAGAGCAATCGACACCATCAATACTGGTGCCAGAAATCAGCCCAATATAAAGTTCATTGTCAGACATAATGGATTAATCAGCGCTGGGCTGATTCAAAGTTAATATTCTTGAATCATTAAGAGCTTCGAACTGATGAAGTAACGGAGCCGTTTGCTCATTGAACCGCGCCATCTTATCAGGGTCAATCGATTCCGCTTTAGGGAGTTTATCAAGAATAGTACGTGGGTTCTGATGTACATCATTTACCAGGAATTCGTAGTGTAAATGGGGCCCAGTTGCGCCACCTGTGGAGCCCACGTAACCGATTACCTGGCCTTGTCGGACGCGATCCCCGCGACTGATGCCATTTGCATAACGTGACAGATGGGCATACTTAGTTTGAAACCCGCCAGCATGCTGAAGGATTACCAAATTACCAAAAGACCCATTTCGCGAGGCCCTTTTTACACGGCCATCACTAGTTGCTCGAATTGGGGTGCCGGTTGGCGCGGCATAATCTGTGCCTTTATGGGCTCGAATAGTATTCAGAATCGGGTGACGGCGACGGGGGTTAAAATTCGAACTTATGCGAAAGACATCTAAAGGGCTGCGTAAAAAGGCCTTACGCATACTTTCTCCATCAGGAGAGTAGTAACCAATCTCTCCTTCTTCATCTATGTAACGTACAGCTATGAAAGTTTTACCCTGGTTAACAAATCGAGTCGCAAGAATTTCTCCATTGCCAACAAATTCACCGTCAAGAAATTTTTCATCATAAAGAATACTGAACTGGTCTCCAATGCGCGGATCTAAAATAAAGTCGATGACTCCGCCAAAGATATTTGCCATCTCCATAATATGAACTGCAGGAATTTGTTCTCGTTGCCCTGCCATAAAGAGACTGTCAGAAATCTCTCCAACCTTAAATGCTTGGCTTATTTGTGCTTCTTTTAGTATTTCTTCAACACGGTAGTCATTGTTGTTACGAGTAAACAGGAATCCTTCTAATGGTGATTTTAGAACCCGCAACTGTTCCAGTTCTCCTTCGGTGGGTATTAAAAAATTCAGCTGATAGCCAGGGAAAACACGATTGAGTATTTTTGCTTCATCGCTACTATTCAATACACGAAACAAATCTTGGTCAGTGAGGCCTACCATAGTGAAGATGGCAGATAAATTGTCTCCACTCTTGATCTCAACATTCCTCCAATGGCTCGCTTCAGCAGGTGGTTCTTTGGCTACTACAAAATCAGACAGCTCGAGGTTGTGATTAGGCAAAGCAACCTCATCTATAATTGCCTCAAAGGAAATAGGTATAGGAATCTGTCGGATTTTATTAGGGGCAGCTGACCCTTTATCATCGATAGGTGCAGCTATAAGCAGAAGGAATAGCACCCCCATGAAACCAGCTATATATAAATGGTCCCGAGGATAATACTCCTGGAAAAGCTGTTTAATGATCTGCACAATGTCCATAAAGAACTGCTGCTTTTAGTCTTGGCGCGCGAATTCGCAAAGCTACAACAATCAATTGACCATTTCAAAGGGGTTTTTATCCCTACAAAGTCGCTATTCAAGTACTTCGGCAGCTGTCTAGTGTAATATTTTTGTTTTTTCACCTTGATTAATTTGCTGTTTCTCCTGCTTGGGTCGGCAAAAACCATGAATTTCTTAGTTTTGTGACATAGTTAGGATTGCTAAATGGCAGCATCACACCTAGATATAATCAGCGATTTAGAGAATCGAGAGCTCGTTTCTCAGCTTGCTGGCGGCGATGAATTGAAAGACCACCTTTCCAGCGGAAGCCGCACTGTTTACTGCGGTTTTGATCCAACTGCTGAGAGTTTGCACGTAGGTAGTGTCGTGCCGCTTTTAGTTCTGAAGCGATTCCAGATGGCTGGTCATAAACCCGTCGCGTTGGTAGGCGGCGCAACAGGTTTAATTGGTGATCCAAGTTTTAAGACTGACGAGCGGCAATTAAATTCGAATGAAGTTGTTGAGCAATGGGTTGAGAGATTAAAACCACAATTGAGCCAATTCTTGGACTTCGATTGTGGAGAGAATTCAGCAGTATTAGTAAATAACCTTGATTGGACTCAAGGCTATGATGTGCTTGGATTTATGCGCGATGTTGGTAAGCATTTTTCAGTCAATGCCATGATTCAAAAAGAATCAGTTAAGCAAAGAATAGAGCGTGAAGGTGAGGGCATCTCCTTTACTGAATTCAGCTATATGTTGCTTCAGTCATATGATTTCGCTCAATTGTATAAGCGACATAACTGCACAGTGCAGGTAGGTGGTAGTGATCAATGGGGAAATATTACTGGTGGCATCGATTTAACTCGACGTATGGAACAGAACCAGGTCTACGGCGTTACGGTTCCTTTAGTCACAAAGTCCGATGGAACGAAATTCGGGAAAACTGAAACTGGCACAGTTTGGATTAGTGCAAATATGACTTCTCCTTACGCGCTTTACCAATTCTGGCTGAATGTTGCTGATGCTGATGTATACCGCTACCTGAAGTTCTACTCTTTTCTTTCTGTCAATGAAATTGAAGAGATTGAGCAGAGCGATAAAAACTCCCAGGGAAGGCGAGAGGCGCAGAGCATTTTGGCGGCAGAAGTAACTGAACTCTTGCATGGTGCGGCTGGGCTGACGGCGGCGAGAAGAATCAGTGATGCCCTTTTTTCCGGGAATATCGCTCAGCTAACCAATGAAGATTTAGATCAACTGGAATTAGATGGCCTTCCGTGCACAGTATTTGCAGGAGGAAACAAAGGAATTGTAGAAGTTTTGGTTGATACCGATTTAGCAAAGTCGAATAAAATGGCACGAGAGTTTATCGGAAATAATGCAATAAATGTAAACGGGCGGCTTGTCGATTCGGTGAATTTTGAGCTCGACGTCAGCAATGCGCTTAATGGCAAATACTTCCTTCTTAAAAGGGGCAAGAAATTGTTCC
>CAXYEH010000001.1:30000-128711 GCA_964275945.1 uncultured Pseudomonadales bacterium
AATGTCTCTGACATTCTTAGGTTGTTAGTTACCGAACTAAGCTTTGCTTATTTCGGTTGCGCATTAAGACCTTTGGTTTTTTTTGCGCTGATCTTTAACAATTCGGTGAATGAAGACATATATATATGTTTGTTAAGTGTTGGATCGTTAGTGTTTGTGATGAGCGCTAGGGTGAAGGCACTCCCAAAAATGTGTGTATGCTGTAATCTTAAAACTTGATTGTGTGCGTCGTTGTTTGACGTGTGTAATCAAGGCAAATCAAGTTATACAAGTGCAATAAATCTGTACGAAGTCGTTACGAGTTGCAGAAATTTTTCATGTAGTCATGTTCCAGGGTTTATGCAAAGACTGGAAATTGAATCTGACGCAGTAGTCCTTAGCCGGACAAGTTAGAGTCCATGATTATATGGTCAAGCAACAAAGCGTGCGTGGTGGATGCCTTGGCAGCTAGAGGCGATGAAGGACGTGGTAGGCTACGAAAAGCTTCGGGGAGCCGTCAAACAGGCTTTGATCCGGAGGTGTCCGAATGGGGAAACCCACCCTGCTTGCAGGGTATCGTTAACTGAATACATAGGTTAACGAGGCGAACGCGGAGAACTGAAACATCTAAGTACCCGCAGGAAAAGAAATCAAACGAGATTCCCCTAGTAGCGGCGAGCGAACGGGGATTAGCCCTTAAGTTACAGTGGATTTAGCAGAACAGTCTGGAAAGTCTGGCAATAGAGGGTGATAGCCCCGTATGCGAAAGGTCCATTGTGATGAAATCGAGTAGGTCGGGACACGTGAAATCTTGACTGAACATGGGGGGACCATCCTCCAAGGCTAAATACTCCTAGCTGACCGATAGTGAACTAGTACCGTGAGGGAAAGGCGAAAAGAACCCCGGTGAGGGGAGTGAAATAGACCCTGAAACCGCGTACGTACAAGCAGTCGGAGCCCTTCGGGGTGACGGCGTACCTTTTGTATAATGGGTCAGCGAGTTATTTTCAGTAGCAAGGTTAACCGTCTAGGGAAGCCGTAGGGAAACCGAGTCTTAATAGGGCGTCTTAGTTGCTGGTAATAGACCCGAAACCGGACGATCTAGCCATGGCCAGGTTGAAGGTTGAGTAACATCAACTGGAGGACCGAACCCACCTATGTTGAAAAATGGGGGGATGAGCTGTGGCTCGGAGTGAAAGGCTAATCAAGTCCGGAGATAGCTGGTTCTCCTCGAAATCTATTTAGGTAGAGCCTCATGTATCACTGCTGGGGGTAAAGCACTGTGTCGGCTAGGGGGTCATCCCGACTTACCAAACCGATGCAAACTCAGAATACCAGCAAGTGGAGCATGGGAGACAGACGGCGGGTGCTAACGTCCGTCGTCGAAAGGGAAACAACCCAGACCATCAGCTAAGGTCCCTAATTTCAGTTCAGTGGGAAACGATGTGGGAAGGCTCAGACAGCTAGGAGGTTGGCTTAGAAGCAGCCACCCTTTAAAGAAAGCGTAATAGCTCACTAGTCGAGTCGGCCTGCGCGGAAGATATACCGGGGCTAAACTGAAAACCGAAGCTATGGGTGCTCTCGCCTTTGTGCGAGAGCGCGGTAGAGGAGCGTTCTGTAAGCGGTTGAAGCTGAGTCGTGAGGCTTGGTGGACGTATCAGAAGTGCGAATGCTGACATGAGTAACGATAAGGGGGGTGAAAAACCTCCCCGCCGAAAGATCAAGGTTTCCTGTCCAACGTTAATCGGGACAGGGTGAGTCGGCCCCTAAGGCGAGGGCGAAAGCCGTAGTCGATGGAAAACCGGTTAAAATTCCGGTACCGGCTCTTACTGCGATGGGGTGACGGAGAAGGCTAGACTGGCACGGTGATGGTTATCCGTGTTTAAGCGTGTAGGTAGGGGAGTTAGGTAAATCCGGCTCCTCGTTAATCTGAGACGTGATAACGATCCTGACGGGAAACCTGACGGAGAAGTAGTTGATGCCATGCTTCCAGGAAAAACCTCTAAGCTCTAGGTAAGAGACGACCGTACTGTAAACCGACACAGGTGATCAGGTAGAGAATACCAAGGCGCTTGAGAGAACTTGGGTGAAGGAACTAGGCAAAATGGTACCGTAACTTCGGGAGAAGGTACGCTTCTTTTGGTGATCGGACTTGCTCCGTAAGCTGAGGGAAGTCGAAGTGACCAGGTGGCTGCAACTGTTTACTAAAAACATAGCACTCTGCAAACTCGTGAGAGGAAGTATAGGGTGTGACGCCTGCCCGGTGCCGGAAGGTTAATTGATGGGGTTAGCTTAGGCGAAGCTCTTGATCGAAGCCCCGGTAAACGGCGGCCGTAACTATAACGGTCCTAAGGTAGCGAAATTCCTTGTCGGGTAAGTTCCGACCTGCACGAATGGCGTAATGATGGCCACGCTGTCTCCACCCAAGACTCAGTGAAATTGAAATTGCTGTTAAGATGCAGTGTACCCGCGGCTAGACGGAAAGACCCCGTGAACCTTTACTATAGCTTCACACTGGACTTTGACTTTATTTGTGTAGGATAGGTGGGAGACTTTGAAGCGTTATCGCTAGATAGCGTGGAGTCGCCCTTGAAATACCACCCTGGTAACGTTGAGGTTCTAACTCAGGTCCCTATATCGGGATCGAGGACAGTGTGTGGTGGGTAGTTTGACTGGGGCGGTCTCCTCCTAAAGAGTAACGGAGGAGCACGAAGGTACCCTAAGAGCGGTCGGAAATCGCTCGTTTAGTGTAATGGCATAAGGGTGCTTGACTGCGAGAGTGACAACTCGAGCAGGAGCGAAAGCTGGTCATAGTGATCCGGTGGTTCTGAATGGAAGGGCCATCGCTCAACGGATAAAAGGTACTCCGGGGATAACAGGCTGATACCGCCCAAGAGTTCACATCGACGGCGGTGTTTGGCACCTCGATGTCGGCTCATCACATCCTGGGGCTGAAGCCGGTCCCAAGGGTATGGCTGTTCGCCATTTAAAGTGGTACGCGAGCTGGGTTTAGAACGTCGTGAGACAGTTCGGTCCCTATCTGCCGTGGGCGCAGGAAATTTGAGAAGAGTTGCTCCTAGTACGAGAGGACCGGAGTGAACGAACCTCTGGTGTTCGGGTTGTGTCGCCAGACGCATTGCCCGGTAGCTACGTTCGGACAGGATAACCGCTGAAAGCATCTAAGCGGGAAGCCTCCTTCAAGACGAGATTTCCCTTAGGACTTGATCCTACTAAAGTGCCGTTCAAGACGAGGACGTTGATAGGCTGGGTGTGTAAGCGTTGTGAAGCGTTGAGCTAACCAGTACTAATTGCACGTGAGGCTTGACCATATAATCATGGGTTCTGTGAAGCAGAACGTGGGATAGGTTTAAACCTGTTCCTATAGAATCAGATTATGTGGAAAAGCAACTCAACAACTTCAGTACAGATTGATCTAATGATAGATAAAAAGATCTTAAGAAACTTGTACAAGCTTGTAGATTACATAAAGCTACATACGAATAAGCAAACACAATATAGTAATCATTCACTGAATAGTTAAGACATAGCCAGTACGCTTTTTGGTTAAAGAAAGCGACCTGGCGCCAGAATTGCCTGACGACAATAGCAAGTGTGAACCACCTGATTCCATCTCGAACTCAGAAGTGAAACCACTTAGCGCCGATGGTAGTGTGAGGTTTCCTCATGTGAGAGTAGGTCATTGTCAGGCATCTATTTAAAAGAGTCCCTGCATTCGTTTGAGTGCGGGGATTTTTTTATGGAGGGCCGGAAAGTGAGAAGAAATTAGACTGGCTCTGATCGAATTATTTTGACCCATTGATGGTGATATCTTTTTCCCCCTGTATATGCATATACTTTCTGCGCTGATTGCTTCACACATGGCACTTCACGATGATTGACATCATTGATTGCTCACGGGAAACCCATCCAGTGCTCCAGCTTCCAGTTATCGCAGTGGTTTTAGGTGTTGTGATTACGCTACAGGCATGTCAACCGCTCGCGCAAACCGACGTCGAAACAAATTTATCTACAACAAATGTTATAGGAGATCGACCTGAATTCGTCCTTTGGACTGGATTAGAACTTGAGCAAAGAAACGCCCAGCTCAGCAGGACAATTCGGATAGATGGGTCTTCTAGGGAAACACTGGCCGATTACTTAACCCCAAGCAGATCACATCGCTTTCGTTTTATTCGCCGGGATAGGGATGGAGCACCGGAGCAACACGATAATATAGAGGATTATGTCTACGTTCAAAGTGGGCAGGGGGTAATTCTCGTCGGTGGTCAAATGTTAGGGCGCACGGGTGACCTTGGAACCGAAATTATCGGTGGTTCGCGCTATTCTGTGGGGGCGGGTGATGTGCTTCGTATCCCCGCAGGAGTGCCACACGCCTACTTACCAGAGTCTGGCGAGCACCTAACCTACGTCTTGGTTAGAGTCCCCGCATTCCGAGGCGCAGTAGCGGAGAATCCAGATGGACAGGCCCCGGCGCTCGATCCGTCAGGTTTCGGCTTGTGGCGAGCCGCGGAGTTAGAGCAGCGGAACATGACTATTGTGGATCGGATGCGCCCCGATGGATCCTCTCGTGCGACTCTTGCAGATTATGGCGCTGGCGGCAGTTCCCACCGACTTCGATTCATTCGGCGAGACCGCGATGGTTGGCCAGAATTGCATGACGATATTATCGACGTTGTTTTTGTTCAGAGTGGCCAGGGGACAGTATTAGTGGAAGGAAAGATGATAGGTGAATCGAACGTGCCTGGTTCTGAGATCGATGGAGGGGTTCGATTTACTATTACTGCTGGTGATGTACTTCACATCCCTGCAAAAATGCCTCATGCATATCTGACATCCCCGGGCGACCATATTACCTATGTGCTCCTTCGCGTTCCTGGGCGCGGCAATTAAAACAGAATCAAGGCGAGCAAAATAATTCCAACAAATTGAATTCCGCGCAGAAACCACACTAACACATGAGTCTGGTGAGTCAGCTTGCAGCGCTTACACTTAGGAAAACTGCTCGGGCGATAGATAAATCCTGGACTGCTACTCCAGTAAGGTCAGTTACTGTAATTTCAGAGGTATTTTTTCTAGTGATTGTATTGGAGTCGATGACCTCGCCTAGTTCAACCACATCGTCACGACTCAGTTCATTAGAATCGACAGCCCGATAGACCTCTCCTCGGGTTCGAGATTGATCAAGGCTGTCTACAACGACTAACGAGGCCCTGCTTAATAAAGCTGCGTCCAATTCCTGCTTGTCGGCCGTGTCCGCTCCAACAGCCGTTATATGGGTTCCGGGGTGCACCCAAGTTGATTGGATCAGAGGTTTGGTCGAGGGAGTTGTTGTTACGATTAGGTTGGATCGCTGGCAAAGGGCTTCGGGGTTAGCCATCTTTTGAGTGTCAAAGCCGAGGTTGTTTGCCTTTTTGATAAAGGTTGCAACATTATTTTCACTGCGCCCCCAGACAACGGCTTTCCTGCATTCTGTTACGGTTTTTAACGCAGTTAATTGCTCAATGGCTTGAATGCCGGTCCCTATGATTCCAATGCATGAGACTCTATTCGGCCCAAGGTGCTTCGCAGCAACTGCTCCTGCGGCTGCGGTTCTGAGGTCGGTTAGATTTCCTTCGTCCAATAAGACAGAAGTGAGCTGACCAGTGGTTTGTTTGAACAAGAGCATAAGTCCCTGGCTTGAGGGAATCCCAAGCTGGGGATTGTTGTAGAAACCAGAGGCAATTTTGATGACGTAATAGTCGCCCTGTTTGAGGTAGCCGTATTTTAAATGTACATCCCCGGGCGGCTTGTCAAAGATGAGCTCTCCTACCGGGGGAATGACCGCACGTTTTTGGGAGTAGGCTATAAAAGCTTCTTCCATGGCATGTACAAGATCTATTTCAGCAACGATGGGTTTAATATCATTCCAAGTTAATATGGTGGGGATCACGAAAGCACCGAACGTAATTTTTCGATACCAATATTTGCACCACATATCAAAATAGCGACTTTCTTCCCCAGGTAATCTTCTTGCGTCTTAAGGAAAGCTGCTACTGCTACGCCTGCAGCTCCTTCAATCAACATATGGTGTTGGTTCATCACCGTCAGCATCGCTGCTTTGATTTCATCTTCTTCAACCAGAATGGATTGGTCGACGTGCGTACAGCATAAGTCAAGGGTAATGGCTCCTTCTTCGACTCCTCCAGCAGTAGCATCAGAAAGTGTGGGGTAGCAGGGAACATCGATTGTCCTTTTTGCTTCCATGCAGGCATGCATAGCAGGTGATTGACTCGGTGAGCAGGCAACTATTTCAGTGCTGGGAGACGCTTCTTTTAGGTACGCTCCAATACCGGAAATAAGCCCGCCGCCTCCGACGGAAACGAAAACAGCGTCAAGGCGGCCTAATTGTTGAAGAAGTTCGACACCAATGGTCCCTTGTCCTGCAATGACGTCCAGGTCGTTGTAGGGAGAGATATAGATTTCACCGGACTGTTTAGCATCTTTTCGGGCGGCTGATTCCGTAATAACGCAGTCGTCCCCGACGAATTTTACCTCAGCACCTTCTAATTCGATTGCTTGAACTTTTGAAGGATCGGCATATTCTGGAACATAAACTGTAGCTTGAATCCCTAGTTTTTTAGCTCCTGAGGCAACGCCCAACCCGTGGTTACCGCTTGAAGCAGTAATTACGCCAAGCACTTTTTCTTGATCGGTCAAACTAGACAATTTGTTGATGGCTCCGCGGGCTTTGAATGAGCCCGTGACTTGAAAATTCTCCAATTTGAGAAAGACTTCTGTACCAGTTTTGTTGCTTAAAAAAGGTGAGTGCTCAGCAGGGGTCAGCCGCAAGTACTCGCGGACCACTTTTTCAGCGTTAAGAATCGAATCATGCAATTTCATTCCAACTCCTCGGCAATTAAAATGCTTATCGGGCTCATTTTCGTGAGAGTATTTGCCGGTAGACTGTGCGAATAAACCTTGGAATTCGCACGAAGTCAATCCATTCAAAGAGATCAGAGTATATTGATCTGGATCTGCCGAGAAGTCAGAACTAACAGAGATGGGTCCGAAAAGTGGATGGCGTCTATTTATCAATTCAAGTAATTGGACAGAAATTAGGATAAGAGATACTGTTTACATTGCCTGATATGCAGCTTGCATTTTAAGCAAAACCGGTTGGCTTCATTTCTTTGCAGACTATAGCCAAAGGTACATCAGTTATTCATAGGTAAATGGGATGAAGCGAATTAGTTTGGAGGGCCCTAGCCCTCATTTTATTGGTTGTTGGAATATAGAGCAGAATTTGCTTTGTGATGAGATAGTTAATTTTTTTGAATCACATCAAGAAAAACAGGAACCCGGTCAATCAGCCGGCGCCGTAAATCTTGAGGCAAAAAATTCAACAGATATTACTGTGCATCCCCGTGACCTAAAAGCAGATGAGTATAAAGTTGTTAAAAATTACATAGACACTTTGTTCGCTTGTTATGAAGATTACACGCAACAGTATCCTTTTCTTGGAACGATAATGCCCAGCACAGATGTGGGCTCTTTTAATATTCAAAAGTATCTACCAGGTGGCCATTTTAAGTTGCCACATTCAGAACGAACGTCAATTGTAAATTCCTTCAGAGTGCTTGCGTGGATGAGCTATTTAAATGATGTCGAAGATGGTGGCGCAACAAAATTTACCCATCAAAATATGGAAGTAACGCCGCGGAAGGGGAAAACATTGATATGGCCTGCCGAATGGACCCATGCTCATCTGGGAAATATTGTGAATTCGGGAGAAAAATACATCATCACAGGTTGGATGCATTTCCCTCACGAAGTCAGATAACTTTCATGAAACCCCGTTGTTTGAGCAATAGACACCCTGGACTTTAAAAAAGCCCCTCGCTATTCTGATTAACACATGAGGATGCTTAGCGTGTTAGTGTAAAAAGAATGAATGATTCGAATGTAAAAAATATTGTGATACTAGGTGGCGGAACTGCAGGTTGGATGACCGCCAGTTTGTTGCAAAAAAAGTGGCAGCACCTCGGTATAAAAATCACAGTAGTTGAATCACCTGACATTGGTATCATTGGTGTGGGCGAAGGCTCCACCCCGCTACTTAAAGTATTTTTCGATTCGCTAGAGATAAGCGAATCTGAATGGATGCCTGCGTGTAATGCAACCTATAAAAATGGAATTAGTTTTAATGATTGGTCTACAGTTTCTGGCTATGAGAGTTATTTCCATCCATTCCCCTGCAGCTTAGATTTTGCGACATTTGGATTACTCTACAAATATTCCGCTCTGCGCAGGAAAGGGCTTGATGTCTTAGCACATCCTAATCGCTTTTCTTTGATGGCGGGTTTAACTGAAAAAAAATTAGCCCCAATTCCATCAGAAAATTTTCCTTTTCATTTCCAGTATGGCTATCACTTTGATTCGGTTTTGATTGGTAATTTCTTACGAAGGAGAGCAAAAGAAATTGGAGTCGAGCACATTGAGGCTACAGTCCAAGATGTAGAACAAAATTCGAATGGGGATATTAAGTCCTTAAAGCTTAACAATGATCAAACCTTGTCTGGTGATTTTTTTATAGATTGTTCGGGCTTCGCTTCGGTCCTTTTGCAAAAAACTCTGAAGGTACCTTTTCTTGATTTTGCAGAAAACTTGTTCAATGATTCTGCTATTGCAATGCCAACGGAAATTGAGCCCAATATCCCATCGGAAACAGTTTCGACAGCGTTGACCAATGGCTGGGTTTGGAAAATTCCGCTGACCAATCGTTTTGGTAATGGTTATGTTTATAGTTCGAAATATTGCACGCCAGATGAAGCGGAGATAGAGCTAAGGGCCCATTTGGGAGTTTTAGATAGCGACATTGAAGCGCGTCATTTGAAAATGAAGGTCGGAAGGGTGGAGGAATCCTGGCGCAACAATTGTGTAGCAGTGGGCCTGTCTCAAGGATTTATAGAGCCATTGGAAGCGACAGCTCTGCAATTCGTCTACGCTACGGTTGATGAATTTGCAAAAGCATTCGAGCAGGGTGAGTTTACTCCTCAATATAGGCAGGAGTTTAACAATCGAATGGATAAGAACTTTGAAGGAATTCGTGACTATATCGTTTTGCATTACAAGACTAACTCACGAAGTGATAGCCAGTATTGGATTGATAACCGAGAAAACCAGAATCTTTCCAATAACTTAAAAGAAATGCTTAACTGTTGGTATGGTGTTGAAGATATCGAAGCTGCGTTAACACGACTCGATATCGGAACCTATTATTCACAAAGATCTTGGGCTTGCTTACTGGCAGGTGTAGGAACTTTTCCGCGCGAGGAAAACTTAATTTCTGCAGATTTGGAAAATGCCCAAGCCCTTCAAGATGACTTGAAATACGTTGATAATTTTATCGATGGTTGTTCTCTGAATTTTGAACCCCATGAAAATATGCTAATGAGTAAAATCCATAGATTATAAATGCGATTTTTTAGCTTTGAGAATTCCAACATATTCAGAGTAGTTCCGTTACACCTAGTGTTACTAATGGTAGCATTATGTATCCAATATTTCACTTAATCCCATATGTTACTAATTGTGCCTAATAGCGCTTGACTGTAGTTTGCACGGGTGTTCTTATCTCCCCTGGATAAGTAGATTAGTTCGGCGTTAATAGGCCCCTTTAAATGTTAACTTTAAAGGATTCAATGCCAAAAAACGTGGGTCTAAAGATTCTTTCCTAGCTGCATTTCACATTCTGCAGCATCGATGCTAAAAACAAGAAAATGAAGTACATGAAGTACTAGGAAGAAAATCAAGAGAGAGGAATTTTTTATGCAAATCAACCCTAAAACCGGTCAACCTGGTTTTAAAAGAAAAATGCTCTGCACAGCGATTTCGTTATCGCTACTGCCCTTGGCAGGCACAGCATTTTCACAAGATGAAGTAGTCGAGGAAGTTATTGTAACTGGCTCATTCATCCGGCGTACCGAAGGCTTTCGGTCCGCATCGCCCCTGACGCAGCTTACCCTTGAGGATATCGCTGCCGAAGGAACACCTAATATGGGTGACGTCGTTCACAACCTTAGTTTCAACCAAGGCTCGTCGATTTCGTCCAATATCACACCGGGTTCCGGTGCGAGTGAAACTGCGATTAATCTTCGCGGTCTTGGCCAAGGCGCAACACTCGACTTAGTTGATGGTAAGCGTGTAATTGACGGCAACGTAAATGCAATGCTTCCTCAGATTGCTATTCAACGTCTTGATATCGTTGTTGACGGCGCTGCTGCGCTATACGGTTCAGAGGCGGTGGCAGGTGTTGTTAACTTCGTACCTATCAAATCGTATGACGGTTTAAAGATCGAGCTTTTCAATCAGGCCACTGATAGAAATGATAAATATCAAGAACAGATGTACAGCTTCATTTACGGTACTGATCTTGGTGGTGTTGATCTGGTCGTAGCTGGTCAGTGGAGAGACAACTCGAATCTCCTTTGGATGGACCGAGAGCACTTATACAACGCTGGTTTTAACTTCTCGTCTTCTGGTAACCCCGGTCAGTACGCGGTACCGCAACGTGATGCAAACGGCGTGCTAACTGGTGCAACCCAGCGTCAGGGTGACCTAGGTTGTGGCCGCTTGTCAGCAATGGAAAATCCAGTTGCCGGTAAGCGACAAAACCCAAACGGTAACTCAGTCAGTGCAGGCAGCACTTGTTACATGGACTTTGGTCAGTGGTGGGAACTCAACCCCGCGAATCAGCAGGGTGTGTTCTACACCAATGCCAACTATGAGGTTAACGATGACCTGAGTTTTAACCTTGGAGTCAATTGGAACAGTTTGACCTATAAGGGTCAGAACTCCGCGGCTAACCCTGGTGGGCGTGTAGATGACCTGCCTATTCTTCGTGGAGAATTGCCTGGTAACCCGTATCGCGCCATGGACGCCAATGGTAATGCGCTATTCGCTCGGGACCTTGATTCTGACACTCTGCCAGACCGAGATGCTGCTGGCGCTGTAATACTGGATCCAAACGGTATCCCGTTTAATGAAGATGTTAAGTTCAGTGGCTGGCGACCGTTTGGTAAGTCGCAAACACGTCCTTCATGGACTTAACAGCAACGGCAGCTTTCCAGGCTTCTATCGTGAAAGAAGCTACCGTGTCGCTTTCGATGCTAACTTCACAGTGCCCTATATAGATGGCTGGGACGGTGTTTTCTCGGCTATGCACACTGCTGAAACTTTATGGTCGCCAAACAACCAGAGCTTCTCAGCTATTGAGCAAGGCCTGAGTTGTGACACATTGGGTCCAGCCGATGAATGTTTTAGCCCATGGGCGGTCAATCCTGATGTGCTTAGACCACATACAAACTCTCAGATGATTGCGGATCAAATATTCCCGACTCAAATGCTAAGACAGAGGACAGAGTCTAGTTTGTCGGTCTATGATCTGGTACTTAATGGATTAGTCTCTCCAGGTGGCTTCGAATTGCCGGGTGGGCCTATAGGAATGGCCGTTGGTACCCAGCGCCGAAATAATGGCTTTGACTATACACCTGCCGCGCTCTATCAGAGCGGTGATCTTTACAATGGTCAGCAGGATTTCCCTGCCAATGAAACTCGTAACGTGGATTCGTGGTTTGTCGAGGTAGCACTTCCCGTGCTGGATAATCTTGAAATTACTGCGGCAACCCGTGACGAGAAATATTCAACCGGTCAGAGTTCAACAGACCCTAAGTTTGGTATCACTTACAGCCCGACGGATTTCTTAACACTTCGTGGCACTAAGGGAACTGCATTCATCGCGCCAAGCTTGAATGACCTGAACGCGCCAGAGCGTTGTAATCTGAGTAACTTGGACGACCCAATGTCCTCGTTCTTCGCTTACGCTCGTCGCTGCCAGGCAGGTAACCCCCTGCTGACGCCAGAGACAGCCGATACATTGGCCTTTGGTATTACCATTGAGCCAATCGAGAATCTGCGAATCGATTTGGACTGGAGCCAAACCGAATTCACGGATCGTATCGTGAGTATTGACCCGCAACAGTTGTTAGATATTGATTACTTCAACTGGTCGAAAGCAACTGGAATCTCTGGTAGAGAGCCAACAGTGGCAGAGCTGACATCTTGGGTTAATTCAGGTGCGCAGGATCCACGTATTGTTCGTTCAGCAACTGACGCGACGCAGATTCTTCGTGTTACGGTTGGTCAGTCCAACGCGGCGGCTAACAACGTGGAAGCCTTTGACCTTAAAGTCAGATATCAGTTTGATCTAGATGATATAGGCTTAAATGACCTTGGTACTATGACGTTTAATCTTGGTGCTACCCAGATAGATAAGTGGGAATACCAGAAGTTCGTCACTGATGAGATGAGTTCGCCTCTTGGTAAGCGGAACCGTTTCCTTGGAGAAGCACCTCCGTTGCCTGAGCTAAAAGCTAACTTGCGAATTGGCTGGGTACTAGGCAACCATAGCGCTTCAATCGCTTCGCACTATATCGATGAAGTTGAATATGATGGCTACAATTGGGGTAGCTCATTCTTCGACAACTTCCCTTACTTCACTGGTTTTGATATCGGTGAGAGAGATATGTTGCGCGCATCCACAGTCACGGACATAGCCTACAACTATCGTGGGTTGGATTTCATGGGTACCAACGTAGATTTCACATTAGGTGCTCGTAACGTATTTGATCGATTGCCTCAGCGAGTTAATGACTTCGCTGGCATGGAATCGATTCTGTACGACGCGAGAGGACGATTGCTCTACGGAAGAATCTCAATAGAGTTCTAATATTTCATTAGATCTCTTTTCGAGAACAAATGCGGCTCCTTCGAAAGAAGGGGCCGTTTTTTTTTACTGACTATTAAGTATGAAATTTGCTGACCAAACACAGCTCCTGGATGGGCGGTCCTGATGAAATTTCGATGATGAAACCTTTACCTAGTGGCCAGATGAGATGCATTAAGGCATAGACTTACTAAGTCAGAGAAAAACTGTCCAGGTATAGAGCTGGATGGACCTTTCTAGGCGATTGATATCACGATTAAAAGCCGTACATGTGGTGAAAATTTGTTTGCCGTTATCTGCCGAAGTGACTGTCGATTTCAATATGCTCTGCACGTTAGTTCCAATCAGCTCAAAAACTTCTAATAAATTATTTGGATCTTCATAAAAACAATCAATAACGACGCGGCCTGCTTCAAAAACAATTAAACCTTCTTGCATAGCATCCCATGCCGCTCCCAAGAAAGTGTCGTCATAGACAAATTTGGCATCAAATGGTGGTGGGCCGATGAACCCGATAAACGTCTCGCCGTAAAATGTAGGCTTGCGATAGAGTCTACTCTCTGCGCTGACCACTGAAAATTCAACCGGGCCATCCGCTAAAAGATCTGCGTGCAATTCCAAGGTATAGAAACGATCCGCGAATACTGCCGCATCGGTATCGATCTCTGTTGAACTGGTAGTGAACGTGGCAGTGGTTGCGTCATCTAAAACGGTTATTGTATCAAGGCAGCTCTCTGGAATTTCAGCAAATGCAGCAATAGGGTCTACTAGACGAAAGCGCTCACTACCTGGCTCGGTACTTGAAAGCAAGAGATTAAGCGCATAGGCTGGGGTAAGGCCAGGCATAGTGTTACCACTTTCATCTTCAATGACCGCGCAGGGAATTCTTAGTGTTCCTGCAGTACTGTCAAATTGCGCTCTCGCGAGGCCGCCCCAGACGTTGTCCTGAGCCTTGACTGCAGATGTGAAGAGAGTCACAGCTAGAACAATGCTAAATAATACATTTTTAAGCATAAACATTAGCACCATAAAAGAATTTGCCAATTCAATGTAAGTTCATAGTGTGGTTGCCACAAAAGGAATGAAACGCGTCAATCGTATGTGGTTACGGCTAAGGTTGTCACCAGCAATAAATGGATTAATGGAAAGGCAGGAATTTCATAATTCTTCGAGGCGAGCTTTTAAGTCTTCTAGAACCAATAATGCTTCAGCGAAGGGCGGATATTTCTGAATCAATTCGGCATAAACTCTATTCATCTCCGCTGTTTCCTGAACCACATCCGCGCTCAGGTTTTCTAGTTCAGCGATGCCAGACCATTCATGTATTAGACTCTGGACTTGGCGGTTCCTTGCATTTGTCCAGAACACCGGCTCACACACGCGTTGGGGTATTCGCGTTCCAGTGAGGGCGACTTCACGACACTCGATATCTAGTTCAGAATTACCATTCCGCTCATTATAGAAACTAAAAATATCGCCTTCGACACGGATAATCTGCGCTCTAACAGCTCGCTTGGATAATTCGCCAATGACTATAATCTCTTCAATCTCAGATTCATTAGCATTTTGTGCGAAGGACAAGGAGCTTATTGATAGAATTGAAATTGTCAGGAGGAATTTTTTCATAGTACACCTGCTATACAGAAATTTTTGCTCATTATAAATGGAAAGCCCACACTTGTGGTAATCACGTTACTGGTTTATCCAATCTATAAGATCTACTTGGCTGACATTAACTCTAATTCATAGGGCAGTTCCTGAGCTTAGTGCTAATGCTGCATCGTTGAATCAATGATAGTCTTTGGCATACGATCTTGCGATTACTCTGATTTATTTCCGACCAAATCGATCACTTTTTTGCAGAATCGGCACCACTCTATAGCAGCAACAAGGAGTAATTAGTAGTGAGGCAAAACCAATGGGCATTATTCTCAGGTCAACAGCTTGCCTCTGCCTATGCTTTGGAAGCCGATGCGTTTGGTGCAATTGCAATGACTCCCAGTTTTAATAGTCTGATTAGCCAGTTCAATGACTACGATGGCTATTTAAAACGTCTGCGTGAAGACCCTAATCATAAGAAAATTGTGGAAGAGCTATTAAAAAAGAATGGAATCATCGACACGGCGGTTCCCACTAAACAATTGGCCCAGCTCTTCTGCCACGCTCAAATAGCCGCTTGTTCTGAGCTATTTAATGGTTGGAAGATTGGTAACTCACAACTGAATCGAGAAGAGCTGCGGTCACTTGTGGAACGAGCTAGCGCTGGAATAATAAACATCCCACAAATTCCAGTTGAAACTCCTGTGGATCGGTATAGTGACTCTCAAAGACAGTTACTTAATGGGATAAATGTTATTCAAAATGTAGACACTGTGCGCGTATTACAGATACTTAAGTTGCTGGGTCTGATCTCGACCCTAGCTAAAGAGTATCACCAGCTTTCTCTTGGAGTTGGTAATGGCTACCGTGATCTTTATGGGATTCACCTTAATCCTAAAATTACCATGGTGCAGGAAGGGTCCAGTGTAAAACTCCATTTCGAAACTCTGGAGAGGCAGGCGGCCCATACGGTTATGATCGACAATGATCCAATCTATCGGGATCACTTTGAAGCGCTGAATCAGAAAGAGGAGGGAAGGGTGCTGGCGCTGAATGCTGACGCTGAAAAGTCTCTCAAGGAGCTAGAAAAGAAGCAAAAAGGGTCAAGTCTAAAACAGCGCAATTTAGTGGTTTGTTTACGAATCGACCACCACATGATTCCAGACAGTGAAAACTTTCTCCGGCTGATAGGCAGAGTAATCGACTCGAATGCAGATCTGATTATGACGATCGGGGCTGGAAATAATCTCACCGAATTTGAAGGCAGGCTCCAATGTTTTGATGAGATGTTTGCCTTCTTGACTCAAATCGGTCTAAAGCCCGTTCGTGTTTTATTACACGGGAAAGGGTCGTCAGCAGAGCAACGGAGCCGGCCCAATTTCGGACAACTTGCTTATACTAGCTATCAGATATTGTATTGCTCGCTTGACCGTAATCGAATTAGTTAGAACTAAGGACTATTCAGAAAATTCTGGTCTTGATTTGGGGTCTCTCTCACCTCTATGTCGGGCCAATTCATGGAGCATAGTAAAAAGGCAGTCCCACCTGCATTGCAAAGGTAATCAGAACATTGATTATTTGTAGGGCGTAAGCGTGACTATTTACCTTAGGCGAACAATAACGCATTTCATGACGATTGGTCGCCGGTCGTTATACCGAGACGATCATGAATATCTTGGCTTCTCAGTGCGCATACATATTCTACCTGTTTTGATGCTCTGGACTATATCCATAAAGGTCTCTATGCTCCTTGTTCTTTATCAATTGCCGTTTTTTTACGATGCGAAATAGTGAAACCAGAAATCCGCCGGAATCAGAACTTACTGAGCTTTCCGGCCTCTATGACATTCAAGATTATATTGGTACGGAGAAACTTTGTAGAAATCTGCTTACAACTTATCCAGATTCTGCAGTTGTTTTAAATATCTTCGGTGTTGTGCTCGAAGCTCAGGGGAAATCGAAAGAGGCGCAGGAGGCCTATGAAAATACGATTCGAAGAAATCCTGACTATCCAGTTGCTTACAATAATTTAGGTTTCTTGCTGAATTCTCTCGGTCGTCTTGAAGAAGCAATCGAAAAATTTAAGAAGGCGGTTGAATTAGACCCTGGAGACGGTGATGCGCACAATAATATAGGAGTACTATTTCAAAACCTTAATCAGCATGAGCAGGCTCTGACTCATCTGGCGAAAGCAGTAGTGCTTGATCCAAATAATCCCGCGGCATACTTTAATTGCGCAAATTCCCTGAAAGCTACTGGTAAAAATGCTGAAGCCCTAGAAAAATATAATCGGGCTATAAAATTGCATCCATCTTTTTCATTAGCATTTAATAATCGAGGCAACCTTTTAGAGAGCATGGAGAAATTTGAAGAAGCTAAGAGAAGTTATTCAAGGGCAATCGAATTAGATCGAGGTTACAGCCGAGCTTACAGCAATCGAGGTATCGTTGAAAAAAAGCTAGGGAATTACTCGGGAGCTCTTGGGGATTTTGGCAAAGCTGTCGATCTCGATCCTTGGCATCCAGAAAACCCAAATGAAGACACTAATTTTAAATTCAGGCTGTATATCAATCTAGGAGATATACAACTGTACTTTAAAGAATATGACAAGGCGCTGGAATCTTACAATCGCGCAGCAGAAATTGAACCCAATAATTCAGATGTAGCGGCGTTCAAAGGCAATGCTGTTATGGGGCTAGGGAACTTAAGCAAAGGCCTGCAGCTTAGACAGGAGTCATTTGGCTTTGTCTCTTTCGATTTATCGAAGGGTATTTCGATTATTCACGGCCAGAGTGGCTGAACCGGAAACACTGGCTTTTTTACTAGTATTGATGCTCTGATTTAGGGGTTTCTACTCAAGCCTCTAGACATAGCGGTAGGGGTAGCCCCAAGTGCTAATCCAGAAAATACTTCCGCAAACCCCCAAAAATAGAATACAGTGTGCTTTTATCTAGTCGGAGGAATCTCCCATGAAGCGCCTTGCTATCGCGATCCTTTCAATGGCTATCCTGCTCCCAGTGCAGGTTTTAGCTCAACAAGAAGAATCCTATGACTATTGGCAGCACCAGCGAGAAATGGTGCGTCGAGGGCAACATGCCATATTTATGTGTAATGGCCTGTTTACGTCAGAGAGGACCCTTGAACAACTTTATGATTGGGAACTGGAATTCTTTCGTGACCCTATCGGCAATTCTAGTGGTGGTGACTACAGCGTAGATTGGGACAAGCAGGCCGTTGAAATAGGCGCGCCTGGTGCGGTACCCATTATGCGTGCTGTGTTTAGGGAGGGCATTGGTTGTGTCATTATGCCGCCGGATCAGAATTTAGATGATATTGATCGTCTGCCTGAATTAACGCTTCCTTACCCTCCCGGTGATGCTTCTAGAATTCCTTGGCCAGATGGGGATCTGGTTGAAGATTCTTCACTTCCTGCAAATATTGATCAATCGATTTTGCAAGCCGCATCTAATTGGGCCTTTGAGCGCCCGTCCGATGAACAACAAACAGTAAGTCTATTGGTTGTTTATAAAGGGCAAATTTTGCATGAACGTTATGCTGATGGGTTCGATATGACTACCCGCACGCGGACTTGGTCGACTGCTAAAAGTATTGCTTCGACCCTCATTGGAATGTTGGTTGATGACGGCAGGCTCCAACTCGATGAGCCTCTTGGCTTTGATTGGCTTCCCGAGAGTCGTTCACCGGAAACAGACCCGAGAAACGATATCACTCTGCGGCATGTTTTAAATATGAGTAGTGGATTAGAAACTGTAGATAATCGCGGCATGGAATACGCTATAGGGTCAGGCCTCTCCTACTGGGCAGGAGCAAGCTCAGTTGAGGGCGCGCGCAGCCGTGCGGTTATTCGCGAGCCGGGAACGTATTGGGATTATGAGAATTATGATACCTTGCTTGGGGTTTATGCTATGAAATTAGCGTTGGGTGGTGAGCGAGAATACGCAGAATTCCCCCGAAAGGCTTTGCTCGATAGAATTGGAATGCGCAATACATTGGTAAGCACTGATCGATTTGGAGACTTTGTTTTAAGTAGCCAGGTTTACACCAATGCAAGAGACTTGGCTCGTTTTGGATTGTTATATCTGCAAGGTGGGGTCTGGAACGGAGAAAGGCTGATCTCAGAAGATTGGATCGACTTTTCACGGACCCCCGCTCCTGCTACCGCTGAGATAGGCAATATATATGGTGGTCAATGGTGGCTTGTTCCTGATAATCGGGAGGATGTTCCGGAGGATGCCTATTCTACTTCAGGCAACCGAGGCCAGTTCACAATTGTGGTTCCGACTCACGATCTTGTTATCGTGCGCAGAGGTCTTGATTATGGGCGGCAAGGGTTTGATCGATGGGGGCTGACGCGAGAAGTATTAAAAGCTATCAATTAATTACTGAGCAAAGACAAAGAGTGGAGGTGAGTTAACCGTGAACCAACTAAGCAGAGTCCTTAGTTTCCTGGTAGTCGTTTCGAGTGCAGTTCTAAACATTTCGAGCACAACCGCACAGGAAACCGCCACTCCTCCGCTCGAGGTTCCTAGAATCGATAGAGTTCAAAAGCCATGGACTGCTGCTGAGGCGTCGATTCTCTCACCAAGGGAGCGAAATGGGAGCGTTCTGGGTGTATGGTCAACCTGTGCAAATGCGCCAGCGCTTTGCAACGCCTGGTTAGAATTTACTGACTATTTGTTACAGGAATCTACCCTACCTATTCGCGATCGAGAGTTATTAATTCTCAGAATTGGCTACTTAAACCAGGGTGCCTATGAATGGGCAGCGCACAGAGGGCTGGCATTATCGGCAGGGATTAGCGAAGAGGAGCTTATAGGAATTGCCGAAGGGTCTTCTGCGGCAGGCTGGAGTGAGTGGGATGCAACTTTACTTCGTGCTGCTGAAGAACTGCATGAAAGTGCTCTTGTTTCCGATGCAACTTGGGACGTTCTCGCAGAGCGTTATACCAAACGACAGATGATGGAGGCAGTGTTTACTGTAGGCCAATACAATATGGTAGCTATGTATCTCAACAGCTTGGGAGTCCAGTTTGAAGAGGGGTGGATTGGCCCCCCAATACCATAACCGAACTCTGAGTCGAGGAAGTATCCCAGGTCGATCGGTATCTAGGCGTTTGTGATCATGGATCAATAAAGGCTAATGATTTTATGAGTATACTCATGACCGCTTTAATCCTGAGAGAGGTTGGCAAATATTCCTAGAAACGGTTTGATCAGCTTAAGGTTGGTGCAGAATCTAAAAATAAATAGTTGTATGATCACTCCACGTAATTACTTAAGAGCAATTAACTATGAAAAACCTGATTAGAATGTTTGTCACTTCTACCTTCTTAACTATGTCGATCATTTTTTCTTATGCAGCTAGCAATGACTGGGTAACGCTTATTGATGGAACGGAAGGGATGGAAAACTTTAACATCGTTGGTGATGCTAATTGGCATACTGATGCGGCTTCGGTTCGTGCAACCGAAGGTAGTGGAGCTTCATGGTTGGTAACAAAAGAAAGTTTCAGCGACTTTGTGATACGTGTTGAATTCTGGGCCAGTCATGACGCAAATAGTGGTATTTATATGCGTTGCGCAAATCCAGATCGTATAACTGATCGCGATTGCTATGAGGCGAACATTTTTGATCAACGACCTGATGCATCATTTGGTACTGGTGGCATTGTACATGTAGCCCCAGTTGATGAGCCCCGTCCGACAGCTGGAGATAAATGGAATACTTATAAAATCACAATGAATGGTGATCATTTAGTCGTAGAGCTTAATGGAAAAGTTACAGCTGATGTAAGAGACAGCAAACTTTCTGCAGGGCCCATTGGGTTGCAATGGGGGAGAGGAGAACTGCGTTTTCGAAAAGTGGAAATAATGGAACTGTAATATATTGTAGTTAAACGAAAAAAGGCCAGGATGTTTCCACACCTGGCCTTTTTCTTTTAGCAAAAGATTAACTGGCTAGTATTCGTCGTATCCCTCAGTGAACTCTATCCGCACACCACGTGGGTCGATGATGTAAGCAATATTCAAATCGATCGCAGGTATTTCTCTATAAGGTACCTGAAACTCGATGCCAGCAGCTTCTAGTTTGCGACAAAATTCCTCAAGCCCATCAATTTCGAAACCAATATGATCAATCGCTGTACCTTGAGTGGCCTGCCGGCCTGGGCGTGACCCACCGAATGACATGTTCATTCCTGGCACGTTTGTGGTGGTTCCTATTGCTCCCCGTGGTCTGACTTCTAAATTAAATATGTCTGTGTACCAGGCAAGTAATTCTTCATGACCTTCGAGGTTGAAATGAATGTGGTACCCAGTTACTTCTTGTTGCAAACCCTGGTCTTCTTGAAGTTCTACACGTGCGCCATTAGGAAAATCTATGAATGCATTTATTTGTCCTTCGGCACCAACAAATGTATCTCCAGTGAATCCGTTGGGCTCACTACCGAGAGCCGCAGCCCACTGAGTAGTAGTGACTGGGAGGCCATCTGCTCTCCATTTGTCGAGGAACCTTTCCATGTTGCGTACTTTGAAACCAAAATGGTCCATGACAGTTTCACTTGAAGGCATGGAAGGGTCGCTGGGAGATAACGCGACAAGCGTATTGTTGAGAACAATAGCAGTAAGCAAAGGTTCGCCTTGTGCGTTGCTACCCTTTCTTACCGTACGGCCACCGAAATGGTCCTCCAGAATTTGTATGTGTCGGTCCATATCTGACACGTTAAGATGAACATGGCCGTAGGTCAGACCGTCTTCGTTGAAGCTAGCCAGCATCTGGCTATGAGCTGGGACTGATAGCAGGCAAAGCAAAGTTATCGCTGAGAAAATTCGCATAATATTCCTCCTTTATTATTAGTGTTATCCGCAATTGACCTGAGCATAAAGCTATTGGAGCCCGGAGTCTATTAAAGGGCATGGTGAAGCTGTAGTCAGGCCATTGTCGGCATAGCAAAAGCTCCGTAAACTCTGTCATTTCTGGAATTGGAAATAAATTGTGTCAAATCAGCGCAATCGCACACACAAGCGTTAAACACTACTCATGGTCGCATCGATGAAATCAATAATTCAGGCTTTTCTTCTTACTTTGGTGCTCAATACCAGTGGAATTTCTATAGCTCAAGAGGCGCTCGAGCGAGCTAGCGTTCAACCTTTTGGCACACTGCAAGATGGTAGAAATGTGCAATTGTTTACACTGGTAAACGAACAAGGTATGTCAGTTCGGATTCTCGATTTGGGAGGAATTATCGTCGGTTTGACCGCGGCGGATTTTGATGGGAATTTCGTTGATGTCACTACAGGGTTTGATAACCCACAGCCCTATGCTAATGGCGCAGGGTTTATGGGAGCGATTGTAGGAAGATATGCAAACCGTATCGCTAATGGAAAATTTTCACTCGATGGCGCTCAATATTCCTTGGCACAAAACAATGGTGACAATGCCATTCACGGCGGGCTGGTTGGTTTTGATAAAAAGGTTTGGGAATCCGAATTCTTTTCTAACAGCAACGAAGCTCAATTAGTTTTAAAAACAGTGAGCTATGATGGGGAAGAGGGCTTCCCCGGCCGAGTTGAAGTCAGTGTCGTCTACAAGCTGACGGATCAGAATCAACTATCCATCGACTACTACGCGACAACAGACAAGGCAACTGTAATCAATCTCACCAATCATGCTTACTTTAATTTGGACGGCCATGATTCAGGCTCTATAAGCAATCATGAAATCATGATAAATGCTAATCGCTACACGCCGGTAGACAATGAATCTATCCCCACTGGTGAGATTGCAGAAGTTGCAAATACCCCTTTGGATTTTCGAGCGGCAAAATTAATTGGGAAAGATATTGAATCACCCCACCAGCAAATTCAATTTGGCTCAGGGTTTGATCACAATTTTATTATCAATCACGATGAACCTGGCCAGATGACGTTGGCAGCTTCAGTTTATTCCTCAAAGTCAGGGCGAATCATGAATGTCTATACTGATCAGCCTGGTATTCAGTTCTACACAGGCAATTTTCTGAATGGTCAACTAGTAGGAAAAGCGGGAGCCGTCTATGGGCGTCGCAGTGCTTTTTGTCTGGAGACTCAACACTACCCTGACAGTCCCAACAAGCCTGGATTTCCATCCACAATACTGCGCCCCGGAGATCAATACGAAACCCACACGATTTTCGAATTTTCCTCTAGTCCAGCACAAGATTAGCCATTTCTAAACTCCAGATTTCATTAGATTTTTGAACGTATTGCTCTTAATATACTCTTTGATTGCAGTGGGGATCCAAGCTACTCCAAAGATGGAATTTTAGGAGAGCGGCAAGAACGCTGGTTTTCTATGCTGTGAAGCGCTTATTCTAATAATTAGAACAATACGAAGGAGCACCTCTTGACCATGAAATCAGGGAATTTGCTCAAGATTACTCTTACTTTGGCAGCAATATTTGCTTCTGCAAATAGCGCGGCACAAACGACTGATTCATTAAGCTATACAGAGGACATTCTTCCTCTCTTTTCCACTACTTGCCTAGATTGTCACGGTCCTGATGAGACCCGACGCATGATGAATTTGCGTTTAGATACTCAGGATTTTTTGTCTAGCCATATCGTGCCCGGCAATCCTAGTGAAAGCTTAATATATCAACGCATCACTCACGGTGATGCCGTAAGAAAGATGCCTCCGGTTTCCAGTGGCCGATCACTTACAGATGATGAAATCGAAATAGTTCGTTCCTGGATTATTAGCGGTGCCGATTGGGGTGCAGACCTTAGTGCTGCCGAGCAAGCAGATTTGTTGCTGGTTGCTGAACGTCAAGTAAATTTCACCAGAGAAGTGCGTCCGATTCTCTCTCGCAATTGTTTTCAATGTCATGGTCCGGACGACCAGAATAGGCAAATGGGATTGCGTTTGGATAGTCCGGAAGGTTTTTCTGGCGAACGAGGTGCTTTTGGTGGTCCGGTAGTGCTTCCGGGTAATGCTCAAGATAGCCTGTTGTTTCAACGTATTTCTGCTTCAGCTGAAAACATTCGAATGCCAAGAGACAGAGAGGCCCTAACTGAAGATGAAATTGAAACTTTAAGGTTATGGATCAATCAAGGAGCGCAGTGGGAAAGTCACTGGGCTTTTGTTCCACCTGAAAAACCAAACATTCCAGCAGTCAATGATGAAAGTTGGCCAATAAATCCAATAGATAATTTCGTACTTCGGCTTCTTGATGAAGAAGGTTTAAGTCCTTCGCAAGAAGCGGGCAAAGCTACACTTATTAGAAGAGTTACTCTGGACCTTACTGGTGTTCCTCCTACCCTCGAGGAGGTGAATGAATTTTTGGCAGACAATTCACCTAATGCTTATGAAAAAGTTGTAGACCGTCTATTGCAATCACCGCGTTTTGGTGAACGTATGGCAGTGGAGTGGTTAGATGCAGCTCGCTACGCAGATACAAATGGCTACCAAACTGATGGTGAGCGCTCGATGTGGCGCTGGCGTGATTGGGTCATTAATGCCTATAACGATAATCTCCCTTTTGATCAATTTACTGTAGAGCAGCTTGCTGGAGATATGTTGCCTAATGCGACTCTTGATCAACGTATTGCTACTGCTTTTAATCGCAATCACAGTTTGAGTGCTGAGGGTGGCATTGTTCCGGAGGAATTTCTTGTCGAGTATGCCGTCGATCGTGTCGCTACGACTTCAACAGTTTGGCTTGGATTAACTTTCGCCTGTGCCCGCTGTCATGATCATAAATTTGATCCTATACAGCAAAGAGAGTTTTACGAATTTTCCGCGTTTTTTAATAATATTGATGAACGCGGCAAGGGATTTAAATACGTTAATTCACCCCCTTTTATTGCAGCGCCCACCCGCGATCAGCAGTCTAAGCTGCAAGAATTAGAGGAAAGATTAGCAAAAGCGAGAATAGCTTTTTCAGATTTGGAGAATACGATTAATGCGGAACAAGAGCAGTGGGAGGATTCTGTTGTTGGTTCTAGCGACATTGATGCGGAAGTTGATTGGAATTTAAAAGAAGGACTGTTAGTTCATCATGCTTTAGATGGAGATATTTCTGGAATTCAAGTTGGACAAATTGTCGAGGCGACACTTGAGAATGGCCTTCCGCATTTTGTCGATGGGCGCATTGGAGCTGCAGCTAGTTTTGATGGGGATAGATTCATCACTGCTGGTAACTCTCCAAATTTGGGTTATGAGAATGAATTTACTCTGTCTGCTTGGGTGTATCCAACTGCTGATACTGGTGTAATTTTCTCCCGCGCGAGTGAAGGAGACCAAGGGGAAGTTGGTTGGGGACTTTATCTTGAGAGTGGGAAAATCCGATTAAATCTATCAACGCGAACACTTGATGATGGAGTTGCCGCTGAAACGATTCAATCGATTCAGCTTAATCGCTGGCAACATATCACTGCGACTTATGATGGATCGAAGACGCCTGATGGTATACGGATTTATGTGAATGGAGAGTCACTCGAATTGGAAGGGTTGTTGGACCTTGTAGGAAATCGATTGCCTCAGCGCTACCCACTGCGTATCGGTGCAAGTGGCTCTTCGAAGCCTAATTTCCGGGGTAATCTAGACGATATCCGCATCTATGGCAGAGTATTGCCCCCAGAAGATGTGGCAGTTGTAGCGACTGCCGAAACCATTACCGAAATCGCAGGTATGGATTCGAATAGCCGAAGCCCGGCGCAGTCTGACAAGCTACGCTTAAGTTTTCTTAATCAATATGCCTCGCCAGAAATCCGCATTTCTTATTCAAGGGTACAAGATCTAGATAATGAGCGAGAAGCGCTTCGGGAAAGCTTTCCCACAGTTATGGTTATGGAGGAAATGACACCGCGGCGTCCTACTTACCGGTTAAATCGAGGTGTTTATGATAATCCAGGTGAGGAAGTATTTCCCAATACCCCCTCTATTCTGCCACCGTTGCCAGCCGGTGATAAAAACCGATTAACTTTTGCTAACTGGTTGGTAGGTGTTGAGAACCCTTTGATGAGTAGGGTTACGGTTAATCGTTTTTGGCAAATGTACTTTGGTACGGGAATAGTCAAAACTGCTGATAATTTTGGCTCACAGGGAGAATACCCTTCTCATCCAGAGTTGCTTGATTGGTTAGCCACAAGTTTTGTTGATTCTGGTTGGGACATTAAGGAAATGCAGCGCCTAATAGTGACAAGTGCTACCTATCGACAGTCGTCCGCAGTCTCTCCGGAGATGATAGAAAGAGATCCGGAGAACCGCTTGTTAGCTCGTGCTACTCGAATGCGTTTACCTGCGCAAATGATTCGGGATCAGGCTCTCGCTATATCAGGTCTACTAACTGAAAAAATTGGAGGCCCTTCAGTGGGTCCGTATCAGCCAGCTGGGTTGTGGGATGATATTGTAGAGCGTGGTCAGGAATACCAGCAATCAACCGGTGAAGATTTGTATCGTCGCAGCCTTTATACCTTTTGGAAACGGACCCGCCCAGCGCCTGCAATGATTACGTTCGATTCTTCTACTCGTGAGACTCACATTGTTGCGCCTACGCGAACCAATACGCCACTTCAAGCGCTGAACCTAATGAATGACGTTACTTATACCGAAGCTGCGAGGGCATTGGCGCAAAGGGTTATGCAACAAGGCCTTAACGTAGATGACAATCTGACTACCATGTATCGAATCGCGACTGCTCGCGAGCCTCAAGCAAGAGTGCATAGTGTTCTGGCGGGCGCTTTTGAAGAGCATCTCCAAGAATACAGATCTAATAGAGCTTCCGCTTTGCAGTTAGTAAGCGAAGGGGAATCTGAACGTGACGAGACCCTAGATATCGCTGAACTTGCTGCTTACCAAATGGTTGCCAGCTTAATCTTAAATTTGGATGGAACTATCACCAGGGATTAAAGCAATGAACCCAATTGACGAACTCAAACAACAATTGACCCGACGAAGTTTCTTAGGTCTATCAAGTACCTGCTTGGGTGCCGCTGCACTTAATTCACTATTGAGTAAAGATGCTCTTGCGCAAACACCGCAAGCATTTGGAGGCTTGCCAGGTTTACCTCACTTCGCACCCAAAGCGAAACGAGTGATCTATTTGTTCCAATCTGGAGGACCCTCGCAACACGAGCTATGGGATTACAAACCTAAACTTGCGCAGATGGTAGGTGATGATTTGCCACCCTCGGTTCGCGGTAATCAGCGGGTTACAACCATGACGGCAGGACAGCTGAGTTTCCCAATTGTGCCCTCTATTTATAAATTCGATCAGCATGGAGAGTCAGGGGCTTGGGTGAGTGAGTTGATGCCCCACACAGCAAAAATTGTCGATGAATTAGCCTTTGTAAAATCTGTGCATACCGATGCTATTAATCATGACCCCGGCATAACCTTTTTCCAAACTGGAGCACAACTAGCAGGACGTCCAAGCATTGGTGCTTGGTTAGATTATGGTCTTGGTAGTATGAATCAGGACCTACCTTCTTTTGTCGCCATGGTATCTATTGGTTCTGGAAATGGCGGACAGCCCTTGTATGACCGCCTTTGGGGCAGCGGCTTTTTGCCAACAAAACACCAAGGGGTGAAATTTCTTGCCAGTGGTGATCCTGTCCTTTATTTATCCAATCCGCCTGGAGTTCAAGTTAAAACGCGGCGCCGTTTCCTTGATGATCTAGCCAGTCTTAATGAATTGACTCAAGCGGAGTATGGAGATCCAGAAACAAACACTCGCATTTCGCAATATGAAATGGCTTACCGCATGCAAACTTCCGTACCTGAACTGAATGACTTGTCGACAGAATCCCAAGAGACCTTGGACCGTTATGGCCCAGATGTAATGAGGCCAGGTTCTTTTGCGCGTAATTGTTTGCTAGCACGGCGCCTCGCAGAGAGAGATGTGCGTTTTGTTCAGCTCTTTCATCGCGGTTGGGACCAGCATACGCGCTTGCCAAGTGGCGTTCAAAATCAAGCGCGTGATGTTGATCAACCTCAGGCGGCGCTCGTGCAAGATTTAAAAGAACGAGGCTTGCTTGATGATACTTTAGTGGTCTGGGGAGGCGAGTTTGGTAGAAGCGTATACTGCCAAGGAAAATTTACTGAGGAAGTTTATGGTAGAGACCATCATCCTCGTTGCTTCACCATGTGGATGGCTGGTGGTGGCGTTAAACCAGGCGTCACTTATGGAGAGACCGATGATTTCTCTTACAATATTGTGAAAGACCCAGTTCATGTTCATGATCTCCATGCGACTGTATTGCACTTGTTGGGATTAGATCACACTAAGCTTACGTTTCACTATCAAGGTAGGGACTTCCGGCTAACTGATGTGCATGGCAAGGTAATTGAACCACTTATAGCGTAATTACACATCTGTACTTAGGCAGGCACATGCAGTGTATTCAATTTATTTGTGAACTGCTTATTTCCATTAGTCATAAGAAAAAATAGATTCGTTAATAATTAGAATGGAATAATAATTCCACATCAAGAAATTGGAGGCATCCTGCAATGAAACCTGTTCGCTTAATATTAATCTTCTGCTTGGTAACCCCTGTTTTTGCACAGAATACAGTGCCTGAGATCCCTTTCGAGACTGTACCAAATTTTCTGAGCTACTCCCCGGATATGAATCTTGGCGAAACATTAGGTGTAGCAGTAAACTCTCACGGAAATATAGTTGTTCTGAATCACCCCGGCAGTGCCAACGTGGGTCCGATCTGGTCGAACGCTACAACTCAATTGTTAGAATTTGATGCTGATGGACGTTATCTGCGTGAAATTGGAAAGGGTGTTTATGGTTTGGCGTATGCGCATCAAGTGCGTTTCGATCAATTCGATAATCTTTGGGTAGTCGATAAAGGCGCTAATACAGTCATTCAATTTGATCCTCAAGGTTATGTAATTATGAATCTGGGGCGTCGTGAAGAGGGCTATCATGGTGATGTAGAACTGGCTACACAAGAACAAGCACGCTCTTTTGGTGGTTATCTGGGAGGGCCAACGGATGTTTCCTGGGACAGTGATGAAAATATTTATATTAGTGATGGTTATGTAAATTCACGTATGGCCAAGTTTGATCGTGATGGAAATTTCCTCATGGAGTGGGGTTCATTTGGTTCCGAAATTGGTCAGTTTAATTTGCCTCATGCGATGCAAGTTGATCGGAATGATAATGTTTATGTTGCAGACCGCAGTAATCGACGCATTCAAGTCTTCGATACAGATGGTAATTTTTTAAGGCAGATAATTCTGGATGTGCCTTATCCGCCAGATTATCAGCCACCATTTGCGGCACGAAATCCAGAAAGGCAAGTTAGAGAGACGCAGCCGTGGGCTATGTGTATTTCAAATACCACGCCGCAGTATCTTTATGTTGCTGACAATGAGCCGGGACGCATTTACAAAATTAGTACTGACGGAACTATTCTTGGTTGGCTTGGCAAGTCAGGGCGCCGTGATGGTCAATTTAATTGGGTTCACGGACTAGATTGTTCTCAAGAAGATATTTTGTATGTGGCGGACATGAACAACTGGCGTGTGCAAAAGTTGGTTCTTAATCCTTAATGGATTTAATACAACGCCGTCAAGATGGAGTCCCTGAGGGGTTTCGCTCCTATGCAGCCCAATAGAACGTAGATGTGCGCCGCATAAAACTGTCTGACTCAGTTGAACTTATTCATCAGAGTATGCAGGTAACCGACCAATCACTACAACATTGTCGCCCTTATTCACAGGTGGTGTGCCAAATAGGATGAGCAGCACTCCCGCGGATGGTGCGGAGATCGTTTCAAGTTCTTTTCCATGATAATCGGTGATCAATCCAAGACGTGTGCCAGCGGTAATGTAATCCCCGGCTTTTACCTTGGGGTCAGCGTAAAAAATACCATCATGGTCGCTGAAGACACGAGTTCGATCACTGATCACTAGGGGGTTAACTGGCAACTCTGGTCCACCAGTAATCATGTCGAGCTCGCGCATGATATTGAGCGCACCAACTGTAATAGGGTCGATATACTGATCATCGATACTACCGAGCTCACCAGACTCTATATCTATAGCCGGTATGCCCAGAGTCACAGCTTGCGCGCTCGTATAGATTGCATCCTCTATTGAATCATAAGAACCAGCAAACTGAACGATGGTTTCCAGCCCAAAGGCAACAGCGAGCCTTCTCGATTCCTCCACCACCTTATTCCCTCCGGCTTCCGCATAATAAGCGCTGTAAGAGGGGCGGAGACTCTCGTTTGCATCACCGGAATGAATATCTACTAAATAATCAGCGCGCATCATTACTTCATTTTTTAGGGTGAAGGCAATACGCTCAGTAATTGTGCCGTTAATATCGCCGGGGAAAGAACGATTCAAGTTTTTGAGGTCATTTGGTCCAAAATAAATAGTGCGACCGGTGAATGCAGGCATATTCGCAATATGGACAATGACCAGTGTCCCGCTCACCTGAGAGGGATCTATCAATTCAGCCAGCTCTTGCATTGCGAGAATTGGGGAATACTCAGAGCCATGTATGCCCGCTATCAACGACAGAACCGGACCGGGATTAGCACCGTGATGAACGGTAATAGGTATGAACGAATCGATCCCATCGTCCCCATTCGGCACTTTCAGTTCGCCACGATATGTTTCACCAGCGGAAACAAATACGTCTCCTATTTCGAAAGCGGCGTTAGCATTGTTAGTTATCAATTCATCGTCTTGTGCCAGAACCTCAGCGACCAGAATAAATAACAACGCGGTAGTAATCGAAACATGTCTCATAATCAGGTCCAGTAGTGCTTAAATCAAAATTTGTGTCGGGCAAACCTATTATGACTAAAAATATTTAAGCCATCCGATATGTTTATTTGCTTGCTTATACTCTGCGAACCATCGAGTAGGGAAATAAAGGATGAAAGCTAGAATTGCAAACGTGAACCAGATGTATCCAACACTAGGAAAAGCAAGATATACCCCACCAGATGGGCCATAGACAGAAAAAGCAGCTACATATAAAAGCTTCAGTACCGCTAAGTGCAGGGCATAGAAAAACATGGGTGCGGCCCCAAAATGAGACATGATTAGCGTGAATTTACTATTTTGATTTTTCTCAAATAGCGCTAAAAATAGCAATCCTAAACTCAACATGGACAAGCTAAACATAAACGATGGAGGATATTTTGTAAGGGATAAAAAGCTCATTAATGTAGTTGAAAATTCACCGGTATTTATCCAAGGTGAATCACCATAAAAATTTAGAAATCGAATTACAGAAAACAAAATAAGCCCGATAAGCCCAAAGGTAAACATTTTTGTCTGACGATTTTCAGGCGATGCGTTATTTGAAAACCATGGCCCTGCTAAGAATCCTAATACGATAACACCAATCCAAGGCAGTACTGGGTAGCTGGTTCTGGCCGTAATAAAATAAAAATCGATAATTTCTCGCTGATAAGCGATAGCCCAAATTATGTAAAAAGGAGAGTCTTCCCCCAACTTAAAACCGTCAAGAATATTGTGACCGGCCACAATAACAATACCAATCACTAACAGCATCTGGGGTGGGACAAAAATAAGCCCGGAAAGGGCTATCATGCACAGTCCTATGCACCAGATCACTTGGAGGAAGAACATATCTGGAGGATATTTACCTGCCCACAAAAATACTATTAATGTTAGTTCGAGTAATACAAGGAAAGCACCCCGCTTTAGAAGGAATTTTGATGTTTCAATCTTTGAATGTTTCTGTGAATAAAGCCATGCTGATAGACCGGTGAGCCAGATAAAGACGGGTGCACATATGGAACTGATCATGCGTGTATAAAACAATTCGGGACTGGTGACGAAAATATCTACGGGATCGGATACCTGCCGATGAAGATAGAAGGTTTCTCGTACATGATCGACGAGCATGATTACCATTACAAAACCGCGTAATGCATCAATGGACTTTAGGCGATTGGTTGATGATGGAGCATCGTCTGAAGCTCTGTTTTCATGACTCATCAGATTTTGATTTCGAAAATATTAAGATAACCAACTTAAACGATTTTAAATTCTTAACAAGTGGCATATGGCCGCACCAGAATATTCACTGGAGATACTTGACTACACTTGGCACCAACAGTTCGCCGCGATAGGTTTCACCTGCGGAGATAGCGGATTCACCAATCATAAACACAGCATTTGTAGAATGATGACTTTCTAATTCATCCTCTTGCTGCGCCATAATTTCGAACGCTACCACGAGCAACCCAGTGGTGGTGATCAGTATATTTTTCACACTAAAACTTTAGCGCGAAACTAACAATAATTCGCTGAACTAAAGATTGTATCTGGCTGAAAATCTCCATCTGGTTGGGGCTCCAGGCTCCACCCAAACATCTGCATAGGAATTAGTGTAGAACTCCTCGTCAAACACATTGTCGACGTCAATTCGGACACTCCATGAGTCGGATAGCTCAACTTGGCCAAATACTCTCGCTGTCGTGTAACTAGGCAGGAAAAAATCATATGCAGTCCAACCTACTCTCTCATCGGTATAAACGGCACCAGCCCCAATTTGACCCATTAGCCCATTTAAAGAGATGGATTTAGAGATCTGAATATTTCCTTGGTGTTTCGGTGAGTTAATCAATTGGTCTCCATCATCAATCTGCGCACCGAAGTCGGCATCTGGATTGCTGTTGCTGAATTCTGCGTCTACATAAGCATAGGAGAACCACAAATTAAAACCTGACCTAGTTTCGAATGCTGCATCAACTTCTATCCCGCGGCTCCGAGCCTCTCCAGCATCAGCCGAAAACCACCCTACTGCTTGCGCTTCCGGTCGATTATCATTAACAAGGATATTACTTTGATCAACGTCAAAGAGTGCCAAAGATACAGAACCGGACACTTGATCGGTAACCGCTCCTTCAAATTTGAAGCCAAGCTCACTTGATTCGGTTAGATTAGGATTAAATTGGTTTCCTCGAAAATCAGAACCTGCCTGCTGACGAAAGCCCTCTCCGTAGGAAGCATAGATACTAAACTCATGATTCAGGCTGTAAACAGCTCCTAATTGAGGAGTAACACGCGAGTCGGAAGTGGTGACGGTTTTTGCTGGAGTAGAACGTAGATTAGTTAAATCTTGCTCAAAGTCATCCCATCGCAGCCCTAATCGAATTTGAAGGTTATCAGTTAAGTCGATCTGATCTTGAACATATACTCCTACACCATTCATTTCTTCCTCACGATTAGTATTTGGTCCCGGGATCGGTTGAGGATGTTGCCCGTAAACCGGATTGAATACATCTAGAAGAAGATAACTCGCGGGATCAAGGGCATCAATATCTCCATTCGGACCAAACCAATCGGGACGATATCTTAATAACAACTGATCAGTATTAAATTCGTCATAGTCGGAACCAAAAATCAGTCTGTGACGAATCGAGCCTGAGGTAAACTCCCCAGCTAATTCAGCTCTGAGTACGGTATAGTCGGTTTCATAATCTCGAAATCTAAAAAATCTTGATAATGTTTTGCCATCTAAAAAGTACGTCTGGCGCCCGCCAAAATTTGGCTCAGAGGCACCGCCTTCAAAATCTGTCTCTCGGTAACCAAGGCCTGCTAAAAGACTCCAAGTATCGCTAAAGTTGTGTTGAAGCTCAAACTGGTGCCCAAGCACTTCTGTATCTATTGGTCCATCTCCAGGTTCCCCACTAAAAGTTTCCCTTGGCGAAAAGTCATATCGCTCTGAGTAGGCGACTCCGCGATCAAAGGGAACCTCTTGCTTTGTTAGTTCAAGCTCGTAAGTGACGTCGGTTTGGTCCGATAGCTCAACCGTTAGTGATGGATAGAATCCGTATTTTTCTATCTCGACAGTTTCTCTAAAGCTATCTGACGCTTCAGTAAAACCGACTAGGCGAATACCAACATTCTCTGCGGAACCTGCGACAGTTTGATAGTCTGCCTCTAATCGTGTTTGGTTCCAGCGACCAAAGGTAGCTCTGAAATCGCCACCCGTTCTAAATTCCGGTCTTTTTGTGGTTAAATTGATGCTTCCGCCTGGCTCACCCCGTCCAAACAAAGCAGATCTTGGCCCTTTCAGAACCTCCACAGATTCAATCCCTACAATATCTCTTGGTCCGCCAAAACCTCTACCGGCATTGAAACCATTGACTAAAAAGGCACTAGGCAAATTAACATCCCCCGCGAATCCACGAACTGAGAAACTGTTCCAAAGTCCTCCAAAATTGTTTTGTCGCGCCACGGATGCTGAAAGATCAAGCGCGTCATTCAGATTTAAAACTCCAGCATCTTGCAGCAATTGACTGTCAATAAGCTGATTAGCCGCTGGCCTTTCCAAGTTGTCCAAATTTGCCTGATAGGCTCTTCGCTCTGATGTGACGAATATTGATTCAATAACATCGTTTCCTTGCGCGAATAACTTCTGGCCAAGTATTAAGAACCCAATAACTAAAGCCGTAAACCAAAATTTGTTAGTTCTATATTTCATGCTTTCCCCTTGGCATTCAACCGGAAAATCATAATGCGAAATTTGACGCGCAAACTACAATAGTCAGACAACAAAAGACATGCGACACTTTGTCGCTTAACTTCGTTATTGTTTTTTTCTATTAAGAGAGGTTTTATTAATATTAGATTGAAATGTGAGAGTCGAGACTTTACTGGCTGTTGCAGACAAGTAACGTTAGGGCGACAATGAGGAAAAATTCATCAGAGTTTTTTATTAACGCAATCAGACTAAAGTATTCAAGTTCAATTATTTGAGGTTACCGAGCTTTAATTAACTTTCTGACACCAAATCAGCGATCGGCTGACTTGGGCCACTCATACCCTGTATCTCAAGAATGTAGTCGGTTTAATGCAGGGTTTTCTGATTTGACTGCTCAAAAGAGAGCTCTTTACATTTGTTAAGCTTCAGTAACACATCTAGCCGGATCTGACTCTGCAAGCACACGTGCTATGTTGCCAGAGTGGATATAATCTGCGGCCAGTTTGCCTGCCATGGGTCCCCGCCCGAAACCGGATGACGCCAAGCCACTTACAATAAAAAGATTGTCGCGAATCGGAATTTTGCCAATGATAGGCGAGCCATCGAGAGAAAAAGGCATAAGCCCTGCCCACGACCGCCCAATGGGTAAGCTTGCTACTAAGGGAATGGCTTCTGCTGCGTGTCTATGATTCACTTCAATGCCAGCAGGGTCAGGTGTAGTGTTATAACCTAGACTTTCACGATCTCCCCCAAAAATAATTTCGCCATTCTTTCTTTGTCGACCATATAGATGTCGCGTCATGCGCCTTCCATTTTTATGCGTTAGGTTTGGAGGTGTAACTTCATCAGATCCATCGTTCTTACTCCAGTCGTAACTAGATATCGTAGAACCAATCGTATGAAGCACTCGAGTCGGTAAGGGCTCGGTTGCCCACATTTGTCCCCGGATAGGCACAATAGGAATTTTGAGTCCTAACATCTCTCCTACAGGACCACACCAGGCTCCTGTTGCAAGTACTAGATTCTGGCAGCGGAATTCAGATGATTCAGTTCGAATTGCATAGCCGCCCATGCTCATAGGTGTAATGGAAATAACATTTTGGTTAGTATTAATTATTGCGCCTGCCACTTCAGCTGCATGTGAAAATGCGCGAGTAGTTTTTACTGGATCAGCCTGGCCGCGTTGTGGCCGGTACATGTAACCGGGTAATTCCCCATTAGCTTCTGGTTCGATTGATCGCGCTTCTCTGGCTGAAAGTAATTCTATTTCGTACCCGTTGTTGCGCTGGGACACAACGTCATCCTGATAGTACTCATATTGCTCGTCGGTGTGGATTGCAGTCAGGGTTCCAGAAAGTCGGAACTCTATGTCATAACCCATATCAATTTGTATGCGTTTAAAAATTTCCACGCTGCCAGCGGTTAGATAGGAAAGAAGATCAGGATTGTTTCCCCAACCAGAACCACCAAGACCTCCCATGTTTTGTCCTGAGGCTTCTGATGCTATTTCGCCACGTTCAATTAAAATCACGTCATGACCTTGCTCGGCTAAATGAAAAGCAGTTGAGGAGCCAGCAATGCCACCTCCAATAATAACGATATCTGTATCATTGTTACTTTGTGCGGACAGATTTTGGGGCAACATACTTGTGGCGGCGATTGAGCCTAATCCTGCTAGAACAAGACGCCTGTCTTTATCAATTTGATTCTTTGTCATCTTTAACCCGGAGCATAATCAGTAAATGATCGTACAAAAGCAGAGTAATTGGGCGTATTAAATTTAGCAACTGTCGTTTCATTGCTTTCGCAGAAAACACGATTCTCAAACTTGGTAAAACTTCATTGACAGGGCGTCCTGCCGGCAAGAGATAAAACTATCCAAGGGATCAGTCTGAGTTACCCTTTTGAGAATAAGTACCTTGACTTGAGAAATATCGTTATATAATTTACTATATAACGAAATATAGTTCGGAATTTCCATGTATATGGTGGCTTTCAGGAATTGGCAATTTATAGGGTTAGTTTTATTGACAGGGCTGTCTTCTGTTCGTGCATCTATTGATGCTGACGAAGCAACAATTGCTGTAGCTTCTAATTTTTCTGCTGCCGCACAGCAGCTAGCTGCTGATTTCGAAAATAAGTCGGGCCATAAAATAAATCTTGTGTTTGGTTCATCGGGCCGTTTTTATGCACAGATTTCAAATGCAGCACCTTTTGATGCATTTCTATCTGCGGATCAAGAAAAGCCATTAGCGCTAGTTGAGAATGAACTGGCTATTAAAGACTCTCTTTTTACTTATGCACGCGGCGCGTTGGTTTTGTGGTCTGCTGATTCTGAAAAGGTTAATAACAGTGTAGATGTATTACGTTCTAACTCTTTTAATAAGATAGCAATAGCTAATCCTCGGCTAGCGCCTTATGGTCTTGCGGGCAATGAGGTAATCGAGCGGTTAGGTCTTAGCAATGATCTCTCGAAAAAAATAGTGCTAGGTGAAAACATTGTACAGACCTATCAATTTGTTGCGACCGAGAATGCGGAAATTGGACTAGTAGCGTATTCTCAAGTGTTTTTTACCGGCCAACTTTCAGCGGGTTCTGTTTGGATAGTGCCAGAAGAGCTATATGATCCGATAAGACAAGACGCAGTTCTTTTAAACAGAGGCCAAAGTAATAGAGCCGCTAGCGGTTTTCTAGAATTTGTTAAGAGTCATGAAGGACAAACAACTATCCAGTCTTTCGGTTATAGGGCCGGGGAGTCTTAGCAAATGTTTAGCGAAGGCGATGTCACTGCAATATTTCTAACCTTACGTTTGGCAACAACTGTAACCTTAATTCTGCTTGTTCTTGGAGCACCCTTAGCATGGTGGTTGGCAAGAACCAATTCACGTTTGAAAGGGCCAATTGGTGCATTGGTAGCACTTCCCTTGGTGTTGCCACCAACTGTATTGGGTTTCTATCTACTTTTGGCTCTGGGACCGAACGGACCTATAGGTCAAGTGACTCAGTCTTTAGGCTTGGGAACGCTTGCCTTCAGTTATAGCGGTTTAGTCATTGGGTCAGTTCTCTATTCTCTGCCTTTTGTTGTGCAACCCTTACAAAATGCCTTTGAAGCGATTGGGGATCGACCGTTAGAGGTTGCTGCAACTTTGGGTGCGAGCCCAATAGACCGATATTTTTCCATTGCAGTTCCTATGGCGAAGCCAGGTTTTTTTACTGCTGCAGTATTAGGATTTGCCCATACGGTTGGAGAATTTGGTGTAGTGTTAATGATAGGTGGCAATATTCCTGGAGAAACGCGAGTGGTTTCTGTGCAGATTTATGACCATGTCGAAGCGCTTGCCTATGATGAAGCAAACCGATTGGCGCTACTCATGATTGTATTTTCTTTTCTGGTACTTTTGTCAGTGTATAGCTTGCGAAAAAAATCTCAGCGCCAAATTTTGAGTTTTGGTTCCTAAAGAAAAATTTATAGCAACTATAATTATGACGGCTGATAGCAACACAATTAACATCGCTATCCAACACAGGCCTAACAAGTCACGCGTGCAAACATTCTGTCTTGACCTAAATCTGCAACTGCCGGGGAAAGGCATTACAGCGATCTTCGGTGAATCAGGATCCGGTAAAACTACATTACTGCGCTGCCTGGCGGGCTTAGAAAAAATGCTCGATGGAGAAATACATGTTAAAGGGTTGGTTTGGCAATCGGGCTCGAAAATTAAGCCAATCCATGAAAGGCGAGTAGGTTATGTGTTTCAAGAATCGAGCTTGTTCCCCCATTTAAGCGTCGAACAAAACATTGACTATGGCGTTAAGCGTTCCCCAGTCATGCTAAGCAAACCTAACTACGAGAAAATCATTGAGCTGATGGGACTCTATTCCCTGCTTGAACGATTTCCAGAACAACTTTCTGGAGGAGAGCGCCAGCGGGTAGCTATCGCGAGAGCATTGCTCATCGAACCTGATATTTTGTTGATGGATGAGCCACTAGCATCCCTCGATGGTAGGCGGAAGCAGGAGATCATGCCATATCTAGAATCAATGCATGAGAAACTCGACGTGCCGATTATTTATGTCACTCATTCTATTGATGAGGTTGCTCGACTTGCCGATCACCTAGTTGTTCTGCAAGGAGGGACTGTGATGGCAGAAGGCCCACTTGGAGAAGTATTAGCCAATACAGATTTACCTATAAAACTGGGCGAAGACACAGGCGTCGTTTTTGAAGCGAGGGTTGCAGAAAGAGACGATGATTGGAATTTATTGCGGGCAGAATTTTTAGGTGGTGAGCTTTGGGTGCGTGATGGCGGTGACTCTCTCGATCAATCGATAAGGATCCGCGTTTTAGCAAGAGATGTAAGCTTGGCTCTCAGTGCGCACACTGATACCAGCATAATTAATCGACTGTGGGGCCGCATCGAGAAAATTCACGAGGATGAAGATAGGGCGATGTTGTTAGTTCGTTTGGTGGTGGGTGAGGTGAGGCTTCTGGCGAGAGTTTCCCGCCGGTCTGCTCATCAGTTAGCCATTAAGATCGGGGATGAAGTTTGGGCTCAAATTAAAGGCGTCGCTATACTTCGTTAATCAGTCTGCCATGAGAATTACACTCGAGGCTTTAAATAACGCACAGGCTTGGTCACCTTTTCTAAGGTTCAGTTCTTTAACGCTTGCATTTGTAATTACACTGCAGAGCGTTTTGCCATCACCAAGGTCAATACTAACTTCACTGTTAACACCGCCTTTAATTATTTTACTGATTGATCCCGTTAGTTTATTGCGCGCACTGGTAGCGAGCTCACTGTCCTTGCTTAGAATGATCCACGATGATTTTATTAAAGCAACGGCATGACTGCCTTTTTTAAAGTGCATATTCTTTGCGCTGTTGTTTGTTACATGGGCGACAATCGTTGCAGAATCACTAATACTCAATTCAATTTCTGTATTTACTGCGCCGCGTGTAATTTTAATGATTGGACCGCGAAATTGATTTCTGGCGCTAGTGTGCAATGTCGTACTCCTTAAAAATTTTGCTAAATCGTCCATTGATTGAAGACGAGTACCTAATCTTTTAACAAACGCGGCGTGTTCATCTTGAAGCTCGGTAAAGCCCTGAATAATGTCTTGCCCAAATTCGGTTAACTTCGTACCCCCGCCTTTAGCACCGCCTGTTGCGCGAATAATCAGAGGGTTCTCAGACATATTATTCAATGCATCAATGCGATCCCAAGCTGTCTTGTAACTTATCCCTACCCGCTTTGCAGCACGAGTGATTGACCCACACTCATCGATAGCAATGAGGAGTTCAATTTGCGAGGTAGTAAAAGACTGTTGATCTTCATTCAGAAGAATTAAGCTGCCTTTCAATGATGAGGTTTTTTTAAGTGTCATAGCCAGTTTGACTCAGTGAATAGTGGGAAATTGTACCGCAGCACAGCTATTTCTTATTAATTTTGGAGTAGTATTTGACGCTTCAGCGGGCCAATGGCATAAGTAAGGCTGCATTTCTAAGACTCAGGGCCATAATAATGAATAATAATATCTTGAAAGGCGGGGTAATCGCTGTGTTGCTGCTTGCTGCAGCTAGTATTGGGCTAACTACTGCGCAGCAGAGGCCTACTTTAACCGCAGAACAATTAGAACGATTAACAATAAGAGCGGTTCCTGGAAAAGAAGGCTTGTATCTGATGCCAGGTTTTGACGGAAGCCTATCTGGGGGTAATATCGCAATTCTTGTTACCAATGAAGGGGTTATCATTGTTGATAACAAATATTCATACAGTTATGAAGATATTACTAGACAAGTGGGGAGCGTAACTTCCCAGCCGATTCGTTATGTGCTGAATACTCATCATCATTTTGATCACGCTGGAAGTAATGCTTCTTTCATGCCCGACGCCCAAGTTATTGGTCATGAGAACGTTCGGGTGAACATGCTGCGCAACCGTGGTCCTAGTGCCTCCCCCGACGGCGCGCCACGCTTAACCTATAGCGACAAGACCAGTGTGCATTTAGGTGGTGCAGAAGTTGAGGCCTACCACTTAGGCTGCGGACACACTAATGGCGACTCGGCAATCCTTTTTCCTGAATTGCGTACTATTCACACGGGTGATCTATTTATTTGGGGGGATCGCTTGGATGGAAGCACGATGGCTCCGTTTATTGATTATGACAATGGTGGATGTGCAAGGTGATTGGGTTGCAACTCTTGACCAGGTCCTTGCCTTAGATTTCGATACTGTAATTCCTGGCCATGGTCCATTGCTACGGAAATCTGAAATACGAATTTTCCGTGACAAGTTTGAACAAATGTTGGCGCGTATCCGGGGACTAATGGACAGCGGCGTCAGTCGAGACGATATTGCTGCGGAGTTAGATATTTCCGACTTGAACTGGCCGTTAGCTCCAGATCGGTGTGCAAGCGATCTATGACGAATTATCACAATAAACATGTACCAGCTAAAGTTGCAGCCTATGCCATTATTCATCTTTTTTCTGTCGGTGTTTTTTGTATTTTCAAGCTCCTTGGCTCAGGAATCTTTAAGGCCCAATGTCCCTGTTGCCATAGTAGGTGGGATGTTGTTGGATGGCTACGAGGCAGAACCTATACACAATTCTGTAATTGTGTTCGAAGACGGGCGAATCACCGCCGTTGGCCAGCGCCATAACACGCCAATACCTGACAATGCAGTCATACTTGATGCTGGTGGCCGAACGGTAATGCCAGGATTAATCGATGCACATATGCACATCGATTTAATCGGTCATGGTGAATATGATGATTACTATGCCTTTCTAAACGAAATGGAACGCCTGCCTGAAGCTATGCCTATCGCCGCAAAACAGATGATGCGTGCAGGGGTAACTAGCGGGCTGGATCTTGGTGCGCCATTTCAGATTCTGGAGTTTAGAGAACGCATACGCAGAGGTGAAATACCTGGGCCACGATTGACGGTGTCAGGCCCATGGATCACGCGCATCGAAATGGCCGGAATACCAGACGCCTACGAAGAAGTTGTAGATTCATCAGAAGAAGCTGCAAGACGAACACGAGAGTTAATTGCTGCCGGTTCCGATGTAATCAAAACTTGGGCCGGGTTAACTGAGGCGGATTATCGTGCAATTGTTAATGCCGCCCACGCAGAGGGTGTTAAGGTCCATGCCCATCTCTATGACCCTGATGCTATTCATGCAGCCCTTAATGCGGGCGTCGATGTGTTTCAGCATGTAGGCTCTGCTCGCAACCCACCTTACGATGAAGCGCTTGTCTCGCAGATTGCACAAAAGAGTATTCCAATTGTACAAACCATTTCGCATCGCATTTGGGTATACCCTGCAACGGTAGAGTTTCCAGAAAGGCTTTATGATCCGGTTTACAAAAAAGACATGCCTGCAGATTTCTACGCAGACTTTATAAAGTCATTCGAAAACTTCCATCGCAACTCCTATTTTAATGATATTGGTCGTGAAACTCGCAATGCTGTGAATTCTGCAAGCCAGTTTATTGATGCAGGTGCCTATATGGGAGTCGGCACTGACGCTGCAAGTCCTCTTAACATGCACACTGAAGCGATGTGGCGAGAAATGTCAGCGTTAGTTGAGAGCGGCATGACCCCGATTCAAGTTATCTCGGCGGCGACCAAAACCAATGCCGAAATTTTGGGGCAGATTGATGAGTTAGGGACCATTGAAGTTGGTAAGCTGGCAGACATTATTATTGTCGACGGCAACCCTTTGCGTAACATCGAAGTTTTAGATTATGTCGACATCGTTATTAAAGACGGAGGAGTATGGTATGCCGAGCGAGCTGCCTACGGGACCGTCACGGAAATTGGTCACGGCTTCTAATTTCTTAGAGTAGCAAGTGACCAATTATAACGGCGATAGGTAAAGAGATAAGTGTCCGCAAAATAAATATCTGTGCCACATTTATAAAACCTAGTGGGATCTTTGATTTTATGATTAACGCCCCCACCTCCGACATGTAAATCAATTGCGTCACCGATACCGTCGCCACGACAAAGCGTGTCAATTCACTGTTTATATTCACCCCCACTAAAGCTGGTAAATACATGTCGGTAAAACCAACTAATATAAGTGGGGCTGCTGCTTGCGCCTCTTCCAACTGGAAGAGGTTAAGAATTGGGGCAATGGGTGCTCCTAACCATGTGAATACAGGTGTGTACTCCGCTAAAATCAATGCGGTTGTGCCTAAACCCATCACGACAGGAATTAACGATAACCAAATCTCTGAAACATTGCGGCCGACACGCTGCACTAACTCTCTTGAGCTAGGTGCGTTGGCGGCACGATCAAGTGCCTGATTTAGTGCAACTGGCAGCAGACGGACGCCCGGTTCATAAGTGCGGCTGCCTTTGGCTGGGTTGCCATCAATAAAATTGTCTGCAATGCGATTTAGCGGCGGCAGCCGCGGTGTGATCAGAGCAGCAATAAATCCGATTCCGATGACAGATAGGTAATAGGGTACAAACAGATGGCCGAGCCCTATGTATTCGATTACTACTAACGAAAAAGATACTGACACGACTGAGAAATTGGTGCAGATGACTGCTGCCTCTCTGGCAGTATAAAAGCCCCGCTCGTATTGTTGTGAGGTAATGAAGACTCCAACAGGGCCGGAGCCCATCCAAGAAGCCATAGCATCGATAGCAGAACGACCAGGTAATCCAAACACGCGATCGAAAATACGACTCAACATCACTCCGACTAATTCCATTAAACCGAAATCTACTAGTAGTGGTAAAAATACTGCGCCGATGCCTAGGTAGGTCATGGTGATCGGAATTAAGTTGCCTAGAGTAGTTCCACTAGTAGCCACACCGGTCAGAAACTCGGGGCCGACTTGAAACAAGTAGGCGACAGCAGCTATTGCGCCAAACATTCGCATCGTAAACCAGAATGGATGTAGCGTGAGGTGATCTGAAAGCCAGTGCAATTTTTTCTTTGCACGTTTGTTGATAGCAAACAGAAAGCTAAAAAGGACAGAGCTGACAATGAAGATTCCAGCTAGCTGCGATAGTTGCAGCTGAAAGTTATTAATGAAAAGATCACCGACATAGGCCATGCCAATCGTAATTTGTCCGTCGATAACAATGGGCGTTAAGAAAAATAAAACACCGATACCTGAAGGAATGAGAAATCGAATCCAGTTTTTTAATCCTGGCTTACTTGAAGAGGCACTCACTAATACTTATTCCTTTTTTGTGTTATCTGCTTATTTTAAAGAGGCAAGACAATCGAGCATTTGTTGCAAGTCGATATCATCACCGATTGAAATACGAAGGTGATTTTCCAGTCCCGGTTGCTTGGCCTGGTCGCGCAATATAATGCCGTGCTCAACCAGATAATCAAAAGCTTTTACGCTGTCTTCAAATTTTACTAATAAAAAATTTGTAACGCTCGGATAAACACGTTCAACACACGAGAGTGCCTTTAGCTTCTTCTCTACCTCTGCCTTACTGAATAGAATGCGGTCTCGCTGCGCTTCCATATAAGACACGCCCGTTTCGCTTAGTGAATTTAAGGCGATTCGAGCACAGGGGTCAGGAATGGGATAAGGAGCAATCAATTTAGCGAGCAGTTGAATAACATCTGAGTTGGCTAATACAAAACCAATGCGTACTGCCGCTAGACTGAATGCCTTAGACAGGGTTCGTAAGACGATCAAGTTAGGAGTAGAAGCAATATCCAAAGCGAAGGAGTCACTGGGTGTAAATTCAATATAGGCTTCATCGATTACAACAAATGCCTCATCTGAATATTCTTTGGCTAGAGCAAGAACGTCCTGCCTACTTAATAAGTTGCCAGTGGGATTATTCGGGTGGCACAGAAATATAATTTTGGGTTGTGCCGTCAATGCACCATAGGCAGGAACGTCGAGTTTAAAGTCGCCTGGAGTTAGTGCGATCTTAGCAATTGAAACCTGATGAGCTTCCGCAATGAAGTCGTACATTGCATAAGTTGGGGTATTAATTGCGATACTGTCTTTGTTTGGTTCGCAGAAGGCGCGTATCAGTAAATCGATGCCTTCGTCAGCACCACGGGTGGTGAGTACACAGTCACTGGGTGTTCCCGAATAGAGACCATATTTGGTAGTTAAATCGCCCGGTAAAAAATCAGGATAGCGTTGCCAACTTTCCTGTTTTGGCATTTGATAGGCAGGATAGGGCGACTCATTAGCATTAAGATAATTATTGCCGATTCCGCCAATTCGGCGGGCCGATTGATAGGCAACCAATTTCTTGATTTGAGGAGCTGCCAGTTTGTTTGCTAAACCCATGGTAATTCTAGTTCTCCGCTTTCTCTTTTGTGTGATTCTTTTGTCGTTCCGCTCAGACAGCAGGGTAAGCATAAAAGCTTGAGCGCCCTATAGCCATCTTCAATTAAGTTTATATTGCAAGATCTTAAACAAATTTAGAGTGTTGTCCCTAAAAATGTGTTTTAAATATTATAATTAGGGTTGATCACAGCAATGAAGAAAAGGGTTTAATCCAGTTTCTAGTAATGTCTAATAAGAGATGTAGGATTTTATGCAGATTATCAGGCATGGTAACTGAAATTTTGCACCCTGTTTCAATATTTGATTAAGGCAAACCCTTTGTCGGAACAGGTCGCATTTTCCGAGTAAGAAGTGGTTTAATTGGCGATCGAATAGGATCGGGTCACTATGTTTAAGAAAATATCGTTAACAAGATTTTTAATAAGTCTCTTTGCAACGTTCTTGTTAATTGGGTTCGGTGCCCATAGCAAGAACAATACTGCTGCCCAGGAGGCGACTCAACCCTTAGCTTTAAATTTAGATAAGGTAGAGTGGGGGCCTCCGGGCGGCGGTAACGGTTCGCCAGTTGGAGTGCGCACTGCGCGCCAGGGAATCGATCCAGAGACCGGCGGCATCACTTACTATGCTATGTTTCCAGCGGGCTCTCATTTTGATACCCATTGGCACACTTATGACGAACATGTAGTGGTGGTAAAAGGCGAGGTCACCATTGTGCTGGGTGATGAAGCGACTGACCTAACAGTAGGGAGTTATGTCGTGATTCCGGGCAAACTTAATCATTCTTGGGATGTGCCAGCAGGCGGCAGTGAAGCTGTTATCGTTGTCCGGCGAGTGGGTCCGGCGGACTTTCATTTCGTTCAAGAGTAGCGCGTTCTAAAGCTTTACTTTTTACTATTTCGGAACACCTCTTAATAAACATTATCAGATTCTGTCAAATTACAATTTGTTGCAAACAATCAATGGTTTACGCCGCTCCAGTCTGCCCTATGGCGGATTTGCGGTGGACTTTAGAGGTGAGGGCTTTTATGCTTTCACCCAGGATAATTTTTAGAAATACTGGGGATTCAGAGAATGAATACCATATTCACCAAGATTGAAAAACAGACATCAATATTAACGCTGGGTTTGGCCCTAGCTGCTGTCATTTCGACGCCAGCTTTGGCGCAATCTGGCAGCCTACGCAGCGAGTTTCCAGAGTTGGCCAATCTTTACAATGCCTTCGACGTTACTCAAGCAGGCATCTACGATGCTATCGCCGATATTAATAGCAACCCTGCTTCGCAAGATGGGCGCATGGAACTTAAGATGCATCTCGATATGATGGCGGAAATGAGCGGTGGTGGTCACGGTGGTCACGGCGGTATGTCGATGGAAATGGACATGGACGGACACTTCGGTGAATTAGAAACTGAAGCTCGCATTTCACTAGGAGAAACTGTGCGTGGTTCACATTCGGACAATGCAGCAGGTGAAGCCTTTGCTAACTCAGAGGCGCTAACGACCCATGCTGCCATGGTATTGGCCCATGGTCGTAATTTTGAGAGCACGCTGTGGAATGTCTTCGCTGATGAATCCACAACAATTTACCAGAAGCGCATGGCTATCGATGAAGCCGTTCAAGATTACTTAACTAGTGATGCTAGGCATGCTGTGTCTATTTTGCCTAAAGAGTCGGAGCTTTATCTTGAGCACCCTTATGCCGATGCCTTCAGAATGGGTTATCCCAAACTAAGTGGCTTGTTGTATTCCAACCAATGGTTACAACTTGCGTCTTTAGAGGCGATTATCATTGCTCAGGTTGATCCGCAGTTTGCTGGTCGGGTACCTCTAACCCTTGAACGCTATTGGAATAAGGTTGGCTCCGATACTGGTATGACAATGTTTCCGGCACCTTCAGAAATGCCGAGTGTTCCAGCTATTTCTCCGCAGCTTTACAGCCAATCTCCTCAAGCAGCGGTTATTATAGATAACTTGAATATGTTGGAGTCAGCATTGGCTGATGTGGTTGCTTATCCAAACTTGCAAGATCGTGACGTAGTGATTGATCAAGTGGTCGAGCAATACACTTCTGATGACATGTATGTTGCAGAAACTATGGACTATTTATTGAATGCCCTACGCGGTGGAATTTTCAATCAAGGTGGTCCGGCGATCGGTGATTTATCTCGTTCAGAACGGAATCGAACTCGTGACGCGATGGGCATGAATCATACGATGATTATGTCGGCACCGAACTAAACTCAAAGTATGCGTTAACCTGCGCATTTAGAATTTTAGCAGTCCAATAAAAACGGTCACCTAGGTGACCGTTTTTATTGTGGGGATATTATTTTTGAAATAGAAGTGACAGGAAAATAAGATAAGCTGTCAGTTATGAATTCTGATTGGTTTCACAATCTCAACTAAAATCTGTTGCTAAAATTTCTTATGAACAAAACTGTATTCATAGGGAATTTTCTTCCATCAAATTTACAGCGTGGTCACAGGCTCTTGCAGTGAAAGCCATGTAGGAGATCGAAGGGTTCTGGCAAGCAGCAGATGTCATAAACGAGCCATCGGTAACGAATAAATTCGGAACGTCATGAGCCTGGCACCAACGATTTAATACTGAGTTGCTGGGGTCATCGCCCATCCGAGCGCTGCCCATTTCATGAATTCGATTACCTGGTACGGTTAGATTGACTGGATTGGAATTAATGTCCGTACATCCCGCTGCTTCTAACATAGCAACAGCATCTTTCCGTGCTTCTTCTAACATGGTGTGCTCGTTCTCACCGTAACTGACATCGAATAGTGCTTGAGGATTACCCCATTTGTCAGTTTTATTCGGATGTAAGGTCACCCGGTTATTAGGATTAGGCAGCTGCTCCCCGAAGGCACCTATTGATATACGCCAGGGCCCGGGCGACTTATGCGATTCTTTAAAGTCACGTCCAATGCCAGCGATCTGCCCACCAGCGTTTCCTATAGGTGATGCTCCTCCCTGATAGCCAAAGCCTCGGGTAAAAGGTTTGTTTTGTTCCGTGATATTGGCATAGCGTGGAATATAAATTCCACCAGAAGGACGGCGGCCAAAGACTTTCTTGTTTTCGAAACCGTTAATAATACCATTGGCTCCAGCACCGCTAATGTGATCCATAAGGTTTCGGCCAACCTGATCTGAGCTATTAGCTAAACCATTAGGGAATGTTGCTGACTTCGATTGCATTAATATCATTGCCGAAGCAATAGCTGAGGCATTTAAAAAAACCAAGGTAGAAGTATAAGTTCGAGTTTCGTTGGTTTCGACATCGATGATGCGAACACCAGAGATGCGATTTGTTGTGGCGTCATACTCTAATGATTGGACCGCAGCATTGTGGACTATAGTCATATTACCGGTGCGTTCCGCCGCCGGCAGTGTTGCATTCAATGAAGAGAAGTAGGCCTTAAATGAACAACCGAAATGGCAACGGTTGCGAGATTGGCAATTAGATCTGCCCAGCGAGCGTTGTTCATCGGTCGCACTTGTTAGATGCGCTATCCTAGCTTGAATAATGTTTCTTCCTGGAAATGTTGATTCCACCTTCGATTTGAAAAAGTTTTCTGCGTCCGTGAGTTCAAAGCCTGGTTGATAAACACCGTCTGGGAGCTGTTCAAGACCATCTCTGTTTCCAGCAATGCCTGCAAATTCCTCGACGTAGTCATACCAGGGCTTGATTTCGTCGTAGCGCACGGGCCAGTCGATAGCCACGCCTTCATTTTTATTTGCAGTAAAATCTTGGGGTCCCATTCGATAAGACTGCCGACTCCATGTAATCGAACGCCCTCCAGTGTGGTAACCCCTTAGCCAATCGTATTGAGTACCTTCTACTGTTTCATAAGGATGTTCATCATCCCTTACCCAAAAATGTTTATTCGATTCTTTAACAGCGTAAGACACACCTGGATATTGTTTGAAGTAGCGTTCTTTAATTTCTTCTTGTGAAATTCGATCGAGGTTTTTTTCTTGCCAAGGAGGTAACTGATCAACATAGTCCCGCTCTGGTTTGATTTCAGGGCCACGCTCAAGCACAAGCACCTTTAAACCTCGCTCGCACAATTCCTTTGCGCTCCAGCCACCGCTCATGCCAGAACCAACTACGATTGCATCAAAATCTGTCAAAACTGCTCTCCTTTCTTTTGTTCAGTATGGCCATTAAATACGAGTGCTATCCGCCTACTTAAATTTCTACGCTGGGATCCCAGCGACCGGGAATTGCAACCCATTTTTGTTCCTGCAATGCACCTTCTTCAGAAGCAAAGTAAGCTTGGGTAATTAGCCCTTTTAGAGCGCGGTATTCATTGTGCTGCCGTGGTTGGTTTTCAAAGGCTCGAGTATCCAATTCGGACAAGCGACTTTCAGCTGTTATGTAATCTACAGAGGCAAAATCTTGGCCCAATTCAGAGTTTAGTTGTCTAAGATTATTATGTTGCTCGCGCTTAGTATCAGTATCAGCCCATTCTGCCAAAAGGGCATCGAGGAAGCCTGGTACATTCACATCTAGCGCTCCAGGGGTTTCGGTTCGCGGGATAACTAGATCGCTTACTCTGGACACTAAAGCGAGTTCATCAGAGCTATAAAATTCTAGCCCATCAGCACTGGATGGATTCACCCGAACCACTCCCTTGCAAGCAGCGAGTAAGGAAGCCCCTCCAATGGATACAATCATGCCCTGCAAAACTTCACGGCGGGTCTTCATAATAGGTTTTTCTCACTTTGTAATTAAATCTACTGGTAAGGATATGAAAATTTGAGGGCTTAAGATACAGAAAATATATAAAACAAAAGCTAACTAGTGAATATCAGACACCTCTATAGTGCTAACTCACCTGAGGGCAATAGTGATGCGATTGGCACTTGGCCTTGTCCGCAGGAAAAACATCGCCTAGTGTTTAACTCGTAATAAGTAGGTTCGCTGCACAATTAAAAAAGGTCAGATGGCTTTGAGTCATCTGACCTTTCGTTTTCTAGACATTTTTTCTTTGAAAAACCTGCTCGCTCAGTGCAGCGGGCGTTGCTGTAAGGTTTGCAGTAAAACCCTCAGTCTTGACCAGCTATCGATCTATCTTCGCGCTCTTTTCTTTCAGCTACGAGCTTCTCATAACCCTCGTCATCAAGATGAGTGATAGCCAGCCACGCGTGAGTCATTTCATCACCAGTACGTGACCCACCGACTACCCACTGATCAGGATCTGGGTTGTTTGGGTTGTCAGCTGTATTGTCATACCACTGTTTCAATACCAATACCGCACCTGCTGGTAGTAGAGGAGCAACGTCAGGATCGTAAATATGGCTATGATGCCAAGTTGCGCTCCACTTTGAAATCTGGCTAATTGCTTCAGTTCGGCCAGTTTCAGGATAGAAGATTTCCAGAGAAGCGGCGTTCATCCGCAAATGACCATGAGGTTGAAAGCTGTCTAGTCGAATCGGGTGATCAAAGGAGTGGAATCCTTGAGTCATCTGATAGCCATTTGGCGGAATAATCAGATCGTCTTGCTCTTCAATTCGATACAATGCGAGATCCTGTTTGTAGACATCGGTATTAGCATAGTCTTCGTCGTGAAACCAAAGACCAATTTCAACAACGTTGTCTTCAATCATTTCGCCTTGAGCAGTGGCGCCAACGCCGCCAGGAAACATGTGAATGCTCCACTGGATTTCTGCGCCAGCTGGGAGTGTGCGGCAAACGCCATCAGGCACCATCTCACCCCATTTACCCATCGCATATTCGGTCAACATGCCATAACGCTCTTTCTCGCCTTCTTCATTTTTCAATAGAACCGAAGAGTTGGCGTGATGGACAACAGCAGCAGCGTCCCCGCGTGGTTTGACTTGCACCGCCTTAATGCAGCGGTCTGCCGTTATGCCCGGGTCAACGATTTCAGTACTCCACAGATCATTGCCGCTGGCGGGAATATCATAAGACATTGAAGGAACAATCATGTCTGGTTGCCCCAATTCTGCAACGAAGTTCCATTCATTAGGATCTTTCAATTGGAATGCAGGAGGTGAGCTATCTGGGTCCCCTAAAGGAGCACCTTGTTCTACCCAGGCAACGATTTGATCAATTTCATCTTGTTTTAAACGCCAATCGCCAATTAAGTGTTGGATTCCAATTCCATCATCATAGGCATAAGGAGGCATTTCTTTATTAGCTACTTTGAAGGAGATCAAAGGTGCCCATGGACGTACTTGGTCATAATTTTGGAATTGCATTGGACCAATGCCGCCTTCCTGATGACACACGACGCAATTCTCATTGATGATTTTTCCGATTTGACCGTTGTAGGTTAATTCATGTGATGCGTCTTGCGCTAACAACTGGGCTTGAAAACCTAGTAGTGAAAGTATTGAAATACAAAGACCACTCGCAATTCTTCCAATCGTTTTCATCATTCTCTCCTTTCCTATGCGGTGTGGCTGATCGCTCTAAATCTCCAGAGCTAACCCGCAGTGAGTTCTGCAGCCATAACTGCACTTAAAAACTATTCCGAGTTTACCCGTTTTAATACTAAGTAAAAAGTACCGATAGGCTCCAGATACCAGATTCTAGGCTGAAATGCCCGGGGAAAGGAGGATGTAGTCAATTACAGGCAATTGGGTTTTTGTGTATTTTAGAGTCTTTCCGAGAGGAAAACTCACTGGGGGCCTGCAGCACAGAGCGGAGGAGTATGAGGCCATCAACCATTTTGAAAGAAAAAGCATGGTCTGGTGCTTAGCTTATAAAGAAGCGCTGTTTGCGACACAACAAAAAAGGCCAGATGAATTCAATCATCTGACCTTGCTGCTTTAGGAGTTTTTCCCTTGGGGAAACTTCTAGTCTTGGCTAGCTAGTGATCGCTGTTCCTTCTCTTCCCTTTCCGATACAAGTTTGTCGAACCCCTCATCATCCAAATGTGTAATGGCAATCCAGGCATGAGACATTTCGTCACCAGTACGTGACCCATTGACTACCCACTGATCAGGGTCTGGGTTGTTTGGATTGTCAGCCGTGTTGTCATACCACTGCTTGATTACAAGAACTGCTCCTTTAGGGATCAGTGGAGCAACATCGGGTTCATAGATATGACTGTGATGCCAAGTCGCGCTCCAATTGGAAATCTGACTAATTTGTTCAGTGCGACCAGTTTCCGGATAGAAAATTTCCAGGGATGCGGCGTTCATCCTGAGATGTCCGTGTGGTTGGAAGCTATCAATGCGAATCGGATGATCGAAGGAATGAAACCCTTGAGTCATAGTGTATCCATGAGGAGGTATGATTAGGTTTCCGTTTTCATAGCCGTCTCTAAGTGGATAAGACTTGAGATCTTGCTGATATAGACCTGCAGTTTCAGCAAAATTTTCATCGTGCAACCACAGTCCAATCTCGACAACATTATCCTCGATTACTTCTCCCTGGGCAGTTGCGCCAACACCACCAGGAAACATGTGAATATTCCATTCAATAAAAGAATCTGCCGGAATGGTTCTGCAAACTCCTTCGGGAATTAGCTCACCCCATTTGCCCATGGCGTATTCAGTTAGCATGCTTACGTTTTCAATGTCGCCTTCTTCATTATTTAATTTGATCCTAGAATTTGCGTGATGAACAACTGCCTTGGCATCGCCCCGCGGTTTTACCTGTACCGCTTTTAGACAGCGATCAGCTGTGACCCCAATCGGCACGTAATGTCTGCTCCATAAATCATTCCCATTGGCAGGAATGTCCATCGGCACAGATGCAACAATAAGATCTGGTTCACCAAATTGCTGCGCGAAATTCCAATCACTAGGATCAGGTAATTCAGGCATGATTGGAACGATATCCAGGTCGCCTAAAGGGGAACCTTGATTAACCCATTCGACAATCGTATCAATCTCTTCCTGGGCTAGTCGCCAATCTCCTTCGAGTTCTTGAATGCCAATACCATGATCATAGGCATAAGGAGGCATTTCACGAGAAGCCACCTTTAGAGAGATTAATGGTGCCCAAGGGCGAACCTGATCAAAATTCTCAAATTGCATGGGGCCTATACCACCTTCTCGGTGACAGACTACGCAATTCTCATTAATGATATTAGCAACGTGGCTATTGTAAGTGATCTCTTGCCCTTGAGCAGAGAGGGGGCTTATGAGGAGTGCAGCAGCGGTAATTAGTGGTGAAGATACTATTTTTTTCATCATTCCATCCCTCTAGAGGTAATTGAATGGAGCGGGGGGTGATATAACTAGTTCTAAAGTGTAACTACTTTTCAGCGCTTTTCCAGAAGTTTTTCCACAGGGAAGTCGACAAATGTGCTGCAGCGGAGCGATCCAAACGTGGAGAGCGATAGGCATTTTCGCAGAAAAAATCGAGTAGATCAGTACACACCTTTGACAGTGTGTTTCTTCAGTGCAACAAAAAAGGCCAGGTGAAGTGAATCATCTGGCCTTCTATAATCTAAGCATGCCTTTCTTTTAAAAAGCTTGCTCTTCAGCTAGTAGGTTTCTAATCCTGCCCAGCTAGTGAACGCTGTTCTCGTTCCTTACGCTCAGCAACAACTTTGTCGAAACCTTCATCATCGAAGTGAGTCACTGCGATCCAAGCATGAGACATTTCGTCCCCAGTTCGGCTACCGCCAACTACCCACTGATCTGGATCAGGGTTATTAGGATTGTCAGCTGTGTTGTCGTACCACTGCTTGATAACCAAGACTGCGCCAGTTGGAATCAGTGGTGCTACTTCAGGATTATAAATATGGCTGTGATGCCAAGTTGCACTCCACTTAGAGACCTGACTGATCTGTTCAGTGCGGCCAGTCTCCGGATAGAAAATTTCCAGGGACGCAGCATTCATGCGCAGGTGACCATGAGGCTGGAAGCTATCGATACGTACTGGGTGATCGAAAGAGTGGAAACCTTGAGTCATCGCGTACCCGTTAGGAGGAATGATCAAATTGCCGTTCTCATAGCCATCGAGTAATTGGTAAGCTCGCAGATCTTGACGGTAGGGGCTCTCTGCAACTTCGTACTCTTCTTCATGAAACCAGATACCCAGTTCAACTACGTTATCTTTAACTGCTTCACCTTGAGCTGTTGCGCCAACGCCGCCAGGGAACATGTGGATGTCCCAGTAAATGCGAGAGTCAGCTGGCATTTCCCGGCAAACGCCTTCTGGCATTAATTCGCCCCATTTACCCATAGCGTATTCAGTAAGCTGGCTGAAGCGTTCGTACTCACCGGTATCTGCATTGAAGGCATCTACTGAGGGGTTACTGTGGTGAACAACTGCACGAGCGTCACCGCGCGGCTTTACCTGCATTGCCTTGATGCAACGCTTTTGGGTCACACCAGTATCGACATAGTGCTTGTGCCACATATCGTTGCCGCCGGCAGGGATATCGATAGGAACAGAAGCGATAACTAGATCGGGTTCACCTAATTCTGGCTCAAAATTCCAAGCTGTAGTATCAGGTAGGTCAGGAGCTGCGGGTACTATATCTGCTGGACCCATTGGCGAACCGCTATTAACCCATGCTACAACAGTGTCGATTTCTCCCTGGGTCAGTCTCCAGTCACCCGTCAGATCCTGAATGCCAATACCATGATCATAGGCATAAGGAGGCATTTCACGAGAAGCCACCTTTAGAGAGATTAATGGTGCCCAAGGGCGAACCTGATCAAAATTCTCAAATTGCATGGGGCCGATACCGCCTTCACGGTGACAGACTACGCAATTCTCATTAATGATATTAGCAACGTGGGTGTTGTAAGTGATGTTACTGTCTTGAGCCTGGGCCATTGAGAATCCGAGAGCCAAGAAACTACCCAATACTGCGTTCAGAGATTTTCTACTTCTTATCATTTTTCAAATCCTTGTAGCAGAGATATTAAAAGTCTGAGAGTTCATAATTTTTCTACGCGAAAGTCTACTAGTATTCCGGCTTGAGAAGAAGCCAAGATTTCGCTGAAACAGCAACAAATTGTGATGGCAAAGAAGTTTTTCCACAGGGAAGTCGACAAATGTGCTGCAGCGGAGCGATCCAAACGTGGAGAGCGATAGGCATTTTCGCAGAAAAAATCGAGTAGATCAGTACACACCTTTGACAGTGTGTTTCTTCAGTGCAACAAAAAAGGCCAGGTGAAGTGAATCATCTGGCCTTCTATAATCTAAGCATGCCTTTCTTTTAAAAAGCTTACTCTTCAGCTAGTAGGTTTCTAATCCTGCCCAGCTAGTGAACGCTGTTCTCGTTCCTTACGCTCAGCAACAACTTTGTCGAAACCTTCATCATCGAAGTGAGTCACTGCGATCCAAGCATGAGACATTTCGTCCCCAGTTCGGCTACCGCCAACTACCCACTGATCTGGATCAGGGTTATTAGGATTGTCAGCTGTGTTGTCGTACCACTGCTTGATAACCAAGACTGCGCCAGTTGGAATCAGTGGTGCTACTTCAGGATTATAAATATGGCTGTGATGCCAAGTTGCACTCCACTTAGAGATCTGACTGATCTGTTCAGTGCGGCCAGTCTCCGGATAGAAAATTTCCAGGGACGCAGCATTCATGCGCAGGTGACCATGAGGCTGGAAGCTATCGATACGTACTGGGTGATCGAAAGAGTGGAAACCTTGAGTCATCGCGTACCCGTTAGGAGGAACGATCAAATTGCCGTTCTCATAACCATCTCTCAGCTGATACAAGCGAAGATCTTGACGGTAGGGGCTCTCTGCAACTTCGTACTCTTCTTCATGAAACCAGATACCCAGTTCAACTACGTTATCTTTAACTGCTTCACCTTGAGCTGTTGCGCCAACGCCGCCAGGGAACATGTGGATGTCCCAGTAAATGCGAGAGTCAGCTGGCATTTCCCGGCAAACGCCTTCTGGCATTAATTCGCCCCATTTACCCATAGCGTATTCAGTAAGCTGGCTGAAGCGTTCGTACTCACCGGTATCTGCATTGAAGGCATCTACTGAGGGGTTACTGTGGTGAACAACTGCACGAGCGTCACCGCGCGGCTTTACCTGCATTGCCTTGATGCAACGCTTTTGGGTCACACCAGTATCGACATAGTGCTTGTGCCACATATCGTTGCCGCCGGCAGGGATATCGATAGGAATTGACGCGACAACTAGATCGGGTTCACCAAGCTCTGGTTCGAAGTTCCAGGAATCTAAATCCACAAGAGCTGCGGCTGGAGGAATAATATCCACTGGACCGAGAGGTGATCCGCTGTTTACCCACGAAACAATTGTATCTATTTCTTCCTGAGCAAGACGCCAGTCACCTTTCAGATCCTGAATGCCAATACCATGATCATAGGCATAAGGAGGCATTTCACGAGAAGCCACCTTTAGAGAGATTAATGGTGCCCAAGGGCGAACCTGATCAAAATTCTCAAATTGCATGGGGCCGATACCGCCTTCGCGGTGACAAGTCACGCAATTTTCGTTGATGATCTGAGCAACATGCGTATTGTAGGTAATCTCTGCATCTTGCGCTAGAACAGCCGTGCTTAGCGCCATTGCGCTAATCGCGAGTACTAATTTTTGCACTAATTTCATGCTTTTATCCTCAAATAGGAAGTTGTGGGCAACTAACCCGAAAATGGTATGTCTGGGGGCTCTAAAAGTCCACCAATTAAGGCGATTTCTATTGGTTGTTTGTAACAAATTGAAACACTTGGAAGTCCAGCGCTTTTGAAGGTTTCCGGCGCTTCTCACTAAATTATACGGGAGTATTGGATTCGTGTAGGAAACGATTCGGCCGACCCTTAGGATCGGCCCCAATAGCGTTTCTTACTCCACAGTTACGCGCTGATAAACGTTAGTCCAGCAACATTGATCGCCATCTGAACTGTCTGGGCCTCGATGCACATCAACTTTTGTTGAGATGATATATTCTCCAGGCTCTGAAAAAGTTGCGTAGACTCTTCCTATTCCGCCAGGACCATCGACTTGCATTTGGTTAGGCTTGGGCTCGCGGAAAAAGCGGAAACGGGGATCGTCGGCTTCATAAGGATTAACTGGAACCTCAGTATCCGGGTGCCGAGTGAATTCAACATCACCGGGCCCTTGGTACTTAAAGAACCGAACACCCAGCGGAATTGCTTCTTCAAAGCGAGCATCATTAGGATCGCGTTCTGCTGGATCGGTTATATTCACAGTCAGCTCAATTGGAATTCCTGACTGAGCAGGATTACGCGGATAATCACCGATCTGGGCGTACAGTCCAACTCGTTGAGCTCCATTTTCGCCAATACCAACCAGTGGCTGCATTCCGCCTTGCGGACGTGGCAAGATGAAGTCCAATTCATAGGCGGAAGACCCATGTCGACCAGGCACTTTTAAAGCCTCGTTATCGCCGGTTTTTACATACCACCAAACATCGAGTTCTCTTTCAGATTCAGATACCGTTACTGTAAAGGCACCTGTAGAACGGCCCGCTGGAAAATGCGTTGGTTGTATGCCATCAAATTTAGCTGGCTCAATGTAGTTGCCTTCACCCAGAGGGATATCCATGCTTTCATCATTACGGTTAATAATCCCGAAAGAGTAGCTTGTGGTGCCGTCAGGGTTCGCAGTCCATCCTTCCATTACTGGAATAATTGGCAAACCGCCCGAAGGTGCCAGGCTCAGGAAACGGGCGTTGTCAGTGGACTGCGCATGGACAGTTAATGCCGCAGAGGCAATAAGTCCAAGAACTGCCGCAGCGATATGTTTATTCGTAATTCGCATCGGGTATTTCTCCAAATAAATCAAGTTTGGTTTTATTATTTTCCATCGAACAGATTATTTTTGATATTTGCGATGGATTATTCTTTTAATAAGTTGAATCTTCTCAAGCAAGGGCGCTAGGATAACGGCCAATTCCCTTCGCGTCCAGTTGTGAGGCGATCCAAATAGTGATCATATGTCATTGTTTTTTTACAAATTGTTACAAGTTTTTTCTTAACTGTCGTCTTAGTGCATCTATGAAACCATTTTATCTATTTTGCATGGTTGTTTTCGCCCTAGTTTGTTCCCAAGCTACGAACGCCGCCCTTGATCGGGTTGGTGATTTTGCGTTGCTCGATAACGTAGGTGAATTTCATCAATTGAGTCGCTACCGTCATCGCGAAGCGATGGTGTTAATGGCATATGATGAAAGTTGCGTCACTATGCCTAGCTTGGTAGATGACTTCAGTGAATTGGCATCTGAGTTCTCAGAGGCAGGCTTAGATTTTTTTTTGATCGATTCCCTAGATCTAGGTCGGCCTCGATTTACAGCTGAAGGATTTGAGTTTCCCGTTTTGGAAGATGATGGGCAACTTGTTTCAGGTTCTCTTGGTATCCAGAATGCTGGCGATGTCTTGGTCTTAAACCCAGAGCGTCTATCTCTTTATTACCGTGGCTCGGTGTCAAACGAATTACAGCAAACACTTGCTAGGGTACTAGAAGGTTCGGTGAGTGATACAGTGACGATCCCCACCAATGGTTGTGAGATCAACTATTTGGTGAAAGACGCTCATGCCCAATCGCCGCCAGATTACGTTAAAGACGTCGCTCCTATAATTATTGAAAACTGCGCCGAATGTCATAAGCAGGGTGGGGTCGGCCCCTTTGCACTCGATAGCTACATCATGATGCTTGGTTGGTCGCCTATGATTCGTGAAGTGCTTTTGAACAAACGGATGCCGCCAACACAAGTCGATCCTTATATAGGACATTCAGAGAATGCGCGTTATTTAACTAAAAAAGAATTGCAGACAGTGATTCACTGGATCGATGCTGGAGCGCCTCAAGGAGCAGTAAATTCAGACCCCCTTGAAGCTTTAGGCGCATTGACTGGCGGTGCAGAAAACGATGATTGGGTGCTAGGCGAGCCAGACTATATTGTCACGGGCCCACAAAATGATGTCCCACCTACGGGCGTTATGGACTATCTCTATGCCAATATTGAGTTGCCTTTTACTGAAGACAAATGGGTGAAAGCGATTCAATACCGAGCGGGAGATGCTTCGGTATTGCATCATTTGATGACTTTTGTTACCGCACCAGATGAAGATTTTTGGGGAGCAGAGAGGAATCAAACTATCCGTTACTCGTCGCTTCGTTGAAGGCTACTCTCCAGGTAATTTGAATGTCCGAGAATTTTCAGAGGGAACAGGTGTCTTTATTCCTCAGGGGCATCGCTTGTCTATGCAATTTCACTACGTTACAAATGGTCAACGTACTACGGATGAAACTCTGTTGGGTTTGTATTTCAGTGATGAAGAAGGTCTTCAGGAGCAGCTCGCACAAGCAGTTTCATCGCGCTTTGTTTTACCACCTAACGAGCCTAATCATGCGATGTATGCCGAACATGTTTTTGATGAAGATGTTGTGCTTACTGGCGTCCGAGCACGCATGAATTATCGCGGGAAAAAAATGAAATTTGCAGTTGAGGAAGCGGGAGGTGAACTGCGAGAGATATTCAGCGTGCCTGCTTATAACTATGGATGGCAGCCACACTATATTCTTAATCAAGCTGAAGTAATATCAGCAGGAACCAAAGTCCATGTGATTGGCGCTTTCGACAATTCCGTATCGAACCCAACAAATCCAGACCCAGAAAAAGAAATTGGTTTTGGGCTCAATAGCTGGGACGAGATGTTTACTGGTTATTTTACTTTCTATAGTGCTCCATAACCAACTGTAAGATTCCTATGATTAAAGAATTCGATCTAATCCGAGCTCAAGCTCGTTTGCATCATGCCTACCTGCTTGGTCTTCAATTGATGGTGAGTGTGAACAGAGAGCCTTCTCTAATTGAAAGATGGATGTTTCGATTATTTCGCCGGCAACACGAAGAGAAATTTCTTTCCAGTTTCGAAAAACTCGGCCTCAATGAGTTGCCTGATGCAGTGGCTTGTGCTCAATACCATGTTTTATCCAATAGCTTGGGTGGAGTGGGTGTCGAGTACATGGCGGAGACCAAGCAAAAGGCCTGGGTAAGATTTCGCTATCCGCGCTGGATGTACTATGGCCCTGCCATCTGTGGTATGCCAAAAGAAGTAGGGCATGGCTTTCTCAAAGGCTGGTATGCCCACAACGGAGTTTCATTGCAAAATCCAAATTTAGGGTTCGTTTGTGTCTCAGAAGACATGACTGGTGAATTTGGCTTTTGTGGTTATTTTCAAGAATATGACCATGCGCTATCCGAAGAGGAGAGGTTGTGTTTTGCGAAAGATGAAGTGCCGCCCCAATTTGTGCAGGCTGACCAACCAATGGCTCCAGATGCCAAGTGGAATGAAGAGCGCAAGGTAAAAGCCAATAGAAATTATTCAGTTGAGTTTATCCGGAATGCGCTAATCGCACTGGCGGATGTTGTTGGCAAAGATGAAGCCCAAAAACTTGGTAGTCGCGCAGCCAAACTTATCGGCTTACAATATTTTCAGGAAACCAGAGCGATGATTGGCACAGAAGATGGTGATCTGCAATCAGCGGCTCAATACCTGTGCCTTATGTTTCGTGGCATGGGGGACGACGTCGAAATTGCATCTACACAAGATTCCCATACGATTCGGTTGATTCATTCTGGTTTGCGTATTGTGCGTGACTTAGAGGGCGCGAATCGAGATATTGTGCTTAATTGTTGGCGGCAACTCTGGTTTGGGGCACTGTCCTCTTATCGCGAAATTAAGCACCTTAGGTTGGAACAACAAACGAACGAACTTCACTGGACTATTTCACAAATCGCTAACCATTAGTCAATGACAAGAGAAAAGCTTTCCTTGAGTAAAAACAATCTACAAGGAAATGTACGTGCATTGGTGCCGGAGCTTAGTTTTTTTTGCTTTCGGTATTTGGTTTTTCGTTAGTATCCTTTGGGGCTTAGTTGAACATTGTCTGTTATGCTTCGCGCGGCTAGCGGCTATGTGCTTTATCTGCCAGCTGAGTCCTAAAATTTATCTGTTGCAAACTTAGCGCCGCTAAGTACAAGAGAATGCGACGAATCAGAAAAACAATTAATTATGTCCGCCAAAGAAACAGGTCAAATATATTACGGCTGGAAGATCGTCGCGGCCATATTTGTGTTGCTAACATTTACCAGTGGATTAAGTTTTTATAATCATGCAATTTATCTTAATGCTTTAGCTACGCAGCCAGCGTTCGACGTGCGCACCGCTTCCATGGCAGTTTCTATCTTTTTCCTAACTGGCGGCGTAGTGGGATTGTTTGTCGCCAAGTGGGTGCAGGATTATGATCCAAGAATCTGTATAAGCGCTGGCGCAATAATTTCATTCCTTTCTTTAAGTGCATTGGCGCATGTTTCCGCTGTTTGGCAATTGTTTGTCGTTTATGGTTTTTTTGGTGCTGGATTCTCAGCATCTTCAATAATTCCAGCAACGACTCTGGTAACACGCTGGTTTAGACGAAAAAGAGCTATGGCGCTTTCTGTAGCATCTACAGGACTATCTTTGGGTGGTGTCGTTCTTACGCCTCTGTCAATTCTGATGGTGGAATCTTTGGGTTTCGAGACTGCTGCTCCTTGGATTGGCTCAATGTTTTTGGTTGGCGTAATACCCGTGGCTTGGATTTATTTGCGAGAGAGTCCCGAATCTATGGGATTGCATATAGATGGCATTACTCCTGAGATCGAAGATGAAATTGTGGCAACTGGTACTTCTTCTAGAAAAGAAGACGGAGTTAGCTTTAAGGAAGCAAGAAGCAGACGATTTTTTTGGGGAGTAAGTTTAGCTTATATTTTTTTGATGGCAGCCCAAGTCGGAGGAATCGCACATCAATACGGATTAGCAAGAGAGCAGCTTTCGGAGACAGAAACAGCTATTGCCGTCGCCATCCTCCCAATTTTTAGCATTATCGGGCGTTTAATTGGCGGCTGGATAGTTGATCAAATGTCTATTCGGAAATTTGCCATCTCAATGATGGTAATGCAGGCTCTATCTCTCAGCGTGTTATCAAGTGGTTATAGTGTATTTACCTTGTGCTTAGGATTGGCTGCGTTTGGCGCCACTGTCGGCAACTTGCTCATGCTGCAGCCGCTGCTTATTGCTGAGGCATTCGGCTTAAAGGATTATGCCCGGATATTCTCTGTTAGTAATTTAATGTCCTCCTGGGGTACGGCGATGGGTCCTGCGGCTCTGGGTTTCGCTTTTGTTGCGAGTGATAACTCGTATCAGCTACCTTATTCTTTCGCGGCCGGCGCAGGCATAATTGGATTAGCACTGTTTCTTTTTGGAGGTAAACTATTCCAGTCTCACAGTTAAGCTCTATTTATTATTTCTGGCAATATCTATAAAAACGGAAGATCGCACGCATCGAAGTGATCAGGTTACTTTGAGCTTTTTGTTATACTCTGGCAACAGATACTTTTCCTCTGTCATTACTTCCTGCAAGGCCTCCACTGCCAGCCATATATCCTCATAACGCAGGGTAAGTGGTGAAAACCCGAACCTAAGCAAATCAGGGCTTCGAAAATCTGCTATGACTTGTTTTGCGGCCAATGCTTGACTGATACCGAAACTATTTGGGTGAGCGAATGCGAGCTGGCTCCCTCGGATTTTTGCAGAAATTGGGGAGCGCAACTGTAATTGGCGCAGAGTACCTGTTTCGCCCAAAAGAGACATGAATAATTCAGTGAGCTGGATTGATTTTTTCCGTAGCTGGTGAATGTCGATCTTTTCATAAACCGCTAAAGCAGCATCCAAAACACTCATGGAAAGTATTGGTGGAGTCCCTGATAAGAATTGATTAATTCCATTACAGGCGCTATAGGTTGATAAAAATTCAAACGGCGCCTTATGTCCCATCCAACCACTTAGAGGCTGAAAGCAATTCTGTTGTTGATTATGAGCAACATAAAGAAATGCTGGAGCGCCAGGTCCGCCATTCAAATATTTATAAGTACACCCAACAGCAAAATCAACATTCCATTTGTCCATTTCAAGCGGGAGAACTCCAACACTGTGGGACAGATCCCAAATTACCGGGGTGCCGTTGGCATGCGCTTGTGAGGTGAGCTTTTCAATGTCAAAGATTTCGCCAGTCCGATAATCTGTTTGCGTAAGCAACAGCACTCCGGGTTTTTGTTTAAGTGCGGAATTCAGTTCGTGATTTTCAACTAGCTGCAGCCGGCATCGGTTTCCCCCCAATAACCTTTGAATGCCTTCGGCAACGTAGAGATCGGTGGGGAAATTGTTTGTTGTAGATAAGATCGTTGTCCGCTCAGGATTTCCTGCTAGAGCACAGGTGATTAGTTTGAATAGGTTAATTGACACTGAATCGCAACAAATAGTTTGATTTGAAGAAGCGCCTAATAAGGGCGCAATTTTTTCTCCGACTGTTATCGGTAAGTTTATCCAGTCATGCAAATTCCAGCTGGCAATTAAATCGTTACCCCACTGCTTCTCAATTACCTCCAAGGCTCTTTGTTTCGCGACTAAAGTCAAAGGTCCTAATGAGTTTCCATCCAAATAAATTTTATTAACGGGAATGGAAAAAGCCTTTCGAACTTCGGCGAATGGGTCTGCACTATCTAATGCCTTAACGACTTCTAGTCTCATCTATCTAACATTTCCTCAATGGAAATTATTAAACGATCGAACGCTAAACTTCCAGGATGGATCCAATCGAAATGATTAACACCTTCTAATAGTTCTGTCCGAGCGCCCGTGAGTCTAGCTTGTTCTGTTGGTACTATAGCGTCTAGGGTGCCTTGTAAGATTAGAGTGTTTCGGTGGGGGATTTTTTCGGCAGGGTTAGCTTGGCTATAGGCTACAGGGTTTTGGTTATAGACTGATCCCATAAATTGCTCAGTTACAGATTGGCAGGAATTTGTGCCTTGGCTGTAGCTTATAATATTTGTGATTGGCGCAATTCCGATGACGCCTTTTGCCTCTGGTGTTTCTCCTCCTGCCAATAATGCTAGATGCCCTCCAGCTGAATGACCGATGAGAATATAACTAGATGTATCAACGGAATCGGCCCTAAGCGAGGAGGTAAAGGCAATTCCTGCTTTTATGTCTTCGAAAGTTCCTGGCCAGCCACCTCCGGTATCTCCACTGCGTCGATACTCAAGTGACCAAACCGCGTATCCTGATTGTGCTAGAGCCGTGAGAAATGAATAAGTGTGAGACATATCAAAGCTGTTTAACCAGCAGCCGCCATGAATAAAAATAAGCAAAGGATAAGGAGCTTCACCGGTAGTAGGTAGATAAATATAGCCGTATTGAAGAGCTTCAGGTCCATATTGGATTTGTTGGTCTGCTTGGCGAAATTCTAACGCCTGCACTTGCTCAAAACTTACGCTGTTACTGGGCGATGGGTAATCGATGAAATTGTCTGCAGCAAAGAGTGGATTATTAAAGATTAAAATCAAAAAGGTTAAACCTAACAAAGCTAAAAACTCATTAAGGCTTGTTCTATTCATAGCGATAGTTCCAACCATTTCTGTGGCATGCGAGTCACATTTCCTTCACTGCCTGTCCATACGTGCTTGGTAAACCCAGAAACTAGTCTTTCACCTGTATCGGGGTTTAATACATCGTAGGCAAATTTCACGCTGCGACTGCGATTTTCTTCAATTTTTGTTTGAATTTTAACTTTATCACCGTAGCGAAAACTACCGACATAGCGCACACTCACCTCTGTGACCGGAAATCGAAACCCCTCTTTCTCAATGGCCGAGAAATCAAAACCATGGTCTCGCATGTATTGACTTCGGCCCTCTTCGAAATAGATGAGGTAAGTCGCATGGTGAACTACGCCCATAGCGTCAGTTTCGGCATAGCGGACATGAAATTCTGTTTCTAATACTTTCTGTCTGTTTTTGTTCATTTGCTCATTCTAGCTGTAATGCTGGAAATTCCAGTAGTATTAATATTTCATAGCTGCTCGAGCAGGAACACAAGAATACAGCTGCTTATTGAACTAAGGGGCTCTGTTTTACGTAACACAAGATAGCCCTAGAGAGAGATTTTCACTGTTAAGATATTCTTTCCCGCTCAGTCGCAATAAAGTATGGCGGGCTTGATAGCAATATAAAAAAGTAAAGATGCGTTATTTAACCTCTATAGTTTTCCTCAGCCTCTGTCTGGTGCCCCACGCCTTTGCTCAGTTGAACGAGCTTGCGCGTCTTACTGAAGTCCAAAATGAGTTGGACAAAACTCAGGAGTCGTTGTTTGGGCTCATATCTGAGTACGGGCGCCTCGACCGTCGATTATTGGAACCCTTAGATCAATACAGCGTTAGTCTCATAGAGAATGAGCGATTCTCGGATGCAGATACGGTATTGGATCAAGCTATTCAAATTGTTCGCGTGAGCGAAGGGCTCTACTCTCCTGAGCAATTCTCACTGATCCTGCGAAGTATTAAAAATAAGGTGAATCAGCGGGATTGGGAAGATGCGAAGGAACTTATGCAGCACTTTAGCTGGCTTCTTGGTCGCGGCGAAAACCAAGTAAACGAAGAGCTTGTAGCAGCTTTGCTTGATTTGATTGACATTCATCTAATGGGTGTCGTAGACGACTTGAAATTCAATCAGAGTTTTCACTTCAAACAAGCCGAGCGGTTAACGAATTTAGTGAATAGAGTTGCTCGTTACAGTTACGCAGAAGGAGACAGTCGCGTTAATGCGATTATGTATAAGAAAGTTATACAAATGTATCTTCAATCTATTGCAGTGGAAGCTGGGGGTCAGACTGGAATATCACTGCGCAGTTTTTCGTCTGAAGGTTATGCTTTATCTCGAAGTAACGCACAAACTTCGTTGTACTTCGCTGGGTTAAGAGCTTTAGGAAGTATTCGAGAGTTTTATCTTCAAAGAGAAGAACCTAATTTAGAAGGGGCAGGTATGGCCTTTATGTATAGGGGGGATTGGGAAGTCTTCTTTGATAATAATCGAGAAGCTCAACGCGCTTACGCAAGGGGTCATGAATTATTGCTAAGCTCAGGGCAGACTCAGGAAGAGATTAATGACTTTACGAGTCAGCCAAGAATGCTCCCGCTAATGGAATTTTACGAGTCTTTGGATTCTGCTGCGGGGTCATTAAATAATTCTTTGAATGATGATGGCCGTGAAGAAAACGTCAGTAATTTTACCTTTAAGCAATGGTCTTCTAAGTTCCCCAGAGCTAGCGCACCAATTCAGTATGAGCGGGGAGAAGATGAACGACAAGATGGTGAGTACGCTCTATTCTCATTTAATTTGGTCGGATTGGATAGGGCAAGTGGATGGTACCGTGGGCGCTATAGCCGCAACATAAGTTCACCTCGAGACCTAGAACTAATTAGCCAGCGGAGTTCCGCTGCGGTAGATTGGCTTGAATTAACTGAATCAGTAAAAGATTTCCACTATCGTCCTAAATTTGTAAATGGCGAGCCTCAGGCTGTAAGTGCAACCCTTGTCTTTCAGTTATCAGATCGATAGATGTCGCCCAAATAAAAACATCATTCTTTTCAACTTTAGTGCCAACACAATTTTTCTCAAATTTTAATAAAATCTTGCAAAGACCTCAATCTGTGGCATTGCAATTGATGGGATAAGACTGTAATTAGATTTAAGAACCCTTATCTAATTTAGCGCACAATTTTTGGATTGCACCTGCCTGGAATTCCCTGCACACTTAAAATAGACCCTTTAAACTAGGCAGAAAATTACTATGGTCAGCCACTCATCGAAGAATATAGAAAAACTCAAGCTCGTAGTTTTGGTGTCGCTTTTTGCTCTTGCCGGCTGTTCACCGCAGGTGGAGCTAAGTCAAGAGGCTCAGTCAAGTGCTGATCTTATTTTTGTTGGCGACAATATAATTACTATGGATGACAACGTTGCTTCCGCTGTTGCAGTGATTGGAGATCGAATTAGTGCAGTAGGCAGCAGGGAAGAGATTTTGGCCATGCGGGACGAAACAACACAGTTCGTTGATTTAGGCGCTCGGGCGTTGTTACCAGGGTTCATAGATGCCCATGGGCATTTTGGTGGAGTAGCAACTTATTCTGCGTTATTGGACTTGTCTTCGCCGCCGGTCGGAGCTATGGAAAACATAGACGACATAGTCGCTGCAATCCGCAACTGGATTGAAGTCAACAATGTTCCAGCTGGCGATTTGGTTTATGGAGTTGGCTATGATGATTCTTTGTTGGTAGAACTCCGACATCCGAATCGGGATGATTTGGATCGTGCTTCGACAACTCACCCCATTGTCATTCGACATGTTTCGGGCCATTTGTCATCGGCAAACTCTTTAGCGCTTGCAAACTACAATATCGGTGTTAATACCGAAAACCCTGCAGGAGGTATTGTCCGGCGAAGATTAGGAACTAATGAGCCCGATGGCGTGATGGAAGAAACTGCGATGGGGTTGTTACCTGGCACTGGAATACTGGTTGATGAAGAGCTGGGTTGGCGTCTCCGTCGAGAAGCGGCAGATATTTACGCCAGTTTCGGAATTACCACTATCCAGGAAAGTAATGTGAGCACTAGTTATGTTGACGCTTTGAAACAACAAGCTTTGGAAGAACCTTTTGCTGTAGACATTGTCACTTACATAATGGGGAACCCTTTATCGGATGAAGAGCTGGAACTGGTTATCCCTGATTCTGACTACACAGGGGGAGTTAAAATCGGTGGTGTAAAATTTACGCTTGATGGAAGTCCACAGGGACGAACAGCATGGATGTCGCAACCTTATGACGCAGGCCCACCTGGGGTAGACGCTGATTATGTCGCCTATCCCAGTTATGAGCCGGACGCTTATCGACAACGGGTTGATCGATTGCTGGAGCGGGGAGTCCCAGTGCTTGCTCATGCTAATGGAGATGAAGCTATTGAGCTGATGATAGATGGCATCGAAGAAGCTCTAAGTGGAGTAGAAATGCCTGATCACCGTTCGGTCATTATTCATGCACAACTCATTAGAGAAGATCAGCTAGATCGAGTAAAGCAATTAGGGATAGTCCCTTCTTATTATGCCGCTCACCCTTTTTTCTGGGGAGATTGGCATCGACTAAGTTTTGGTGATGACCGTGCAAGTTTTATTAGCCCGGTTAGGGCGACTATCGAAAGAGATATCCCATTTACGGTGCACAATGATTCGCCCATCGTTCCGCCAGATATCATGCGTTTGGTCTCTATCACTGTGAATCGTCTTACTAGAAGCGGGTATGTGCTAGGACCGGACCAGCGAGCTTCAGTGTTGGAGGCGCTATATTCAGTAACTCAAGGTGCGGCATATCAGTACTTTGAGGAAGATGAAAAAGGTAGTATTACTGTTGGTAAGCGTGCTGATTTTGTTGTCTTGGAAAGTAATCCTCTAACCATTGACCCTTTGCAGTTGGAGAATGTTGGAGTTGTCGAAACCTTCGCGCGGGGAAAATCAGTCTATCAGCAAGTGGGACTTAACTAAAACAATAACGGAGCAAGAAATGAAAGTCGCGTTTATCGGTTTAGGTGTTATGGGATATCCCATGGCAGGGCATGTGAAAAATTCCGGCATGGAAGTATGTGTTTACAACCGTACAACGGAAAAAGCGCAGCGGTGGGTCGAAGAATATGAAGGAGACATGGCGCTTTCTCCTGCACAAGCGGCAGAAGGTTGTGATGTGGTTTTAGTTTGTGTTGGTAATGACGATGACGTACGTCAAGTTACTACAAGTGAAGATGGTGTGCTAAATAGCATGCGAGAAGGTTCGATCTTGGTTGACCATACGACTGCCTCTGCTGCTCTGGCGAGAGAGCTCTATCAAAAAGCTGGTAACCAGGGTGTGCAATTTATGGATGCACCAGTTTCAGGTGGCCAAGCTGGCGCAGAGAATGGCGCGCTGACAGTTATGATCGGTGGTGACCAAGTAACCTATGACTCTGCGAAGCCAGTTATTGACAGCTACTCTAAATTTAACAAACTTCTTGGAGCGGCAGGCAATGGGCAGTTGGCAAAGGCTGCAAATCAAATTTGTATCGCAGGAGTGGTGGAAGGATTAGCCGAAGCACTTAATTTCGCCATGAAAGCTGGGCTAAACGGAGAAGACTTAATTGAAACCATTTCTAAAGGGGCGGCAGGGTCTTGGCAAATGGAAAATCGTTATCAAACTATGCTGAGTGATGAGTATGAATTCGGATTTGCGGTGGACTGGATGCGCAAGGATTTAGGCATCGCATTAGAGGAAGCCAAAAGGAATGGGGTTGACATGCCCCTTGTTAACATGGTCGATGGATTCTATGAGGAAGTCCAAGCTAGTGGGGGGGGTCGCTGGGACACTTCCAGTCTGCTTGCACGTTACACGAAAAATTAGGTTAACTTCAAAAAAGTCGTTCTTAACTAGTGTGGGGTTATCCCAAATATTCTTTTTTGTTGCGAAAGCAAATCGGCGGGACAAAATTCTAGCTTATCGATTGTTATCTTGGCCGCAATTCCCTGCGTTTCTATTGATTATTCTGCCCTAACCATCTACCTTACGGGGTCAGCTCGGACAACAGACGGGGAAGGCCGATGAAACTAAAAAAACTTCATTTAATTTATGCGCTTACAGCGTTTAGCAGTCTTGTTACAGCGCAGTCAAATAATGACTACGAAGTGCCACGTACTGAATGGGGACAACCTGATTTACAAGGCGTTTGGAACTTTTCTTCCGATGTGCCTATGCAGCGCCCATTAAGCTATGGCTCCCAAGCATTTTTATCTCAGGAAGAAATTCAGGAACGTCGTGATGCCATTATGGCTCAGCGCACAGCTGCGGACGAAGCTGCTGCCCGGCTGAATATTGATCCTGATGCACCTGAGGAATCAAGCAACCCAGGTGGATATAATGATTTCTGGATGGAAACCGCGGGTTTGGGGGATGTTGTTAGAACTTCCCATATTGTTTACCCTGAAAACGGTCGGCAACCTGATTATGTGGAAGGTGCTAACCTCCAGTTTGGTGGATTAGGGCCTGACGTTCCTGGTGATAGACCAGTGCGTTATGTGGTCGGTGGCATCGATAAAGGCGGGCCAGAAGATAGAGGTCTGTCAGAGCGTTGCATTGTTGGGTTTAATTCTGGGCCTCCATTTGTTCCTAGTCTCTATAACAACAACATGCAAATCATCCAGAATAAAGACACTGCTGTGATCCTGACAGAAATGATTCACGACGCACGAATCGTCCCTATGGTTGATAAGCCTACGCTTGCTGATGATATTCGCTTATGGTCTGGTGATTCCCGAGGGTACTGGGATGATGAAGTGCTTGTCGTTGAGACCAGAAATTTCAATGGTTTTCGGCAAACGTTTGGTGCTGCTGGCGATAACTATAATGCGGTGTTAACCGAGAAATTTACTCGCGTTGCTTATGATCAAGTCGACTATGAATTCACAATCGACGATCCATCAACCTTCACTGACAAGATTACTGCCGTAGTTCCTATGATTAAGATGGCCGGACAAGTCTATGAATATGCTTGTCATGAAGGAAATTATGGCATGATCAATACACTGCGCGGTGCACGGGTAGAGGAAAGACTGACGGCTGAAGGTGTTGATATTGGCGAACGTGACTAAAGAGGAAGCTGGCGATTGTCTCTTGCCGCTTCGCAGTCAGAACATGGTCTAACAATAAAAAATTATTAGATTTCAAGCTCACTCAAGGATATAGAAGTAAGGTTTATCAATGAAAATCAAAGTACAGAAATTCTTAACGATCATTTGTTTGTTTTTGCTTGCAGGAACTGTAAACGCCCAGGTAATGGATGAATTTCCGCGAACCCCTGACGGCAAGCCTGACCTTAGCGGTATATGGCAAGCAATGACAAACGCCCATTATGATATTGAGCCTCATGCTGCAGCTTATGGGCCTTACCCTCGTGAAATGGGTGCACTGTCCGCTAAGCCCGCGAGCCTCGGCATCGTTGAAGGTGGCCGCATTCCATACAATGAGCAAGCTCGACGGCAGCGGGATGCTAATCTCCAGGACGCGATCACAAAAGATCCATTAGCAAAGTGCTTTATGCCAGGTATTCCTCGAGCAAATTATCTGCCATTCCCTTTTCAGATAGTTCAATCAAGTGCAGTTGTATTAATTGCTTATGAGTTTGCTGAATCAAATCGCATTGTTTATGTGGATCAGCCGGAAATCGTTTCGCAGGTAGATGCCTGGATGGGCCACTCTAATGCAACATGGGAAGGCGATACTTTAGTGGTTAGTGTTTCAGGCCAAATGCCAGATACCTGGTTTGACAGAGCGGGGAACCATCATAGCTACCAAATGACTGTCGAAGAAAGGTGGACTCCGGCAGGACCTAATCACATTAATTACACAGCGACGATTACAGATCCAAATACGTTTACAGACCCTTGGAGCGTGAGCTTTCCTCTCTATCGCCACGTTGAAGAGAGCATGCAATTGCTTGAATTCAAATGCGTAGAATTTGCGGAAGAATATATGTACGGCGAATTCCGCAAAGAAGGAACACCGATAGGTAATCCTCCGCAATAAGTTTTAGTCAAAAAGGATTAACCTTGTTTCATTCGTAATGAGCAGGGTTAAATCAGCATGGTTAAAGACCCGATCCTTTGTGATTGGGTTTTTTATTGTCTTTGAATAACTTATTGAGATGAGAAAGAATTTAGGCAGCATTCGCTGCATCTTAATTATTAAGGCAAAGCAATATTTTTCTTACTGAAACTAATTAGTCCTCATGAAAGCTTGTAAATTGCTTTAATGATTTGCGACTGATAGCCGGTACTTTTGCATCATTTTCTGGATATCCCACCACCAGCACCATTAATGGCTTCTCGGTGTCAGGACGATCTAATATTTTGTTTAGAAACTTCATCGGTGCTGGCGTATGAGTTAGTGTTGCTAGACCTGCATTATGTAAGGCGGCGACCAATAATCCCGTCGCAATACCAACTGATTCAGCTACGTAATAATTCTTTGTCTTGTTTCCTTCGCTGTTTAATTCAAATTTCTGACCAAAAATTGCAATGAGATAAGGCGCTCTCTCTAAAAAAGGTTTGTTAGCATCGGTTCCTAATGGGGTAAGTGCATCTAACCAATCTTGAGGTGCTCGCGATTGGTAAAACTCTCTTTCCTCTTCTTCTGCGCCTTCGCGAATTTGTTTCTTCTTTTCTAGGTTGTTTATTACGGCAAAATGCCAGGGCTGACGATTAGCTCCACTTGGAGCCGAATTGGCAGCAAGTAAACATTGGTCAATGATGTCTCGAGGGACTGATTTATCGGAAAAATCTCGAACGGTACGACGTTTTTGTAATAGCTCATTAAAAGATTTTGCCCTGCATCTCATCTCGTTTTCTTCTATTAACGTGAAGTCTAGGGGAATTTCTTTAAAAGTTTTTCCGTCCATAGTTGTTTATCTATCACACTTGATTAGTGGTCCAATTTTAACTGATTGAATTAGCTCAAGGAGTGTTTATTCTTCTGCTTGAATTGCTGTGGCAAAATTCTGCACTTCATCTAAAACGCGCAGTAGATTGCCGCTCCAGAGTTGACCAATTTGTTCTTCAGTATAACCACGGCGGACTAATTCAAGAGTGACATTAAAGCTCTCTGATGCATCGTTCCAACCTTCAATGCCACCACCGCCATCAAAATCAGAGCTAATACCAACATGTTCGAGCCCAATAAGCGCTACGATATAATCAATGTGATCGATAAAATCTGAAACCGTGGCTGCCGGAGCTTGTGCGTTAACTTCCGTCCTTAATCTTGGCGACAATTGAGAATTGAGTTCGGCATACGCTTCGTCATAGCTAGCTCGATCAGAGGCGGATAACCTCTCTACTGCTGAAGAGGTTAAAATTTCAAAACCTAGAGATTCTGCAATGTCAGCCTCTAGTCGATTTCTTCCATCGGCAAGAAATGCTCTGCGAGCTTCGCTGACATAACTACTGAAAGCAGTTGTTTGTACCACTCCACCATTTTCTTGCACCGCCAAGAGCATTTCATCATCAAGGTTGCGAGTATGATTAGTAACGGTACGAGCGGAAGAGTGTGACGCTATTACTGGAGTCCTGCTTAGCTCGATGGTTTGCATTATGGATTCTTTAGATGGGTGCGATACATCTATCATTATGCCAAGTCGATTCATTTCAGCAATGGCCTCCCTGCCTATGTCGCTGAGGCCATCATGCATGTAATCATTATCTGCTTCACCCGTATGTGAATCGGAGAACTGACTATGGCCATTATGGGCTAAAGACATGTAACGCCCCCCGCGCTGGTAAAACTCTTCTATTCGAGATAAATCGAGGCCAACAGAGTATGCATTTTCGATGCCGATCATGGCGACTTTTTTCCCTGTAGCTTCAATGCGTCGAACATCGGCAGAGCTGTATGCGATTTCAATTTGATCTGGCGCGATCTCTTCCGCTAGTCGGTGAATTGCGTCAAATTTGTCGATGGCATTAGCGTAAGCAGCGGCATAACCTGCATCGTCTAAAGTACCTTGTCCTGTGTAAACAATGAACCAGGCGACATCAAGGCCACCAGCTTCCATTTTCGGAAGGTTAACTTGAGTGTCTAAGTCTTGAGTGTAGTTGCGAGTCGCAGTGAAATTAGTAGTATTAATATCAGCATGAGTATCTAAAGTAATAACTCGCTCATGGATTCCTCGGGCTCGGGCAATCAGTTCTGCATCAGTTTCCATGGCAGGCGTTAAATCACTGTTTTCGTTATCACTGCACGCCATAAGAAAAGAGAACAATATGCTGATAATTAATAATTTTTGATTTGAATAGTGCTTCATGTAATTCGACTCTGAAAATAGAAACCAAGAGGGTTCATAAATTTATCTGGTTTTAAAATTACTATGATGGTGGGCCATCAATCCTTATGAAAGTTAGCATTTCATTTATGAGAATAATAGCACTGGCAATACTCATCTAGATATGTACTGGTCAGACTTTCGAAACGTACTATAAACTCGGCTTTTTTCTCAAAAAGCACCGAAAAAGTAAGCAGAATAGTTTTACAATAGTGGTTTTCATGATTTGCTATCAGAGTAGCCTCTGGACTAACATTCACCGAGCTAATGTCGCCTAAAAATGGCAGTTTACGGCAGTGATGAGCACAGGAAGAAAATATCGTCATCACCAATCCTTATTTATTCAGTGAGTAATAAAATGAGTCGTCGCAGAACCCTTAGTACCTCTTCTTTCAATTTGTCAAAAGCGTTGATTTTTGTGCTCAGCGTGCTTTTGATTTCGATTTCATTTTCGGACGGAGGTCGAACACCAGTTCGTGCCAAAAATGGCATGGTTTCCAGTGCCTCTAAATTAGCTACAGAAGTTGGAGTAGAAACACTAAAGCAGGGTGGCAACGCAGTTGATGCTGCCGTGGCCACAGCTTTCGCTTTAGCGGTGACTTGGCCTTCTGCTGGAAATATTGGAGGTGGTGGTTTTTTGGTTTATCACGGTGACAACGGCCATGCGACATCCTTTGATTTTCGGGAAAAAGCACCCATTGCTGCAACTGAAGAGATGTATCTTGGGGTAGATGGAAGAGTCGTTAATAACTCCAATCATATCGGAATACTTGCCATTGGCGTGCCGGGAACAGTTGCTGGGCTTTATAAAGCTCATCAAGAACTGGGCTCACTACCCTGGGCAGATTTAGTGGCACCGGCTGTGGCATTGGCCCGTGAAGGGATTCCGATAAACTACTCCCTTGAAACTGGCTTTGCTCGTAGCGCAAATCGGTTTAGACAGTATCCTTCTTCGGCGAAGAAATTTTTTAAGACAGACGGTTCCTTTTATGAGCTGGGCGAAACTTGGATACAACCAGACCTTGCTAATACCCTTGACCTAATTCAGAACAATGGTAAAGACGGATTCTATAAAGGTGAAAACGCAAGGAAGCTGGCGGATTTTATGGCTGCAAATGGGGGTTTGATTACCGAAGAAGATTTGGCGAGTTATGAGGCGATTGAGCGGGAGCCAATTCGCGGAAATTATCGCGGCTATGAAATTATTAGCATGCCGCCCCCGAGTTCTGGTGGCGTAGCAATGGTTGAAATGTTAAATATTTTAGAAGGCTATGATCTGGCAGCCTTGGGTCATAACTCCGCTGATTATTTACACGTTCTTACAGAGGCTATGCGCCGAGCGTATGCCGACCGCGCAGAGCATCTGGGCGATCCAGATTTTAATGAATCGATGCCATTATCAAAGCTTATGAATAAAGATTATGCAGCCACTTTGCGTGCGTCTATAGATATGGATGAGAAATCAGATAGTTCACCGGCTGAATTTGCGCAAGCCTACGAAAGTGAAGAAACAACACATTTTTCTGTGGTTGATAAAAACGGCAATATGGTAAGCATGACGTATACCTTGGAATTTGGATATGGCTCTGCGATTGTTGCTGAGGGCGGCGGCTATTTGCTAAATAACGAGTTAGGTGATTTTAATGCAGTGCCTGGTCTCACAGACAGCAGAGGAAATATTGGTACAACGCCAAATCTGGTTGCGCCAGAAAAAAGACCTCTTTCGTCAATGACCCCTACAATTGTTGCGCAAGGCGGGAAACCTGTGTTTGCTACGGGTAGTCCTGGAGGAAAAACCATCATCAATACAACCATGCAAACAATTCTCAATATTATCGATCATGGTTTTAATATTGCAGAGGCGATTGAAGCTGGCCGCATTCATCATCAATGGTTGCCAGATTTCACTAGTATAGAATCTAATACGATTTCGGTGGACACCTTGCGGCTCTATGAAGCGAAAGGGCATCAAACCCGTGAACGCGGATCTCAAGGCGCAGCTATGGGGGTTTACTATGATCGCGACACTGGCTTGTTTGAAGGTGCTGCCGATTCCCGTCGTGGAGACGGAGGCGCGGTTGGATACTAATATTTTATTAAAGTGGAGCTAAAAATGAAAACAAGAGCGCTTTGCTTGTCATTCAGTCTTTCATTACTTTGCCTGACATCATCGGTGCTGGCTGCTAACGATACCGATTCTATCAGGCAAAAATTTATTGGCGATTTTGAATTAGTAAGCTATGTCGCATTTGCTGCCGACGGCAGTGGAACAGACATGAATTACATTGGTCGGCTAAGTTACGATATGTTTGACAATATGGCCGGCTTAGGGATGCCGAAAGATTTACCTGATCGTGCTGAGAATACCGATGAGAGAACTATCGGCGGGTTTGCCTATTGGGGCGGCGTTTCCTGGGATGTAGAACAGGAAACTGTTACTCATCACGTCGAAGGTTCACCTATGGTCCCAGAATGGGTTGGTGGTGATAACGTTCGCTATTATGAATTTATTACGGATGATCTGTTGTCTTTGACGGTAAAAAACAATCAGGGAAGAATAACTGGAACGTTGACCTGGCGCAGGCTTAAATAGCTTTACAACTCGCGCTCTTCAGCTCGCGCGCCTTTCAAAATATTGGCAATAGCGTAGTTGCCTGCGTGACACGCATATTCGTATAAATTCGAATCTGTTTTTGTCATTGGCATTACTCCCACAATTTTATCAGTGAAGGTTGCTAAATCCTCTATTGTCCATTCATAACTCATTGAGGTTGAACTGGTTGGCATAAAACGCTCTATCAGAATTCTATTCGCCGCGTTTCCATAACCCCGATCGCGTAAACTTAAACTACCTACTTTTTCAGTAAAGTTGCGCGTCTCAACAACTAAGACTGAGCCATCGAAATAGCCACGGGAATCACCAGACCATTGGCTAATATTTTCATCTACATGCTCGCCACCTTGCAGTGGCACGATGCGGGCATCAAAGCCCATTTCCGCTAAAATAGCGACGTGGTCACGGTTCTGAAAAATTTGAATATTATTGTTGTAAGGACCGCTATATAGGGGAGGGCCGGAATTAAAAACCATGCAGCGCTCAGAAAGGCCCCGATCTTCAGGTCCATTACGAGCAATGCCTCCATGGGTATATCTCACTGGGCGTTCACCTGGAATTTCTCGCACACCATTTTGGTCACTATGCTGAATTTTGATACTGTCCTGCAATGTTGGTATACGGCCATTAGGCGGGTAGATTATCACTGAGGTTCGGTTGTTTTCGGCTAAGCCTTCTCGTTCCATCCAAAAATAATTTACTGAGGCTACTGAGGTAGAATTCATTGATTCAAGGGCCTGCTGTGCAATTTCAGTTTCTCTTTGGTCTCTATTGATTGCTGAATTTGCTCGATTTTGTGCGGCAGTTTCTAGTTCTCCTTGAGAATAAAATTCTCTATCGCCTAGCCCCTCTGGTCTCTCAAAAGGTGCATAAGTAGAAAAATTCCACACACCCTGCAGATCAGGGTGGCCAAACTCTGTGAGGCTAGGCTCATAATCCTGCGCGTAAATTGGAATTGAGAAAAAACCCGACAAGCAACAACTTACTACTAAACTACTACGCATATTGCAGACTACTTAATTAATAATTTGAATAAAATCTTCCCAAGGTGTGGGCTGGCCGTGAATTGGTACAATCGTTTCAACGTCTAGGCCGAGTCGCTGCACGTGATTATACAGTGTTCGGTTTGCTGCTGTCGCTTCACTAGGCAATATCGAATTCGGTGCGTCGAGTAGGTCAGCTTCGATCAAGATTTTTTGTTCCGGTAGATAGGCAACCAGCATTCCTTCAACATGACCCAAAGGGTGCACATAAGACATTTGCATGATGCGTTCTCCATCTGTCAGCACATAATTCTCTCTCACGACTTCATATTGGTAGCCCTCCGCCAGTTCGGTTGGTGGCCATAGACTTACCATGTCAGGGTCAAGAGTTCTTTGGGAATAATTTAGTACGTCTTTGGTATAGAAATCATAATTTTTCCAATGCGTAATAATGGTTGCACCGATGTGCATATAAGTACGTAATCCTCCTATGTGGTCATGATGCTGATGTGTATTGATCAAAAATCGAATAGGTTTATTGGGAATGTGTTCAACGATTGCATCAATAACTGCAAGATTGCGTTTTTCATTTAGTGGAGCTTCTACCACAGCAATGTAATCTTCAAATTCCACAACAACACTGTTATGAGAGCCTCCTCCATATAAGTAAATACCGTCACCGAGTGTCTCGACTTCCACATTTTCCGCAAAACTGGTATTTAGAACGCTCATTGGGACCGAAACATCACCCGGGCATTGATTCGCGACGATGTCTGCTTGTCGTCCGCCGAACGCATTGTGGCCAGCGTTGATACTTTGTGCTTGATAGTTATCATCCCATCCAGTGTGGTGGTGCCAGTTCGTAGGGAAGCGAATGCCGTTCCCAATATCGATATAATCAGCATTGGAAAATTCATGTTCATAGTTAGTATCTCCGATAACCGGATCGGGAACCCAAGTGTGTATTCGTTGTAACAGGTTTTGAGAATTGATCGTGGCATCAACTCGAAACCTGTTCATGAGAGTAATAGACACAATAGTCATTTTCTCAGGATTTACAGTTGCACCATCGCGGCCCATTTCGCCTAGTTCCCAGCGCCAGCTCGCACGTGGATTAGCCCCAGGAAGACGAGCTGCCTTCAGAAAACCATGAGGTGTTAACCACATATCGAGCTGCCAGCGCTCCGCATCGACCGAGCTTACGGCAATAGGATCGGCGTTTTGTCCATCCTGATGCCAGGCGAATTCACCATTAAGACTAAATATTTGGCGCTCCTGTTGCTGCAGAGGAGTGCCTCCATACCAACCCAGACCGTATTTCCAGGACGCGGGATTATTCCCTGGGTCGCGATCAAAAGTTTCGATCATACGCACGTTGTCCCAGTCGATTACTCGAGAATAGTTTCGAAGGGGTTCGCCTCTAGGCCAATCCACTTCGTAACCATTAAGGCGTTGCTGTCCGACCATTCCTGAATAAGCAGTTCCAGCTATTGAAATGCAGGAGAGCCTGTCTTCACCAATGGCAGCAGAAGCGGCGGCAAGTATGGGCGCTGGGTCGATATACCCAGGTTCAAATTCCTGAGCAACCAATGTGGTTGGGAGGAGTAAAGAGAGCAATGTTAACCGAGCTCGGAAATAATTCGGTGCCACGGGGCCTCCTTCGGCTTATAGTTGTTTTATTGTAGTTTTTAGGGTGTGGCTTTGAGTTAAGATTAGAGTAATTGAGCTGTAACGCTAATTCAATGTCCATCTGGCCCTAATCGGGTCCGGTGATAACTGACGAGAAGATAGATCCTTCAGCGGAAATTATCTTCGGTCAAATCTAGCTAATAAATATGTTATAAATTCAAGAACAGCCCAATATCAATGAATGTCCTTTAGAAAAGCGCGATGATTAAAAAGAACACCAACAGTGACCTAGAGCGCCGACTGCGTCGAGAACTTCGAGGCGACGTATTCTTTGATGATTTCAGCCGAGGTCGTTACAGCACTGATGCCTCAATATATCAATTAATGCCGATTGGAGTCGTCGTTCCAAAGAGTGACGATGATGTAGAGGCAGCGATTAAAATAGCTAAAGAAGAAGGCATACCGGTCCTGCCGAGAGGCAGTGGAACATCACAAAATGGTCAGGCTATTGGTGAAGCCTTGTTGCTGGACACAACGCGACATCTGAACACAGTTGTTGACTTCGATAAAGAAAACCGAACCGCCTGTGTTCAGCCGGGTTTGGTGCTTGATCACCTGAACAGATTCTTGAAACCCCATGGGCTTTTCTATCCAGTCGATGTGTCTACCGCAAATCGTGCAACACTAGGGGGAATGACTGGCAATAACAGTTGTGGAGCTCGCTCAATACGTTATGGAAATATGGTCCATAACGTTAGATCTGTTGAAGCACTTCTTGCCGATGGTAGCCGGGCCCATTTTAAAAAGCTAAATGATGATCCAAACAATGGCAATGTCAGCGCTATCTTACTCAAGCAGTTACTTACGCTAGGTGAACGTGAAGCAGAAGAGATCGTCGCACGCTTTCCAGACTTGTTAAGGCGAGTGGGTGGCTACAATATCGACGAGCTGATAAAAGATGAGCCAAATCTGGGCAGTCTTTTGGTCGGCTCGGAGGGCACATTAGGTTTCTTCCAACGTATTCACTTAAATTTACAGCCCTTGCCATCGGAGAAGGTTCTGGGCATTTGTCATTTTCCAACTTTCTATGAAGCGATGGAAAGCACGCAGCATATCGTTAAGCTTGATCCAGCGGCTGTTGAGCTGGTGGATCGCACGATGATCGATCTGGCGCGAGCGATTCCCATATTTGCGCCTACTGTTAATCGCTTTGTTGAAGGTGAGCCCGATGCCTTGTTGCTGGTTGAGTTTGCTGGCGAAGACAAAAACGAACAACTGGCAAATTTACAGAAATTGGTCGAATTGATGGGAGATCTTGGTTTTCCAAATTCTGTGGTAGAAGCAACGGACAATGAATTTCAAAATGCTGTTTGGGAAGTTCGCAAACAAGGGCTCAATATTATGATGTCAATGAAGGGAGATGGGAAACCGGTTTCCTTTATTGAAGATTGCGCTGTTGATTTGCGTGATCTTGCGGAATACACGCGTCGTTTGTCTGAAATATTTGAAAAAAATGGGACAACTGGCACATTTTATGCTCATGCCTCTGTTGGAACTCTGCATGTGCGCCCAGTGCTCAATATGAAAGAAGAGTCCGGTGCTGTAAAGATGCGCGCGATAGTCGAAGAGTGTCTGGAGATGGTGCGAGAGTACAAAGGATCCCATTCGGGTGAGCATGGTGATGGAATCTCTCGATCAGAATTTCATGAACCAATGTTTGGCAGGCGCATGGTGCAAAATTTTGAAGAAGTGAAGCAGGCTTTCGATCCGGGCAATTTGTTCAATCCTGGCAAAATTGTAAATCCGCATAAAATGGACGATCGGGAGATTATGCGCTTCGCACCGGGCTATGAGCCAATTAAGCTGGAGACTAAACTAGATTGGTCGGAGTGGGGTGGAATAAACCGAGCCCTAGAAATGTGTAACAATAATGGGGCTTGTCGCAAGTCTCACGTAGGGACGATGTGTCCATCCTATCGTGTAACCAAAGATGAACAACACCTAACTCGAGGGCGCGCTAATTCATTACGTCTGGCAATAACTGGGCAGTTGGGTCCAGATGCATTTAGCTCAGAAGCCATGTACGAAACCATGGATCTCTGTGTCGGCTGCAAGGGTTGCAAACGGGAATGCCCGACGGGTATTGATATGGCGCGAATGAAGGTAGAGTTTCTCGATCAATATCATCAGCGCCATGGAACAAAAATGCGGGAAAAGCTATTTGCTTACCTTCCTCGCTATGCTCCGAAAATCAAATCCTTGCATTTTCTACTAAATCTTCGGGATCAGATCCCCGGGTTAGCCAAAATCTCAGAATGGGTGTTCGGCCTTAGTAGTAAAAGGCAGCTGCCCAAATGGCGCAGAGATCATTTTCAATACTCTACGGAAGACCGGGTAGGCGCGGATAACAAAAAGGAAGTTGTGCTGTTGGTAGATACTTTCAACGGCTGCTTTGAAACTGAAAACGCCAGCGCAGCTTTAGCCGTACTCAATGCTGCTGGATATCATGTGCATTGCCCGCGCCCTCTTGATGGAGGCAGACCACTTTGTTGCGGTCGAACTTTTATTAGCAACGGCCTAATAGACGAAGCGAAGATAGAAGTATGCAGAACTATGGAAGCCCTTAAGCCTTTTGTTGAAAGAGGTGTACCAATAGTGGGTTTAGAACCTTCCTGCTTATTGACACTAAGGGATGAATATTTAGTGCTGTTCCCGGGGGAAGCAAGTAAAAGTCTCGCAGACAATAGTTTCATGCTGGAAGAGTTTCTGGCGGCAGAGCATGACGCGGACCAGCTCAAATTAAATTTACAAGCTCTGCCAACCAAGCAAGCGTTATTGCATGGGCATTGCCATCAAAAGGCTTTTGCAGCACTCTCCCCGGTGCAAAAAATATTGGGCCTGATTCCTGGGCTCGAAGTAAAGGCAATCGATTCCAGCTGTTGTGGAATGGCTGGTTCTTTTGGCTATGAAAAAGAACACTATGAGACCTCGATGGCCATGGGCTCGCTAAGCTTGTTTCCTTCGATCGAAGCATCGCAAGATAATGTTCTAATTGTTGCGGACGGGACTAGCTGCAGAGGACAGATTGAACACGGGACAGGGCGCCAAGCGCTGCATGTGGCGCGAGTATTGCAAATGGCCTTGCCCTCCTGATAAGTGCTAACATTTTGAACCACTGCATTCGCGCCATATTTAAAGCCTGTTTGTTGTAAAAACTTACACTAGAAACAAATAGATAGCTTCTTCTGCTGCTTATTATTTCTTGCCAAAAATAGGTTCGAAAGGTATCTTTTGCTTCATAAAGATAACTCCTCAGATCCTTATTTTCAGGATCCCCGCGAGGTTAAGATGCGAATGAAGCTTTTTACGAAGCATGTATCAAACCGAGTGATGCTGTTCGCCTTGTTAGCGATTACCGGTCCCCTACCTTTGAGTGCTCAGGCTCAATCTGACGCTGAATTCTTTTCCCATGAAATTCGCCCAATCATGGAGCGTACATGTTGGAATTGTCATGGCGATGCAGTTAAAAGCTCAGGGCTTGACCTGAGTACCCGTGATGCAGCCCTCGAAGGTGGTAATAGAGGTCCAGCCATCGTTCCTGGAAATGCTGAAGCCAGTCGCCTATTTCGCCAGTTAGCTGGTTTGGAAGGGCCAACTATGCCTTTGGGTGTGCCACTAGCTGAAGATGAAGTCGAAAAATTTCGCCTCTGGATTAATAACGGTGCAGTTTGGGATGCGGGTCCAGCGACAACGGTGGTGGGCAATGATTTCTCTGCTTTTGCCACTGACGTACCGTCGTCAGCCCGCTCCTATTGGGCATTTCAATTACCTGAAAAACCAACACTGCCAGTAATAGATTCTTTTGATCATCCCATCGACCAGTTTCTTGAGAAGGAGCGACAGGAAGATGCAATAACCGCGGCTCCTCGAGCGGACAAACTTACGCTACTGCGACGTGCTTACCTTGATCTCACTGGATTACCGCCAACGCTGGACGAATCCGAAGCATTTTTGGCTGATACTGCGCCAGGTTCTTGGGAACGTGTAATCGATCAGTTGCTGGCGTCCTCTCACTATGGTGAACGCTGGGGGCGCCATTGGCTTGATGTGGCACGCTATGCAGATTCCGACGGCTATGAGCAAGACGTAGACCGCGAGAATGCCTGGCGCTATCGAGATTATATTGTAAATGCTTTTAATTCTGACAAACCCTACGACGAGTTTATTACAGAACAGGTTGCCGGTGATGAATTGGATGAGACTACCCATGAAAGCCGTATTGCTACTGGGTTTTTACGCGCCGGACCACGGGTTAATTTCCGTGAAAAAGATAACCCGGAACGGCGTTGGGATTACCTAGATGACGTAATAGCTACTTTAGGTCGCGGTGTATTAGGCATGACTATCCAGTGCGCGCGTTGTCATGATCACAAGTTTGACCCGATTTTGCAGAAAGACTACTACAGTATGGCTGCGTCGATTTTCGGCTATATTGAAACAGACTGGCCAATGTTGCCTGACGATCAGGCGCAGGAGTATTTGACTCAGACTGCGGAATACGATGATCGAGTTTCCGTAATTCGCGAACAGATTCGTGAAATAGAGCAGCCTTATTTAACCGAATTGAAAATTGAACGCATTCGTAATGAATTTCCGGAAGATATTCTGGAAGCTGTATTAACTCCAGAAGACGAGCGTAGTGACGGGCAAAAGCTACTTTCCGCTCAGGTGTTAACGTTGGGAGTTCCCAGGGGTCAGGTTAACGCGTCAATGTCTGAAGAAGACAAGGCGCGCAGAGAAATTCTGCGCCAGCGTATTGAAGAAGTTGAAGCCCAACGTCCAGATGAACCGCCAATGATTGAAGTAGTTACGGACGGTGACTTCCGCTATACGCCTGATCGGGCAGGAGATAATGTATTAGGCTGTCCTGAGTGTCGCATCAAGATGGATGTTCCTGGTAGTTTTATTCATGACGGCGAAGGCTCCTATGAGGTGCCACCTGCCCCCTTTTTAATTCGTGGAGACCCTTTTAGTGAAGGTCCCGAGATGCAGCCTGACTTTCTCACGGTAGCGAAATATGGAAATCCACCAACTGAGATTCCGCGCGCTAATGGTCGGACATCAGGCAGGCGATTAGCCTTAGCACAGTGGATTACCTCCGAAGAAAACCCCCTGACTGCGCGGGTTTGGGTAAACCGCGTGTGGCATCATCATTTTGGTCGTGGCATCGTTTCAAGCCTTGATAATTTTGGAGTAGTTGGTGAACGGCCAACCCATCCCGAACTATTAGATTGGTTGGCTGTGGAGTTCATGGAGAATGGGTGGAGCACTAAAGAACTTCATCGTACGATTATGACATCAGAAGCCTATAAGATGAGTTCTGTTTTTGAGAATGAACAGAACAGTTTGGCAGATCTTGAAAATCATTTGCTTTGGAAGTACCGACCACAAAGACTTGAGGCTGAAGCGATTCGCGATGTAATGATGGCCTCTAGTGGGGGTATCGATTTGAGTGTGGGTGGCAAACCTGTCTTTCCCTACATTCCCCAGGAAATACTTGATACCGCGGTGCTTTTTGGTCGCTGGGATAATCAGGTAGATGGGCCTGAAGTTTGGCGCCGCAGCCTGTATGTTTATCGTCGACGTACTTTAAGCTTTCCGTTTTTTGAGACTTTTGATTTGCCAGATCAAAACCAAACGATCAATGCCCGAAATACCTCGACTGTTGCACCTCAAGCACTCACGTTGATGAATAACCCATTTGTACTGAATCAGGCGGAACTGTTTTCTGACAGGGTTTCGGAAAATGTGCCTTATGATATCGATCAGCAAGTCGAAATGGTTTACCGAACCGCTCTTACCCGGCCACCCACAGAAGAAGAGGCGGAGGTTGGCCGTCAACTGGTAGAATTAGGGTCCTTGGATGATCTCACTCATGTTGTATTTAACCTGAGTGAATTTTTGTACAGGAGATAATGAAGCATGACTGATAAACCTAAGAAAAAAATATGGTCACGCCGAGATTTTCTCATGCAGTCCGGCGGCGGCATGGCTGGTTTGGCCCTCGCATCTCTGTTGAATGATGACAAAGCATTTGCCCAGGATGCTGCTTTGGGTAGTGATCAATGCAGTGCTGTTTTCCCTGGAGCGTTCGAGCCTAAACCACCCCATTTCAAGCCGCGAGCCAAGAGCGTAATTTCACTCTTCATGAGTGGGGGGCCCAGTCAGGTTGATACGTTTGATTACAAACCGGCACTCACGAAGTATGCGGGTGTTCCTCTTGAAGACTTAATAGGTGAAAAGTTTGCCGTAAGGCAGGGCATGCCAGGACCGCTTATGCCCAGCCCATTTGAGTTTAAGCAACATGGTGAAAGTGGTATGTGGGTATCGGAACTCTTCCCGCATCTTGCAAAGCAAGCCGATGACATAGCATTTATTAAATCCCTCTATGGACGTTCCAATGATCACATTCAGTCTACCTATGAAATGCAGACTGGCCAGATTCGAGTTGGATTTCCAAGTGTTGGCTGCTGGGTGACTTATGGCCTCGGGTCAGAGAGCTCAAGCTTGCCAGGGTTTGTTGTGATGAACGATTATCGCGGGGGACCTCTTGGTGGTCCGGCCGACTGGGGTTCCGGTTTCATGCCAGCGAGCTATCAGGGCACTCTGTTTCGTTCGTCAGGAGATCCGATTGTTGACCTGGAGGCACCGGGGACCTTGACCAATGAACAGCAAAGAGCACGCCTTGAAGTATTAGCGAAGCTTAATCAAATGGATATGGAAAAATATCCAGGCAACTCTGAATTGGCTGCTCGAATTTCGTCTTATGAGCTGGCTTACAGGATGCAAGGGTGCGCTCCAGAGGCAATCGATATTCGTTCGGAGTCTGATGCGACTAAAAAACTTTATGGCCTTGATGAATCGATTACTGAGCCCTTCGGTAAGCAGTGCCTAATGGCGCGCCGACTGGTCGAAAGGGGAGTGCGCTTCGTTCAGTTGTTCATGGGTGGTGTTGGAGTTCAAAACACAGACACGTGGGATGCTCATTCCAACCTGGTCGAGAATCATACACTTCATGCGAAAGAATCAGATAAACCGATAGCGGGTTTGATACTGGATCTTAAGGCCCGGGGTCTGCTTGATGACACGTTAATACTCTGGCATGGAGAATTTGGACGCATGCCAATATCCCAGCGGGGAATTGGCCGCGATCACAATCCAGGCACACAGACGGCACTGATGATTGGCGCGGGAATTCAAGGTGGCCAACAGATAGGCGCTTCGGATGAGTGGGGTTATAAGGCGTTTGACCAGCCGATTTCGGCGCACGATATGCATGCGACTATTCTGCATCTGCTAGGTTTAGATCATGAAAAGCTAACCTATCGTTACAGTGGGCGCGATTACCGTCTGTCAGATATTTCAGGCAAGCCGATTCCGCAAATTATCGCGTAAATAATTAATAACCATACGTGAGCATTCTTTAAGTAGGGGTAGAAGTTGGGGGCAAGCCCATCTCTACCCTTTTTCGTTTTCAGTTAGTAGACGCAACATAGGCTCAATATGCTAGGCAAAGTTTTTCTTAAAAATCCAGCAACGATGTCAATCGTCAAGCTCACTATTTTTTTAGCACTCTTTAATTCTTCAGATTCCCTGGGTCAGGAAAACGTTAGTTACTCTGAAGAACAATCGACAACTGGTCAGCAAATCTATGAGCAACGTTGTGCGTCTTGTCATGGTTTTAATCTGGAAGGATTCGAACTGGCGCCTAGTTTGAGTGGTAATTTTTTCGCTCGCCGGTGGGGAGCTGGCCCGGCAGATAATCTGGCCAGGAATGTGCAGCGGATGCCACCTAACGAGGCTGGACTTTCCGAAGGGCAGGTTGCCAGTGTTTTGGCCTATATCCTGAGCCGCAATGGAGTGGAGCCGGGAGCGAATCTGTTACCAACTAACCTTGAGCAGCTTGCCAGCCTAACAATTCCAGCTCAGCCGCTGGTCGATCAGCGTTTTACTCCGCGGAGCCCCAGTTTTTCAACAAATGGTCCAGTTCTTCCTGTGAGTCGACTCGATGACCTGACTCCCGTTACAAACGACTTGCTTCTTGACCCGCCTGCCGATGACTGGCTAGTTTGGCGCCGCACGCATTCGAATCTGGGACATAGTCCTCTTACCGAAATTAACAAAGGCAACGTAGATGACTTGAGGCTCTCCTGGACCTGGTCACTCCCACCAGGGGCAAACATGATGACCCCAATCGTTCATGACGGTGTAATGTTCGCGCTAAGTTCGGGGGATGTCGTTCAGGCGATTGATGCAACTACCGGTGATTTACTATGGGCCTATCAGCATGAACTTGAAGGAGAAAATCCATCGGAGTCTAAAAAAGGAGTAGCCATCTGGGAAGATAAAATCATTGTGGGTACCTCCGACGTTAAACTCATCGCACTTGAGGCCAAAACAGGAAGACTGGCCTGGGAGCATAAAATAGATACGAATGATGAACCTGACCATCGTTTTAAGTCGGCTCCGATGATAGTTAACGACAAGGCAATATTCGGGCTGGTAGGACAGATGGCTGTGGCTGGTGGAAATTTTATCGTGGCCATCGATCTGAATTCAGGAGAGGAGGCCTGGCGTTTCTATACAGTCGCGCGCCCTGATGAGCTTTACGGAAATAGCTGGAATGGCTTAAGCCTTGAAGAGAGGACTGGCGGGTCAGTTTGGACACCAGGGAGTTATGACCCCGATACCAACCTGGTTTATTTTGGGCCTGCACCGACTTACGATACGGTAACAATGAGAGAATTTAGAAACGTGCCAGGTACAACATCTGATGCACTATACACTAATTCTACTATTGCTCTTAATGCTGATACCGGTGAACTGGCGTGGCACTTTCAGCATGTTAAAAATGATCTGCTTGATCTTGACTGGGCATTTGAGCGACAAATAATGGAACTGCCTGTCAATGGGGAAATGCGTAAGGCAGTAGTCACGGGAGGCAAGGCCGCAATCTTCGAGGCGATGGATGCGGTGACGGGTGAGTATCTGTTCTCGATTGACCTTGATATGCAGAATGTTTTTAGTGAGATCGACCCCCGCACTGGCGACAAGACAATGTTTCCAGAGGCCGTGCTTCAGCCTGGCGAAGAAACTCCCGGTCTCGCTAAGAATGGCGTTTGTCCCGATGCGCTTGGTGCTCGAAACATGCAGAGCACCTCCTATAATCCAGATACTAAGATTCTCTATGTGCCAATGCAGGATACCTGTATAAATAATCTTACAAATCGGCGATGGCAAAAATATCCTAATCCTGAGCAAGACGGCTTGTGGGGATTGGTTAAGGCGGTCAATCTAGAGACACGTGAGGTAGAGTGGACGACTAGACAGTTCGCGCCACCAGCGAGCGGTCACCTAACTACTGACACAGGTTTGCTCTTTAGGGGTACGATTGATCGCTTATTTCAGGCAGTCGACCAGGAAGATGGAGAGGTTCTCTGGCAACAGCGACTAGACAATGCTCCAACTTCTTATCCAATTACCTACAGGGTAGACGGAAAGCAATACGTTGCGGTTGCTACAAATTCAGGTAGCTACTTCGCCAATGGCATGGAGAGAACGACGGGTATTACAAATTCTCCAACTGGTGCATCGCTGTCGCGCCGTATTCAAATTGCAGGACTAAACTAAGGCCTAGAAACCTTATTGATCACGCGAATTGGCGCAGTGCGTAATGCGTACACGAGACTCCATATAGGTAATGGAGTCACCATCTATATTACTAAACCAGTGCGGCGTACCCGGCTGGAGAACAAGGATGTCACCTTCTTTAACTTCTCTGGACAAGCCACCCTCGATACCATGGAGAGTTCTCATTAAATCATCACTAGTTTGTTCCGCAAGTGGTGTGATGAGAAGGCCACCAGTAACCAGTGTCCCGCTGCCTTCGAGGATACGATAAATTTCAACGCTGTGTGGATGCATTACCGAATACTGTGGGACTCCACTCATACGGCGCCGAACTGATATGCCAGGAGAAATCGTGACCGATACGCCAGCGGCCGAGGTCGAGTTCCGCGCGGCTTCATCTAGCTCAGCAATTATCTCGGGTCCCGGTTTAAATATTGCGGGAGGTGCGCCTGATTCTTGTGCGGAGCTCAGGAAACTGAGAAGGGCTATTACAAGCCCGGTGATAAGCTTTCCTTTCATTTGGAATCCTAGGCTCGAGCGTTAACCATAAGAAAGACGAGCATCCCTGTCTCGAGAGCATCAGAAAAACCGGGTATAAAAAGAATGCTCAGTACTGTCAATATGCCAAGCACTCCGCAAAGTTTAAGATATTTTCTATTGTCCATAGCTAGCTCCGGGCGTTAGTAACTAAGAATGTAAGCATTCTGGATTCTATAGTGTCAGAAAGTCCTGGCACAAAAAGAATACTTAAAACTGTCAAAACAGTGATTGATGCACAAAGCAGTACATAATTTTTAGCTGTCACTTTGTATTACTCCTAGTTGAGCTCTCGTGGAACAAGTTCAAATACCCAAGAGAGGCCCGCTTCAATACCAGCTCTTGTTGCCGCGATGGCTTCAGGTGATGCGGTAGGCGCTCCACCATATTTTGTAATGAGTTTTGCAGCTACACCATTGAGCACATCACCTTCTGTGATTCGAACGAGCGTGCGTGGGTAACGAATATTATTTACACGTAGAACGCCCTCATTGTTGCCCTGATCTGCCTCAAAGGCCCATTCTTTCCAAAGCCTGCCTAGCATTGTGGTCATGTAACCCGAGATAATAAAAAGTCGATTCTCGCTCTCAAGCACATAGATAAGGCGAGATGCCATTGGGTTGTTTAGCTGAAGATCTACAGTTTCAATGTCATCTGTAAAGCTCCAGTCCGGTTCGGGGCCAGTATGCAACTGGCCACTGGTCATTTCACCTCCGGGGAAGAGTATAGAAGGGCCATCCGCGTTACGATTTTCGAATCGCATCGTCGCCATCGCAAGTGCGGGGATTAATATCAGGACCCCCAGGATTTGCAGTATTATTTTTTTCATACTTTCGCACCTTAATTATTAATCAGCTTTATTTCTTATTAATTTTCTGGAGTATTTGTTTCCATCTCTCGTGCTTCTTCTACTCGTGCACCGCGCAAAATATAAGTCATGGCATAATTGCCTTCATGACATGCATATTCGTATTGCCTGTAGTCAGGTAATCTGGGTAGAGGTCTGACAGCAGTCCAGGGTCGGGTGTAGACTGTTGGATCCTCGACTGTGAAGGAGTAGTCGATCATGTCTTCACCGACCCGTCTGAACCTTTCTACAGCTATGGTATTTTTTGAGGAAGGAAAACGGTGCCTCGTCTTTTCACTAAAATTTGCTGTGCGAACAACAAGAGTATCGCCATCCCAATAACCTCGGGAATCCCCATTCCATTGGCGGATATTGCCATGAAGTTGCGGACGACCATCGATAGGAATGATCCTAACATCGTGAATCATTTCTACGTGGATCGCCACGAAGTCTTCATTTTGGACTATGTGGTATGAATTGTTATAACCAGAAGAAACAGGGGGCACGCCGTGGTAGGTTATGCACCGATCCCAGTTTGTTCGATCCAGCCAAGAATCAGCAGGATGGTCGCGTAAATATGCTGCTTGTTCCCTTTGTTTTGCGATCGTTGTTTCAGAGACGGGTAAGCGTCCATCAGGCGGATCTACAATAAGCGAGGTCCGCAGGTCCGCTGATATTTCTCCGCGATCAAACCACTGATAGTTATAGCTGCCGACATCCCCAGGGCGATCGGCTACGTCTTGTTGTGTGTTTTCGAATATCGTTGCAGCTTCTTCCGGGGTGTAGAATTCTTTTTCCCCTAGCCGGCCAGGTCGTTGGAGGGGAGTCAAACTCGCATAGGACCACATACCGGAAATATCCGGATCACCCCAAGGAGTCTGCTTACTGTAATTATTGTCTGATTGGGCAATTAATGAAGTGCTGGCTAGAAGTAACCACACCACGGAGCCCAGTACTGCGACGAATTTGCTTCTCATTAGTATTCTCCGTCACGCTGAAGTTGCACCAAGAATACCATAGTAAATAGTACGTTAAGAAGGCAGTTCATTATCAGGGTATAGAACTGAAGAAGCTATTCATTAACTTCGACCCGCACATAAGCATTAGTCCAGCAACAGTGAAACTCAAAACCATAGGTTGGATCTCGTGGTCGCTCGGTATCATTAATTGCCTGGACGCGCAGCATATACTCGCCTGCCTGCTCGAATGTTGCTGTTGTTTCAATTATTCCTGCAGCACTGTCTATGCGAGACTCAGCAGCACTGAATTCGACCGCATTAGTGCCCTGGTGCAATGTCCAGTTAATCCAGGTCCCCGGCGCGGAGTGACTAATTCGAGCAATGAGGTTTATTGGTTCGCCAACTTTTGCTTGCCATGGTCCCTCAAACAGACCTCGGCGGCCGCGAAAATTTGGGGGATTATCATTAATGCTGAGATAAGGAGCCGATGTGTTTCGACCAGAAGTTTCTTCCTCGTCAAGAATATAGGAAGGAATTAAAGTACCGGGAACAGATAACATCCTACCTTGGGTTTCTATGTTCCAAATCACATCCGCCATGCCAAAGTCTTCCGGCACTGTAACGGAAAATGCGCACCAGTAGCGCCGAAATTCAGGCGTTAGTTCAGGGGTGGGTCGTGTGTCGAAATGGGTCGGTTGCAGGCCATCGTAGACTTCGGGTTCTATAAAATTCTGTTGGCCCAGAGGCACATCGATTTGTTCTTCAGAATTCATATTGTAGTAACCAAAGCACATGGTCGACGTGCCATCTTCATTTGGAAACCAACCATCAAACAAGGGAATTACATGCTGGCCTTGCGAGCGCAAGGGCGCTTCACTCAGAGGGTTAAATACATCGGCAGTTTGAGAAGAAACAGCTGAAATGTTGCTTACCAGAAAGGAAAAGCAGTACTGCCTGAATCCTCTTGCTCTTAACGACTACCACTTATTATTCGCCGTTAGCTGCAGTTAACCTGGCGTTGCGTTCGTCAGTTAAGCGGTCGAATTGATCTTCAGAAAGGTAAGTAATGCCTAGCCAAAGATGAGACATCTCATCGACACCACGTTGCCCAAACACAACCCATTGGCGTGGGTCTGGATTGTTCGGATTATCTGCTGTGTTATCCCAGGTTGATGTAATCATTAACATTGTTCCTTGGGGCAACAAAGGTGCGGCATCTTCAGCGAATTCATAATTGATCTGCCAGGAATGGTCATACTTATCTACTCTAGCTAACATCTTGCGGCTGCCATCAGGGTAGATAGCTTGTAGAGATTGAGCCCGACCACGCATATGCATGTGGGGACGGAAGCTGGTTATAAGAGCTGGCTTTTCAAGTACGCGCACGCCCTGTAATGATTTTACTGAATCTGGTGGCAGCACAAGATCGTTTGCCCACAATCCTCCTGGGCCAGAATCAGCTGCAAAGAATTGCTCACCTCTGGTCTCAAACTCTGGCTTATAGCCTTTGGGGTAAAGCCATACAGCAGCTTCTGCTTGTTCATTAGGTACTATTTCGTTAATGGGAAAGTAGTGAAGATTCCAATTTATGGATCCGCTAGGGTAAATCAGCATCCCCGTACCTTCGGGGAATTGATCCCCGCCTTTTCCAACCCCTTGCCTGCCTACTGGGCCGGAAGCTCGATTCCCATTGTCATCGAAGGATCTTAATTGTGCGTGGCCATGATGCAGAACTTTGACACCCAGTGGATAAGATCCTTTCAGCTCAGTCGCTCTTACATAGCGTGGCTCGTCAATTACACCTTCGAAGGAGGTATTGCGCACCCACCACTGATCTTGCGCATTTGCAGTAACAGTGTAGGGCGGCGACTTAACTACGAAATCCGGCGCGCCTAGCGTGGAAGATAGTTGCCATTGTCCTGCATCAGGAAGGTTTGGTTGGGGTGGCGTCAGAGCAGGATCGCCTTGCGGTGCGCCATTCTGAGCCCAGGCGATTACTTTAGCAATTTGCTCAGCGTTAAGTGATGCATCGTTCTTATAGGCCTCGGATACCGACCGTCTGGTCTAAATGCCACGGTGGCATTTCCCGACGCTCCACTTTGTAGCTAATTAATGGTGCCCAAGGCCGAACTTCTTCATAGCTTAGGAGTGACATAGGCCCAATCCCATCAGGATTATGGCAGCTAGAGCATTTGTCAAACAGGATGGCGGCAATATCTTCTGAATAAGTTATAGCTCGTTCATTGGCGAGGACCACAGTGTTGGAAAGTGCCAGAAGAACCAGGCCGCTGAGAAGATTTTTTCCAGTAATTAAGTTTTTCATTACGATCTGCTCTCCGTGGAGTTGATGTGCAGGCAATTATTTCAAAACTACCGAATTTTAATCGATTGAAATAGCTTATATCAGAAGCCTAGAATAGGTATGCAAAGCAGGAAAGTCCACCAAGAAAAGTTATTAATGCGTCGAGTCTACTGGGTCTAAAGCTAGAAAACAGTCATTCTTCAATCCACCTTCCTTTACTCTAAATACCTATACCAATCCCGAGATAACGTGATACGCTTTCCGTCGATGAAAACAGTAGCGCAAAAAATCCTTCTAGCCCTTTCCCTAGTCTTTACCGCTAGCTTCAGTCTAGCGGCTGAACGTGAATCTATCGTGGTCGCTAACTTGGGTCCGCAGATCGGCGAGCAGGTGCCTAATTTCCAGCTTCCCGATCAGTTTGGGCAAATGCAGAACCTTGATTCCATAAAAGGTCCGAACGGAACGATGCTACTGTTCCATCGTTCGGCTGATTGGTGACCCTACTGTAAAGCGCAACTCGTGGAGTTGCAGGATCAGCTAGATGCGTTGCAGTCGCAGGGTATAGGAGTGGCTGCCATTAGTTATGATTCCGTTGAAGTGCTTGCAGACTTTGCTGAGCGTCGCGGAATTACTTATCCGATCCTGGCTGATGATGATTCTGCTGTTATCACAGAATTTGGTATTTTGAATACGGTAGCTGCGGAAGGGATCGGTGAAAACGCTGATGATCCTGATGTGCAGGCGGACGTTGCAAAATATGTTTCTGCTTTTGGTGCAAATCAGATGATAGTAGGCACACCGTATCCTGGTACTTTTATGCTTAATAGCAGTGGCGAAGTAACTTCTCGATTTTTTGAAGAGTTTTATCGGGAGCGCAACACGACCTCTAATATTATGCTGAAGGTAGGTGCGGGTCTTTCACCGATAGCTGCTGTAGAAGGTGAAACCGCTCATTTAAAGTTCACTGCTTATCCATCAAATTCAACCGTTACTGTTGGAACGCGCTTCTCTCTGGCGCTCGAAGTAGACCCTGGTCCCAATATGCATGTGTATGCGCCAGGGGCTGAAGAAAAGGGTTATCGAGTGATCGGATTTAACCTTGAACCTTCTGAGTTGGCTAGATTTGAACCGGTTGAATTTCCAGACTCTGAAATTTATTACTTCGAGCCTCTTGATGAGCATGTGCCGGTTTACCAGCAACCGTTTACAATTCTGCAAGAAGTGGTCATGAGTGGAGATGCGGAGGCTGAGGGAATCATGGCAGAACTCGATGCACTGACCTTGACAGGAACTTTAGAATATCAAGCTTGCGATGATGCAATTTGTTTCTTGCCACAATCGATTCCTGTGTCGTTTACTCTCGACCTTGATAACCCCGACCGACAACGCGCTAATCGTTAGTTCGTTTTCCTAAATATTTTTTAGCGTTACTTTTTTATCTTAGTTCATACTTTTTTTGCTGTGACTGTGCAAGGACTGGCGAGCTATTTTCTGGTTCAAAGGGAATTTAAGTTAAAACTTACGAGTGAAACCAGTGCAACAGCAGCTGCTTGAGGGCCCAGTTACGGTTCCAATTTCCACTCATCTGATTGATACTTAATTGATAATGATTCCTTGCTTGGAGAGACGGTAGTGAATATTCGATTAGTAGGTCTTTCAATACTGTCAATTTTTATTATTGTGCCTTTGAGCAAGTTAGCTGCGCAGGAGCCGTTTAATCAGAACTTCTCACCTGATATAACAGCACCAGATGGATTCAGAAGTAATCGTACATCTTATTCTGCAATCATGGACGTACTTGAGCCTCCGGTTACCGAAGTAACAGAAGAACAACTGCAGCGACTCAGGGATGTGCCACTGGAAGTCATTTTCGGTGCTATCGGTGATTATCGCCTGAACTACGCCACTGGCTTTGAGAATACTCAACCAGGTAAGCGTCTGGTGGGTAGAGCCTTGACGATGCGCTTTCTTCCGCCCCGACCTGACCTAACAGAGGCTGCTCTCACTCTAGCCAAAGAAGGAAACTGGGATAGGCGCTACTATGCGAGGGCAGCTGAAGAGGCTAACCCTGGCGATGTCGTTGTAGCAGAATTGGGCGGTAGTGATGGCCATAATTTATTCGGTGATATGGGGGCAACGGGTATTCAAATGCGAGGCGCTGCCGGAGTCATTATCGATGGGGGCATGCGAGACTACACCGGTTTGCGTGATGAACGTTTCGAAGATTTTCCAGTATTTTATAAGTTTTCCGATCCTCACACGACTTCCTGGCTAGGAGTTGAATACAACACACCAGTACGCATTGGAGGTGTTACGGTTCTTCCCGGGGACATTGTAGTTGGGGACACTGGCGGCGTTTTCTTTTTCCCGTCATCGTTAGTGGAAAGGGTCTTAGAATATGCGGACGAAACTGCAGCTAGAGAACAGTTTCAATTGCAGCTATTAGAGGACAAGGAGTACCGCTTTCGCGACATTTATCCCCTGTCCCCTGAGCTCCAAGCAGAATTTGAACAGCTCAGAAATTAGCGACTGTTACTAGTCGCTAGCTGGGTTGCCATCCGCATCGAGTATTTCCACTTCAGCGATGCCTAATGCTTCGATTTCTGCTTCTACCTTGTTTCGATCGCCAACAATGAGCCAGACCATATTTTCTGGCAGAACTACTTCCCGCGCGGCCTCCGCAATATCTTCAATATTCAAGGAGCGCACTCGATTCGCATAACGATCGAAATAATCGTCTTCATATCCAAAGCGGACAATTTCACGCAACGACCCTGACACTGCACTATTAGTTTCCCAGCGCCCGGCCAGACGTAATGATTGAGAAGCTTGTGCTTTTTCTACTTCTTCTCGAGTTGGTGGGCTATCATCGATAAGCCCCCGCAATTCATTGATTACTTCTTGCATAGAATCGGCGGTTCTATCCGTTTGTACCGGCGCTTGAACAAAGAAAGGTCTCTGGCTATTAGTTGGAATCAGTATGGTTCTAGAGCCATAAGACCATCCTTTATCTTCTCTCAGATTCATATTGATGCGAGAAGTAAAAGAACCACCTAAAATATTATTCATTGTCCCGATCGCAATTTCTGTTTCATCTCTTACCGATGGTGCCACGTGTCCCGCATAAATCACAGATTGCAGAGAATCAGGTCGGTCAATAATATAAATTTTTGAATTCTGCTGTTGCGCGACATCTGGAATATTTTTAAGAGGAACTTCTCCAGCCGACCAATTAACAAACTTCTCTTCGAGCATCGGTATTAATGTAGAGAGTGAAGTATCGCCGACAACGATAAGCGTAGCATTATTTGGCCTAAACCAGGACCTCACAAAATCAACGAGGTCAGAGCGATCCAAGCCGTTAACCGATTCTAGTGTGCCTGTTCCAGTTAGACCTTGACCATAAGCATGATCTTCGCCATAGATTAACTTAGGAAATACCCGTTGCGCCATTTGAATTGGTGTTGTCTGTTCTCTTTGAATACGAGCGAGCTGTTCTTGTTTTAGTCGGTCCAATTCTGCTTGAGGGAAGGATGGGTTTAATATGACATCCGAAAATAATTCCAATGAGGGTTCAAGGTTCTCGGCTAGCGCGTTTAGCGTAACACTAGAAGTGTCCAAGTTAGATCCGGTGCTGAGTATGGCGCCTAACATTTCCAGTTCTGAACTTATCTCTAAGGAAGACTTTGTTGAGGTGCCTTCGTCCAGCATATTCATGGCAAGGGAAGCGGTTCCGGGAGAAGCCAATTGATCAGAAGCATAGCCGGCGTTCACCATTAACTGAAGGCTAACAGTGGGAATGGCGTTCCGTTCCGCGAGAACGATATTTAAGCCATTTGATAATTGCGCCCTTTGAATTCGAGGAAAGGAAACGTCCGGCGGAGTATCAATCTCTGGCAAGCGCGAACGATCGACACCTGCACCGCTGGCAGCGTAGCTTGGGAAAGGCTCAACTTCGAGAACATAGACACCATCGGTGAGCCATTTATTAGCAGCAATTCGGATGCTTTCTGCCGTTGCATTTTGTTGATGGTCTAGTGACTGACGATACATATCGGGACTGCCGCCATAAACCTCACTTCGCGCAAGGGCATCTGATTTCCCGCCAAAGCCACCAATGCGTTCTATTCCTCGTATAAATCTTGCACGCACTTGTGTTTGCACTCTGTCGAGTTCTTCCTGATCCGGACCTTGAGTTAATAAGCGCTGCATTTCTTCATCGACAGCAGCTTCTACAGATTCTAAATCATCTCCAGGGTTTGCTGTTGCCTGAATAATAAACATGCTGGCAATTTCGCCTGCTTGAATAAAGGCAGAAACGTCGGTAGCGATCCGGTCTTGATAAACCAAGCGATTATAGAGTCGCGAATTTTTGCCGTCAGCGAGAATGTTGGAGAACAAATCCAATAAATTAGTCTCTTCTGACAATGAGTGGGGAATATTCCATACCTTGTAAAGTCGCGCCTGAGGGACTCGATCCTGCATGATTTGGCGTTGCTCGCCAGTTCGCTTGGCAATCCATTCAGAATGCTTGGCAATTGGCGGGGAAGGTGGAATGTCGCCAAAATACTGCTCAGCTTTTGCCAGCGCTTCATCTGGTGTAATGTCGCCAGCGATAACCACTACCGCGTTGTTCGGTCCGTAGTAAGTTTGAAACCATTCCTGTACATCCTCTAGAGATGCTGCATTAAGGTCATCCATTGAGCCGATGACCGAATGAGCATAGGGGTGTCCGTAGGGGTAAACCGCCTCAAGGATGGCAGTAAAAACTTTGCCATAGGGCTGATTCTCACCTTGGCGTTTTTCGTTTTGTACAACACCACGTTGCTCGTCTAGTTTGCTCTGATCTACTGCTCCCAACAGATGGCCCATTCGATCCGATTCCATCCATAAAACTTGGTCTAGGGCATTTTTGGGAACATTCTGAAAATAGTTGGTGCGATCTAAATTTGTTGTCCCATTCAAGTCGGTAGCACCAACGCGTTCTAATACCTGAAAATAATCGTCATTAAAGTTTTCAGAGCCATTGAACATAAGGTGTTCGAATAAATGTGCAAATCCAGATTGCCCACTTGGCTCATTTTTTGATCCGACGTGATACCAGATATTTACAGAAACAATTGGAGCTTTGTGATCCTCGTGTACGATCAATGTAAGGCCATTGTCTAGAATGAATTTTTCATACGGGATTTCTGGCAAGTTATTGCCTTGGGTAAATGCAAGGCTAGTTATTCCAGCCGAAAAAAATAGAAGTATTGTCTTAGTTAGGTATTTCATTCTCGGCTCCTGAAACTGCATGAGAAGGGAAAATTGAGTAATAAGTGGTTTTAAGAACGTAGAATGCTTAAATACGAAATCAGATTTGATGATTCTAGGGAAATTCGCGGAATCATCAAATCTAGATCAAGCCTATTGCCTAATTAAATGCCATAGGGATCCATAATGGATTGGTAAACCAATCTTCTTGAAGTGGATCGAACATCAGGTATTCCCTGGCCAAACTGCTGAATCATGCCAACAAAAACCAGATTTTCTACAGGGTCTATCCAAAACCAAGTTCCGGCCGCACCCCCCCAATAGTATTCGCCTTTGGAGTAACTCTCCGCTTCAACAGGGTCTTCTATTATGGCGAAATCCAGACCAAACACTGTGCCTGTCTCGCTAGACATTGCGCCAGTCATGCCCCGGGGTGTCTGATCCCGATGCATTAGGTCAATAGTTAATGGTGCAAGAATTCTTATTCCATCCAATTCTCCTCCATTTAATAACATCTGACTGAATCGCATGTAATCCATAGTAGAGGATACAAGACCGCCTCCCCCGGATTGAAAGTTAGGGTCCTCCAGAAAATTGGCACCTGGGAAGCCTTCGCCAGGTTCAAGCTCTCCCTCGCGGTTATAGCCATAAACCTGGGCAAAACGAGAGACTTTTTCCTCTGGCACGTAAAAGTCTGTATCCGTCATTTCTAGTGGATCAAATATTCGTTCTTGCAGAAAGTCACCAAATGGCTGGCCTGCTAACTTTTCAACCAAGTATCCTTGAACGTCGACTGCAACACTGTATTCCCAGCGGCTTCCGGGCTGATGTTTGAGTGGAATTTCGCCAAGTCTGCGAGTGAATTCTTCTAATGTAAAAGCATTGTTAAGTAAGTCAGCTTCCACATATTTTGTGTCTACCGGAGATTGTGCAAAAATTCCATAACTGAGCCCGCCGGTGTGACTCATTAGTTCGCGAATGGTCATCTTGTGATTCTGGGGTTCAGTGATGATATTCCCG
>CAXYEH010000002.1:0-48381 GCA_964275945.1 uncultured Pseudomonadales bacterium
CGACAAAAGCCAACCCGGCGACAACGCTCAAAAGGCCGATCAGTTGAACCCAGACATCTAAGCTAACTTTCTTCATGATTCTTTACCATTAGCAGCAACAGAAAAGCAGAGCAGGGTTATTGTTGTTAGTAGTTTGTTCAAAATAATGGTCTTTCATTCATTTCTAGCAGCGATCTGGGATAGAGTTCAAATAATTTTGAAAACCTTTTACTCGTTTACCAACAGCAAATCGAAGCTCGCACGCGTTGTACCATAGCTCGATTCGTTCCTGTGCTTCAATCCAATAATCTTCAGCAAAAAGACCCATTTGATATTGGGTGAAATTATTTTCGAGCATAGCAAACCTCCATTGATGGATTGTTTCTGTGATCAATTTTTCTTCATCATTTAGCGAAGCATAAGAAAAATTTTCTGGCGACCAGAGTCTCAGTGCATCTAAATTACCTTCCATTGGCGATAACAATCTATCTACATTCATTTGGGTTCTGGCTTGCACTTGTCCTGCTATAGCTATTCTTTGCGAAAGCTGCATTTCCATGCCTACAAAAACTAAGCCTCCAAGTACGCCAATCATACCTAATAATTGTATCCATACATCTAAACTAACTTTCTTCATAATAAATCCGCATTAGCAGCCACAGAAAAGCAGAGTAGGGTTATTGTTGTTAGTAGTTTGTTCATAACGAGACATCGACTTTTCTAAAATAGAGATAATACATTTCAGGTAACCCAAAAAGGCTAATCGCCATCATGAATATGAACCAGTTCCACTCATCGCTGCTTTCCAACACGCCTTGGATGTCCAATATAATTCCCATATAGCCAATACCAATATCAAAGCAACTAACATAGGCCGCTACCAGAGGTCTCGCCAGCATGAGTTTACGTGACTAATGCAGTTTCGTCGGAATCATCACCGCCTATTTCTATGCGAATCTCCGCGCCTGAAATTATGATAACTATTAGTACTACAATTACTCCTATAAGCCACGCAGTTGGTTTTGTTATATTCATAATTAAGCTCGCTAAATGGGTAGTTAGGTTAAGAGTTTAGCATCTGTTCTAGTTTGTTCATGATTGCAATATTAATCGAGTAAACAAGATTGCAGATACTACTAATTGCCAAACAAGAGCAATAAAAAAAGGACCTGCGGCTGGCATCAGCGCCAAAAGGAAAACAAGAAATACGTTAACCCAGAGGATTAATACATACATATACCCTCTTAATTTTTTACGTTCTTCTTCATTTAGTAAAAGCCTAGTGCTTAAATAAGCGCCAAGAGTAGTAGCTATTAAAATACAAGATAGACCATAACTTGAAAAAGCCCATATTTTTGAAATTCCGAAAGATAGAGCAAGAGTGGGCAGCAATGATCCAAACGCAGCAGCGAAAGAAAGACTTAATAAGCAGAAGGTTCGATGTTTTGTTAATGGACTGCTACTTCCATCTTTCGAGCCAATGGTGATAACTAATCCGGAGAAACCTGCCAAAACAATTGCAAATTCCGTAATGTTGGAGGTATAGGAGGCATCCATAGTAAATCCTTAAGTAGCACCAACAGAAAAGCAGAGTAGGGTTATTGTTGTTAGTAGTTTGTTCATGGATTACTTTTCGCATTGAGAAGGCATTTGATCTAAAATTCTTTTAAGCCCTATCTCTACCAACTCGCTTCTCACTTCGTAAATTTCAGGATATTCACATCTCTTTAAATTGACTTCCATAGCTCTTAGTTTTGCCTGCCAAACAGGTTCAGTCATGAGTCCTTGAGAATATTGAAAATAGTCAGCTTCATAAAAAAACCAGCTCTGATTTTCAGAGTTTCTGGCGGCTTTTTGCTCAGTTGTAAGCTCAGATATTGGCGGAATGCTAAATTTACCAGAAAACCAGTCTAGATTGGCTTCAGTGAATGCGTTCATCTCAGCAGAGGCTGCGTAAGACCTTTCTTGGATTTGACTTACAAGTGCTATTCTCTGAGATTGCCTCATTTCTAAACCAACGAAAGCTAACGAGGCAACAATGGAGATTATTCCAATCAATTGAATCCATACCTCAAGGCTAATTTTTTTCATAATAAATATCTGGGCTTGCACCAACAGAAAAGCAGAGTAGGGTTATTGTTGTTAGTAGTTTGTTCACTGGCGAAAAATGGCGAGAGTTATCTTTCGACGCAGCTCATTATTGTCTTTCTTAATAGAGAATCACTGTCAAGCATAGATTCAAAAACATCCTCATTTGTAATCATGTTTGCATATTCTTGGCCGAAATATGCTGCATCTGAAGGGCCATCAAGCGCGGCAAGGATAATTAAGCGTTCTCCGCCTTCTTGCATAGCAGAAACCATGTCAGCTCCAAGTGAGCTGTAGTCTTGCTCAAAAATCCCTGCGGTTCTTATAAGAAAACCGCTGCAGAACCAATTCAGATCAGCTGTTGAAGTACCTGCCGTACCATTGCCTCTAACAAGATTGGCAAATCGCTCTGCTTCGAGCGCAGTTTGCTGCTCTTGGTTGGACGGTTGTAGTTCCTCTTCCAAATTTCCGATGAGTGCAATAGAGCCATTTTGATAAGCTTCGCTGCAATCCGTGGCGTCACTATGCAGGTCATCTTCAATGGCTGAGGTAGCCATGCCGTCGCCTTCAAAGCGGGGATCATCGCATTCGCCGTCATTAGCCCATTGGCTGGAGTTGTCACCGAAGTCGATTCCGGCAATAGTTATATTCGCGGTAGCATTCTGACCATAAACACCACTTACCAGTGAAACTAGCAAGAGGGATAGGGCTGTAGTGATTAGTTTCTTCATATTCATACTTGAACGATACTACAAATATCGGCTATCTGGGATACCAAAACAGGTGATTTCAGGGCATAAACCCCAGACAGACCTCAATGCCATGCATCTGGAAGCGATACGGTCACTGGTTAAAGACTGATTATCCCCCATTCCCACCATGCACATCCATAGGAAGTCGTTTCCAAGAATAATTACAAGCTTTGCAATGTATCAGCTCTCTACCATCTTCATCGACTCCTTTCATTTTCTTCTGTGAAACGATGGACTTGAGTGTTTTGCAATTAGGGCAGCACAACATCATAAAAAATGTTCTTGAAACAACAAAAATTAAGACAACAAATATGATTTCGGCCATAAGTTATTCCTAAATTCATTTTTTCCAGAATTTATCCATCTATTATTTTATATAAATATTGAAATATAATTGAGTCTGACCAATCTGCTTGCCCTTCCATAGTCTCTAACCAAATCTGAATAGTCCCTGCTTGGTTAGCCTCTTCAATCATTAAATTTGCGTCGTGATACCACATATTAAAACTTCTTTCGGACAAGAGGCCATTTTCATATGCAATTTCGCTTCCTTGCCAAGTATTTAAAGCTCGAACAATGATTGCATAATTTCTCCAATACTGGTCATAACCCATCTCTTCAGAATAATTAGCGGCGTAGCACTCAGGGCATTCGATAACAGATTCATTCCAAGATGCGTAGTTATTCATCAGCTGCCATTCTGTTTCAATTACTGCAAGCTGTCTTGTTAGCCTTAATTCCAATCCAACAAATATCAACGATGCAATAACAGCGGCAACCCCAAACAGATTAGTCATTCTTTCCATACATACCTCCCAAAATTGAAATCCAATTTTTCAGAATCGACGTTATTGTGCTGGCGGCATATAAAACGGAAGAGGCCCTGAAATTTTTGGATCAACTTTAGTGGCTGTTTCAAGAATTTCTTCTACTTCTTTCACAAAATCCTGAGCGAATAGATTTCGACCACTAATCATCCAGTATTCTCGAACGCCATTGTTCCTCATGAGTTGATGGATCATTGCCTTTACAGCGGCGACGCTCTCGGGCTTTATTCCATCTGTTTTTGCCGTCTCTAACGTCGCCTCGATACCCGCAAGCATTTCAAGAGCTATAGAAGTAAATCTTACTTGTTCTTCAACGCTAAGATTTCGATAGTCTTTGGTTCCTATAGTCCAGCATTGCATTAAATCGGGCGTGTCAGCAATTCTTGATTGCCATTTAATTACCCGATTGATGATATCGTTAATTGCGTTATATTTTGCTGAATGGGTATTTGCCCGAATTTGTAATGCTAGATAAAGCAAAGTTGCGACCGTTGCAACTGCCCCAATTAGCTCACCAATACTTCCTAACTCACTAATGGTCATGTTTTCGCCTCCAAAATTTAAATTCTAATTTTCTTCAATTTCGACTTTAGTAAGTCTGCGTTGGCACTATAACAATAGAGAGACGCGAAAGAGCCTCCCCGGTCCTAATTATCAGGGCCACTTCAATGCGTTTGAAGGGGGGGCTTAAATGGTTAGAATCAGGGCTGAAACGGTAGGGTGCGGCTTTAAATAATATAGTACGGCATATGTACGCAGAGATAGAGACGCATAAGTTACTGAATATAAAAGAGTTAATATTTAAACTGGGTTCAGCAGGAAGCGCCAGAAGAAACAAATCAGGCAATGTCAGACTTCCTCATCGAGGCTAATATAATACCCTAAGGCCTAAGTAGTACGCAGCATTCACTCTATCAGATTGAAGCATACCTTCGCGTAAGCTTCCATCACGTCTCAAATTCTTGTGGGGTAGTAACGATATGCTTTTAGCAAGCCATGTTCATAGAACTGCTACCGGGTTCCTATTTTCGGAATACGGTAAGGGTAGATTCGGTTAATTGCGCCATTAAATTCGATGCTTCAGTTTATCAGAATCGTTTCTGATCTAACGGCTAAATATAGACGTAGTTACTTTCATGACACTAGGAAAAATATGTTTTTCACACCCAGCCGGTCTCTCATGCGGCATAATTTTACTCGCTCTATCATGCCTACCTACAAGCGCATCGGAGCCTGACGCATTGGACACCCTACCTCTTACTAGTTTTAATGCCGAAAGCCCTGACTTTGGTTGGTACGTGCAAAATGATAATGTCATGGGAGGAAGAAGCGAGGGCGGGTTTGATATTTCTTCGGAGAAGCTTATTTTTTCTGGCAATACCAACACGAATGGTGGCGGTTTCAGCTCCATTCGCACACAACCTCTAAAATTAGACTTGTCGGCTTATACTGGAATAAGAGTAAAGGTTAAGGCTGACGGACGTCGTTACACTTGGGGAATGCAAACGGATGCTCGATGGCGCGGTCGGCGCGTTAATTATTGGGCTGACTTCGACACTTTGCCTGGCGAAACGAATGTAATCGATATTCCATTCGAGATTTTTTTTCCTCAATTTCGAGGATTCAAGCTCGAGGGTCCTGAACTCGATACTAGTCAGATTAATGAGTTTGCGTTGTATCAGTACGACAAAACAGATGGCCCTTTTGAGCTTCACTTGATAAGTGTCGAGGCGTATACGGAAAGTAAACAGCCATGAATCTATGCATCAGAAAAGCAGAGCAGGATTATTGTTATTAGTAGTTTTTTCATTAAACGGCTCAAGTCATATTTGTGAGTTTTTCCGTTCTTGAACATAAGGTTATCCAGGGTTGTGCTTTGCTTGCATAAAACTCTACCGCGGGTTCTAACCAAGAGTTGTCGTCCATAGTTGTGTAGCTTACTCCGATTCCAATACCTCCCTCTAGCTCCACCAATATTCTTGTTCCGCAAGCGGGGCAAAAATTTCGTGTTATACCGTTTCCACTGTCTGCCTCAACTCTGTAACTCTTCATTTCACCATTTATTTTTACAGACCCTTCAGGCACAAGCACACCAGTTATGAATGCAGAGCCAGCAATTTTTTGGCAATCGCCACAATGACAATTTACGACGGTAATAGGCTCTTCTGAGCAAACATAGCGAACAGAACCACAGTGACATCCACCTTCAAAGGGAATGGGCATATAAAAGCTCCTTAATTTAAGATGAGTCCCGTTAGTCTATTACATAAACATCTATTGATAGGTTTCTTTGGCCAGTATTAATTACTATTGAGTCAAGATTTGTAGTGCCATCGGAGATGTTTACCAAGTTTCTCATTACTATATTTGCACCATCACGCTTCCAGACTCCTGAGAACGTACCAGAGAAAAAAGTATCTTTATCAACCACACCACGACCTTGGCCAGAAACTGTGCCTCCATTGCCTGTGTTGTCATATTTGAGCAAGTAGGAGGTGTATACTGTGCCATATGTTCCCATTTCACCTTGTGCTGTAATTACACTCTCTCCATCTCTAAATTCTACTGAAGTGAGTTGCATTGTCGTGCGCGCTTGGCGGGCTTGTAGGGTAAGACTATCGGTGCTCATAAATAGATCCTCAATGGCAAGTTTAGTAGTTTCTTTATATTTGTAGGCACAAGTTACTACAAATATCAGGTGCCAGGTATGGCTTTAGAAGCAGTAGGGCAGCTGATTCTTTCCCTTCAGCTTGCAGGAACCATTTATCTTTTCTGCGCCTATTAACCAATTGTAATTTGGATAGCCTCCTGACTTAGAAAACTAACCGACCATAGAATAACCAGAATTTTGTGGGCGCGAATAGTCGTTAAGAAAATGCCTGAAAAAGAGAGAGTAATCATCAGTAAAGCAAACAGTATTTCAAACGCAGATTGCTCAAATCCTATAATTCTAGCTCCAACAAGCAAGTGCGCCCATAGAAGGAAAAGAGTAATGAAAAAAGGTTTGCGAGCTTCTATAAAGTATTTTTGCAGACAAATTTGATTTTCTGGTTGTTTAGGAGCGGGGAAAAACTCTGAGCTTAAGAAGAAACAGATAACTGTAAAAAATGGAATAAGAATGAATTCCCAAATTGATATTTGGATTATATCGCTGTAAATCCGCCAGAAAGCCCAGAAATAGCCAAGAAGGACGACTATTAAAATCAAACACCAAAGAGATAAAAACCACCCCATATTTCTCCAATTTACAAGGATTATTACTTTGGAAAACATCTTTAAAAGATTTGCGGTTGCTAACCCTAAAACAATAGCCACGATTGTAGCCATATATTCAAAAAGGCTCATATCAGAAATAGCAGAGCAGGATTGTTGTTAATAGCTTGTTCATCCTTTGCATAAACGAATATTAGTATCATCTAATAATGTTAATAGGTCTGCGCTAAAAAAAGATAATGCTCTTGCCGTAACCTCTCCGTATTGACATTGACTATATACGTTGCGGGTGGATGCTAATGCTGTAACTGCCGGACCCCTAAACCAACAAAATTAGAGAGATTATTACTCCAAGTATGCCTATAAGTTGAACTAAGGCGTTAATATCGACGCTCTTCTTCATATACAACCAACTGTCGAGTTGGTTTCTAAAAACTCTAAGAATGCTGAGGCGGCCCTCGCTTCGTTGTCTTTTCTGCTCTCTGTTGTAGCTTTTCATCGATCTTCATTCCGAAATAAACCACTGCCACGGAAAACAGAGCGAAAGCGCTACTATCAATAACATCCATGACCAACCTCCTCCCAAAAAATTAGATACTGTCTGTATCGGCCTTATATCTGATCTTTTAGTGATTTTTTTCAAATCCACTTTTATCTATATTTGGAAGTGATAGATGTATTAATTAAAAATGGTGGTAATTGAGTGCTAATTGTTACATCGCACATCATCTTCAGTGGGTATGATTATAGAGTTGGGAATTTTCACTGTATCTATAGTAATAGCGTTACCTCTAGACCAGCCTCGAGCAGTCAAACACGCATCCATAATAGTTTCGTTGCATACTAGGCCGGTTTTATTTTCTACTGAAGCTTCCTGTAAATACTTATCTCAGTCATTAAGAAAATTATCTAGCTGATGCGGGTCCCCAGAGATATCGGTGTAAACGAAGGAAAATGTGTACCCGAACAAGAAAACCGGCAAGCAGATTAGTGTTGTGATACGTATCTTCATTTCCAATAAAATTCCAATTCCATTTTTTCAGATTATTTTGGAATCCGTTATTAATTGCGGGTGCTGTCAGTACCAGTTCTTTGATGATGACTCTTATTTCGCTTGCATCCGACTCCATTGCCTAAGGGCTGGGTAATATTAACCTATTTATTCAACTCGAAGCGTTGTGCATAATGGCGATCTACTCCTAGTAAGGAAGAATTTCAATGGATAACAATCAGAGAGGGAAAAATTTTGATAATAGGCTCCGCTCACTTGCTAGAGGGGTTAGCCGGAGAGACGCTACCCGGATAATCTCCACCGTTACCGCAGGTGCTTGTTCCGGTTTATCCACTCCTTCAATATTTGGTGCTGAAACTTTAAGTTCTGATGACATTCACTATGCCACTTTATCTGAAGTTTCTGAATTATTGCGCAGTAGGGAAATCAGTTCGGTAGAGCTAACTGAAGCTCAGCTATCGCGAATAGGTGCTGTTGATGCAGAGCTGCATAGCTATGCCCTTGTAACGGCTGAGTTAGCAATGGTGCAGGCGCAGCAGGCAGATCGCGAAATTGCTGCAGGCAATCGACGGGGGCCTTTGCACGGAGTTCCCATTGCCGTGAAGGACCTCTGTTACACCGAGGGTGTTTCTACTAAAGGGGGCTTGAAGGTCTATGAGAATTTTCTGCCCACCTTCGACGCTACTGTAATGACAAAATTATATGATGCCGGTGCTGTGCTGCTAGGCAAACTTAACCTGACCGAAGGAGCTATGGTGGGTTATCACCGGGATTTCGACATTCCGGTAAATCCCTGGGGTGATAATCTGTTTGCGGGTGTGTCTTCCAGCGGTTCCGGAGTAGCCACGGCCGCCGGTCTTTGTTACGCATCCCTCGGTTCCGATACAGGTGGATCTATACGCTTACCTGCCATGGCCAACGGCATTGTTGGTCTGAAACCAACTTATGGTAGGGTGAGTCGCTACGGTGTCATACCTTTAGCCGAAAGTTTGGATCACGTGGGGCCCATGACCCGCAGTGTTAGAGATGCTGCCGCTGTATTTCAGGCAATTGCCGGTCAGGATGTTAATGATCCTACTTCTATCAACGACGAGGTGCCCGATATTCTGTCACGCCTTGATGGTGACATATCCAGTTTGCGAATAGGAGTTGATGAGAGCTTTTTGCGCTTGGGTAGTCCGGAAGGGCTGGTCACGGCAATCCAGGAAGTGATCAATACTTTGCAGTCCCTAGGTGCAACTCTGGTGGAAGTCAAAATGCCGGGCGAGTTTTCACAACAGTTAAGGGATACCTGGGCTACTATCTGCTCCTACGAAGCATACAAGGCCCATGCCGGTAATTATCCGTCCCGAGCTGATGAGTATGGTGAGTATTTTCGAGAATTCTTGCGCAGTGGCAGCGAGGTTAGTGATTTAGACTACAATGCAGCCGCTGGACAGCGTCGGCGTTTAAATAGAAGTTTTGAAACTGAGTTATCCAAAGTTGATGCAGTGGTATGTCCTTCAGGAGGAGTGCCATTTGAAATTGCTTCAGGTTCCCAGTACGGCGGTATGGAAGCCATTTTGCCAATTCTCAGTTCGATGCTGCCCCATAATAGTATGCCCGCGGATTTTGCTGGGACCCCTACACTTACGTTGCCTTGCGGTTTTTTTGACGAAGGTATTCCTTATAGTGTGCAGCTTATGGGGCCTAGGCTCGGAGAGGAAGGCATCTGTAGATTGGGTTATGCCTATGAGCAAGCTACGGATTGGCATACGCGACACCCGATAGTTTGATAATTGCATAGGGCTGTTGGGATTTGGAAGGGTAGGATGAGGTTTTTGCCGGTAGTTTACGTCTATTCCCTAACCTTGTCCTTGTGCGGGAATACTTTAAACGACATGAAGAGTCAGCGAATGAAGGTGGTTGATATTACTGGCGTGTTGTTTATAACTTAATGTCCCGCCATCAGCATCATCTATTAAAGCACTTCCTCAATTCCAAGTATTAGTGGCATGGGTGGAAGCAGTTAATGTCCATGTTCTCTAAATTAATTTCCAGACCCGGAAGAGATACCCGTTTACTTGGAATCTCTTCCGGGTTAATTAACTTCTAATCAATTTGTATTGATAAATTGCTACAGACGGAAGACAGAGCCTTCCCATATTAAAGTTTCTAAAGAAATCCGGCTGACCGTCTTTAGATCACCTTCTCGGCTGTCTTTTCCTACCATCTCAAGTTCCCAAACATGGTTGCCTGCTTTTTTCCAGGTCCCTTTTTGAAAGCCTATTGTTTTTGTACCGTCAGAATGAAACGCTTCGCCCGCGAAGCTGACTTCGCCGCTTTCGGCATCTGGCGTTTCATAATTCTGTAAAAAAGTAAGGGTCGACCAAACCTCACCATAAACAGCCATATCAGTTTCAGATTTCATATTTACTTGGCTGACTAATTGTCCTTCAGCATTTTGAGAGTAAGTGTTAGAAACGTGAACGAAGCGGAAGTCATCAATTTTTTCTGACATTATTGCATCCTCTATTTTAAGTATTGGAAATGTTGTTTTTCGTTAATATTAAAAATTGCGGGTTATCCGCTTCAATTTAATAATAGGCTCTGGTATACAGTTCTTACATGACATTATCAAGTCACTGATCTATTTTTCCTTAATAGTCTCATGCTAGAGTTCTTGGACTAGAATTTAATTTTGTCATATGTCAGAATTTCTTCACTCAGTCCGCCTGCCAATATAAGTTTGGTTATTTTTAGTATGAGGTGTCATACCTTTTAGGAAAATATGTATGAAAAATTCTAAGAAAGATAACAAAGACGTATCGCCTCCAAAAGGAGAGCTAAAAGAAAATATTCAGGCAGATACTACAGTTGATGAAGTCAAAAAAAGTGCTAAGAGGCTATTCGGTTCATTAAAGGCGAACCAGAAGGCCGACTCTGGGGAGTCTACTTCAGCGACGGAATCAAATTGAATATCTAATGCTCCGAAAAAGTAAAGATCTGCAATTATAATTCTCTTATGAAGAATTCTAATAATCACCTATTATTTGCTCTGCTATTAACACCTTTCCTTAATTCATTTGCCCATGGTCAAATTCAACCTGATCCAGCTCGTTACGAAGCGTCAATAGAAAGATTCGAGAATGCAGACTTCATTTCCCCCCCCCTCGAAAAATGCTATTTTATTAGTGGGTAGTTCAAGTATCGGTTTTTGGAATGATGACGCTCCTGCAGATCTTGCTCCGCTAAATATCATCCCGCGAGGGTTTGGCGGTAGTGTAATGAACGATTTGTTGCACTACTATGAGCGAGTCATTCTTAAATATGCGCCGCGTGCGATTGTGCTTTATGAAGGAGATAATGATCTTGCTTGGGGCTTGCCCCCTGCCACGATCCTTAATCAACTGGTCAGTCTTATAGCTAATTTGGATCGCGATCTTCCTGAGACAAGACTGTATCTTCTGGATATAAAGCCCAGCATCGCTCGCTCGCATCTTTGGGTACTTGCGGAAGAAGTGAACAATGGCTTTGCTGAGATAGCTAAAACAGATTCAAATATTTTTCACATCAATATGTCTAAGTTTTTATTAGATGAGAATGGTGATATCCGTAAAGACATTTACCTGCCTGATGACTTGCATCTTAATGATGCTGGGTATGATATCTGGGCTGAAGTTATTAAGGCTGCACTAACTCTTCATGAAGCTGAGTTTTCCAGTGAAGTACTTGGTACTAGATTTTATAATCAGGCTAAACAGTTAATCTCTGACTGCGTAGAATTGATAAATGACCCTGAAAATAGAAAATATACTTTGGGGTTTCTATTAACTTCATCCGGTCTTCAGCTCTCTGACTTTGACTCACGATCAAGGGATTCGAACTGTAGAGATACTCTTGAAGTGATTTTTAATAAAGACGGAGCTGTTCAACAAGCAACTTTTTGCTAGTGGCAATTTATATATTCATAAAGGAGAAGGGCCCTATTCGTTAAGCGCTGAATATAATTCAAATCGACTACCAATTTCTCAAACGGGAGGCTCATTCGTGTTCGATTCTATTGAAGCAGTTTTAATTAAGTAAAAGATCATGATTGGAATCGATCAGGTGGGGAATATTGCTGGTGATTTATGAGGTATTATTTAGGGGGCTCAAAGGGCTAGTGACAAGGCAGTCTTTAAGCAGTAGTCTATTGAAGAGCTGTTACAAACTATTTTGAAAGGAGCAAGAATAACAATGAGTCTTTTAAGAGTTTCTTTGATAGGTTTCGGTATCGTTTTTTGCTCAGTCTACGGTCTCTTTCAAATCAATTTATTTGGCGGTTGGGCTTGGTCTCCAGCGCAACCTGAATATCAGTTAATGATCGTCGGTATCTACCTGGTTATGGGTCTCATGATGATTTTTCAAGCCTCAAAAGACCCGCTGAAACATATCCTTTTCATTAGATTTGTTATCTACAGTAGCTTGGCCCATGGTCTCATAATGTTTTATCAGGCTTTAATTGATACAACTGAGCGAGGTCACTTTTTAGGAGATATTCCAGCTCTAATAATTGCGGCCGTGGTATTAGAGATATTGTTAAGAAAAGAATTAGCCAAGTCATAATTGTTTGGCTGGCCATAAAGGTCAGCACGTAGTCTTAGGGAACGAGAATATTAGTGAATAGTTAGCTTGTACCCTTGCCTAGAAGATGTTGTGTGTTTGCTGCGGAAATAATGAGTAAGGGTTTTTAACCACTCACCACACAGCTTGTCCTTTTTACTGACTCAGTTTCGTCAGCTCCAAGCTCTTTGAGTGCATCGACATAATCAGGGTGACTTTTAAAAGACATCGCTTTTTCGAATGTCTCAAATTCGACTACTGCCGCAAATTGTATGTCTTTCTCGCCTATTTGAGTTTTTGCTACTGGGCCAATAGCAATCATTTTGGCCTCGCCTCGTTCAACAAGAGCATTCCACTTCGTAACATATTTTCCAAACGCCTCTTGGTCAATAATTTCCTCAACATGATTAATCCAGTAACCTTTAGCCATTCTTTTAATCTCCTCTGATTTTGTACCCAGATAAATTAGATTTACTGTAAGGAAACACCCTAAAAAGGCTCTTCCTGTGAAGTAAGTAATTCTCCAAGGGTATCAGTAATATAAAACTATAATCTACATTCAAACAGCGAAAAACTAGTTCTCAAATAGGCTTCAATTTGATGAAATGGGCAATAATAACTCACTGTCAATGGGTCGCTGCACATCAAAGGCTTTTAGAGTCATCGCGACAAAGTTGTAATAACCGATCAAGCCGACGATATCGACTAATCCTTCATTGCCAAAGAGATCGATTGCGCGGACAAAAGTTTCTTCACTTACTTTTTCTTCACTGACAAGCTCTCGAGTAAATTGCACTAGTGTTAATTCAGTTTCTCCAAATCCATCAATTGGTGGTAGAGAATTCAGATCTCTGCGATATTTTATAACTTCGATAATTTCTTGTTCTAGACCTGCAGTTTGGGCTAATGGTTCATGAGCGGACCATTCATATTGATTACTAATTTCTCTCGCAGTTGAGAGAATAATTAATTCTGTTAGACGTTGGTCTTTTGGTGTTCCATAACGAACGCGCTGTCTAACATCAAATACGTTTTTGGCTAGAATCGGACTATGCATCCACATCCCCACAGGACCTCTCAAACCTGTTTCATAGCCAGTGCCGGGTCTGACATAAGTGTCAAAGGCATCACGACCATTTGCGTCTAGGTCGTCCCGCTGTACTTGGGGTAATCGCGCCATTGAGTCTCTATGAATGTCTCGAGGGATCTTTTCTTGAGTTTGCATACCTTGCAGTTGATATTCTGTTTCTTGAGCATCAACATTAATAGATAGGTCGCTATTTATAGCTAAAAAAGCGAGAAGAAGTGAAATAAGAACGAGTTTGCTTTTCATGTTGTTGATCCTACGCCATTAGTTTTTTAAGACCTGCAATTGCTCGATCGATGTGATCATGCGTGTTGTAGATCGTTGGGCAAAGACGAATACCTCCAGTAGCTGCGCCTGCTATACCGTGATCTCTGTAAAGAAGGTCGGTTATAGTGCCGCCTTGACCGGTGGGTGCACGCGTAATACAAACACCATAGCTTAGCTCGGGGTCCATAGGCGTCACCAACTCTAATCCGAGTTCGGTAATACCCTCCTTTAAGCGCTGAGAAAGGCTCACAACTCTAGCTTCAACACGCTCTGTGCCGATTAAGTCATGCTGGTGAGCGGCAATACCAATGCCTGCAAGAGCAGAGTCGTCTCGCTGTCCTAATGATTCAAATTTTCTTGCACCCTTTAATGCGGTATCAACTTCGTCACCCCAGCCTGGCGCTACAATATTAGGCCAAATTCGATCAATATTACTTTCTTTTACGTAAAGTAGGCCGACTTCTTTGGGCCCCATAAACCATTTATGCGCGCTTGCAGAAAAAGAGTCTACATTCGAGTCACGCAGATCAAGTGCCATTGCCCCCCAAACTTGAGCGCCGTCAACGTGTACATAAATATTCCTTGAGTGAGCAGCCTCAACTAGCTGCTTTATGGGAAGCTTTATTCCACTAACATTTGATACATGTGTTAATGAAAGCACCCTGGTTCGATTGCTGAAGTGTGACACGAATGTATCAATAAGTTCTTGAGTATTTTCCGGATCAGCAGACGTGGCTACCTTTTTAATATTCAGCCCATAGCGTGAAGCTCGTACATCCCAGGCGACATTATTGGTTGGATGGTTCTGATCCCAAAGAATCACTTCATCTCCGGATTCTAAAGCAAGCCCATTATTGATAATGTTGTTAGCCTCACTAGTGTTACGCACTAATGCGACCTCGTCGGCACTTACATTAAGCTGATTCGCGACGGCCGCACGAGATTCTTCTAAAAGAGCGTTAAATTTGGCTCGATTATTAAAAGAGCAATCTCGGTCAATATCATAGGTCAAAGCCGTAACTGTCTCAGATACAGAGCGAAAAGATGGACACAAATTGGCAGCGTTCATCGGCACCGCAGACTCGTCAAATGCAAATTGAGATCTGACAATAGACCAATAATTTTCTTCACTATTTGAAGATATTGACTGAGCTTTGTTAAGTTTAGTATGGCTGGCAGCTGCAGTTAGTAAGATCGCTGCTGACCCTTGCAAGAACTGGCGACGTGACTGGCTTGAATCCATGGCGAAATTCCTCGCGCGGTTTGAACATGCTAGCTAGACTAACCGAGGAGCAAGGTGAATTCTACTTTTCAAAAAGTCAAAGGTCCTTTACTCTCCCTTTCTCTACGAATTTTAATTGAGCCAAGCTATGAAAAGATTTTATAAAAAGAGACTAGCAATCCAAATGAGGAATTTAATTACCCTACTATTTTGTTTTTTCTCAGTCTCAATTTGTGCTGCGGACCCGGCAATAAAAATGGCGATAGAGCAGCATTATGATGATCACTTGGAAGATCTTTTTGTCTGGTTTCATCAAAACCCTGAACTAAGCTTTTTAGAAAACAAAACTGCCGCACGATTGGCTGAAGAGCTGAGAGCGCTTGGGGTTGATGTGACCGAGGGAGTGGGTGTAACTGGTCTAGTGGGCATAATCAAGAACGGGGAAGGTCCGTTGGTAATGATTCGTGCTGATATGGATGGCCTGCCTATTCTGGAAGATAGTGGCCTTACTTATATGTCTCGGGTTAGACAAGTAAACCTAGATGGTGATGAGATGCCAGTGATGCATGCCTGCGGTCATGACATGCATGTGACTTCATTAGTGGGTACTACCAAGATGCTGATGGACAATCGAGATAAGTGGAGCGGCACTGTGATGCTGGTTGGGCAGCCGGCAGAAGAAATTATTAATGGTGCCAAAGCAATGTTAGACGATGGTTTATATGAACGTTTTGGAGTGCCTGATTACGCTTTGGGCCTTCATGTTTCGTCTGGCACTCCGAGCGGTACAATTTCAATTCGTGAGGGTATTATGTATTCCAGCGTTGATAGCGTAGACATTCAGGTTAGAGGAATTGGTGGACATGGAGCCTACCCTCAGCAAACGGTTGACCCAATCTATGTTGCCTCACAATTAGTTATAGCTTTACAGGGCATAATTAGTCGACAGATTAATCCTTTTTCACCAGCAGTTATCACTGTAGGTTCTTTTCAAGGTGGTAATAAGCACAATATCATCTCTGATGAAGTTAATTTGCAATTAACGGTTCGAACTGATTCAGAAGCCGTCCGCGAGCAGGTGCTAGGGCGTATAAGAGATACAGCATTTAATATTGGGAGATTGAATGGTTTACCCAACGATTTGTTGCCGATAGTCAGAGTCGGGTTTGAGAGCACACCTACTACAGTTAACGACTACGCTGCAGTACATAAGCTGTTGCCGACGTGGACTGAGCAATTAGGTTATAGCCCATTAGAGACCTCGGAGCGCACGGGCATGGGTGGAGAAGATTTCGCTTTTTTTACTCGAACTGAACATCAGGTACCAGGTGTCTTCTTTTCAGTAGGAGGTACGCCAGAAGATATTATGATAAGAATAGAGGCAGGTGAAATGGCGGCTCCTCCTCACCACTCTCCCTTTTTCTTTATCGATCCAAAATCTGTGAAAGCAGGGGTGGAAGCAATGTATACAGCTGCAGTGTATTTTTTCAACAATCCTTAATTGAGTTGCAATGCTATCTGTTAGGAGCTAGGAAGAATGAATATTCATAATGCTCGAATACTAATACTTCATTTTAAGCTATTGATAAGTTTAAGTTTATTAACAATGAATAGCTTTGCCGCAGAAGCGCCAGGAACTGGTACTTTTACGGAAGAACAGTTCGAAAAAGGTGCTCAACTTTACAGTAGAGACTGTGCAGTTTGTCATGGTAATGATCTTGAAGGCGGTGCGGCAAGAGCATTGGTGGGTCCCTCATTTCGGAAAACCTGGTCTAACTTCGGTGTAAACGTTGCTGATCTTTTTACTGTTATTTCCACTACCATGCCGCCGCGTATGGAAGGTAACCTGGACGAATCTGAAAATCTGGATGTCCTTGCTTTTATTTTAGGCAGTAATAGCGTTTTACAAGGCTCGGAATCGATTCGGAATGATTATGCGTATCTTGCTGGGATTCCTATATCTCGCGCAGATGATGCGCTAGACATAGCGGCAACATTTATCGAGGGAGTTTACGGAATTGAACCTACTGGCACGGGGCCAAGTATGGAAGATCTCCGAAATGCGGGAACTAGTCAAAATGATTGGTTGCATCATAATCGCAGCTATGCGGGGGTGCGTTATTCGCCACTTTCAGAAATTGCTACAAGTAACGTGGCCGAACTTGGACAGGTATGTGCTTATCAATTTTACAGCAATCTTCCTATGCAAACTGGTCCAATCGTCCATGAAGGAACAATGTACGTAACTGACGCCCAGAGAACCTCTGCAATAAATGCAGCAACCTGTCGGGAAATATGGACCCACTACTGGGAGCCAAAAGACCGAACTGTCTGGCCTAATAATCGCGGTGTAGCGATCAAAGATGGTTATGTTGTAAGGGGAACTTCTGATGGTTATTTGTTCGCACTTGATTCCGCGAATGGGAATCTGTTGTGGGCGCGCCAAGTAGCTGATCCTTGGTTAGGTGAAACCTTTACCATGCCACCCTCGATATTTGATGACATGATATTGATTGGGCCGGCGGGTAGTGAAAATGCAATCTCGGGTTGGCTTGGTGCTTTTTCATTACGTGATGGTGATTTAATTTGGAAGTTTTATACAGTTCCTGAAGCCGCTGCAGGAGGTGGGCCCAGTTGGGGTAATCCAGAAAACATCAAACTTGGAGGGGGTGCCGTCTGGACACCACTGAGCTTTGATCTCGAGCAAAATGAAGTTTATGTAGCTGTGACAAATCCGGCACCGGATTTGCCAGGATACTTAAGGCCTGGTGAAAATCTTTATACCAATAGTATTGTGGCCCTCGATATTCAATCTGGAGAACTACAATGGCATCGCTCAATAGTGCCCAATGACGATCATGATTGGGATCTGACGCAAGTCACTCCAGTGTTAAAAGCAGGAATAAATAATGTATCTGACGATTTCATTGCAACAGTTGGTAAGGATGGTGTTCTGAGGACCCTCGACAAAAAAACACATGAACCTATATATGAAACTGCGATAACGACTTTGTTAAATCAGGATGTGCCAGTTACTCGAGAAGGGGTTGTTGCTTGTCCTGGAGTTACCGGCGGAGTGTTGTGGAGCAGCCCCGCTTTTCATGAGCAAGAAAAAATCCTGATTACCTCTGCGATAGATTACTGCAGTCGATTTACTGCTGCTGAGCGGGTCGAGTATATTCCAGGTCAGTTGTTTATGGGGGGGTCAGTAACTCCCGAAGGTGAAATGTCGGGCTGGATTACCGCTGTCGATGTCGAGTCAGGTGATGTACGTTGGCGGCATCAAACACCCTATCCGAACACAGGTGCTGTTACCGCCACGGCAGGTGGCTTGATAATAACTGGCACTATAGAAGGCAATCTATTATTAATGGATGCGAGTACTGGTGAAGTTCTGCGCAGAATCTATACTGGTGCGCCAATAGGAGGAGGGCACATTTCTTATGGCGTTAATGGAAAACAATACATTGCAGTTGGTACCGGGCCAATGTTGACAGTTCGAGCTCCAGGATTAGGTCCTTCTAGAGAAAGCAGTGTTATCGTCTATGCCATTACAGACTAGGAGTTGCTGTTAGCAGGGGTCGGCTCTCACACATTGCCATTATTCGAAATCACTCTTCCGGAAATTTTTATGGGGGCTAATCATCTTAGTGAATTTGGATTTGACTAGAGAGTTTAGATCAGTATCGCTGACACTATTGGTTTTAGAACCTGTATTGTGATGAGGTGCTGGATAAATTTCGTGGCAATGACTCCAATGATGACTTAATGGCCGCTAAAACAGCTCGTGTTTAACAGTATAGCAAGCCTAAACTGCGTTTGAAGGCTTATACCCCTAGGGGATGCGCGAGAACTTTACAAGAAACGCTGGCTGCAGGATCGGCAGAAATTCAGGAGGGAGCTTAACCTGAAATGCTGAGAGCTTTGATTAAAAGTCTCTTAAACGATGCGCTTTTCTCTTAGATCACTAATTTCCTCAGCAGAGTAACCCAATTCTTCCATAAGTTGATCTGTGTGCTCGCCCAATGTCGGTGGACGAGTCCGAATTTCGCCAGGGGTTTCGGAGAGCTCAACAGGTGTCTTCATAAGTGGCGCGGGAATATCTAAACCTGGGTATTCGACGGGCTGGAACAAACCCTTTGCGGCAATATGCGGATCGTCTAAGACTTGCTGAGGTGAAAGCACTGGCCCTGCAGGTAAACGCGCTTTTTCCATGGCCTCTAAAACTTCTTGAGAAGTGCGTTCTGCGCACCAAGCACCGAGTCGCTCGCTAATTGCTTCGCCATTATCACCGCGAGAGATATCATCCTTAAAGCGTTCATCCTCTAGCCAGTGGTCTTCGCCCATTAGATCGGCCCATCGTTTAAATAAAGGGCCGCCTACAGACTGGACGAGCACCCAGCCATCTTTTGTTTTGAAAGTGTCAGCCGGAGCCGATGTTTGCGAACGATTGAGCGTCGCGGTTCTATTTCTTTTTATGGCAGCCTGTTCAATGGCTGTTCCATTCATCATGGTAAGTGCAGTATTAAACAGGGAGGCCTCTACTATCTGTCCTTTGCCAGTTTTTTGTCTTTCAAATAAGGCGGCCATGGTGCCGAATGCAGAAAGACTTGCAGTACCGAAATCGATAAAAGGTGCATAAGCTTTCACTGGTTGGTCTGGAGTTCCTGACATATACATATTGCCGGACATCGCTTGTCCAAGACCATCAAAACCGACCCTGTTGGCATAAGGACCACCGGTCCCAAAAGCAGAAATCATGGTGAGAATAATATCGGGTTTAATAGCCGCTAGGCTCCCATAGTCTAAACCCATAGTCTTGAGGGTATCAGGAGGAAGATTTGCTACTACGACGTCTGCAGTAGCAACGAGCTTTTGAACTATTTCTCTGCCCTCGGGTTTCATCGGATTAAGGGTCATACTCAGCTTGTTGCGCGCCATTTGCATGAACAACGCACCGTCACCTTTGTCTGATATAGGAGAAAGAAAGCGATCTTCGCTGCCATTTATTTTTTCAATCCGAATAACTTCGGCACCCAAGTCGCCCAACAATGTTCCACAATAAGGACCGGCGATATAACGACCGAAATCCAATACCCGTATTCCTTCCAAGACTTTTGACATAGTGCTTCCAGTTTGCAGCATTTATCCTAGTTCCGGTCAGCATATTAGCATAGGTCACTAATACTTCGGGAAATTGTTAACTCGACTCTAGCTCTTACTCCCTGAAGAGTTAATAGGTTGGCCCTCATAATTTGAATAGCCTATTCTAAATGCGAAGTCGTTTGGAAAGTTACTAAGGTTTTGAGTTATAAGAAGTTTAGAATTTTTCAGTACTGGGTGTTATCCTGCAGACAAGAACCTCAAACAGAATGTGCGTCTTAAGCGTCGCTCCGATTTTATTAATTAAGAGGGATAGAGCGGCTAGTATGCCTAGTCTTAATCGATTGCAATTTAGTCACTTGGTGAGCTTACTTTTTTGTGATGCTGATTTACAATTGACTACTTTATAACGAATTCGTTTATAGAACGTGAGCTCAAGAGAAAACTATGAAAACGCTAAAAGGAATGGTCCAAGCCTTCATATTAGTAAGCCCTTTGCTGCTTTTGTCAGTTGGCTATAGTGCCGAACATCCTGGCTATATTGAAGCTCCCGAGCGTCGTACTACTGGAATCGGTAAATTCTATATGGACAGAGAGATTTTCATTTGTTATGGGTCATCGGGCCGCCGGCTGGCTAAATCGCCCCGAACGCATTCGTGAAGAAATGCCTGATTCAGTGGTTGAGAACATGGAATTACGAGCTGATGATGTGGTGGCGGATATTGGTGCGGGCTCTGGTTATTTCTCTTTTCGTATTGCGCAAAAAGTCCCTCAGGGGAAAGTCTTGGCCGTGGATATTCAGCCAGAAATGTTGGAGCTGATCGAAAATCAAAAAGAAGAGGAAAGAGTTTCCAATATTGAAGGCGTATTGGGACAGGTGGATGATCCAAATTTACCTGAAAACTTTATTAATGCCGCCATCATGGTGGACGCTTATCACGAGTTTTCCCACCCTTTCGAGATGATTGATGGCATCAATAAGGCATTAAAGCCAGGCGGCAGGATTTTTTCTACTGGAGTACCGTGGGGAAGATGCGTCGGTGCCCATTCGCCCCCTACATAAAATGACTGAAGAGCAAGTTGTCAAAGAAATGAGTGTGTTTGGTCTGGAATGGACCGATACGCTTGATTTTTCTTCCTTGGCAACATATGATGATCTTTACCAAGCCCGAGTGAATATTTCAGTGTTCTTTGAGTCCACTATTTGCAGGTGAGTTTCTAACATTCAATTTTTTCACTACTCGTTTTAGAGCTCTGTAGTCTAAAAAGTATGCCTTATTTTTAAGGCATAAACAGGACCATCTTGAGAGCAGTAGTTTTCAACTTCTTCGACAATGCCGCCGATGGTGGCCCCCAAGAATCTAGTGCGTTCACGACAGCGCAATGGATCATTTGCATTGCGTACATCTAAGCGGAACGTAATATCGTTAAAGGCCTTCTTCTCAACAAAGAGCATTAGACCATAATCTCTAATATCTCTTTCAATATCATTTATGTCGATTTGCTGACGGGCATCACTGTCATTGTCAGAATTAAAATAGTTGAACCCGTAGCTCATATCCCAGCGGGTAACGTCATGTCGAAAACTCGCTCTTCCAAACCAGCGTGAGTTATATCGCATTCGACGTTTAATGTTTAAAAAAGGATCAGTAACTTCAGAATCTTGTACGCTAATACCAAGAGAAAGTAACGCGCTCGGTAAGCCAATGTAACCAAGTCGAGAACTAGCATCAAGATTCATGCCGTAGCGATACGCGCCACCTATATTACCCCGCGCTGAGCGCAAATCATCAGGTCCAGTGGAGACATCAACTCGATCGATTACATCTTCATAATCGCGATAATAAATTTCAGAATTTAATACACCAATGCTATTAGGAAGTCGATATTCTAAATTAAGTGAATATTCCCAATGTTGTTCTTGAACTATTTGAGGGTTGCCAGCTTGTGTATTTTGGTCGTCGTCATCGCTATCAGAAGAGGCCATAAAATCTGAGAAACTAAGTTGCGAGACAAGCTTTTCTAGTGTTGCCCTCAATTGCATCGATTGATTGATATTGTAGCGATAATCTAATTTGGGGCGCACAAAGTCGAAATCTCTTTCGTTATAGACATCGCCTGTCTGAGTAATTGTCGAAGTCTCATAAATTAGTGAGCTTTCAAGGGAGGACTTATCATTAATTTGCCAGTTATGAACTAAGAAATTTTCATACCTAACTTCTTCAACAGTGGAGTTGGAATTATCAACAGTAACAGCTGTTAAGAAGCCATGTTCTGGTGAGGGTGTGCCACCCAGGTCTAGCCCCAATCGTAAATTTCCATCTCTGAGGGTTTGTGCGCGCTCAATTCCGAGCTCGAGACCATGATTAAGGATTGGGTCAAAGGTGTAAGAGGTTCTAAAAATTCTTTCTTGATCTCGCCCATTATTGTAAAGAAACAAATCTTTTTTCTCGCGATCGTCTAAGATTTCGAAGCGGTCGCGCTCTTGCAGCCACTGGCCATCATTTACGATAAACAAAAAGCGGTATTTGCCACCGTTCCTAAATTCATATTCATAGTCGCCGCCTATTTCCCAGTTTTCTCGGCAGCGATCAATGTCTTCTCTTTCCAGCTGAGACACGATGCCAGTATCGCTAAAGTTGTTGATAAGGCGCTCTTTATCTTCTGGTGCGCAGTCGCCACCGTATAGGCCATTTAACTGCACTAGACTGTTATCGAATTGATAACCAAGATTAAAACTGGTTTCGTAGTCGGTCTGTTCGCGAGTGCTGTCTTCAAACCGTGTTTCGAGTAAATTGCCAGCCGGATCACGGCTAAATTCTTTACTGAGGCGATTCTGGTACCTGGGCTCCCCTTCTAGGTGGAACAAATAATTAAGGGATCCTGATTGGCCAGTCCAAGACAATTTAGCGCCAGGATCAAAAGTGCCATCATGATATCGGTCCAAATTAGCTTCTGCAGTGATGCTGGAGCGTGAACGGGAGTCTAGCAACACTATGTTGACTACTTGCCCGCCACTTCTAATATCCATTTCCTCGGAAGTGCCGCGTATGATCTCGATGTAATCCACTTGATCAGCAGAGAGCCGGCTTAGCTGGTCACGGCCTTCATTGCTTTTCCCTGTTTGACGTTGTCCGTTAATTAGGATTTCGTTTTCGCCAGCACCAAGACCTCTTCTATTCCCGCCGCCTCGGTTGTTCATGGCGAGGCTAATACCAGGAATTCGATCCATCATGTCGTTTACATTAACGGGAGAAAATTCAGCAAAAAAATCAGCATCATAGATTATCGTCGAGCCTTCTATGATAGCTTCCGTTCCCTGTTGAGCAGTTGCCGCAGCTGAAGAAGCTATAGCGAGAGATAGGATGCTAGCTTTAAGAAACTCTGAAGAAGCAGCTGCAGCCATTAAAAACCTCATTTTAAATTATCGAGACCGCTAATTAATTGAACGGGTGGACTCCCGTTTATAACGTGAAAAAACAGTTTTTGGTTTTCCGCGTCAGAGAATCTTTTGTGAATTGATCTCATCCCGGGTGTGGGTGACGTGTTTCCCTTGCTGAGAATATTTGCTTCCTGCGAAAGAGCCCGAATTATAGCGACGCTCTTCCAGAAGAACTGTAACAAATTGTGTAAATGTGGTGGCAAAACTGCCATATTTCAGATGTTAGTTGCGCTGGTTTTAACTCTGAAATAGCCATCTGATAGCGACCATAAAAATTAAAACTTTAACTAAAAATTACTCTTTAATTTGGAGGGCTCATTAAGATGAGCTGTTAGAAAGTTCCGCGGACTTTTATCGCATATTTCTCACCAGCTTGACTGCACGAATTTTCTATTTCATTAAAAGAGCCAGTCGCTATTGTTCCACCGATATAACGGGATCGGACACGGCATCTTTCTTGTTCATGAAAATTCGTTGCTTCGAATCTGTAGGTGAGGCCGCCCCAACCTTGCAGTTCTATAAATGCCATGACGAAATCATCCATATCATATTTCTCGATTTTATCGATATCGTAAACTATTGAGCCACCTTCAAAACTGCCGCTTACATTAATACCGTAGTTGATATTTCTGCTGCTCATATCATGTCGAAAACCGTATCGATATTGACCCCGGCCTTGCCGCAGCAGGCGCCGATCAATACTAAGAAAAGGGTCTGCAACGGCTCCGTCCTCTACTTCGATACGAGAAGTCAGCAGAAGCTGCGGCAGATTAAAACTTGCTAGCCGTAGACTCGCATCAAAACTTCCTCCATAACGCTTTCCATCACCAATATTACCGTTCGCCGACTGAATACTCTTTGCCGTAGATACATCAACTTTGTCGATCACATCTTCAAGGTCATGATAGAAAAGGTTTGAACTGAGTACTCCATTATTGTTATCAAATCTGTACTCCAAATTCACGTCATAACGCCAGGATTGTTCTTGTCGCAGGTCAGGGTTACCCAGCGACAGAGTTTTGGTCATCATCAAGAGAATTAATATTTGCTGTGAAAGTCGTTGAAACTTAATTGAGCAACATCTTTTTCTATCGTCGCTCTAAACTGTAGATGAAGAAGTAATGTCAAATCGGTAATCGACCTTGGGTCTGACAAAATCAAAATCTCTTTCTTTTTTAATATCGCCAGATTGCTCGATAGTGGATTTCTCAAAAATTAATGTGCTTTCCAGCGACATGCGATTATTTATCCGCCAGTTGTGGACCGCGAATGCTTCATAACGAACCTCTTCCACGGTTGCATCAGAATTTGTTATTGGCGTAAGCCCGCCAAAGCTTTCAGAAATGGAGCCTGTTTCGCTTAATAATCCAAGCCCCAGTGTTGAGTCTAATGTGGTTTGTGCTCTTTCTACTCCGAGCTCAATGTCCTGAGTTGAATTCAAGCTCATGGAATAAGATGATCTTAAGATTTGTTCTTCATATTGATTAAATGTTTTTAAAAACAAATCTTTGCTGCGATTATTATCAAGGTCAAACCTCTCCCGTAGGCGATTTGAGTCTCTTTGATTGATAATGAACAATGATTTAAGCCGGTTACCATTAATGAATGTATGTTCAAAGTCACCTCCAATTTCCCAAAAGTCTTCCTCAACGGAAATGTCATCAAGTTTAATATCTAGTGTGTTAGGTTTTACGAGTAAATTTGTGATTAATCGATTTTCGCTTCCCGGTGCATCGTTCTGATTGTATTGCGCATTTATATGCATAATGTTTCGGTCAGAAATTTGATAGCCAATATTTGTAGTGAGGGTCAGGGGTTGCTGATCGGTGTACTGTTTTTTATTTATGAAGTCGTTTGGTCTGCCGTCAGCTAGAAAACTAGTTTCGAAACCTTTCCTATACTCCCAGCGAGGCTCTGATTCTGCGCTGAGTAAGTAATCGAAAGCGCCATTTTGCCCACTTAGGGAAACGCTTCCTCCGGGTTTTAATTCGCCATCATGGTAATGATCCATATTTATTTCATAAGCAACAGAGGAGCTTGATTCAAGTTCTAGCAGTACTATGTTAATTACCTGGTTGCCGCCGCGGACATCGAGATCACCAGAAGTGCCTCGGATTATTTCAATCCTCTGAACTTGATTTGCCGGGATTCTTGATAATTGACTATTCCCTTCATTCTCCTTACCAGCAATACGGCGACCATTGATTAATACTTGGTCGCCACCAAGCCCTAGGCCTCGACGCTCTGAGCCTTGTGAGCTGCCAGGTCCGCTGCTGCTTCCGCCGGGCCCACCTTGCCTGGCTACGGTTATACCAGGAATACGATCAAGCATATCGCTAACGGAGAAGGGTTCATATTGATCAAAATAGCTTGCAGGATAGGTAACTGTTGAATTTTCGTCCGTAGTGGGTAAATCCTGTGCCGCTATATTAGGAGTGTGAACGAAAACTATATCAATAAGGAGGGCCGTTAATAACTTAACTTGAATTTTCGAGGACAGCACTTATTTCTCCGAAATGCTTAATTAGTTCTTGCTAATTGGGTTATCTTAGCGACGCGCAAGTATGAACATTTGAACTCGCAGAGTATTCTTAATTTCTCCACAAAATGTGATTTTTTGTAATGCCACGGCTATCAAAACGCTTTTTTGCGCTGAATTAACTAATTTAGGATAATAACGCCCTACTAGCACGCTTGGTTCTATTCGCAGTTTTAGTGAACTCGATTGATATACGGTGAATTCAAGAATCCAGTACCTTCATATCGACTAATTTAGAAGAAATTTCAGAGGCTGTTTTATGCAACGCGAATCCATGGAAGTTGATGTAGTAATAGTGGGTGCAGGTCCTGCGGGGTTAGCAACGGCCTGTCGTTTGCTGCAAATGGCACAAACTGCAGAAAAAGAGCTTTCAGTCTGTGTTCTTGAAAAAGGTTCTGAAGTGGGTGCTCATATACTGTCCGGTGCAGTGTTTGAAACTTCAGCATTAGATGAATTAATTCCTGATTGGAAAGAAAAAGGAGCTCCACTTAATACTCGCGTCACTGGAGATGATGTTTACTATCTGCCGAATAAAAAGTCCTCGTTCAAGTTTCCAAACTTTCTGGTTCCGCGACCAATGCATAATCATGGTAATTATATTATTTCCTTGGGAAATTTATGCAGCTGGTTGGCAGAGCAGGCAATGGAACTTGGCGCCGAGGTATTTCCTGGCTTTGCGGCGGCAGAAATTCTTTATGCAGAAGATGGCAAAGTCAAAGGTGTAGCTACTGGAGATATGGGAGTAGATGCCAAGGGCGAACAGAAAGCATCTTATGAACCAGGGTTCGAATTTCATGCAAAGTACACAATATTCGCTGAAGGCTGTCGAGGGCACTTAGGAAAAGAGGTCATTCAGAAATTCAAATTAGACAAAGATAGTGATCCGCAACATTATGGCATCGGAATCAAAGAAGTTTGGGAGATTCCTGAGTCTCAGCACAAAGAAGGACTAGTGGTTCATTCTTCGGGTTACCCTATGGTAGGTTCTAGCTTTTCTGCGACAAGTGGTGGATTTCTTTACCACATTGAAAATAATCAAGTTTCCTTAGGTTTGATAGTTGATCTGTCTTATTCGAACCCACATCTTAGTCCTTACGATGAATTCCAGAGATTTAAACATCACCCGGTTATTAAAAAGGTTATAAGTGGGGGTAAGCGTATTAGCTATGGTGCCAGAGCGATTATTAAAGGCGGGCTTAATTCATTACCAAAAATGACTTTTCCGGGGGGGCTCCTGATTGGGTGTGATGCTGGGACGTTAAACTCGGCAAAAATCAAGGGAAGCCATACAGCAATGCGCTCCGGTATGCTCGCAGCAGAGTCCTTGTTTGAAGCGCTAAGTAAAGAAAATATCGACGCACCGGAGCTCGACGACTATACAGAACGCTTTAACACCTCTGATCTGTATAAGGAACTGCATAAAACTCGCAACTTTTCCGCTGGGTTTCACAAATTTGGATTTTGGTTAGGCAGTACTTTGGCTTTTATCGAGCAAAATCTATTCTTTGGAAAATTTCCTCTTACCTTTCATGATAAATCTAAAGACCATTGTCAATTAAGACCCGCAGCTGAATGCCCGAGGATTGATTACCCTAAACCAGACGGTGAGATTAGTTTTGATAAGCTATCTTCAGTTTTCTTATCCAATACTAATCATGCTGAGGATCAGCCCTGCCATCTGCAGCTTAGGGATGCCTCTATTCCTGTAGAAGTTAATTTGCCGATGTTTGATGAGCCTGCGCAGCGCTACTGTCCCGCAGGTGTTTATGAAATTATAGAAGATACCGGCGGAGAGAAAAAATTTCAGATAAATTCCCAAAACTGTGTCCATTGTAAGACTTGTGATATTAAGGATCCGGCGCAGAATATCCATTGGGTAGTGCCTGAAGGTGGAGGTGGTCCCAATTATCCGGGTATGTAGACAGGTGTTTGCACTATCTTACTTCAGCTATCGCTTTCCTCAGCTGTGGATTAGTTTTTTGCGCGAACTTGGATATTTAGAATACAAATAGACTTAATTCGCTGTTATTAATAGAGCCTTCAATATAGGATTTATTAACTCTTCCTACTTAAAGAAAAATTCACCATGGCTTCCATCGCTTGGCGATACTCAGAGTCAGGTAAAGCTTGCAAACAATTCAACGCTGCCTTTGATTGCTCTTTTGCTAAGCCTTGAGTGTATTCGAGGCCTCCGCTGTGGCGCACAATCTCAATGACATCTTTCAGCATTTCTGGATTAAGCTGCTCAGTTTTTAGTGCTCGTTGAATGAGCTTCTGTTGTTGTTTGTCGCTTTTTTCTATGGCGTAGATTAGGGGTAGTGTCGGCTTGCCTTCTGCTAAATCGTCTCCAATGTTTTTGCCAAGATCTGTGGCATCTCCAGCATAATCCAAGACATCGTCTATTAATTGAAACGCCATGCCGATACTTTTGCCAAAATTCCGAAGTCCTTTTTCAGAAGCCTCATCAGCATTTGCCAACAACGCGCCGCATTGAGCTGCAGCTTGGAAAAGAATGGCGGTTTTATTTTCTATTACCTGCATATAATTTGCTTCAGATGCGTTGGGATTATTTTTTGCAATCAGTTGGAGTACTTCGCCTTCGGCAATTTTGTTTGTGGTGTCTGCGATGATCTTCATAATGCGCATATCACCAATCTTGACCAGGACCTGAAAGGCACGGGAGTAGATAAAGTCGCCTACCAGCACGCTTGAAGGATTATTCCATTTAGCATTTGCGGTGGGACGCCCGCGCCTAAGGTTCGACATGTCAACGACATCATCATGCAAGAGGGTGGCCGTATGGATAAACTCAATGACTGCGGCCATCGGGATATGTTGCTGGCTATCGATACCACAGGCCTTCGAAGCCAACAAAGTCAGCATTGGGCGTAACCTCTTGCCACCAGCATCAACAATATAGTGACCAATGCTTTCGACAAGAGGAACTTCCGAATGCAGCTGTTCGACGATGAAATCATTAACGGCTAGGAATTCAGTTTCGACGACACTGCGAATATCTTGATACATTCTAAAGGTAGACCGAAAAAGTAGAAATTTAAGGTAACTTTTTAGTTACTTCGCCCGATTTGTGTGTGTGCATGCTAGGGAGCGGAATAAAGACTGTCAAGTCGGGAAAACCCGCGAAATCAGGCAGATTCAGGCCATTCTTTAATTTTAGGAAGCCGATGATACTAACGACAATTTATCTTGCTTCAAATCCATTGATCCCGTAGAATTCGGCCCCTCGAAGGAATGGGTCATTAGTATTCCTGAGGTTTTTGGAGACAGATATGTACGCGGTAATTGAAAGTGGTGGCAAGCAGCACAGAGTAGAGGAGGGCGAAGTCCTTCAGCTCGAAAAATTTGAAGCCGCCACTGGTGACAAGGTGAAATTCGATAAGATTCTGCTCGTTGGTGAAGGCGAATCAGTAAAGATTGGAACGCCTTATGTCGAGGGTAGTCAGGTCGAAGCAGAAGTTTTAAAGCAAGGCCGTGGCGATAAGATCAAAATCATTAAGTTTAACCGTCGTAAGCATTACAAGAAGACGCAGGGCCATCGTCAGTTATTCACTGAAGTAAAAATCACTGGCATTAAGGCTTAAAGTAGGGAGCTCGCTATGGCGCATAAAAAAGCAGGTGGTAGTACTAATAACGGTCGTGATTCGATATCAAAACGCCTTGGTGTAAAGTTATTTGGCGGCCAAGAAGTTAAAGCTGGCAATATTATTGTGCGTCAGCGCGGGACTAAGTTCCATCCTGGCGAAAATGTTGGTTGTGGCAAAGATCACACGCTTTTTGCAAAATCTGACGGTGTGATTAAATTTGCAGTAAAAGGACCAAATAATAGAAAATTCGTCAGCATCGAATCGGCCTAGTTAATCAAGAATTTCGGTAAAAGCCTCGTCATTCGACGGGGCTTTTTTGTTTCTGCAACTAGTATCGCTCAGGATTGAATCATGAAGTTTGTCGACGAAGCAGAGGTCATTGTAGATGCGGGCAATGGTGGTAGTGGTTGCCTCAGTTTTCGTCGTGAGAAATACATTGAAAAAGGAGGTCCCGACGGAGGAGATGGTGGCGCCGGCGGCAGTGTTTATATGCAGGCAGATGCGGCCCTTAATACCTTAGTAGATTTCCGTTTCCAACCTCGTTACCGAGCGGAGGCTGGTCAGCCAGGGCAAGGCAAAAACTGCACTGGTCGTGGCGGCGAGGATTTGCTGATAAAAGTGCCCGTAGGTACGAGTATTATTGACGTTAACACTGAGGAATTAATTGCCGATCTTAATAACCCAGAAGTACCAGTCATGGTAGCTCGGGGCGGCAAACATGGTTTGGGTAATACGCGTTTTAAATCGAGTACAAATCGCGCACCGCGAAAGATCACTAAAGGGACGGAAGGTGAAGCTAGGACGCTTCAGTTGCAGCTTCGCCTAGTCGCTGATGTGGGATTGCTGGGTTTTCCTAATGCCGGTAAGTCGACCTTAATTCGAGCAGTATCTGCAGCGAAACCGAAGGTTGCCGACTATCCTTTTACAACCTTAGTGCCAAATTTAGGAGTGGTTAGCCTGGGCATGGAACGATCTTTCGTCATGGCAGATGTGCCTGGATTGATTGAAGGAGCTTCCGAAGGTGCAGGTTTAGGTTTTCGTTTCCTAAAACATTTGTCTCGAACACGTTTGCTTCTTCATTTGGTGGATGTACTTCCTGCTGACAGCACCGACCCTATAGAAAGCGCAAAACAAATTGCAAGTGAATTAAAAAAATTCAGCCCGAGTTTAGCGGCGAAAGAACGTTGGATCGTGCTAAACAAAGTGGACCTGCTAGACGACAAGGCGGTTGATGTTTTGGAAGCTGCATTAAAGGTTGAATTGGGTTGGCAGAAACCTATATACAAGATTTCCGCTATCAACCAATATGGATGTGGTGACTTGTGCCAACAACTCATGGAATCGATTGAATCTCATCGTCAAAAAATAATTGATGATGAAGACTATCGAAAAGAACAGTCTCAGCAAGAAAAAGCCATGGCATTCGAGATTCGGCGCACTATAGAGAGCTCTAAAAATAATAGAGTAAGTGACGGCGATAATTGGGAAGAAAATTGGGATGACTAAGTCGTAGCATGCGCGAAGATAAGATTAACAATACGAAGCGCTGGGTAGTAAAGGTCGGTAGTTCGCTAGTAACCAATAATGGTCTTGGCCTGGATAAAAAGGCGATTTCCCATTGGGCAGAACAACTAGTTAGCTTGCAGCAGCAGGGGATTCAAGTTGTACTGGTTTCTTCCGGTGCAGTTGCTGAAGGCGTTGCTCGGTTAGGATTAAGCGCTCGTCCTAAAAAGGTGCATTTGCAGCAAGCGGCCGCGGCAGTGGGTCAGATGGGCTTAGTGCAGGCCTATGAAAGTTGTTTCATGCGCCACGGTGTCCATGCTGCGCAGATTCTATTGAGCCACGAAGATTTGTCTGATCGGACTCGTTATTTAAATGCGCGAAGCACGCTATCAACACTTCTGGAAATGAAAGTGGTTCCAGTTGTTAATGAAAATGACACGGTGGCAACCGCAGAGCTGTGCTTTGGTGATAACGATACGCTCGCGGCGCTCGTCGCAAATTTAGTAAACGCAGATGTTATGGTGGTTCTTACGGATCAAGATGGTATCTACAGCGCTGATCCAAGGTTGGATACCGATGCAGAATTTATTAGTGTTGCCTCCGCAGACGACGACTCGCTTATGGATTATGCTGGGAAAGGCTCAAGTCTAGGTCGCGGCGGTATGTTTACTAAAATTTCTGCTGCTAAATTAGCTGCTCGCTCTGGAACAAACACAATTATCGCTAATGGTAAAATGGAAAACGTCTTATTGCAGATTGCTAGTGGTGTAAAAATCGGAACGCTACTTGAAGCAGATAATGAGCCTGTTACTGCTCGAAAGCAGTGGCTAGCGGGACAACTAACCTTAAAGGGTTCAATGGTGCTAGATGATGGGGCAGTAAGAGTCTTGAAGGAATCGGGTAAAAGTTTGTTAGCGGTGGGTATTAAACAAGTCGATGGTAGGTTTTCTCGTGGAGATGTAGTGGTCTGCACGAATAAAGCCGGAAAAGAAATAGCGCGGGGCTTGGTAAATTACGATAAAGACGAAGTACAGGCTTTAATGGGGCAAAGTAGCGAGAAGATTTCAGAACTACTTGGCTATGCCGGTGAAGAAGAAATCATTCACAGAGATAACTTAATCCTTTCTTAATAGCGACACCGATCTGGGCTTTCGTTAACTCAAAAACGGTTATTACCCTTTTTTAAATCTACTTAGTGCCTTACTTCAGGGCTTTAACTGCTGAATTTAGTCTGCTCTTATGCCGAGCTGCCTTATTCTTGTGAATAATGCCTTTATCGGCCATACGATCGATAATAGGTACGGCATTTTTATACGCTTCAGTGGCTGCAGTATGGTCGCCACCTTCAATAGCTGCGTCCACTTTTTTTATGTAAGTTCGCACCATAGACCTGAATGAAGCATTGTGACGACGGCGAGATTCGCCTTGCCTTGCGCGTTTTTTAGCTTGTGGAGAATTGGCCAATTCTAACTCCTTTATATTCTTTCTTTATTATTCGATCTTTAATGTTCTGTCTTTGAATTCTGTGTATAACGTTTTCACGACAGCTCTTTAAAAGCCCAATCTTAGGATTGATTGATAATGCTTAGATTACTGAGAGTACCGCTACTTCAAAGGAGCGACACTATGCCGTTTTCACTAAGTTATGTCAATAGGATGCTGTTCACTTTCAAGCAACAAAATATATGAGAATACTCAACTAATTCATATGTTTATACGATAAGTTTTATTAGCCCAAATTGGTGTATTCTGGCGGAAGTGGGGAATTCCCAAAGAACTGAGATGGTCCAACAGGAATAGTAGTAAAAATTTGGTATGACTGAAATTCAACAAGGCTCGGAACGAGTCGATACAAGCCGATCCAGTAAGGCTGACCATGGTGGGGGTCTGCTAAAAGCCAGTGGCATTACTGGCTCAATGACCATGGTTTCGCGTGTGTTAGGTCTCATACGAGACATCGTGATTGCTCGAGTATTCGGAGCCTCTGACGCGACCGATACATTTTTTCTAGCAAACAAAATTCCAAATTTCATGCGCCGCCTATTTGCAGAAGGTGCGTTTAATCAAGCCTTCGTGCCCGTTTTATCTGAGTATCGTACGAATAAATCACATTACGATGTTCGGAACTTAATTAGTGCTGTGGCTGCTAGCCTAGGGGGCTTTCTGCTATTAGTCACGGTATTAGTAATTGTTGTAGCACCTTTATTAGCCGTACCGATTGCCTATGGGTTTACAGATGATCCAGAAAAGTTTGATCTGTTTGTTGAAATGTTGCGAATTACTTTTCCTTATTTATTATTGATTTCCATGACCGCTCTGTGCAGTGCGATTCTAAACTCCTATGGAAAGTTTGCGGTTCCCGCAATTACGCCCGCTTTACTCAATATCTCACTCATTTCATGCTCGTTCCTGCTCGTGCCCTATATGCGAGAGCCGGAGCTGGCACTCGCTTGGGGTGTACTTATTGCAGGCTTTGCACAATTATTTTTTCAGTTGCCTTTTTTACGACGGATAAATCTCTTAGCAAGCCCCAAACGTAGTAAGTCTCATGAAGGTGTGGCGCGCATTAAGAAACTTATGCTGCCCGCTTTATTCGGTGTGTCTGTTACTCAGATCAATCTGATGTTAGATGTATTTATTGCTTCGCTTTTGGCCACCGGCAGTATTTCTTGGTTATATTATTCGGATCGGCTAATGGAGTTGCCATTAGGTACTTTTGGTATTGCGATTGCTATTGTTGTGCTACCTAGTTTGTCACGGAAACATGCTGAGGCATCGACTCAAGATTTCGCTGAAACTTTGGACTGGGCATTTCGCATTGTCTGTCTTATTGCTATTCCAGCTTCAATTGCTCTTGCATTAATCGCTGAGCCCTTACTTGTTACACTTTTTCAAAATGAGAATTTCCCCGTATCTGATGTGGTAGGTTCAGCAGGATCCCTCCGAGCGTATGCGTTTGGGCTTATAGCGTTTATGGCTATTAAGGTTTTTTCTCCGGGGTTTTATGCCCGACAAAATACGTCTACACCTGTGCGAATAGGCATTATCGCCATGGCAGCCAATATGGCTATGAACATAATTTTTTATTTGAGTGGTTTGGCGCATGTGGGACTGGCATTGGCTACAAGCTTGGCTGCATTTCTTAATGCTGGATTACTATTGCGGGGATTGCGAGTGGAAAAAGTATTTTTCTTTCAAGCTGGATGGTTAGCGTTTTTGGTTCGAATTGCTCTAGCAAATTTAGCAATGGCAATTTTTCTTATCAATTTTTCGGGTGCTTGGGAGGATTGGTTGCTTTGGACCACATTTCAGCAAGCGCAGCACCTAGCTCTATTGGTTTTAGGCGGGTTAAGTATTTATGGCTTGGTGCTATTCATTTTCGGCTTGCGTTGGCGCGATATCTATCGCTAAGCTTAATTAGCTTGGTCCATATACTATTGAGCATTATGAAAAGAATTTACACAGCAGACAATGTGGCAATGGCTTGGCACATCCGTAATATTCTCGAACAACATGATATCTATGCGGAAGTGAAGAACGAAAAAATCTACTCTATTGCTGGTGAAATTCCCATTACAGAAAGTCTGCCAGAAGTGTGGGTGAAGACTTTTTATGCCAAACGAGCAGAAGAAATAATTAAAGAACATACGCTCCCAAATAATGCTGAAGGAAAAGATTGGGTATGTGGAAAGTGCAATGAGGATAACGCACCAAGTTTTAATATTTGTTGGAATTGTCAGACTTCCTTAGGTGCAAATCATGATTAGATTATTTTTAGCCTTGATATTGGTTCAGGCGAGTACAATATCTCTCGCTGCTGCTGATTGTGTCGTTCTGCTGCATGGTCTTGCCAGGATTTCTAATTCCATGTCGGAATTAGAAAGGAAACTAACCAAGACTGGTTACGATGTGGCTAATATTAGTTATCCTTCGGTTAAATACGAAATTGAGGTGTTGGCGTCTGACGCAGTAGGAAGGGGAATACGTCAATGTTTGGCAAACAACCCAGACCAAATCCATTTTGTGAGTCATTCTTTAGGTGGAATTTTAGTCCGCTATTATTTTCAAGAAAACGAGTTAGAACAGCTGGGGCGAGTCGTTATGTTGGGGCCGCCCAATCAGGGCAGTGAGATTGTTGATAGACTATTACCGGTGCCAGGGTTTGGTTTCTTAGGGCCTAGCGGACAAGCTTTGGGCACTCAAGAAGGTAATGCATTATCCGGTTTAGGTCCTGTAAATTTTGAATTAGGTGTTATAGCTGGCTCGACCAATATCAATCCGTTAGGGTTTTTATTTTTTAAAGGGCCTAACGACAGTATTGTTCGAGTTGAGAATACTGAGGTCGAGGGTATGAATACACACATCGTATTACCGGTGACCCATACTTTTATGATGCGGAATAACGAAGTAATTGATAATACAATCCATTTTCTTAAAACTGGTCAATTTATTCCTGCTTACTGATTGAATTTCTGAAGAGACTGGGCAAGTTATTATTATCTCTTCATTCCAAGTAGTCTCTGCTCATGAATTTAGTATAGGTTTGGTAGAAGTAAACCTTCACGAGAAACTCTCACGCTCGAGACATAAATTTTCCTGTGGCCGTATTAACTTTGACTATTTCCCCAGGTGCCAGGTATTCAGGTACTTGAATTTCCAAGCCAGTCGATAAAGTTGCAGTTTTGCTTCTGTTTGTAGCGGAAGAGCCAGTGATCGCTGGAGGTGTTTCTTCTATGACTAAGCTCACTGATTGTGGTAACTCAATACCGAGAAGCTTGTCGTCCATAATTAGCGCAATGATTCCTTCGAGTTGTTCGACGAGGTAAGGCACTTGGTCTTCAATTTGTTCTCGATTTAATCCGTATTGGCTGAAGTCCTCCATATTCATAAAGTAATATATATCTCCATCCAAGTAGGAATATTGCACTGGAGCGCGGATGCAATCGGCTTCCTTGAGCAGATCGTCACCTTTGAAAGAAGCATCGAGTTTTTGATGTGTTTGCAGATTGTTGAATCGAACTTTATAAAGTGTGGTGGCTCCTCTGGAAGAAGGAGATTTTGCTTCCAGTTGTTTGATGATATGGGGGACCCCATCCATATCGATAATCATGCCCCTCTTTAGATCACTTGCTTTTGGCATTCACTTCTCCCAAATTGAGTCGAAACGGCTACGTTCTAATTGCCGGAATGTAACTTAAGGCACTGTTGCTGGCAATGGTTGAGTTAGGCTAATGCAATGATTAAATCGGAGACTCTATTACTTTGGACTTTGAGTTAACGGACTAAATACATCATAATTCTCCGTCCCGATAAATAAGACTGTACTTCCATGGCAAAACGACTCAAAGAAATTGATAATCTTCATATTACTGGCTACGAAGAGTTGCCTTCGCCTGGTGCTTTGAAAGATGAATTCGCACTTAGTGGTGACGTATTAAAAACCGTAAAACATGGTCATAGACAGGTCAAATCTGTGCTTAGTCGAGACGACTCGCGCCTAATTGTGGTGGTAGGGCCCTGTTCAATTCACAATCCAGAAGAGGCCATTGAGTACGCGAAACTACTAAAACCTTTAGCTGATGAATTGGCTGATGATTTGCTTATTTTGATGCGGGTTTATTTTGAAAAACCGCGGACATCAGTTGGTTGGGAAGGGCTCATCTATGACCCTCATCTAGATGGTTCTCATCGCATCGCTCATGGAATTCGAATTGGGCGGAAGCTCATGTTAGATATTGCGGAGATTGGGCTGCCTATTGCCATAGAGGCCCTGGATTTAATTTCCCCTCAATATTTACAAGATTTGGTAAGCTGGACTGCCATTGGGGCACGAACTACGGAGTCTCCAACTCATCGAAAATTGGCGAGCGGAATTTCATCTGCAATTGGATTTAAGAATAACGTGGATGGTGAGCTAATGGTTGCTATTAATGCGATTCGGTCTGCGTCTGCAAATAACAGCTTTATTTCAGTGACAGAAGAAGGGAAAGTGGCTGCATTTCGCACTGAAGGTAATCCTCACTGCCATATAATCCTCAGAGGGGGCAAGTCTCCTAATTATGACAGTGAAAGCGTTCAAGCTTGCGAAGAAGAGCTGCGAAAAGCTGGTCATAAAGAGAATATTATGATTGATTGTAGTCATGGGAACTCCCAGAAAGACCCCACGAAGCAATTGGATGTACTAAAAGAGATTGCAAGCCAATTGAAGAAAGGGAATAAATCTATAATCGGTGTAATGATTGAAAGTAATCTAGAAGAAGGGAACCAACCAATTCCTGATGATCTCGAGGAAATTCGTCCAGGTGTTTCAATTACAGATGCGTGTATCAGTTGGAAAGCCACTGAATTAATTTTGCGTGATTTCGCAAAAGAAATTGGCCCTGTGCTAAAGAATAGATCTGCATAAGTTCATTTAAACACTAGCAGCGTTTTTCTTTGATGAGTTAATAGGAGCTACAAGATTCAAGTGCTTATACTGGCGCCTAACTAGCGAGTACTTCTTTGAGACTGTTAATTAAATAATCGATATTACTGTCATTGATGCTAGCAACGTTGATCCTGCTCGAATTCACTAAATAGATACTGTATTTTTCGATTAGCACTTTGATTTGATTTTCAGTAACACCAAGAAAGGAGAACATTCCTTTTTCGTTTTCTATAAAGCTGAAGTCTTGCTCAATGCTGGCGGCCCTGAGTCGTTGGACGAAAAGTGATCTTAAGCGGTTAATGCGATTGCGGACTTCATTTAATTCATTGTTCCAAATTTCTCGCAGGTCGGGCGTATTCATAACAAGTTGAACTATTGCTGCGCCATGATCAGGAGGCATAGAATAGTTCGCTCTTGCTGCTGCCGCTAACAAAGTGCTGGAGGTCTCGCAGGACTCAGCACTTTCGCAAATCAGAGTCACAGCGCCGGTCCGTTCTCTGTACAAACCGAAGTTTTTGGAGCAAGAGCTGACCACAATTAGTTCAGGTAAAGATTCTGCCAGCAAACGTACTCCGTAAACATCTTCTTCCAGCCCGGTACCCATTCCCTGATAAGCCAAGTCAATGAATACAGTAAAATTCTGTTCAATAGCAGCATCACGCACTTGTATCCATTGTTCTGGGCTTAGGTCTGCCCCACTTGGATTGTGGCAACAACCATGCAAGAGGACTAAATCACCTTCAGGCACCTGTTTTAAGCAAGCTAACATTCCCTCGAAATCTAAACTGTGAGTTAGATAATCGTAGTATGGATATTGGTCAAATTTTAAACCTGCAGACCCCAGTAATGGTTTATGATTTGCCCAGGTTGGATTGCTGACCCAGATTGTTGTGTCAGCATTGGCTTTTGCAATGAAATCAGCAGCAAGTCGCAATCCACCGCATCCTCCAGGAGTTTGTATAGTCAAACGCCTCTTGCCGAGACTGCTCAAGAGTGTATCTCCGAGTACCATTCGTGCGATTGTTTCGTTGTAATCTGGTGCGCCGGTTGGACCAACATAAGACTTGGTTGCTTGAGACCTCAATAGGGATTCTTCCGCTAATTTTACCGCTTTCATAATTGGCGTATTGCCGTGTTCGTCTTTATAAACACCTATCCCAAGATCAACCTTTTCAGGATTTGAATCAGCTTTAAATGCAGCAGAAAGCCCTAGGATAGGGTCGGGGGGGTAGTGGTTGAAGTGATTGAAACATGATGATTTCTCTATCTTCTTTGATGTGCTTTTAAGGTGTTTTGCAAAAGGGAGGCTCGAGTCATGGGACCGACACCACCAGTTACGTAAGTAATGTAAGAGCATTTGTCTTTGACGTTATCGAAATCGACATCGCCAACGTTACGAAATCCATTTTTCCTCGTGCTATCGGGAACACGAGTCTGGCCTACATCAATGACTACGGCACCTTCTTTGACCATGTCTGCGGTAACAAATTCGGTCTTGCCTATGGCGACAATCAGAATGTCAGCGCTTAGGCAAAGTTCTTGCAGGCCCTTGGTGCGACTATGCGCAATTGTCACTGTGGCATTGCCAGGGTTGGTGTTCCTTGACATTAATATGGACATTGGTGTGCCGACGATATTACTTCTGCCTAAGACCACGCAATGTTTTCCGTCAGTTTCTATACTGTAGCGACGAAACAATTCCATTATCCCGTTAGGGGTTGCTGAGAGGAAAGTCGGTAGGCCTAGGCTCATGTTGCCAACATTTTCGGGACAAAACCCATCTACATCCTTTTTGGGGTCGATGGCCAAGGTTACTTTATCTTCATCAATATGCGAGGGCAGAGGCAGTTGCACAATAAAACCATCGATCTCATCGTTTGAATTTAGTTCGGCAATTTTTTCTAATAAATTTTGCTCAGTCGCTGTTTCTTCCATGCGTATAACAGTCGAATTAAAGCCTACTTCATCACAGTCCTTTACTTTGAAAGCGACATAATTTTGGCTAGCGCCATCATTACCAACCAGCACGGCCGCTAGATGTGGGGCGCGATCGCCCTTGCTTTTGATTTCAGCGACTTCCTTGGCGATTTCTTGGCGAATTTTTTCAGAACATGACTTACCGTCAAGTAATTGCATCTTGGTTCATCCAATATTGTTCATTTTTTTAACTTAGAGCTTGACCGCTTTCGACTCCTACGGGAGGCAGAATCGAAGGAGCCGTATCATAAACGAGCATCTGAGGTAGCTCAAGAGCGAGCTACCAATTACCGATATTCTCCATGCTGGCCCAGGGTTCTTTTTGTGGCAGTGAGTCGCCGTTCTGCAACAATTCGATAGAAATATTGTCAGGAGAGCGGACAAAGGCCATGTGACCATCTCGTGGTGGGCGGTTTATAGTGACACCATTGTCTATTAGGTGCTGGCAAGTTTCATAAATATTCTCAACTGAGTAGGCAAGGTGACCAAAATTTCGTCCTTCTTCGTAGTTTTCTGAATCCCAGTTATAGGTGAGTTCAACTTGGGCTTCTTCATCGCTTGGTGCTGCGAGAAAAACGAGAGTGAATCTCCCTTCTTCACTCTCGTATCTATTGATTTCAGTCAGACCGAGTTTGTTGCAATAAAAATCGAGAGACTCTTCAATATTGGCTACTCTTACCATAGTATGTAAGTACTTCATAAATGATCCTAAAAATATAAGTTATTGATGTCAGGTATAACTCTTAATAAACCACAACTGACCGAATACTTGCGCCTTCATGCATTAAATCGAAAGCATTATTAATTTCTTCTAAAGGCATTGTATGTGTTATCAATGGATCAATTTGGATTTTCCCATCCATATACCATTCAACAATGCGTGGAACATCAGTTCTACCACGTGCTCCGCCAAAAGCAGTTCCTTTCCAAGAGCGCCCAGTAACTAATTGAAAAGGGCGTGTGGAAATTTCTTGGCCAGCACCAGCGACACCAATAATGAATGATTCACCCCAGCCTTTATGGCAGCACTCTAATGCCTGGCGCATTGTGTCTGTATTTCCAATGCACTCAAAACTATAATCCACACCCCCGCCCGTAATTTCAATTATTTCCTCAGTTACATTATCGTTATCTTTTGGGTTAACAAAATCAGTCAACCCAAATTTTCTACCTAATTCTTCTCTTGCGGGGTTGATATCGACACCAATGATTCGGTCTGCTCCAACCATTTTCGCACCCTGAATTACATTAAGACCAATGCCACCCAAACCGAAAACCGCCACTGTGCTACCTGGTTCTACTTTTGCGTCAAAAGCAACGGCTCCGACACCGGTAGTCACACCACAGCCGATGTAACAGACCTTATCGAATGGTGCATCCTCTCTAATTTTCGCGACAGCGATTTCTGGTAGTACAGTGAAGTTCGAGAAGGTTGAGCATCCCATATAATGTAAAATTGACTCACCATCCAATGAAAATCGGCTGCTGCCATCTGGCATTACTCCCCGACCCTGGGTAGATCTAATGGATTGGCACAAATTCGTCTTTGGGTGTAAGCAAAAATCACAATGTCTACATTCAGGCGTATACAAAGGAATCACTGTGTCACCGACTTTTACAGAGTTCACATCGGGACCAACTTCGCGAACAATTCCAGCACCCTCATGACCTAGGATTGCTGGGAAAGCCCCTTCGGGATCATCTCCGGATAGTGTGAAAGCATCTGTGTGGCAAATACCCGTTGCCATAATTTCAACTAAGACTTCGCCAGACTTTGGCCCCTCGAGATCTACTTCTACGATTTCCAGCGGTTTGCCGGCGGTAAAGGCAACTGCGGCTCGTGATTTCATTCTACTGTCCTTTGTTTTGAACTAAAGAGCCCTATTGTAAAAGACCGCAGAGGAGTGCGGCAACAAACCACTGTCTTTTTTAGGAACTGCTTCTGCTGGAGCTATCTCCCGGTAGAGAGTATGATCCCGCGCTAATTCCACTAAACTCCCTAGTAACACTAGTTATTCTTATGGAAATAGTAATAGCGGTAGCTGTCATTTTTGTAGGATCTTATGTTCAGAGTTCAATCGGTTTCGGCCTGGCAATAATTGCAGCACCGGTTTTATTCTTTATTGATCCGCTTTATGTGCCGGCACCAATAACAATTTCCGCATTTACCTTGTCCCCTGGCTAATGCAGCAAAGCACTGGCATTCGATATCTTTTGAAGGTTTAAAATTTGCGATTATCGGCCGTATACCTGGGACCGTAGCTGGAGGTTTGCTTCTATTTTGGATTGGTCAAGAACAGCTAGCGCTCTGGTTAGGAATTTCTGTCATCGTAGCTGTATTGCTGAGTTTGAGTAATTTAGTTCTCAAGCCTACCCCTAGCGCATTGTTCTCCGCGGGGTTTCTGTCAGGATTCATGGGTACAAGTACTTCTATCGGTGGGCCGCCAATGGCGTTGCTATATCAGCACGAAGAGAACGATTTTATTCGAGCAAATATGGCCGCATTTTTCTGTGTAAGCTGTCTAATGTCACTGATTATGTTGGCAACTATTGGTCAATTTGGCATGGAACATGTCCTGATCTCGTTGCCATTAATGCCCGCCACTCTTTTAGGGTATTGGGTGGCCATGAAAACTCTGCATAGGATATCACATCAAAATTTGCGCTACTTTTCGCTCCTAATTTGTGCGATTGCAGGCTCTGTTGCCATCACTTCCTACTGGTTCTAATACCCTAGTTATTTTACTTTTTTAAAATCATATGCGCGAAAGATAAGAAAGTAATTAGTTGTATTCTCGACAACGATCGAGCTATCGCTATTGATTTTGGTAAATGTGGATATTCTCTTGTAAATCATGAATATTCTTAGTGCTCATCTCAAAATACTTTGAGAGAGTCACTACAAGCCGCTTAACAGCTTATCTAATCCATAATACACTCTACTTGTTGTAACTATTATGATTCATTCAAAACAAGGATAGATAATGGCGGAGTGGCCCAATGACACCAGTATTGATGCTTTTCGGGAGCGCTGGACTCTAGAGGGCGAGCCTTTATGGCGGAGTGTTTTTGAAATGCATAGAGACAAGATGCAAATCAAAAATGCAAATGTGGCTATCACGAATCTGGAGAAGATATTTACTGTTACCTTCCGTTTGGCCAATAGTAAGGGTTTCCAGGCGATGAGTTTGCGCGATTTGAGCAGTGAAACTGGAATCAGTATGGGTGGTCTGTATGCTTATATTGGATCAAAAAATGACTTGGCCTCTGTAATTGAGGGAGTTCAGCGTCAATATATCGATCAAGTAATTGGCGGTCTGACTGTCGAAGATTTAGAACCTGTTGCGTGTCTGCGTGCAATAATTTTTGGCGAAATCTACATGATGGAAATCATGAGTGATTGGTATTACTTCTGCTTTATGGAATTAAAAGGGTTACCTAAGGATCAACAACAATTTGCACTTGGTGTGGAATTGCGTTTTGAAGACATATTGATGGAGGCAATTAGAAGAGGAATTGATGATGGTCAATTTCGTTGCGAAAAACCAGAATTACTGGCATCACAAGTTACGGCGCAGCTACAGCAATGGCATTTAAAACCCTGGAAATTTAAGCTTCGAAAAGTAACAACCGAAGACTATGCTCAGTTTATTTTCGAAAGCTTAATGACTTGTCTAGGAGTTGAACATTCACAATCGAGTTTGCGTTCGCAATTACGGCAAATCATTTAATCTTATTAAGAGTTTTCGGCGCGTAATCCTTTTTTCTGCGCATAAAATGCACGGATTTTCACCATATCTTTTTCTGCGTCGCCCGTCGGGCTAAAAAACTCAGCAATTCCGGCTTCCTTGATTTCTACATCGACGTAGCCTAATAGGATTGGTACTTCCGCTAAATTGGCTATGTGATAAAAGCCCGTTTTCCATTTTGTTACTCGCTTTCGAGTGCCTTCAGGCGGAACTAGCACTACAAGCTCTTTGTTTTCACGATATTGTCGCACAGTCTCGCTGACCATATTGTGAGACGCCGATCTGTCAATTGGGATGCCCCCTAGCCACTTCATCAAGCCCCCAAAAGGAAATGCGAACAAAGTATGTTTGCCCATCCAGTAGACCCGAAGTCGAAGCTTGAGAACGACCATCAGCATGAGAGGGAAGTCCCAGTTGCTAGTATGCGGGGCGCCAATAAGAACAAACCTCTGGTGTTCTAGTTCTTTGCCGCGAGCTTTCCATCCCATGATTTTTAGCAAGAAAATGGAAATAGCCCGAAGTATCGGTGTGATGATCGGGGTTGAAAAAACCGTGGTACGCATGCTTTTCTACCGGTGCAAAGAGTTGCGGATTATAGCAGCAGGGAGAAAGATTGTAGTTTCTAATTCTAATATATATTTCTTCGAGGAACGCCAGCGGCTTTGATACTATCAGAGTAGCGCTTAATATAAATATATAGATGGTTTTTGAGTACTGGAAGTAGCATCAAAGGAGTTGGTTAGATAGTGCTTAGGATAGGGTAGATTATCTTTTTTCGAGTTGGTTATTATAAGCTCTCAAAAGTGTGATACTTGCTGCTATTCTATTTTTTGACGGTTTTTTTTGGTTAGCCTTCATCGCCGAATAGGCGCTTAAGCTCTGCAAGTGCTTTATCACCTTCGCTGAGAGTAGAAGCTGCTCCTGAGCAGGTATCAGGGTCTGGTGGCTCTTCTCCAAAAAGCTCGGCTAATTTCGCCCGTGCAGCCGCAGCTTCGGCATTGTTTTGTTTCTGGTAAGCGGCGGTGTTTGCGTAGAAATATTCGCAAAAATTGGCTTTCTCTTTTTCTACAATCAAATCCGCTCGGTCTTCGTTGCATCCATTAGATACAGATAGGTTGAAGTTTTTACAGGCAATGCAAGCATGTAAATCTGCATTGCAGTTAATACATTCTTCGTAGCGGGAAAACGGAATTAACAGATTCTTTAGTTCCATTCCACATTTCCAGCATTGCATATCAATGCTGCTGCTCATATTCACCACTCTTTAAAGTATTCGTCGATGTTAGGTTCTGCAAGGTTTTTAAGAGGGCCTTGGATGCTACCTAAATAAAGAAAGCCGATAATTTTCTCTTTCTCTTTTAGCCCTAGCCCATTCTTTACCACGGAATCATAGGCCATTGAGCCCGTGCGCCACATGGCCCCTATACCTTGGGCATGGGCTGCTATCAGCATATTTTGATTGGCTGCTCCAGCGGACAAATCCTGCTCAAATTCTGGTACTTTTGGATGATCTTTATAGCTCGAAATAGTTATGAGAATTAGTGGGGCACGCAGTGGTTTTTGCCGTATGCTGTTTTGTTTTTCTACTGGAATAGCAGGCTCATTTTCGAGTGCGGCTTTAAGGAACAGTTCGCCAAGTTTTTCTCTCGAGGAGCCCTTGACTATCAAAAACCGCCAGGGCCTAAGGAGGCCATGGTCTGCTGCCCGCAATGCTGCTCGGTAGATGTTTTCGATCACTTCTTCTTCTGGTAACGGTTCGCCTAATCGAGGCACTGAAATTCTAGTATGTAGGGCATCCAAAGCTTTCATGGTATTTAGATTCCAATTTGTCATAAAACCGAAACAGGTTGGGAGTCAAAGAGATTATCCAACTTAGGGTCACGGATTGGTGTTTTTGCCATAATGCATTCAAAAGGCAGCATAATCCAATACACTTTAAGGGGGAATGTTACTTCGCCAGATTTTCTGTAAAACCCCATAAAATCAATGGTTTCCTTTCTCGTTAGTTCATGATTATTAGATGTCAATGATGGTATACTTTCAATTCTTTCTGTCGATATTATTCCAGTGGTGACGTTAATTGCGCAGTTGCGTCAGTTGACTTGATTGATAAACTCATTAGGGCTCTTAATGAATTCGAAAGCCGATGTAATTGCAGTAAGCACCGATCGACCTGTCTACCCTCAAGAGAAGTCTCGTTACTTCGCGAGTGTAAAGAAGGAAAAATTGCGCCTGGTTTTTGCTTTCTATTCACCAGATGGCAATGAAATTGCCATGCCTATTGCCAGTATGTCTGCTTATTTGAAGCGAGACTTTCCAAATGTTGAGGTGTTCCTGGAACCAGTGTTGATTCTTCGGGATGCTGAAGAGTATGCACCGCAAAATTATGCAAAGAAGATAGGGGCTCTGCAGCCTGATTTAATTGCTTTTTCAATTATGAGCCCCCACTGGTACCCGATGGAGCCTTACTTCGAGGAATTGAAAAAGATAATGCCAGATTTGCCTGTGTGTATTGGTGGCTATCAGGCTATGTTGTCTCAAGAGCAGACAATTGAAAATCCTAATGTGGATTATATTTGCGTGGGTGATGGCGAATATGCAATAGGTAATATTGTTCAGCACCTGTGTGGAAGTAAAGGTGGCCCCGCCGATGGCATGTGGGAAAAATTAATTGACGGGTCTATTTATGAAACTGAGCCTCATCAGATTGGCGACCTAGAGGCGCTACCTTTTCCTGACTATGAGATTTTTTCAAAAGAAGATGGCTTTAACGATGTAAATTCATCAATTTTTGGCCCAAAGGGAAAACTAGTACTCCCGGTCATGACAGGCAGAGGATGTCCTTACAGGTGCACCTATTGTTGTAATACCCCAATTCTGGAAGGCTGGAAGACCAAGAAAACATTCCTGCGTAAATATCAACCTGAAGCGATGGTGGATGAGCTTATTCGGCTGCGTGACCAATACAATGTTGGTTATTTTGAATTTTGGGATGAATTATTCCTCTCTAATTTAAAATTTGTAAACGCGTTTTTCGAAATTTATAGAGAAAAGATTAGATTACCTTTTTCTATTAATTCCCGAGTGGAAGTGATGAATGAGGGGTTCTGCAAGACTGCTGCTGATGCAGGGTGCCATACGATTTGGTTTGGTATTGAAAGTGGTGATGAAGAATATCGATCGAAACGACTTGGTCGAAAGATGAAGAATCAACAAGTAATTGAGGCTGCAGCAAATTGTAAAGAAGCTGGAATTAATCGCTTAACTTTTAATATAGTTGGTATGCCTTTAGAAACTGCAGGAAATATGCGTCAGACCCTGGAGCTCAATAAAGCTATAGCCCCAGAACATTTTTTCTTCTTTCCTTATATCCCGTTGCGAGGGACTCCTTTGTATAACACCGCAAAGGAAGAAGGTTTGCTTTTAACGAACAAGAGAAATCTGCATTACCTTTCTGCTGCTAATGATAGGCAGTTCACTATGAACATGAAAGAGCAGCCTGAGTTATTAACACAAGAAGAGTACAACGCGATATGCATGGAAATGCTAGCCTTTCAAGAAGCAAACAATCGTTTGACTTATGACGAAGGAACTCAAGGGGAGTCACCTGCAGCTGCTACTGTAGAAGACAAGAGTTTTAATCTTGTTGAAGATGATGAAGAGGTTATAGGAAAAAACTCAGAATCAAATCCTATATTGCGTAAAGGTCAGGAAGGCGGGCTAATGGACAGTGCTCGTAATTTGTTTCGATCCTAAAGTAAGTTACGCCGCTTTTTCTTGCAGGCGGTGTTCGCCCGAGATTGCGCGATTAAAAGTGTGCCAAGAAATCATAGCCATGGCGAAGTTTCCGCAAACTGCTCCCGCGAAGAAACCAAACAAGCCAAAATACATGCTGCCCACATAGGCCAGTGGCACATAAAAGATAAAGAATCTTGCGATACTCAGATAGAGAGCACTTAACGGTCGATGTAATGCATTCAACGATGAATTCGTCAGTATTATGATGCCCTGTAAACCATAACCCACAGGCATTATCCAAACAAATAATCTAATTGCCTCAATTACCTCTGGGTCATCGGAGAACACTCCAGCAATCATTACTGCTCCAATGGATAAAAGAACATATACAAACAATTGCCAGAAAAGAATAAATTTGATGGCTAAACGATAAGCTTCTTCTACTCGATCTATTCGATCTGCTCCATAATTCTGACTAATTAAAGGAGGTAAAGAGGACGATATAGCAAGAACTAGCAGCGTTGCTATTGGCTCTATTCGTGCGCCAACGCCAAAGGCCGCCACGGCAGTATCGCCAAATCCTGCTGCAATGGCTGTCATTACTCCAGCTGCTAATGGTGTCATCATGTTCGCTCCCGCGGCTGGAATACCGATGCGCAACATGTCTCTGCCTGAGCTCTTCATCACTGCGTGATTGGGAATTGAGCGGCTAACCATCTCGACTTTATAGATTAAAAGATAAAACAAGTAGCTGAAGCCGATCGACCAAGCGATAACAGTAGCCCAAGCAGCTCCTTGTATACCTAGTTCTGGAAATGGCCCAATACCAAAGATCAACAAGGGGTCTAAGATGGCATTTATAAGACCAGAGAGCACCATAAGAATACTAGGAGTTTTTGTATCCCCACATGCTCTTAGTACGCTGTTGCCAGTCATAATGCAGACAACCAGGACAGATCCTGGAAACCACACTGACATATAGGCTCGTATAGGCCCCATCAATTGCTGTCTAGCTCCCATTAAAGAAAATATTTGCTCCATAAAAGCCCAGCAAAGTAAGACAACAATGCATGCCAAAGCGAAAGAGATGTAGTTGATTACAGTGGCAGCTTCTTTAGCTTTGTCATATTCCGACGCACCGAGATATTTCCCGACAACTGCGGAAGCACCTATGCCTAACCCAATGGCTAAACTCATGACAAAAAAAGGTAACGGGAAAAGTAAAGCTAATTGCGGTGAGGGATTCGGTGCCTAGAAAACTGATAAA
>CAXYEH010000003.1:0-13427 GCA_964275945.1 uncultured Pseudomonadales bacterium
TGGAAAATGAAGACAAAGTATCCCAAGCAGCCATGAAGGCAAAAGTGCCAAAAACCATGGCCGAATCTTTCACTTTAATCGAAAATGAAATGTTTTCTGGCCCCTGGGTGCTGGGCGAAAACTATAGTGTCTGTGATTGTTATTTGTTTTGTATTTCAACTTGGCTTGCTGGAGATAAAGTTAGTATCGAAGATTTTCCAAAAATACATGACCACCACAAACGTATGCGGCAACGAGAGTCTGTGAAACAAGTTACCGGAATTCATGGCATTTAAATAATCTCCGTCAATTCATAAATAGGTCTTTGGAATATCCTGAGCGCTAATTCTAAGCAGAAAGTCGTGCAAGTCTGAAAACAACGTTACTGAAACCGCCAACACCCTTCTCATAGAGCATAGTTCCTGTCAAAATGATGGTTAAGGTACTGGCTAGCCTGGGTTGGGACTTGTTTTTGCGACCCGGAGATCATTGATTGCAAAGCTTAGCTAACTTACATATTGGAATATTTACACTAGAGGGTAGATCATGAAAAACTGGATTAATTTGGCTTTATCCATCCTGCTTTGCGGGACATTCTCTGCAAATGCACTCGGTGCGGAACTCGAACAAGTAGGGACTTTCGACTTCCCAACTTCCGCCTCAGGGGAAGCTCAGCAACACTTCACGCTGGGAGTCGGATATCTGCATAGTTTTGGCTGGAAGCAAGCTAGGGGTGAATTCCGTAAAGCCCAGGAAATTGATCCTGATTTTGCTCTTGCTTATTGGGGGGAATCTTTAACTTACAACCACCCTTTAATACCGGTTCTGCAAGACCCTGATTCGCCTAAAGAAACATTGAATCGCCTTGGTTCAACTTCAGAAGAAAGATTGTCAAAAGCACCGACAGCTAGGGAAAAAGGATTTGTAAGAGCGGCAGAGGCATTTGCATTTACGGAAGGTTCTCTGGGGGATAAAAGGTTGGCATGGATGTATGCCATGCTGGACCTCTATGAAGATTTTCCTCAAGACCGAGAAGTAGCCGCCTTTACAGCAGTATCTATGTTAAGTGGCGCAACTGTCTCTGAAGACGATCGAGTGCTAAATAACTTCCTCACAGAGTCAGGCACAGAAATCAGCATGAGGGCTGGAGCAATCGCAATGGATTTGTTTCGAGAAAACCCTAACCATCCGGGTGCTGCTCACTACATAATCCACTCGTTCGACCACCCTACCTACGCCCCCTTAGCGCTGACGGCTGCAGAAAAATACGCAAGTATTGCTCCCGCGGTATCTCACGCGCGCCATATGCCCACGCATATCTTTATTCAACATGGCATGTGGGACAGGGTATCTGAATGGAATGATTCCGCCTTCCAGGCAGGCTGGGATCTTTGGGAGCCCGGTGATGCTGCTGGTGACCAAAACCATTCATCTGACTGGGGACAATACGGAGACCTTCAGCGCGGAGATTTTGACCGATCTAACATGTGGATAGGGAGAGCAAGTGAAGTTTTGGAGAAGAATGGAGATCCGAGATCAACAGGTACCCTCAAAACTATGAAAGCGCGCCACATAATAGAGACTGAGAAATGGGATACTTACGAGCTGACAGATTCGTTAAATGCTGATGAATTATTAGCGCTTGGCTTGAGTGCTGCGAATCTAGGGAACCTTGATCTAGCGCAATCGGTTTCAGATAGACTAGAAGAGCTTTCTTCTCAGAGCCCCAACAATACTTCTCTTAGCCTTATAGCCACGGAAGTGAGAGCTCTGACTAAGTTTAAGAAAGGGCAGGAAGATGAGGCAATCTCTATGATTATGGATGCGGTATCGATTGCTGAAAATCAATCACCTCCAAGAGGCGCAGCAAGCCCACTAAAGCCGGTTCACGAACTAGCTGGCGACATGTTGCTAGAGATGGGAAATCACGGAAAAGCAGCAGAACTTTATGAGGCCTCTCTAGGCCGCATGGCAAACCGGCCGCGAGCACTACTAGGAGCAGCAAGAAGTTACGCCGGCATGGATGACGCCCAGAATGCCCGACAAAGTTATCAGGCTTTTTACACTCTTTGGCAGGATGACAGCCTTAGCGAAGTAACCGAAGCCAAGGGTTTTCTCGGCATTTAAGAAATAGGAAGGAGCAACTATGTCCGACAAAGTTTTTGAGAAAGTTGCAGCTAATGGACTGATTAGCCGGAGACACCTTCTTGGTCTCGGGGTTTCTGGCACCGGTCTGGCTTTGTCTGGCGCAGCTCTTGGCGCAGACTCCGGGATAAACTTTCAAATCCCTTCTTGGTCTCGTCAACCCGGCCCCGGAGCGAGCGCTTATGGCGCCCGCTCCTCATACGCTGAAAACCTTGAGAGACTCTCGGGAGCACCAAACCCCACCTATCCTGGCGGGGGCGCCTCACGCTCACCTTTACAACATTTACAAGGAACAATCACCCCGAATAGCTTGCATTTCGAAAGACACCACGCCGGCATCCCAAATATTGACCCGTCACAACATAATTTGGTTATAAATGGCCTGGTAAGACAACCCCTCGTGTTCCGATACGAAGATCTCTTAAAGTACCAAATGGTAAGCCATATTCATTTCCTCGAATGTTCAGGTAATAGTGGAGCATTGATGCGAGGCGAGGTAGGAGGGTCTGCTCAAAGCTTGCACGGGTTAGTATCCTGCGCCGAATGGACTGGCATACCTCTGTCTACTCTTTTAGATGAAGCTGGCGTGCTTCCTGAAGCAAAATGGGTGGCAGCGGTCGGTGCCGATGCCGCGAGCATGGGAAGGTCTGTACCCATTTCCAAGGCGCTTGATGACGTTATGGTAGCTTTATATCAAAATGGAGAAGCTGTTAGGCCTGAGCAAGGTTACCCTATGCGCTTATTCTGTCCTGGCTGGGAGGGCAATATTAGCGTCAAGTGGCTGACTCAATTGAAGCTCACGGCTGAACCTGCTCAATTTCGGGATGAGACAAGCAAATACACTGATACTATGCCTGATAGGTCAAGTTACCAATTTACCTTCCCAATGGGCACAAAGTCCCTTATCACATCCCCATCAGGGGAAATGACCTTGGACCAAAGGGGCATTTATCAAGTAACCGGCATCGCATGGAGTGGAGGCGGGAGCATCAGAAGAGTAGAGGTAAGCGCAGATGGAGGTCAAACCTGGGCTGAAGCGGCGATTCAGGGGCACCAGCTTGATAGGGCTCTCACTCGATTTACTATACCTTGGGAATGGAATGGAGGCAGAGCAATATTGCAAAGCCGAGCGACAGATAGCCAAGGTAACGTGCAACCAACCCGTGAGGCTTTAATTGCGCAAAAAGGCACGCTAAGTTTTTATCATACGCCGTGTATACAAAGCTGGGGCGTAAACACACAAGGTGAGGTAACAAACGTTTATGTATAAAACATTCTTGTTATCGGCGGTTCTTTTTTCTATCAGCACCTATACAGCAGTTGTAAATTCCCAAGAAGGCGTGAGGTTAGGTATTCCAGTAAGCGAAGAAGATCTCAGTCAGTTTGATTTGATCGCAGGACCAGATGGGAGTGGATTTCCCTCTGGCAGCGGCACAGCTAGACAAGGAAAGGAGGTGTTCGACGTTAATTGCGCAGTCTGCCATGGAGCCAATGGTGAAGGAACCTCAGGTAATACCATAATCGTAGGCGGCGATATGCAATCGGAGGGCCCCCCGTTAAGAACGGTAGGAAGCTATTGGCCTCATGCTAGTACTTTATTTGATTTTATTCGACGAGCAATGCCCGCAATTGCCCCTAAATCCCTCACTAATGAGCAAGTGTATCAAGTTACAGCTTACGTCCTATATATGAATAATATTATCACTGAGGACATGGAACTTAATGCTGCCAACTTAGCTGGCATAGAAATGCCAAATGCTGATGGCTTTATCGATAGAAGCGATATCCAATAATATATAACTACTAAATCCTAAGTTACGGCGCATGTTTTATGCGTTGATATCTGTTAGCCGGGATTCTGCAATAAATTGAAACCTAGTCTTGCACCACTCCTAATAATCCATATTATTCGCCCCGAGATTTAGGAGAGAGAATCGAATGAATTCAGTGAAGTTTTTGTCTTACTCACTTTTCACAGTATTAACAATGTCAATCGCCACGCTAAACTATGCCGCTGAAAGCGAGTTAATAATACCGCGTATCGATGGCGAACCTGCACTTTCCGATTTTGAAGGGATGCAACCCATCACACCACTAGCGAGATCAATGGCTAAGGTTGAAGACTTTATCCAGCGGGAACCATATGACGGTGAGATGCCTACTCAATCTACCGAAGCCTACATTGGCTACAACCAAGAGAACATTTACGTAATTTTTCTTTCCTTTGATACTAACCCAGAACTAATTAGATCTAATTTAGCTCCGCGGGAAAGCATCTTTGAAGATGACAGGATTTCCGTAATGTTCGATACCTTTAACGATCAAAGATCGTCGTTCGCCTTTGCCTCTAATCCTAACGGAATTCAATTGGATGCTAGATGGACAGAAGGATCGGGAAGGCGTTCTGGGTTTGATCGCACGTTTGATGCAGTTTGGTTTAGCGAGGGCGCAATAAATGAACAAGGCTATATAGTAGCAATTACGATTCCTTTAAGAAGTCTGCGCTTTGACGAATCGGAAGAACAAATTTGGCGTGTTCAATTTAGAAGGGATATTCCAAGATATGGAGAAAGCGTCTACTGGCCAGAATACTCAATAAATATTGACGGTCGCTTAAACCAAGCAGCAACCCTAACAGGAATTCGAGACGTCTCTCCCGGGAATAATTCCCAAATCATTCCCTTCTTCTTCGCACGAGAACTTGATGCTCTAAATAGAAACGCTTCTGGAGGACCCAAGTTTGATACCTCATCTGAACAGGAGATTGGGCTCGACGCGAAATTCGTTTTCAACGACAGCTGGGCGGCAGACCTCACACTTAACCCTGACTTCAGTCAAATTGAATCAGATGAACCTCAAGTTACTGTCAACGAGCGATTCGAAGTTCAATTTCCTGAGCGCCGGCCCTTCTTCATCGAGAATGCGGATTTTTTCTCAACAGATTCAACCCTCGTATTTACCAGAAGGATAGTAGATCCGGAAGGCGGAATCCGACTGACGGGACGATCGGGAGAATACGGATTTGGCGGAATTCTTATAAATGACGCTGCGCCAGGTCTAAATAGGGGTGCCGATGATCCACTTAGAGGCGAAAAAGCTAATATCGCCATAATTAGAGGGTTTAGAGACATAGGCGACCAAGATCGTATCGGTTTCCTGGCGACTGAGCGTCAATTGGGAGATGGCTATAACAGAGTTCTCAGCTTTGATAGTCGCTTCTTATTGAACGAAAACTGGTCAACTCAAATGCAGTTAGTTGGAACCGAGAGTGAGCCGTCGACTGAAGGTTCTGAAACTACCGGATATCAGCGGAATATAAGTCTCAATCGTCAAGGGCGAACCTACACTAATCACACGCACTTTGTAGAGACGACTTCAGATTTCAGAACGGAATTAGGTTTTCAGAACCGCTGGTTCAAACCTAATACCTCTGGCGCACACCAAAGATCAACAATAAATTTCTATCCCCGGGATTCTTTGATAAACCGTTGGAGTGTGATGGCAAATGGTGCTTATCTTGAAGACATACAAGGTGCGAAGATTTATTCAGAACTTGAGCCCGGCCTCAGCCTTAGGTTTGATACAGCCGGGTTAGATTTGCGATGGACTGAATATGCCGAAGTTATTAAGGCAGGAGAATTTCCTGGCCTAAATACGACTCGCGCATACGATTATGATTCTTGGCAAATTGGATTCGATAATAACACTCTTGAGAGGTTGCAGTTCGATGCTAACTATAGACAAGGCTCCACACTAAACCTAGTTCCACAAATTGGCTACCTCCCATCTGTCGCTGATACTACCCGGATAGATTTCAATGTATTGATCAGGCCAATTGAGCAGCTGAGCATAGATAATACTTATTTTCTAACTGAGCTCGAAACTCAAGGTGGCACTAAAATCTTCTCTAATGAGATTGTTCGCTCTAATTGGAATTATCAGTTCACAAAAGAACTTTCTTTACGGTTTATTGCGCAATACGATAAAACCGAAGCAGGTCCAGCAACACGACTAAAAGATGATGAAAATTTAAATTTCGACGTCCTCCTCCGCTATGTAATTAATCCTTGGTCAGCTTTTTATGTTGGTTACAATTCAAATCAAAGTAATTTTGATATTGTAGATATGGAAGGAGAAAGAGAGTTAATAGTAGCTAATGATCTGCGCCGTGATGGGGATCAATTTTTTGTCAAATTCTCTTACCTTTTTCAGCGCTAGGAAAAAAGCTTTGGTTACCTCTGCCTCACAATCAAATAATGTTTTGGCAGAGAAGCCTGGTGGCAAATGAATCTATCATAGCTATCCCCAGTTCCAGACCTACGATTAATTTAAACCGCTTCTTGAAGTGTCCTAAATAATCCGTAGTATTCGCATCACGATTTAGAAAGGATAACCGAATGAACTCAGTGAAGTTTTTGTCTTATTCACTATTCGCAGTTTTAGCAACATCCATAGCCATTCCTAATAACGCCGCGGAACCCAGCCTGACGATACCGCGTGTTGAAGGAGAACCAACACTAGCAGATTTTGAAGGGATGCAACCTAACACTCCTCTCGCTAGATCAATGGCTAAGGTTGAAGACTTTATCCAGCGCGAGCCATATCCTGGTCAAGCCTCGGCACAAACAACTGAAGTTTATGCAGGCTACGATCAAAATAATCTCCACGTCGTTTTTCTGGCATTTGATTCCAATCCGGAACTTATAAGATCCAACCTGTCTCCCCGGGAGAATATTTTTCAAGATGATCACGTGGGATTTATGGTGGATACCTTTAACGATCAACGGTCTGCATTTGCTTTCTATTCAAACTCCCGGGGTATCCAATCTGATTCAAGGTGGACGGAAAGCTCTTCCAGGAGAGGAGGCTTTGATTCAACTTTTGATGCAGTTTGGTTCAGCGAGGGTGAGTTAACTAATCAGGGATATATGGTCTCGTTTGCGATACCGCTTAGAAGTCTTCGTTTTGATGAATCCGATGAGCAAACATGGCGTATTCAGTTTAATAGGCGCATCCCCAGATATGGGGAAGAGGCACATTGGCCTGAATATTCTGTGAATGTCGAGGGCCGATTAAATCAGGCTGCTCCGCTTACTGGCATTAAAGATGTTTCCCCAGGAAATAATTATCAAGTTATTCCTTTCTTTTTTGCTCGAGAAGTTGATGCCCTTGACCGCACGGCTTTTGGTGGACCCAAATTTGATGCATATACGGAGCAAGAGGTTGGATTGGATGCTAAATTTGTTTTCAATGATAGCTGGGCGTTAGACCTCACTCTTAACCCTGACTTCAGTCAAATTGAATCGGATGAACCACAGGTTACCGTGAATGAACGTTATGAAGTTCAATTCCCGGAACGTCGACCATTTTTTATTGAGAATGCTGATTTTTTTGCAACTGATTCAACTCTCGTCTTTACAAGAAGAATTGTTGATCCAGAGGGCGGAATACGATTAACCGGGCGATCTGGCGAATACGGCTTCGGAAGCATTCTAATCAATGATGCCGCACCAGGTATGAACAGAGATGCTGGCGACCCACTTAGGGGCGAAAAAGCCAACATTGCGATAATCCGAGGGTTCAAAGACCTCGGTGAACAAGACCGTGTTGGCTTCTTGGCCACCGAGCGCCAACTGGGAGATGGTCACAATAGGGTTCTCAGCTTTGATGGCCGCTTTTTGTTAAACGAAAATTGGTCAACTCAAATGCAGCTGATCGGAACTGAGAGTGAACCTTCAACTGGAGGAATTGAAACTACCGGCTATCAGCGCAACATGATGATAAATCGTGAGGGTCGAACCTATACAAACCATACCCACTTTTTAGAAACAACCTCAGATTTCAGAACGGAGTTAGGTTTCCAGAACCGCTGGTCCAAGCCAAATACCTCAGGTGTTCACCAAAGTTCAGGTTTGAATTTCTACCCCGAAAACTCAGCTATAACTAGATGGGGTGGAAGTGTTTTCGGAGTCTATCTAGAGGACAGGCAGGGAGAGAAAATTTTTACACAACTCCAACCAGGAATCGATTTTCGTTTTCAGACGACAACCTTGAATTTCAATTGGGCTGATTATGAAGAAATACTCAAACCCGGCGATTTCCCCGGATTAAACTCAGTCAGATCTTATGATTATGATACCTGGCAGGTCGGCTTCAACAATAATACTTTCGAAGCTGTCCAGATAAAAGGTAGTTATCGGGAAGGCTCCACCTTGAATTTAGTACCGCAGGCTGGATACCTTCCGTCTGTTGCGGATACTAACCGAATAGATTTCAATGTAGTATTTAGACCGTTCGATCAATTAAGTATAGCTAATACTTATTTCCTAACGGAGCTTGAAACTCAAGGTGGAACTAAAATTTTTTCCAATGAAATCATTCGATCAAATTGGAACTACCAATTTACTAAAGAGCTCTCGTTACGATTTATAGCTCAATATGACAAGACCGAAGCAGGTCCGGCCACTCGACTAAAAGACGATGAAAATTTAAATTTCGACGTCCTCCTTCGATATGTAATTAACCCTTGGTCTGCTTTCTATGCCGGCTATAATTCAAATCAAAGTAACTTTGATATAGTGGATATAGAAGGCGAAAGAGAACTAATTGTTGCTAATGACCTGCGTCGTGATGGAGATCAGTTCTTTGTGAAGTTTTCCTACCTATTTCAGCGCTAGAACGTCTTGCTAACTTTATAGTAGGTTACTAATTAATATAGCCCAACTACTTTTAAATGCTGAAATAAACGACGTTATATGAAAGCTATTTAGCGATAGAGAGTTATCACAAAGACTTCAATTAATTCTACTAATCGTATGCTGTCGTCAACACTTTAAATTAGTATAAATATTGAAGCTTGATTTTAAAAACCTTCTATCAAAATTTATTCAGTTTCATCGTTTAAGCTCGCGGCTGGAACTTCCGCTAAGTCATGCGTTTCAAAAAAGCTTGTTTATCAACAAACTGATGTTTTAAGGCGGCTAATATGTGGGCAACTATGAGTAGCAAGAATAGATTCGATGCAACATTGTGTATCAAACTAAAAACTGATCGAATGATTTCGTTATAGCCAATAGTAATATTAACAATACCAAATACACGGATAGACTGATCAAAAAACATGCCTTGCACTATACCGCTAAAAGCCATTGCCCCCACCAATATATAGAACGAAACATGAATTCGTTTGCTCCAAATTTGTTCCCAGGGCTTTAGCGTAGACATTGGTGCAACATTATTCATTCGACGCTTGGAGTAACGCCACAACATCAACGCCGAGATGATTAATGCCCCACCAGAATGGAACATAAGAATAAAACCCTTCTCATCTCCCTCAGCTGCTTCTGCGAATTGCCCTGAAACAAGCAGCCAGAAAAGTACAAGAATTGCTAAAACCCAATGTAATATTTTTTGAACTCTAGTATACGATTCAACCATGCTACGCCCTCTTTTTATAATTTTCCTCATAACTAACCCACAGCATCCTAATTCATTCCTTCACAATTTAACAAAGCAATCCATCTACTGCCTTTTACAGAATCCATGGAATACGCTAGTTTTAACCTCAAATAAAATAATCAGGCTGCCATTTCACAATGGGTGGCAAAAAGGACTCCTTACAATGGCCAGACTTCTTTCCAAAGAACGCATAACTGCTCCTGCAGACTACAATCGCTGGCGTGTACCAGTTGCTTCAGTCGCTATACATCTATGTATCGGCTCAGTCTATGCCTGGAGTATCTACAATCCTCCGCTAACTCGCGTATTTGGGGTCGTAACTAGTGCGGCCGATGACTGGAGTTTAAGTGCCGTAGTGTGGGTGTTCACAGTCGCTATCGTTTCACTGGGTTTAGCCGCGGCATTCGCAGGTAAGTGGCTGGAAGAAGCAGGCCCGCGAAAAGTAGGTGTTGTTGCTGCCTGTTGCTGGGGCGGTGGTTATATGGTGGGAGCAATCGGTATTTTCACTCATCAACTATGGTTGCTGTATCTGGGTTATGGCGTGATAGGCGGCTGCGGCCTAGGCATGGGATATGTCTCCCCAGTAAGCACTCTCATTCGCTGGTTTCCGGACCGAAGAGGCATGGCCACTGGCATGGCGATAATGGGATTCGGTGGCGGCGCAATGATTGGCACGCCAATGAAAGAATATTTCATGCGTATGTTTTATCAAGCGCCAGACTATTTAGGCACAATTGCTGATGTTAATCTGGTGACCGAAGCTGGACGCCGATTTGCTGAAGTTGGCGGAGCGCTAAGAGAAGTGGTCGTTGTCGGGGCGAGCGAAGTCAGAGACATGGCCATTCCCGGGCCGGAAGGTGTTTATGTGGTTGATACGGGTGCTACGGGGTGTAGCAGAAACATTTTTAGTTATAGGTCTCATTTATCTTGTAGTGATGTTGATAGCCGCGTTTTCCTATCGCATACCTGCCGAAGGATGGAAGCCATCTGGATGGAAAGAGCCTAATGAAGAAGAACGCGGCGAACTGGTATCCAAGCATAATGTTCACATTGATGAAGCTTTAAAGACGCGGCAATTTTATCAACTCTGGATCGTTCTTTGCTTCAATGTGACCGCTGGCATCGGTGTGCTTGGCGTTGCTCGCACCATGATTACAGAAATTTTTGGTTCTTCCCTTCCACAGATTGTTGATACAGCATTTGCTGCAACCTATGTTGTCATGATTAGCGCATTCAATATGGTAGGGCGATTTATCTGGGCTAGCGCATCAGACTATATAGGCAGGCGAAATACTTATTGGATCTTTTTCTTACTCGGCATAGTGCTTTATCTCTCAGTGCCTTTTGCTGCGCAACAAGTTAGCGCAAGCCCATCCATGATTTGGCTCATTTATTTCTACGGCGCTACCATGATTATTTTTACGATGTATGGAGGTGGTTTCGCAACCATCCCAGCATACCTTGCTGATATTTTTGGTACAAAGTATGTTGGTGGAATTCATGGTCGTTTGTTAACAGCATGGAGTACCGCTGGTGTGCTCGGCCCACTAGCGATCACCTCCTTGCGCCAGAACTCAGTAGATAATGCCATCAATGATCTGGTAGCAGTTGTTGAGCCTTCAGCTTTTCAGGTTCAATTCGGAGCAGGGATTGATCAATTAGAAGCCCTGGTAGCGTCCAATACAGTTACTATTTCAAGACTCATGGAAATCGCGCCCGCAGGAATTGCTGACCCAACAAGTAGCCTCTATAACTCAACCATGCTTCTTATGGCTGCTCTGCTGGCAATTGCGTTGGTGAGTAATGCCTTAATGCGCCCGGTTGATCCGAAGCATCACCTGATCGAAAACTGAGAACGAAGAGCTCAACATTAGCGGTGGTGAATTTACTCACTCCGCTAACAATTGGCTTATTTCCCCTGGTTGCGGAAATCTGGCTACTTTGTGTTTCGAAAACACAAGATTACCGTCAACTTTAACGTCGAAGATACCACCACTGCTGGGAACTAAAGAGGCATCTTCTCCGGTCGCTTCTTTGATTTCAGCCGACACACGGTCAGCATCAGGTTGATAGTTTCAGGCCATGCAATAAGTAATTTCGATATTCATTTATCTTAACTCTGTGTTTTAGTAACGGTATGGGAGATCATATTCTATTCTAGGGGATAGGTGCCATTCTTGATTGAGCTTACACAACTCCCTCTGTCTGATTTTCATGTAACATAGCGAAATTCATAGCAAACTTTCAAAATGGATCAGCCCTATGACGTCATCTACAGGTAGAATCATGTTCCGCAGCACTGTCTTTGCTCTTAGCACTCTTTCTTTAACTTGCCTTGCCCAAGAAACTCCGGATAGCTGGTATGAAGATGGGCGCAATGTTGTAGAGCGCAACCTCGCCTACCGTAATTTGGCGTCTTCAAACGCAATTGCCAAGAATGTCATTTTGTTTGTTGGGGATGGCATGGGTGTTTCCACCGTAACAGCGGCAAGAATACTGGCAGGTCAATTAGAAGGTAATCCGGGTGAAGAAAACGAGCTTTTCTTCGAAACATTCCCAAATGTAGCTCTTTCAAAAACTTACAACACCGACGCTCAAGTACCTGATTCAGCGGGCACTATGTCAGCAATGGTAACCGGCATAAAAACTGATCGTGGCGTGATAAGTGTCAATCAGAATGTTTCCCGAGGCGATTGCAATTCAACTCAAGGTAATCACACTCAAACTTTTCTGGAACACGCCGAGCTAAAAGGTTTATCAACAGGTGTTGTAAGCACCGCGAGGCTTACTCATGCCACACCTGCGGCTAACTATGCTCATACCATGGAACGAAACTATGAGGATGACAGAGATGCCGAAACCTTGCGCGTAGTCGGAGACTGCGCTGATATTGCCAGACAATTAATTGAGTTTGTCGATAATTTTCCTGGCAGTAATGGCATCGAAGTAGCTATGGGTGGCGGCCGCCGAAGCTTTATTCCGCGTGTTGAAGGGGCTGACCCTGAAAATAACAGACAGGGAGAACGGCTTGATGGAAGAAATTTGACTGATGAATGGTTAAACACTCTGAGCAATAGTGCCTATGTCTGGAATAAAGAACAATTTGATGCAATAGATGTTAGTAGCGTAGATCACTTGTTAGGTCTTTTTAATGCTTCCAATATGCAGTACTCGCATGACACTGCCAGTGACCAGGGTGGCGAGCCAAGCTTAAGTGAAATGACTGAAAAAGCCATAGAGTTGCTCAGTAAAAATGAAGACGGTTTCTTCCTAAATGTTGAAGCCGGCCGTATCGATCACGCCCCATCATGCCTTAAACCCCTATCGTGCCTTAACCGATACGATTGAACTTGCCAACGCCGTTCAAACTGCCGCAGAAATGGTCGATCTCGAAGAAACTTTGATCATTGTGACGGCAGATCATAGTCATGTTTTTACTATTGCGGGATACCCAAAGCGCGGCAATCCAATTCTTGGAAAAGTAGTTGGACTCGACAGCGCAGGCGAACCTAGAACCGAGCCCAGTCTCGCTGCAGACGGCAAACCTTACACCCACATTAGGTTATGCTAACGGCCGGGGTCATTACGAGTTACCCGACCGCAATACTGCAGATGCTATTTACACGATGCCAATTAGTGATGAGCGACGGAACGACCTCAGCGAAGTTGATACCACTCATGAAGGTTTTCATTCCGAAGCACTTGTGCCTTTAGGAGATGAAACTCACGCCGGTGAGGATGTGGCAATTTATGCTATTGGACCGGGTGCGGATTTAATCCGCGGGGTAATGGAGCAGAACGTCATCTTTCACGTCATGATGGAGGCATCTCAGTTAGAATCCCGC
>CAXYEH010000004.1:0-11553 GCA_964275945.1 uncultured Pseudomonadales bacterium
ATGAAGACAAAGTATCCCAAGCAGCCATGAAGGCAAAAGTGCCAAAAACCATGGCCGAATCTTTCACTTTAATCGAAAATGAAATGTTTTCTGGCCCCTGGGTGCTGGGCGAAAACTATAGTGTCTGTGATTGTTATTTGTTTTGTATTTCAACTTGGCTTGCTGGAGATAAAGTTAGTATCGAAGATTTTCCAAAAATACATGACCACCACAAACGTATGCGGCAACGAGAGTCTGTGAAACAAGTTACCGGAATTCATGGCATTTAAATAATCTCCGTCAATTCATAAATAGGTCTTTGGAATATCCTGAGCGCTAATTCTAAGCAGAAAGTCGTGCAAGTCTGAAAACAACGTTACTGAAACCGCCAACACCCTTCTCATAGAGCATAGTTCCTGTCAAAATGATGGTTAAGGTACTGGCTAGCCTGGGTTGGGACTTGTTTTTGCGACCCGGAGATCATTGATTGCAAAGCTTAGCTAACTTACATATTGGAATATTTACACTAGAGGGTAGATCATGAAAAACTGGATTAATTTGGCTTTATCCATCCTGCTTTGCGGGACATTCTCTGCAAATGCACTCGGTGCGGAACTCGAACAAGTAGGGACTTTCGACTTCCCAACTTCCGCCTCAGGGGAAGCTCAGCAACACTTCACGCTGGGAGTCGGATATCTGCATAGTTTTGGCTGGAAGCAAGCTAGGGGTGAATTCCGTAAAGCCCAGGAAATTGATCCTGATTTTGCTCTTGCTTATTGGGGGGAATCTTTAACTTACAACCACCCTTTAATACCGGTTCTGCAAGACCCTGATTCGCCTAAAGAAACATTGAATCGCCTTGGTTCAACTTCAGAAGAAAGATTGTCAAAAGCACCGACAGCTAGGGAAAAAGGATTTGTAAGAGCGGCAGAGGCATTTGCATTTACGGAAGGTTCTCTGGGGGATAAAAGGTTGGCATGGATGTATGCCATGCTGGACCTCTATGAAGATTTTCCTCAAGACCGAGAAGTAGCCGCCTTTACAGCAGTATCTATGTTAAGTGGCGCAACTGTCTCTGAAGACGATCGAGTGCTAAATAACTTCCTCACAGAGTCAGGCACAGAAATCAGCATGAGGGCTGGAGCAATCGCAATGGATTTGTTTCGAGAAAACCCTAACCATCCGGGTGCTGCTCACTACATAATCCACTCGTTCGACCACCCTACCTACGCCCCCTTAGCGCTGACGGCTGCAGAAAAATACGCAAGTATTGCTCCCGCGGTATCTCACGCGCGCCATATGCCCACGCATATCTTTATTCAACATGGCATGTGGGACAGGGTATCTGAATGGAATGATTCCGCCTTCCAGGCAGGCTGGGATCTTTGGGAGCCCGGTGATGCTGCTGGTGACCAAAACCATTCATCTGACTGGGGACAATACGGAGACCTTCAGCGCGGAGATTTTGACCGATCTAACATGTGGATAGGGAGAGCAAGTGAAGTTTTGGAGAAGAATGGAGATCCGAGATCAACAGGTACCCTCAAAACTATGAAAGCGCGCCACATAATAGAGACTGAGAAATGGGATACTTACGAGCTGACAGATTCGTTAAATGCTGATGAATTATTAGCGCTTGGCTTGAGTGCTGCGAATCTAGGGAACCTTGATCTAGCGCAATCGGTTTCAGATAGACTAGAAGAGCTTTCTTCTCAGAGCCCCAACAATACTTCTCTTAGCCTTATAGCCACGGAAGTGAGAGCTCTGACTAAGTTTAAGAAAGGGCAGGAAGATGAGGCAATCTCTATGATTATGGATGCGGTATCGATTGCTGAAAATCAATCACCTCCAAGAGGCGCAGCAAGCCCACTAAAGCCGGTTCACGAACTAGCTGGCGACATGTTGCTAGAGATGGGAAATCACGGAAAAGCAGCAGAACTTTATGAGGCCTCTCTAGGCCGCATGGCAAACCGGCCGCGAGCACTACTAGGAGCAGCAAGAAGTTACGCCGGCATGGATGACGCCCAGAATGCCCGACAAAGTTATCAGGCTTTTTACACTCTTTGGCAGGATGACAGCCTTAGCGAAGTAACCGAAGCCAAGGGTTTTCTCGGCATTTAAGAAATAGGAAGGAGCAACTATGTCCGACAAAGTTTTTGAGAAAGTTGCAGCTAATGGACTGATTAGCCGGAGACACCTTCTTGGTCTCGGGGTTTCTGGCACCGGTCTGGCTTTGTCTGGCGCAGCTCTTGGCGCAGACTCCGGGATAAACTTTCAAATCCCTTCTTGGTCTCGTCAACCCGGCCCCGGAGCGAGCGCTTATGGCGCCCGCTCCTCATACGCTGAAAACCTTGAGAGACTCTCGGGAGCACCAAACCCCACCTATCCTGGCGGGGGCGCCTCACGCTCACCTTTACAACATTTACAAGGAACAATCACCCCGAATAGCTTGCATTTCGAAAGACACCACGCCGGCATCCCAAATATTGACCCGTCACAACATAATTTGGTTATAAATGGCCTGGTAAGACAACCCCTCGTGTTCCGATACGAAGATCTCTTAAAGTACCAAATGGTAAGCCATATTCATTTCCTCGAATGTTCAGGTAATAGTGGAGCATTGATGCGAGGCGAGGTAGGAGGGTCTGCTCAAAGCTTGCACGGGTTAGTATCCTGCGCCGAATGGACTGGCATACCTCTGTCTACTCTTTTAGATGAAGCTGGCGTGCTTCCTGAAGCAAAATGGGTGGCAGCGGTCGGTGCCGATGCCGCGAGCATGGGAAGGTCTGTACCCATTTCCAAGGCGCTTGATGACGTTATGGTAGCTTTATATCAAAATGGAGAAGCTGTTAGGCCTGAGCAAGGTTACCCTATGCGCTTATTCTGTCCTGGCTGGGAGGGCAATATTAGCGTCAAGTGGCTGACTCAATTGAAGCTCACGGCTGAACCTGCTCAATTTCGGGATGAGACAAGCAAATACACTGATACTATGCCTGATAGGTCAAGTTACCAATTTACCTTCCCAATGGGCACAAAGTCCCTTATCACATCCCCATCAGGGGAAATGACCTTGGACCAAAGGGGCATTTATCAAGTAACCGGCATCGCATGGAGTGGAGGCGGGAGCATCAGAAGAGTAGAGGTAAGCGCAGATGGAGGTCAAACCTGGGCTGAAGCGGCGATTCAGGGGCACCAGCTTGATAGGGCTCTCACTCGATTTACTATACCTTGGGAATGGAATGGAGGCAGAGCAATATTGCAAAGCCGAGCGACAGATAGCCAAGGTAACGTGCAACCAACCCGTGAGGCTTTAATTGCGCAAAAAGGCACGCTAAGTTTTTATCATACGCCGTGTATACAAAGCTGGGGCGTAAACACACAAGGTGAGGTAACAAACGTTTATGTATAAAACATTCTTGTTATCGGCGGTTCTTTTTTCTATCAGCACCTATACAGCAGTTGTAAATTCCCAAGAAGGCGTGAGGTTAGGTATTCCAGTAAGCGAAGAAGATCTCAGTCAGTTTGATTTGATCGCAGGACCAGATGGGAGTGGATTTCCCTCTGGCAGCGGCACAGCTAGACAAGGAAAGGAGGTGTTCGACGTTAATTGCGCAGTCTGCCATGGAGCCAATGGTGAAGGAACCTCAGGTAATACCATAATCGTAGGCGGCGATATGCAATCGGAGGGCCCCCCGTTAAGAACGGTAGGAAGCTATTGGCCTCATGCTAGTACTTTATTTGATTTTATTCGACGAGCAATGCCCGCAATTGCCCCTAAATCCCTCACTAATGAGCAAGTGTATCAAGTTACAGCTTACGTCCTATATATGAATAATATTATCACTGAGGACATGGAACTTAATGCTGCCAACTTAGCTGGCATAGAAATGCCAAATGCTGATGGCTTTATCGATAGAAGCGATATCCAATAATATATAACTACTAAATCCTAAGTTACGGCGCATGTTTTATGCGTTGATATCTGTTAGCCGGGATTCTGCAATAAATTGAAACCTAGTCTTGCACCACTCCTAATAATCCATATTATTCGCCTCGAGATTTAGGAGAGAGAATTGAATGAATTCAGTGAAGTTTTTGTCTTACTCACTTTTCACAGTATTAACAATGTCAATCGCCACGCTAAATTATGCCGCTGAAAGCGAGTTAATGATACCGCGTATCGATGGTGAACCTGCACTTTCCGATTTTGAAGGGATGCAACCCATCACACCACTAGCGAGATCAATGGCTAAGGTTGAAGACTTTATCCAGCGGGAACCATATGACGGTGAGATGCCTACTCAATCTACCGAAGCCTATATTGGCTACAACCAAGAGAACATTCACGTAATTTTTCTTTCCTTTGATACTAACCCAGAACTAATTAGATCTAATCTAGCTCCGCGGGAAAGCATCTTTGAGGATGATAGGATTTCCGTAATGTTCGATACCTTTAATGATCAAAGATCGTCGTTCGCCTTTGCCTCTAATCCTAACGGAATTCAATTGGATGCTAGGTGGACAGAAGGCTCGGGAAGGCGTTCTGGGTTTGATCGCACGTTTGATGCAGTTTGGTTTAGCGAGGGCACAATAAATGAACAAGGCTATATAGTAGCAATTACGATTCCTTTAAGAAGTCTACGCTTTGACGAATCGGAAGAGCAAATTTGGCGTGTTCAATTTAGAAGGGATATCCCAAGATATGGGGAAAGCGTCTACTGGCCAGAATACTCAATAAATATTGACGGTCGCTTAAACCAAGCAGCAACCCTAACAGGAATTCGAGACGTCTCTCCCGGGAATAATTCCCAGATCATTCCCTTCTTCTTCGCACGAGAACTTGATTCTCTAAATAGAAACGCTTCTGGCGGGCCCAAATTTGATACCTCATCTGAACAGGAGATTGGGCTCGACGCGAAATTCGTTTTCAACGACAGCTGGGCGGTAGACCTCACGCTTAACCCTGACTTCAGTCAAATTGAATCAGATGAACCGCAAGTTACTGTCAACGAACGATTCGAAGTTCAATTTCCTGAGCGCCGGCCCTTCTTCATCGAGAATGCGGATTTTTTCTCAACAGATTCAACCCTCGTATTTACCAGAAGGATAGTAGATCCGGAAGGCGGAATCCGACTGACGGGACGATCGGGAGAATACGGATTTGGCGGCATCCTTATAAATGACGCTGCGCCAGGTCTAAATAGGGGTGCCGATGATCCACTTAGAGGCGAAAAAGCTAATATCGCCATAATTAGAGGGTTTAGAGACATAGGCGACCAAGATCGTATCGGTTTCCTGGCGACTGAGCGTCAATTGGGAGATGGCTATAACAGAGTTCTCAGCTTTGATAGTCGCTTCTTATTGAACGAAAACTGGTCAACTCAAATGCAGTTAGTTGGAACCGAGAGTGAGCCGTCGACTGAAGGTTCTGAAACTACCGGATATCAGCGGAATATAAGTCTCAATCGTCAAGGGCGAACCTACACTAATCACACGCACTTTGTAGAGACGACTTCAGATTTCAGAACGGAATTAGGTTTTCAGAACCGCTGGTTCAAACCTAACACCTCTGGCGCACACCAAAGATCAACAATAAATTTCTATCCCCAGGATTCTTTGATAAACCGTTGGAGTGTGATGGCAAATGGTGCTTATCTTGAAGACATACAAGGTGCGAAGATTTATTCAGAACTTGAGCCCGGCCTCAGCCTTAGGTTTGATACAGCCGGGTTAGATTTGCGATGGACTGAATATGCCGAAGTTATTAAGGCAGGAGAATTTCCTGGCCTAAATACGACTCGCGCATACGATTATGATTCTTGGCAAATTGGATTCGATAATAACACTCTTGAGAGATTGCAGTTCGATGCTAACTATAGACAAGGCTCCACACTAAACCTAGTTCCACAAATCGGCTACCTCCCATCTGTCGCTGATACTACCCGGATAGATTTCAATGTATTGATCAGGCCAATTGAGCAGCTGAGCATAGATAATACTTATTTTCTAACTGAGCTCGAAACTCAAGGTGGTACTAAAATCTTCTCTAATGAGATTGTTCGCTCTAATTGGAATTATCAGTTCACAAAAGAACTTTCTTTACGGCTTATTGCGCAATACGATAAAACCGAAGCAGGTCCAGCAACACGACTAAAAGATGATGAAAATTTAAATTTCGACGTCCTCCTCCGCTATGTAATTAATCCTTGGTCAGCTTTTTATGTTGGTTACAATTCAAATCAAAGTAATTTTGATATTGTAGATATGGAAGGAGAAAGAGAGTTAATAGTAGCTAATGATCTGCGCCGTGATGGGGATCAATTTTTTGTCAAATTCTCTTACCTTTTTCAGCGCTAGGAAAAAAGCTTTGGTTACCTCTGCCTCACAATTAAATAATGTTTTGGCAGAGAAACCTGGTGGCAAATGAATCTATCACAGCTATCCCCAGTTCCAGACCTACGATTAATTTAAACCGCTTCTTGAAGTGTCCTAAATAATCCGTAGTATTCGCATCACGATTTAGAAAGGATAACCGAATGAACTCAGTGAAGTTTTTGTCTTATTCACTATTCGCAGTTTTAATAATATCCATAGCCATTCCTAATAACGCCGCGGAACCCAGCCTGACGATACCGCGTGTTGAAGGAGAACCAACACTAGCAGATTTTGAAGGGATGCAACCTAACACTCCTCTCGCTAGATCAATGAGTAAAATTGAGAATTTCATCCAGCGCGAGCCATATCCTGGTCAAGCCTCGGCACAACGAACTGAAGTTTATGCAGGCTACGATCAAAATAATCTCCACGTCGTTTTTCTGGCATTTGATTCCAACCCGGAACTTATAAGATCCAACCTGTCTCCCCGGGAGAATATTTTTCAAGATGATCACGTGGGATTTATGGTGGATACCTTTAACGATCAACGGTCTGCATTTGCTTTCTATTCAAACTCCCGGGGTATCCAATCTGATTCAAGGTGGACGGAAAGCTCTTCCAGGAGAGGAGGCTTTGATTCAACTTTTGATGCAGTTTGGTTCAGCGAGGGTGAGTTAACCAATCAGGGATATATGGTCTCGTTTGCGATACCGCTTAGAAGTCTTCGTTTTGATGAATCCGATGAGCAAACATGGCGTATTCAGTTTAATAGGCGCATCCCCAGATATGGGGAAGAGGCACATTGGCCTGAATATTCTGTGAATGTCGAGGGCCGATTAAATCAGGCTGCTCCGCTTACTGGCATTAAAGATGTTTCCCCTGGAAATAATTATCAAGTTATACCTTTCTTCTTTGCTCGAGAAGTTGATGCCCTCGACCGTTCGGCTTTTGGTGGACCCAAATTTGATACATATTCAGAGCAAGAAGTTGGACTGGATGCTAAATTTGTTTTCAATGACAGCTGGGCACTGGACCTAACGCTAAACCCTGACTTTAGTCAAATTGAATCTGATGAACCACAGGTCACCGTGAATGAACGTTATGAAGTTCAATTCCCAGAACGTCGACCGTTCTTTATTGAGAATGCCGACTTCTTTGCAACTGATTCAACTCTCGTATTTACCAGAAGAATTGTCGATCCAGAGGGCGGAATAAGATTGACCGGAAGGTCTGGTGAATATGGCTTTGGCAGCATTCTAATCAATGATGCCGCACCAGGAATGAATAGAGATACTGATGACCCGCTTAGAGGCGAAAAAGCCAACATTGCTATAATTCGCGGATTCAGAGACCTTGGTGATCAAGATCGAATAGGCTTCTTAGCCACCGAGCGTCAGCTGGGAGATGGCTACAACAGAGTGCTCAGCTTTGATGGCCGCTTCTTACTAAACGAAAATTGGTCAACTCAAATGCAACTGATTGGAACCGAGAGTGAGCCTTCCGCTGGAGGTTCTGAAACTACCGGCTACCAGCGCAACATGATGATAAACCGTGAAGGCCGAACGTATACAAACCACACTCACTTTTTAGAAACAACTTCAGATTTCAGAACGGAGTTAGGTTTCCAGAACCGCTGGTCAAAGCCAAACACCTCGGGTGTTCACCAGAGTTCAGGTTTGAATTTCTATCCCGAAAACTCAGCCTTAACTAGATGGGGTGGAAGTGTTTTCGGAGTCTATCTAGAGGACAGGCAAGGAGAAAAAATTTATACACAACTTCAGCCAAGAATTGATTTTCGTTTTGAGACGACGACCTTGAATTTCAATTGGAGCGATATTGAAGAAATACTCAGACCTATTGATTTTCCGGGATTAAACTCAGTCAGATCTTACGATTATGATACTTGGCAAGTGGGCCTGAACAATAATACATTTGAAGCGGTTCAGATACGAGGAAGATACCAGCAAGGCTCTACCTTAAACTTAGTTCCGCAAGTTGGGTATCTGCCAGCTGTTGCAGACACAAGCAGAATAGATCTAAACATACTTGTTAGACCCATGGACCAATTAAGCATAGCTAACACTTATTTTCTTACTGAGCTTGAAACTCAAGGTGGGACGAAAGTTTTTTCTAATGAGATTGTTCGATCAAATTGGAACTATCAATTTACGAAAGAGCTTTCTTTACGGTTTATAGCCCAATATGACAAAACCGAAGCGGGCCCGGCAACGCGCCTAAAGGATGATGAAAATTTAAATTTTGACATTCTACTTCGCTATGTCATTAATCCGTGGTCAGCTTTCTATGTGGGCTACAACTCTAACCAAAGTAATTTTGATATTGTAGACATTGAAGGTGAAAGAGAATTAATTATAGCTAATGATCTGCGCCGCGAAGGCGATCAGTTCTTTGTGAAATTCTCCTATCTATTTCAACGCTAAAAATAACTTTGCTTACCTTTTACAGAATCAAATGAATACGCTAGTTTTATAGGTTAGAAAAATAACAAAGGCTGTCTCCTTAACTGAGATCGACAGAATGGGCTTCAAAAATGGCTGGACTCCTATCTAAAGAACGCATTATCGCGCCCTCTGACTACAACCGATGGCGGGTCCCTATTGCATCTGTGGCGATACACCTTTGTATAGGCTCAGTTTATGCTTGGAGTATCTACAATCCCCCGCTAACCCGTGTATTTGGGGTTGTTACCAGTGCGGCTGATGATTGGAGTTTGAGTGCCGTGGTATGGGTCTTCACAGTTGCTATCGTTTCATTGGGTTTAGCAGCGGCCTTCGCGGGTAGGTGGTTGGAAGAAGCAGGCCCGCGAAAGGTAGGTGTTGTTGCTGCCTGCTGCTGGGGCGGTGGCTATATGGTGGGAGCAATCGGTATTTTCACTCACCAACTATGGTTGCTGTACCTGGGTTATGGCGTGATAGGCGGATGTGGGTTAGGCATGGGATATGTTTCCCCAGTAAGCACTCTCATTCGCTGGTTTCCAGACCGAAGAGGCATGGCTACTGGCATGGCGATCATGGGATTTGGTGGCGGCGCAATGATCGGCACACCAATGAAAGAATATTTCATGCGTATGTTTTATCAAGCACCAGATTATTTAGGCACAATTGCCGATGTCAATCTAGTGACCGAAGCTGGGCGCCGATTTGCTGAAGTGGGCGGAGCGCTGAGAGAAGTTGTTGTTGTTGGGGCGAGCGAAGTCAGAGACATGGCCATTCCAGGGCCCGAAGGTGTCTATGTAGTTGATACAGGCGCTACAGGTGTAGCAGAAACATTCTTGGTTATAGGTCTCATTTATCTTGTGGTGATGTTGATAGCCGCGTTTTCCTACCGTATCCCTGCGGAAGGATGGAAGCCATCCGGGTGGAAAGAACCTAATGAAGAAGAACGCGGAAAACTGGTATCCAAGCATAATGTTCATATTGATGAGGCATTAAAGACCCGGCAGTTTTATCAACTATGGATCGTGCTTTGCTTCAATGTGACCGCTGGCATCGGCGTGCTTGGTGTTGCACGCACTATGATTACAGAAATTTTTGGTTCTTCCCTTCCACAAATTGTTGATACAGCCTTTGCTGCAACCTATGTTGTGATGATTAGCGCATTCAATATGGTTGGCCGGTTTATCTGGGCTAGCGCATCAGACTACATAGGCAGGCGCAATACTTATTGGATCTTTTTCTTACTCGGCATAGTACTTTATCTCTCGGTGCCTTTTGCTGCGCAACAAGTTAGCGCAAGCCCATCCATGATTTGGCTCATTTATTTCTACGGCGCTACCATGATTATTTTTACGATGTATGGAGGTGGTTTCGCAACCATCCCAGCATACCTTGCTGACATTTTCGGTACGAAGTATGTAGGTGGAATTCACGGACGCTTGTTAACAGCATGGAGTACTGCGGGCGTGCTCGGTCCACTAGCAATTACCTCCTTGCGCCAAAACTCAGTAAATAAAGCCATCAATGATCTGGTTGCCGTTGTAGAGCCTGCAGCATTTCAGACACAATTCGGAGCAGGTATCGACCAATTAGAAGCTTTGGTAGCATCCAATACAGTCACAATTTCAAGACTCATGGAAATCGCGCCAATAGGAACTAATGACCCAACTAGCAGTCTCTACAACTCAACCATGTTTCTTATGGCGGGATTGTTAGCAATTGCGCTGGTAAGCAATGCCTTAATGCGCCCGGTTGATCCGAAGCATCACCTGATCGAAAACTGAGAACGAAGAGCTCAACATTAGCGGTGGTAAATTTACTCACTCCGCTAACAATTGGCTTATTTCCCCTGGTTGCGGAAATCTGGCTACTTTGTGTTTCGAAAACACAAGATTACCGTCAACTTTAACGTCGAAGATACCACCACTGCTGGGAACTAAAGAGGCATCTTCTCCGGTCGCTTCTTTGATTTCAGCCGACACACGGTCAGCATCAGGTTGATAGTTTCAGGCCATGCAATAAGTAATTTCGATATTCATTTATCTTAACTCTGTGTTTTAGTAACGGTATGGGAGATCATATTCTATTCTAGGGGATAGGTGCCATTCTTGATTGAGCTTACACAATTCCCTCTGTCTGATTTTCATGTAACATAGCGAAATTCATAGCAAACTTTCAAAATGGATCAGCCCTATGACGTCATCTACAGGTAGAATCATGTTCCGCAGCACTGTCTTTGCTCTTAGCACTCTTTCTTTAACTTGCCTTGCCCAAGAAACTCCGGATAGCTGGTATGAAGATGGGCGCAATGTTGTAGAGCGCAACCTCGCCTACCGTAATTTGGCGTCTTCAAACGCAATTGCCAAGAATGTCATTTTGTTTGTTGGGGATGGCATGGGTGTTTCCACCGTAACCGCGGCAAGAATACTGGCAGGTCAATTAGAAGGTAATCCTGGCGAAGAAAACGAGCTTTTCTTCGAAACATTCCCAAATGTAGCTCTTTCAAAAACTTACAACACCGACGCTCAAGTACCTGATTCAGCGGGCACTATGTCAGCAATGGTAACCGGCATAAAAACTGATCGTGGCGTGATAAGTATCAATCAGAATGTTTCCCGAGGCGATTGCAATTCAACTCAAGGTAATCACACTCAAACTTTTCTGGAACACGCCGAGCTAAAAGGTTTATCAACAGGTGTTGTAAGCACCGCGAGGCTTACTCACGCCACACCTGCGGCTAACT
>CAXYEH010000005.1:0-34316 GCA_964275945.1 uncultured Pseudomonadales bacterium
AGCGGTTATTTTCTATGCCTACTCTAAAGAGGCTGCGAGATTTTAGTGAGCCGACAATAAAATCACCGTTCCAGTTTGGAAACTGTTCGCTGCTACTAATGATAAAACTTGACACAGCCGGTGAAGGTGTCATGTCTACTGTAGGTTGTTGTATGTCTGACAGTTCGAAAGCGATGCCTAGGCCTCTTCCATCAACACGAGTGCCGTCGTAGTGCAAGCCAATGGAGTATAAAGGCCAACCGTAATTTTCTGCAGGAAGCAGGCGATTTATTTCATCACCACCCCGAGGTCCGTGCTCACTTCCCCATAATTCGCCGTTAATAAAATCATATTCCAGACCCTGCGGGCTGCGATGCCCATAGGTATATATGCTTTTGTAAGCATTATCACGATCAGAATAAGGGTTATCTCGAGGAATACTACCGTCATCATTTACCCTATGTGTTTTTCCACAAGGCGTCGATAAGTCTTGAATGCCACCGCCAACCCCACCGCATTTCATGCCAATGGTAAAAAACACATGTCCCCTGTTATCAAATGCAACACGACCACCGGCGCCAACATCACCGGCGAGGCCATAATCTTCTGTGGGTGCCTGCCAAACAATTTCTTGATCGATCCATCGATTATCTTCGATGCGTCCTCTCACCAATCGATTCATTGAAACGGGACTCTCTCTTTCACGGCTTAACTCATTGCAATCTATACAACGGTCACTGTGATACAAATAGATCCAACCGTTTTCTGTATAGTTTGGGTGTAACAGGATATCAAATAGCCAACCCATACCTCGTTCGATATCGATTCGAGACTCCAATCGATAAATGTCATCGAAGGCAGTAGGAGTTCCTGCTATTAATTCTGACTTTTCGCCTTCAGCACTGATAATGCGGACACCTTTTGTCTTTTCTGTGACTAGCACTCGGCCATCAGGTAATGGCGCGATTGAAAAGGGCAAAGGATCTAATTCTGTGACTAAAGTTTCGATGCGGAAATTATGTAGGGAAGTCTCAAATTCTTCTTTAGGAACAACCATCGGCGCATCGTAGTTTGAAGTTACGTAACCAACATTGGCCCGGGACTCCAATACGTACATTGCCAGGCCTTGAATTTCTACAGGAGCGAAAATATCACGCCAACTTGGCATGCCAGCAGTGTCAAAACCATTCGTGATGCTGGTAATAATGTCATTCATTGACTCACCATGAGTCAAGTTTCCCCGCAGCGGTGATCCTTGGGCGGAGCCTTCGAGATTTTCGCCATGGCAAACTGCACAGTAATCTTGAAACATCATTCTTGATTCGGTGATTCCAGAGTATGCGATTGCCTCATCTTGGGCATAACTGCTAGGAGGAAGCAAAAAGGTAAGCAATGAGACAATGGAGCTGATTAAGAATCGGGCTTTCGTTATTTTGGTTATTATCATTATATTGCCCTCTGTCTATTACTTGTGTTTCCAAGCGATAGGAGAAAAGAACTAGATGCTGAAACCATGCGCTGAACAAGGTCAAAATACTTAAACCGTCGAATTATTGCAATTCTGTGCGCACCAAGCTTGGTCAGCTCTAGATCAAACTATTCTGACTCCTTTGATCGGAGTATACTGCCCTCCTGATTTGTAGGTGCGCCAACCTTGGCGAGCGGCCTGCAGTTGATGAAACTATTATGACAATAACAGACAGTTCAATGAACGCGAGGTGAGGTCCATGCGCAAACTAATTGCACTAATTAGCGCCGCAACCATATTAACTACAGTAATATCAATTAGTTATGCTCAATCTTCTGATGAAGCTTTGGCCATAATTGTTCCTGGTGGCGGTACTTATAGCCGGTCAATAGCTACAGATTCTACCGAAGCGCAGGCTTTTTTCGATCAAGGCATCCGTATGGCTTGGGGGTTCTATTTTCCGGAATCGATAGCTTCTTATCAAGAAGCTGCGCGTTTAGATCCTGACAACCCAATGCCACATTGGGGTATAGCTCATGCCGCTGGGCCGAATCCAAACAGTCGTTACCAAGGTTTGCCAGATGATCCACAAGGCGCAGGCCTAGCAGCGATTCGTCGTGCAATGGAATTAGGAGGCAACGGGACTGAATTAGAGCGTGATCTTATTAATGCTACCTTTGTACTTTATAACAAGGATGCAATATCAGACGACAGAGAGAGAGATTTTGCGTTCCTAGCGGCTATGCGGGAACTGCACGACAAATACCCGGGTGATGCAGATATAGCTACCGTTTTTGGGGAAGCCTATATGAATACGACCCGCTGGGATTACTGGGAGGCTGATGGGTCAGCTAAACCGGGGACCGCAGAAGGTAAGGCTGCTTTGGAGGCAGCTATGGCTATAGAGCATGACCATCCGGGTGCTAACCATTTGTATATTCATTTGATGGAGGGTTCTAATCAACCCGAACTGGCGATGCCAGCAGCACAGAAGCTGGAAGGTACGCTACCTATATCTGGCCATATGGTTCATATGCCTGGACATATCTATCTTCGGGTTGGTGAATACGAAAAAGCTATTTTGTCTAATGAAAGATCGCAAATCGTGGATGATCAATTTGCGGAGATTTGGGGCGATACTAATTTTCCATTAATTGGAACTTACCCTCTGTCTCACAAAATCCATAAGCCCCACGCGCTAGATTTTGTCCGCTATGCAAATATGCTCCAGGGCAACTATGAAGAGGCGAGTAAGGCAGCTTATCGTAACTCTGGACAAGGAATGGGCGCTTTAAGAGGTAGTAATAAGAACACAGCTCATGCGTGGATGATGGATAAGGTCTTTGGTAAATGGGACAAAATTCATGCAGACAATGCTGAGAATAAAGAGCTTGCCGATAGCCCTTACCTGAAGGGTATGTGGGCTTATGTCATGGGAAGTGCTCATGCCGCCCGCGGACATATTGCTCCAGCGGAAGCAGAGCTTGCAGTTATTCGCGAGCAAATGACTGCAGACGGGGTTAATGATTCTGGAGTAGGGCCAACACCTGCCGATCATGTTCTTGGTTTAGCGATGCATGGCTTACTTGGCGAGATCGAAGAAGCGAAAGGCAATCTTGATGGCGCTATTTTGCATTACGGTCATGCGGTAGAGTTTCAAGATAACTTGAACTACACCGAGCCTCCGGATTGGTCGCAATCTGTTCGACTCTATTTGGGCGCTGCTTTACTCGATGCAGATCGCGCAGCGGAAGCTGAAGAAGTTTATCGAAAAGACCTAGAGTGGAACCAACGTAACGGTTGGACAACTTTCGGTCTTTATCAGGCGCTGGAAGCTCAGGGCAAAGAACAAGAAGCTATTATCGTTAAACGACAGTTCGATGAACTATGGCGTAATGCTGATGTTGAATTGGAGCGTTCAAAACTATAACAACAAAGCGCTTTAGTAAGAGACTGGAAATGCAGAGCTTGGCTCTGCATTTCTGTCTTTATGGTTCCTAATATTGAAACAAAAAGAAAACGGATAGTAATAGAAAATATAAAGAAAATAATAAATAGAAGGAGTTCATATGAAGTTCCCTACAAAACTAATTAGTGCTCTCAGTATTTTCTTGGCAGCTTCGCTAACATTTGCACAAGCAAACATAGAACCTGTAAACGAGTTACCAAACCCTTATCAAATTATTACCGGTTTTTTTAATATGCCTGCTGGTCGTGAGTGGGGTGCGTCTAGTTCTATTGATGTGGACCCTGATGGGAAATCAATCTGGATCGCAGAACGTTGTGAGTCTGATTCTATCCGTGGCGGCTATCCAATTCGTGGTTGTGCTGAATCAAACTTGCCGGTCGTACTTAAGTTTAATTCTGATGGCGAAATGGTGCGCAGCTTTGGGGGTGGCATCTTTGCTGTCCCCCATGGCTTTCATGTAGATGATAGCGGCAATATTTGGGTGACCGACGCGCCTTTTACTTTACCCCCTGGTACTGAGGGCAAAGGACATGTCGTCGTTAAGTTTTCACCACAGGGCGACAGGTTATTAACACTGGGTACGCCTGGAATTACGGGGACAGATGAGAATCATTTCAATATGCCTTCCGATATCCATGTGGCGCCTAATGGTGATATTTTTGTAGCTGATGGGCATGGTGGTGACAGCAATGGTCGTATTGTGAAGTTCGATTCTCAAGGCAACTACTTAATGGCATGGGGCGAGCCAGGTTCTGGGCCGGGCGAGTTTGACGCACCTCATGGTTTAGCCATGGATTCTCAAGGGAGATTGTTTGTATCTGACCGAGGAAATAATCGAATTCAAATTTTCGACCAACAAGGAAACTTGTTAGATACTTGGCATCAGTTCAGTCGCAACAGCGGCATTTATATCGATGATAAAGACATGCTTTTCGCCGTCGATTCTGAATCTAATGAAAGTCGCGGTAGGGGTGATTGGCGACGCGGTATTCGTGTAGGAAGTGCGCGAACTGGCGAAGTTCATTTCTTCATTCCAGACCCATTCGATGCTAACAATGGCCCCTACGCAGCAAGCTCAGGCGGTGAAGGAATTGTTGCTGATAAAGATGGGATTATTTACAGCGCTGAAGTCGGCCCCCGATCGATTAAGCGTTATTTCCGTTTTGAATAGTTTTAAAAATTGGTAATTCAATAAAGATGAAAAAAAGGCCAGCCTCTCTCTGGCCTTTTTTCTATATACTTTCGAGTGACGCTAACCGTCATAGTAAAATACAGTTGTTTATTTGAATAGTATGGCTACGGTATTCGGCTAGGAAGCATTTCTGCATAAGGGTTCCAACAAGGTTTCTGATAATTAATAGTATGGTCACTATAGATCCTTTTGAAAATATTCCAGATGCTCGAGATGGACTTAATAAAAAAGAGCGAATAATTCTCTATTGCTTGGAGAGAGCACAGAAAGAATTTGAGGGCAGAAATGTTCCAACTATTAGTTTGTACGGAAGAGTGGTCGAGCACATCGATATTAGTGAAGAAGAATTTCAAACGATACTGTCTCGGCTAGTAGGCGGTACGCGAAATTCAGATGGGTCGCAGTCTTATGTATAAAATTCTATTTTAGGCTATCGAAAACTTCTATATAAAACCAATAGAGATGAACAACAAAGCTCACTTCGCACATCGGATTGCTCGGCAGCGGGATATTCCTGACATCATCAATCTCATGCAGCTCTCTATCGAAGAAAACATGAAAGCTTTTCTGACGGCTGAAGAAATTGAAGCGAATAAGGAATCCATGGGAGTTGATCAAACCCTGATCGATGATGGTACTTATTTTGTTATCGAATCTGCGAAAGATGGTGAAATAATGATGGTCGGTTGTGGCGGTTGGGGTAAGCGTCGCACACTCTTTGGCGGCAATCACACAGAAGGGAGAGATGACTCCTACAGTGATCCTTTGACAGAGCCAGCCCGTATCAGAGCCATGTATACCCATCCCGAATGGATCCGCCAAGGAGTCGGTACTCTATTGTTAGACCTAGGTGAGCAATCTGCCCGAGAAGCAGGATTTATGACTATAGAATTAGGGTCTACTGTGCCGGGGGAGCCTCTTTATTTAGCTAGAGGATATGCGGAAATGTACCGGGAAATAAAAACTGCTGCGAATGGCCACGATAACGTCATTATCAAAATGAGCAAATCTCTTTAAAAGGTTAATCTCAATTTACTCCCTTATTAGCGCTTTCATTAGAATGGTAGGCGAGACTCGTGCTACTCAATAATCTATCTAAAATCAGGGAGTTAAAGAAAAATTTTGTCTGAGTAGAGGTTGATAATTTCCAGCATATACAGAGAGCAATACAGGTTGCCAAGCTTCTGCGGTTATACTCTATGGTCTCGATACTCGCATCAGAAGAGAAAACCATGATGAGTCAGCAACGTCTGTCATTGGCAGTTCCCGCCATCTTACTGTTTTGTATTTTGAGCCTGTCACTAAATACGTCGGCACAGGATCATTTTAATGATTCTGGCAATCAGGCTAGTGAATACACGATCCAGCTTCAACAAAAACTGAGAACGTCACTTCCATTTGCAGATGATCGTGATTTTGAGGAATCCCGTCGGGGATTTATTGCTGAGCCTGATTACCGACAAATCGCCGCAGAGAATGGCAGAGTCGTGTGGGATATGAGTCGCTATGATTTTCTTCTAAATAGCCAAACATATGACAGCATTCATCCTTCCTTGCAACGACAAGCCACTCTCAATATGAATTACGGCCTGTATGAGATTGTCCCTGATTTTATGTATCAGGTGCGTGGCTTCGATCTGGCGAATATGACTTTAGTAATGGGCGACAGTGGTTGGTTGATCTTCGATGTTTTGCTGTCATCACAAACTGCTAATGCAGCATTGAGTTTGGCCAACCAACATCTTGGTGAACGACCAGTGAAGGCCGTAGTCTATTCTCATTCACATATCGATCATTTTGGTGGCATAAGAGGTGTGGTTGATGAGGCTCAGGTTACCGAGGGTATAGTTCAGATTATCGCACCTAAAGGGTTCATGGCTGAAGCCATTTCTGAAAATGTGTATGCCGGCAATGCGATGTCCCGTCGCGCCGGATTTCAATATGGCAGGAACATACCATCAAGCCCCTTCGGGCAGGTCGATTCGGCTATTGGGAAAGGATTAGCTGCGGGCAGCACCGGTTTAATTGCGCCGACCCTTGTTATTGAGAATGATTATGAAGAACACACCATTGATGGTGTAACTATGATTTTTCAGAATACGCCTGGTACGGAAGCACCGGCAGAAATGAATACTTGGTTCCCACAAGAGAAAGTTTTTTGGGCAGCCGAAAATATAACGGCAACGGTGCACAATGTTTACACATTAAGAGGCGCATTGGTGCGAGACGCTCTTAGTTGGTCAAAACAAATTAATGAAGCGCTGTATCGATTTGGTCGTGATGCGGAAGTTTTGGTTTCATCGCATAATTGGCCGCGTTGGGGTAATGATCGAATTCAGGAAGTTATGAGGGCACAACGTGACGCCTATGCTAATTTGAACAATCAGGTTTTATTCTTAGCAAATCAGGGCGTAACCATTAACGAAATTCATAATGAATACGTAGTACCTGAAAGTCTGCAGCAGCAATGGAATGTGCGCCAATATCATGGTTCAGAATTTCATAACTCTCGTGCAGTAATTAATCGTTATCTTGGTTATTGGGACGGAAATCCTGCAACACTCGCGCCTCTGTCCCCCGCTGACAGCGCGCCGCTGTTTGTAGAAATGATGGGGGGAGCTGCATCTATTGTCGCTAAGGCCCAAGAATTATATGAGTCTGGTGAATACCGTCTAGCTATGGAAATCTTAAACAAACTAATCTATGCAGAACCAGACAACCGGCAGGGCAAAGCAATTCTCGCAGATGTGTTTGAGCAACTTGGCTATCAATATGAATCAGCGAGTATGCGTAATGTGTTTTTAGCAACAGCACAAGAACTACGCAATGGTACTCAGACTATTGTTGCTCCTAGAGGAACAAGCCCTCTTGCTAGAGCCATGACTACCTCTCAATGGTGGGATTCAGTAGCGACCCGGGTGGATAGTTCTCGGGCGGATGGTAATGACTATGTAATTAATTTTATTACCCCTGACACTGAGCAGACTTTCGTTGTTGAAATGAGCGGAGGAACACTAAGTAATATTGAAGGCTATTTGTCGAATAACCCTGATGCCACTGTAACTATGGATCGCACTGATTTGGATGCTGTTATTATGGGTCAGGCAACTTTGGCAGAACAATTACAAGATGGTTACGGCACGTTGCAAGGAGATGCGTCAGTGCTGTTGTCGCTAGCTTCCGTCCTTATAGATTTTCAGACTGGTTTTGAAATACTTCCAGGAACCATGCAGTAATTTCTTTTCACTGAGCTGGACAAATATTGTAGTTGGCATTTTTCTGAAAAATATAGCTCACTTTACACCAACTAATTTTAGACGGCGATAATCTTATCTGGCTCCATTGACGGACCGATTAAAATCCAATTGCAGATCCCAGATATTAGGGCAACCGTAAGCACTGAAACATTCGGTATCCACAACCAGTTGATAGCCTGAGCCACTAGTTACTCGGGTAACCACTACACCAACCCCACCTTGGGAACGGATATTGCTGGTAGCATTAATTCTGTCTTCTGCCGGTCCGCGCACTGGGAAATCTGAGTTAGCTTCAACCCAGTTTAGCGCAGCATTCCATTTACCGCCGCAATCTGTCTCGCTGGAACAGGTCGGGATAGTCCGGTTAAATTCATCCATTTTTGCCTGCGTTTCTGCCGATATACTGCAGGCTGAAAGGACTATCGTGGAAAGTACTACTAGGGCTATTAGCTTTAGTTTTTGCGTGTTCATAGTCTCAATAGAAGAGTGTGGTTTAAAAGAGCGTTTTAACATAATCTGTGCGGGCTGCCTATCAGATCAACGAATCAAATTCTTATTGGTCGACGACCGCGCTCAGTAAATGCAGTAATGAGAGAAAATCAAAACATCTGAATTGTAGATTAGCTTATTTGGCATTGGTCCTGCCACGTACTGCCATACTAATTCTCCCTCACCGAAGAATTGGATGTCATAGGTTTTGCTATAGCCTTACTCTTGAAAGGGGCTGCAGGGGGATTAGTAGCTGATCTGCTCATTAATTTACTCCTTCAAGAGAAGAAGGATCTACACCTTAAGGTCGGTTTTAGAAAAAATAATTAGATTGAAATCAGCATCATTGGTCACTTTTTCTAGAAAGAAGGCAGACTCTCGGCTCTACCTCTTCCTATTGGCATGAGTTGTTTTCTTTGGTCATTAGACAAAGACGGCAAGGATTTCTAGTACACAGCCGATAGAGTTATGTGAGCCGCTACTAAATCAAGCTTACTTATTTTTCTCTTATCCGGAACGTCAATGGCCGCAATAAGGTATCGATATCAGACCACTGAGTTTGGTCATCATGATATTCATTACCGATGCCTACGCGATAGACAACAGTTTGACGATGACTATGGTGAAGCAGAATCACTAGGAATTTCTTCTGCTAGCTGGCCATTATTTGGCATGGTCTGGCAATCTGGTGAAGTGCTCGCAGAGCTAATGACCAACTACAACGTCAGTAGTCGACGGATACTAGAGATTGGTTGTGGTGTTGGCTTGGCGAGCCTTGTGTTGAACGAAAGATTTGCCGATATTTCAGCTACTGACGTACATCCTTCTGCTGGAGACTACCTCGAACACAACACACAGCTAAACAATGGCAAACAGATTCCATTTTTTCGAACAGCCTGGGAAGATCAGCAAGACGGTGAAATCAAAAAATTCGATTTAATAATTGGCAGTGATTTGTTGTATGAACAACAACATTCAAAAAACCTTTCAATTTTTATTGAGTATTTTGCAAAATCTAAATGTGAAGTAATTATCGTAGAGGCTGGAAGAGGTTACCGGAATAATTTCATCCAGAGAATGGAAGCACTTGGATTTCGGGTTGAGCAATTGAATGCGATTAGTCCAAGGACCAAGCCCGACGCATTTAAAGGTAGAATCCTGCAATTTAATAGAAACCTGTAAGAACTGAATAATCCCAGAAGACTTCTTAAGGAAGTAGCATGTCAATTATCTATCTAATTAGATGTTGACGCATACCTTCACAATCTGTATTGTTCGTCCTGCTTGAAACTAAGCGAACTATTTATTCTCCCCATTTCGTCGTCTTTTCTGAAACACTTCGTCCTGTAGTTTATAAGTATCGGCCCAATTTCTAGCATGTCGTTCGCGCCTCATATATAGATTGTTGCGAACTATTTATTATTTTCTATAGGAAACTATTATGTCAGACAAAATTACTGGAACCGTTAAATGGTTCGATGAACAAAAGGGTTTTGGATTTATTGAAAGAGAAGGGGGCAAAGATGTATTTGCTCATTTTAGCTCAATTGAAAGTGCAGGTTACAAGTCATTAGCTGAAGGTCAGCGAGTGGAATTTGTAGTTACTGATGGCCAGAAAGGGCCACAGGCTGAAAATATAGTCGCACTTTAATCGCGATTTCTTTCGCATTTATAAAAAGTTGTGACAATAGAATGCAGTACAAAGTTTAATTGTGCTGCATTTTTTTTGTCGCTAAATAGTAACTGAGGCTTCAGTGTTATATTTCAGCGTTAGAACCTTTTCGACTTATTTACAGTATATTTCCTTCTAATTATAATTCGTCTCAGCTTCTTTACTCCTAAGACGTTCTAATTGTGCGAGGAAATTGCGCGTAATTTTCCCAACGACTAATTTTCTCCGGCATTTCTTCTGCTGTTAGTTGCACGTTGCCGTCTTCATCTGTAACGCGAGACACAATTGAGTGATCACCTGGAGACGCGTCCCAGTCGAAAGTAAAGAGTTTCCAGGAATAACGATTAGATCGAGAGTCTATAGACGCCTCTTGCCATGGGCCATCATCAATCTTAATTTCAACATTTCTGATAGCGGTACCATCGTTAAGTACAAAGCCCGTTATTTTGTGCTGGTCTCCGCTTTTTGTAACGCGGACGATGGAAGATTTTAAATGAATTTTAGTAACTGAATTTTCCACCCAGCGGTCTTGCCCTCCAATTGTCTCCTTCTTCAAGGTTACGTAATCACGACCCATAAACTTGCCCATATAGCGACGATCCTGCACGTGAATCTGAACTAACCACTTAACATTAGCAACGCCATAATAACCTGGCACTAATAGACGAACTGGTCGACCATGAATCTGAGGCAGCACTTCACCATTCATTTCCATAGCTAACATATTTTCAGAGCGCATCGCATCGGAAACAGGCAAGCTGCGAGCAAAGGCTTGCTCTACCTCGGTTTCACGAATTTCTTCTGTGCCGATATCACCACCGAAGAATACAACTTCTTCACCCCCATCCAATATCCTGGCTTCGCCTAAAATATTTCGTAAAGCAACACCACGCCAGCGTGCGTTACCAATCAAACCATGAAAAAGTGCTGCTCGATTTCCGCCACACTCAAAACCTGCGTCTATCTCAAACTGGGCCATATCTTGTAAGTCGCTTAAAGAAAGCTCTAGTTCTTGACCTACCATACCAGTGACACGCAGCCGATAGTTGTCTAGATCCAATTCTGGTTGACCATAGTGCTGGACCACATAGAAATCTTCATTGTCAGTATAGAAGTCATCGATCATGCGCGTATCTAGATAATGTGTCCCACCTTGGCGCGCAGGAGGTCGACTATAATCTTCAGGCATATCGGTAAATGGTACTAACTGCTCGCCTTGAGCTAGCGCAGGTAGAACCCAATGGGGCATGCTAGCTAGGGCCCCTAAAGCTGCTCCTGAGTTGACTGTTTTCTTGATTGCTGTGCGGCGATTAATTTTCTGATCAGTCATGTTTTTTCCTCAGTTCTCTATTCTTATTTATTTTTCGATATCTGAAAAATCATAAGCTTTCCAATAGTCAGCTCGATATTTATTGGGATCAGCTAATATTTGCGACCTAGCTTCAGTAACTTCTTCAACACTCAGTTTTTTGAAATTCTCTGGCAAGGTATTTGCGCTAAATTCCTCAAGCATCCAGTTTAATACCTCTGTCAATTCAGCATTGGTAATTGGAGCGTGTGCTGACCCTGGAACCCTTGCAAGATAACCGCGCATTTGCTCGATACTCATCATGCGACCTAGTTCGCCGTGCAAGGTAGGAACATTGGGAGGATTACCTTCACCGGCAGGACGATGACAACCACTACAATAAAGCAAATAATTGATGCGGGGGCTGGCGGCAAATAAACTTGTGGAAAATAAAACAATTGCCAAACCTAACATCACAATTGGTTTACTCATCGATTTTTGCCTCACTAATTTTCGTCCGCCGCTCCCAGAACGAGGGAAACAGTACAGTGATAGCTTGTGTTTTCGGTCCCAAAACACCAGAGCACCGTGCTGCTATTACTATTAAAGTATACGGGCTTGTCACCTTCAGTGTTATGACAGCTACAGCGGGCACAAACTGCTTTTCCACAGCAGTCATTGTAAGACATCAAGTAATTACGTCCATCAACTGGGTTCGTACAGGTGCCAACCCAAGTAATCGGTGAAGCTTCAGAGCCAGGAGGGCATGAGGTATAAGTGCCTCCACAACAAGCACATAGAGTTCCACTCATCGCGCAATAACGCCAGTACTCGCAGGTTTGTGGATCACCTACTTCCTGAACTGATTCCTGAGCGAAAGAACGAGCAACAGGCAATAAAGGGAAAGAAGCAGCACCAGCGATAAACAAACCTAATTTAGACAAAAAGTTTCTACGCGACAGCCTTCTCGCCAATGCTAGACTGGTTCGTCGAGCACTATCATCAATCCAGTAATAAGTCTTATCAAATACTCTATCTATATTCATGACGTTTGTTCCGCTGCTGATGCTTCATAAGCTTTATCGGTAGAATCTAACTGCGATTTGACGTAGTCCTGAACCGTCGCAATTCCGCTGTCCATTGATTCGATTAAACTTTCAAGGTGTTCACGAGTGTTGACTAAACCCTTGCTCTGCAAAGTGCCATCTGCACCTATTAAGACCGCAAAGGGTAACTTGCTTACTTGGTAACTCATTCCTAAAGCTTGAGAAACAAAGTAAGGATAGTTTTCAATTTTTAAATCTTTTATGTAATTTTTGTGTTGCTCGAGATCTTCGCCATCGCTTCCAAAGAGTAAGCGCATTCGATCTTGTTCAGATTTGATTAGCGATTTGGCAGTTGGCACTAGAGATTTACATACAGGGCAAGTAGGTGAGATAAACAAGATAAAAGTCGCAAGGCCATTGGCCTCTGCTCCACCGATGTTATGAATGCCGCCATTCAGTGCCGTTAGAGGCATTTGCTTGGTGAGTTCGCCAACTTTAGGTCCGTTAGTGGGTTGCAGGGCACCAGCTGGTGCGACCCGTTCGTGTAAAATCCCGATTTGTCGTGTTAATGCGAAAACGAGTAGGCTCAGAATAACTACAATTACCCAGAGCACAATATTGGAGATAACGAGTGTTTCAACCACTGACATTTCTCCATGCCCCTATTGCATTGTGATTGCTTAGTAACTGGTTCGCCGCAGCATAGATGAATAATGCGCTGAGCAAGCCCAGCATGATGCTTAAGTAGTCGACAACACCAATTTCCCTACTAGAAATTGGCAGTACAGCCATTAATAGAAGGCCTACTAAGAAAAAATTTCTACCAACTAAACTAAGTGATAATTGTTGGATGCCGTCATTATTCTCTTGCGCGCCGGCAAGTCCAGAGAACCCACAACCACAATCAATGTAAGTTCTTCCTCGAAAAAGGTTTATGGAGATAGCTATGATGTAGATATTAAACAACACCGCACTAAACAAAGGAATTAAAACTGAATTGCTGATTAGCCAGGCAACACCGAGTGTTAATTCTAAAATCCCGATCTTAATAACAACAAATGGAACCCAGTTTGAGGGCACTATCTGATAAGCATCGACGATTCCTTGAAATCGTAATCTATTACTCAATTTATGAATGCCCGAAACTACAAAGAGCAGGCTGAACCCGAGTGAGATTAGTAATTGAATTACCGGATCAATCATTAGGGTTACTTTAAAAATCCTCGAAGGCAGTTGAGTTAGGAATTTGAATAGAACGTTCTTTAGTAAAAGTCACTGCGTTATAGACGTGTGTGCCTCCGGCAGAATCAGCAATTAATAATTTAGGCTCATCTTCCTGAGTTACGAGAATACTGTTAGCAGGCGTTTCCAGTTCAATTCTGCCCACTCGGCGCTGAGTGTTGGAATCAAGCACCCAGATTTCAGTCCCAGGTTCGTGATGGGTATCAATAGGTCCTTCATGCATTGCAACATAGATTAGGCCAGACTCATGATGAGCAGTAATAACTTCATTACGACCACCGGGTTGCCACCTTTCCTCTCCTTCAAGATGGGGCTTCCAGCCATCTTCAATCAGGATTTCATCGTCGTCGGTAGTTACGTGGAAAATTCTGCCACGATGAGTAATAAGAAACCAACCGTTAGCACTAGAGGCTACGCGATCGAAAACTGCGTCTTCGATGACGTTAAAAAAAACATCACTACGAACTCGGTTTGCTTCAAAACCACTTAAGTCTAGCTGGATAAGCTGTAAAGTGCCGTCACCGCAAACTTGCATAAAATCATTTTCTGCAACTGGCATGATAACAGCACAACCTGGAGTCGATGCTTCATAAACAAATACACGATCTTCAACATCGACTACAGTAACCGAATGTCCAGGATTCATATTTAAAACAGCGAGGTGGCGACCGTTGTTTAGCAAGCCTAAATGGCCGCGCACTGCTAATCGTGCCATATAATTTGGAATTACTATCTCAGCAATTGGGCGTAAATTTTCATAGTCATAAACCGCTACGATGTCGGTTCGTTCGCCGTAGGAACCGCGTGCAAGATAAGATTCTGTTGCGTAAAATTCTCGCCGTGGAGCATAGTGTGTCACCGCTGGCGTATAGCGCGAAAGGGACAACATGCCATGCATTTCACCAGTAGTGGCATCAAAAATATAACCACCATTACCTGTCTTGCCGATAAACCAGTTTTCACCGGGCTCAGACATAGTTTCCACGGTAATTTCCTCGGGCGTAATTTGTGCAAAAGCGAGGGGCGCAACCAGTGAAAAACCTAGAGCAATGGGGGTGAAAAAGCGCATTATTTGTCTCCTTCCGCGATCACTGGGCCGTGATCGTCCGCTTCTTTTTATAAGGGTCCATGAGTGTATCGTAAAAATCCGGGGTTGGCTCTATTCGCAAGTGTTTTTGGGTCAACAAGAATCGATCAATCGCTAGTAAATGGGCTTAGCGAATTACCCAAGCCCTCAATTACTCGTATACTTTGCTCAATAACCAGAGTAAACATAGGACAGTCATGAACCTCAATACAACACTTTCTAGGTCTGAAATCGACCCTTCCGTTCTGACCCGCAATCGTCGAACCCTGGGCACCGGCGCGATCATCAGCTTAGTGCTTTTTCTTTTTCTGGAAATTAATTATGGCTGGCGACAGGCAGCACTGTTTATTGTTGGGCTAGCGGCCGGCGTTATTCTTTATCACGCAGCTTTCGGTTTTACCGCAGCATGGCGAGATGTTGTAAAAAATGGAAGAGGCGCAGGCCTCCGTGCGCAGATGATAATGCTAGCTCTAACAGTCATTGTATTCACTCCACTTATCGCTCAAGGTGAGCTATTTGGTGTGCAAGTTCGTGGTTCGGTTGCGCCACTCAACATTGCAGTAATCTGCGGTGCTTTCATGTTCGGCCTTGGCATGCAGTTAGGAGGTGGTTGCGCATCGGGAACATTGTTTACTGTTGGAGGTGGCAACACGCGCATGTTAATTACTCTTGCCGCTTTTATTTCAGGCTCTTTAATTGGTACTTGGCAATGGGAGTTATGGCAAGACGTACCAGGTGTTCCTCCAATTGCACTTTCTCAAAATTTCGGGATGCTGGGTGGTATCGTCATCAGTCTTCTTCTTTTTTCGGCAGTCTGGTTTGCCTCTATTGTCTATGAGAAAAAACGGCATGGTGCCGCAGTGACAGAGCCACGTTCGGGGTTTTCGATGATGAGAGGCCCTTGGCCTTTGATCGCTGGGGCATTGGCATTAGTCTTGGTTCAGACCGCCACTATGATGCTGGCCGGCCGGCCTTGGGGAGTTACGTCAGCCTTCGCTCTATGGGGGGCTAAGCTCGCCATGGGTGTCGGTATGGATGTTTCCAGTTGGGCATACTGGTCTCGATCAGGTCCAGCCGCGTCTCTGGATCAAAGTGTTTTCAATGATATTACATCGGTTATGAATATTGGGATCATGCTGGGAGCACTTATTGCGGCCGGATTAGCAAGAAAATTTGCGCCCTCGAAGAAAGTGCCAAAGGGGCATATTTTGGCTGCGATTATTGGCGGACTCTTGCTAGGTTATGGTGCTCGCATCGCCTTTGGTTGCAACATCGGGGCTTACTTCAGCGGAATAGGGTCCACCAGCATGCATGGTTGGCTTTGGTTTGCTGCGGCTTTTGTGGGCAGTCTGTTGGGGACAAAATTGAGGCCTAAGTTCGATCTGAACTAGTGGAATTAGCGATCAAGGAACATTTCCCTTACGCGATCTGTAAGTTCGGTTGCATCTCGATTACGCGAGGCACGGAGCATGTTACCCATGCCATAATTACCTTCATGACAGGCGTATTCGTAGAGCTGAGCAGAAACCTTTGCCAACGTAATTATTGCCGTAAGCTTATCAGTAAATGTGGATAGGTCATCTATAGTGAATTCATAATTAATAGTTTCAGGACCAATTCGCGTTAATCTCTCATAAAGAACTTTATTTTTTGAAGAGCCGTAACCTTCGAAGCTTTGAGTTAGCCCATTAAAGTTTTTAGTTGTTATTACCAGAGTATCCCCGTCCCAATAACCTCGAGAATCGCCTGACCATTGCCTAACTTTTGGATCCAATTCAGGTCCTGTTGTTAGTCTAATCAAACGAGCGTCATGCACCATCTCAGCAAAGATGACAACGTAATCTTTGTTCTGCACGATCTGAACATTGTTATTATAAACACTTGGCATCAATTGTGGTCCGGCATTGAACCCAACCAGACAACGCTCTGATAGTCCACGATCTTCAGGGCCGTCTCGACCAATACCGCCTACTGCGAATCGCACTGGGCGTTCACCTCGCACATCTCGCTCGCCACCTGGTTGATGACTTATGTCTTCAACCGGTTCTGGCAGACGACCATTTAATGGATAAACCAAGAGCGAAGTGCGTACAACACCGTCGACTCGTGCTCTCTCCATCCACATAGTGTCGTTATAAAAGGCTTCGACTCCGCTAGATGTTCGGCTGGGCTCGCGTCTTCTTCCAATGGATAATCTTTCCCGCTGTGCCTCTAATACTTCTTCTTCGTTAAGAAACTGGCGATCACCAAATTCTTCGGGACGTTCCATCGGCACATTAGATGCGAAATTCCAAACACCCTGCAGATCTGGATGGCCCCACTGGGTTTTAGGTGCTAAGTATTCTTCTGCGGCAAATACAGCACCGCTGCACTGGATGACCAGGGTGATTACAATAATTTTAAGTTTGCTGCTGGTCATAAGAATTATTTCAAATTGAGATTAACATACCATAAAAGCTGATTAGTCTATGTTCAGAATGATCTTTCCTCGAGTTCGTCTTGTTTCGCTTTGTTCATGGGCCAATTGAGCATCTTCTAGCGGAAACCGATAAGAGACGACTGGATCTAAATGATCTTCAGTAATTAAATCCGCAATTTGCTGCAACTGGTCGCCGCGAGCCTCCACGAGAATAGACGATACGTTTACATTTGCCGGAGGATTTCTGCCTGTTGATGTCAATCCCACGATCGAGACTAGGGAGCCTCCGCTTTTTAACAAGCCTATCGATCGATCTTGTGTGTCACCACCTATAGGATCCAGGACGACATCTACCTCATTGACAAAGTCTTCAAAGCGTTGGGTACGGTAGTCCACAGTCACATCGGCGCCTAATTTTCGAAGGAAATCATGGTTATATTCTGAAGCTGTGGCGATGATTTGGGCGCCTCGCCATTTCGCTAATTGCACTGCTACTGATCCGACCCCGCCCGCTCCGGCATGAATTAGTACAGTTTGACCGGGTTCTAAGTTGGCCGTATCGAATAAAGCTTGCCATGCTGTTAAGGCTACTAGGGGAACTGAAGCTGCTTCGTCATGAGAAATTGAAACGGGTTTTAATGCTGCTTCGCGGATTTTAACAATCGCATATTCGCTATAGCCTCCGCCTCTTCGCAAGTCCAGCATGGCAAAAACCTCATCGCCGACGTTGAACGGACTAGTCGTTGAGCCTTGCCTTTCAACTACGCCACTGACATCGAAGCCGGGCACGTAAGGCAGGGTTGCGCCGGAAAGACTTGCAGCTCTCCCTGACCGGACACTAGTATCAACAGGGTTTATCGCGGCGGCATGAACACGAATTAGTATTTCGTCTTCTGCTGGCACTGGTACTGGAATTTGTTGTAATTCAAGTACATCCGGTCCCCCAAATTTCGAGATCAGGATTGCCTCCATGGATTCTGGAGTTTGACTACTGCTTAACTCTGAAATGAATAAACCACTTAGTAGAGCGGCGAAAAGAAATCGAGCTTTCATGGAAATCTCCACTATTGTTTTTTTCTATTTATAGGAATTGCTGGGTTTACTTTTTATATTAGGGGCCGCGCGAAGTGCTCTATATCTATATCCATTAGACTCTTGGCCCTTCCTGTCCGTATTTCTCATTGGGACTTTGTTGTTAGTAGATTCTAGTTACAATAATATCTCGCCATCTTAATTTTATCATCATCATAAACAAAGCTTCCTGCTCACATTGTAATTTACTCTCAGAACTACTCCTATGTCTTTTCCAGTTTATTCCCACTGTGTTTTATCAAAATTTGTTTGTATAGTTAAAGCATAACAATACTGACGATCACCGGAGGTAAGCCTTATGAGAGACCACGTACATGTCGTAATTTTCATTCTGCTGTGTCTACTTGCCGCTCCATTAGGTTTAGCGCAAGTGCCTCAATTTCAACTTGAATTGGGTTGGCCTCAAATACCGATGGCGGATAATTGGCTAACTGGCGGAATTGGTGGCATGTGCATCGACAGCCGCGATCATGTCTTCTTGCTGAATCGTCAGAATATAGTGGCAGACGATCTTGATGGTGCAAGGTTAGCACCACCAGTTATCGAATTAGACGCAGAAGGCGCCGTAGTTCGAGGTTGGGGTGATGCAGAATTGCTGGGGCCACGCCTGCATGACTGTCATGTTGAAACCGACGGCAGTATTTGGATCGTTGCCGCTGGTACAGGGTACATACAAAAATATTCCCCGGATGGTAGTGAGCTACTTATGCAGATTGGAAAATCTGGGACATTTGATTCTTCTGATGGAACTAGGCAAGGGCGAGCTCTGAATTCAGAAAGTGCACAATTCTTTTTACCCTCTTCTTTAGATGTTGATAGTAATACGGGAGAGATCTACGTTGCCGATGGGGAATTGCCGGGTGGTAATTCGAGAATAGCGGTTCTTAATAAAGATGGAGAGTTCTTGCGTCAGTGGTCGTTGTTTAGAACAAATTCTGATCGGGACATAACGGCATTACCTCATTGCCTGCGGCTCTCTAATGATGGTTTAGTTTATGTTTGCGATAGAGAGGCCGATCGAATTCAAGTATTCGACCAACAAGGTAATTTTATTAAAAATATATTCGTTTCATTTGCCCCGCTGTCACCAACTGAAGGCCGTAACAGTGGTAGCCGAGGTACAGCGGTTGTCCTTGCTTTTTCTTCTGATGCAGCCCAGCGTTATATGTATGTAATCAATCAAAACAGCGTCATGATTGATGTGCTAGAGAGAGATAGCGGCCAAGTCGTTTCGAGATTTGGTGGTGGACCGGGCCGATACCGCGGCCAGTTTACTTTGCCCCATGGAATCGGCGTTGACTCGAAGGGCAATGTTTATATTGCCGAACAGGAAGGCCGTAGAGTTCAAAAATACGCGATCGAAAACTAAGAGATTGAATGTTAGAGAGTTAGGCAGTCAGATACTTTTTGATCTCATCTTCCGTGTAACCAAGTTCGCGAAGTACTTCCTCGGTATGCTCTCCTAGTTCGGGCGCAAACTGTAGGTATGCGTTTCTCAAAACCACTTACCTGAAATGGACTGCTAACTGTCTGCATGGAGCCAAATTCTGGGTGTTCTAACGGCACGACTATTTCGTTATCGATCTTCTGCTGATCTTGAGCAGCTTCTTCGTAGCCAAATACTTTTGAATGGGGAATATCATATTCAGTTAGTCGGCTTAACCAGTATTCCATTGTTTCTTCTGCGAAGGCATTGCTGATTTCCCAGATTAGTGCGGGCATGTTTTCTACGCGTTTTTCAGGTGTACTAAATCTATCGTCGGTTATAAAGCTAGTTCGGTTTATGGCATTACAAAATGGCTCCCAGTCTCGAAGAGAATTAACTAAAGTCAGTTTCAATAAGAGCTCATCTTTCGATTTATAGTTGAGAGAAATGAAATTGTAGGCGTTGTCCCGAGGCCGCTTAGGTCGAAATTCTGCGTTCGCTAATTGAGCTTGAATCATTACAGAGTTTGACCAAGCGCCATTAGCTAGCAATGAAGTTGATACTTTGCAGCCCTTGCCTGTCTGTTGGCGTTGATACAAACCCGACATTATCGATGCATATAGCGTCATTGCACTGGGGTGATCACCGGCGCCAAAAGGGAAAGTACTAAGCCAGCCATCGAAGGGGAAAATATGGGATTCGAATCCAGAGCGAGTCCAATAACAAACCGTATCGTATCCAGGCTTGTCTTTCTCTTCACCTTTTTCTCCATAACCTGTTGCTAAAGCATAGATAAGTTTGGGATTCAGCGCGCGCAGAGTGTCGTAATCAATTTGTAATCTATTGATTGCATCAAGACGATAATTGGTGATTAGCACATCTGCATTTACTACTAGCCTGCAAAGTGCTTCATGACCCTCTTTAGTTTTAAGATCTAGTACGACACTCTTCTTATTGCGGTTAGTCATCTGAAACGCATAGGGCATTTCGGAAATGGGTAAGCCCGCAATCTTGTGCCAGTTTCGATTGAGGTCACCCTGTCCGGGTGGTTCAACTTTAATGACGTCTGCGCCAAAATCACTAAGTACTACGCCAGCGGCAGGCCCGAATACCATCGTGGTAAGTTCAACAACTTTTATTCCATCAAGAAGAGGTTTATTTTCAGCAGTGCATATCGGTTTATTTCTCAGATTGTCTCGGATAGGTTCACGCTTAAGAAGGACCAAGAGTATAATTGATCGCCACAGACTAAAAAACTCCCCAGAACAATCAATTTAATTTAGCTCGAGCTGAGGTATGCTTTGAACTTCTTGGGCGATTTTTTCTAAAGAGAATCGATTTGAGCCGGTCTAAGTAAAAAGCGTAATTAGAATAACAATCAAAGATTAGAGAGTAGGTATTCACGATGACAGAATTTTGTAGGCTTGAGAAAAAAGACCATATCCTAACAGTAACCATCAACCGCCCTGAGCGCCTCAATGCTTTGCACCCACCTGCAAATCTTGAGTTGGCGGAAGTATTTGATGAATACGCGGCAGATGATGATCTTTGGGTTGCCATCATAACAGGCGAAGGCAGAGCTTTTAGCGCAGGTAACGATTTGCGCTGGCAGGCAGAAGGAATTGTTAGACCTCCAATGCCGTTAGGATTTGCTGGCCTCACCTCTCGCTTCGATTTAATCAAACCAGTGATTGCCGCAGTTAATGGGTGTGGCTATGGGTGGTGGCTTTGAGATCGCTTTAGCCTGCGATTTAATTATCGCCTCAGATAAGGCGGTTTTTTGCTTTGCCAGAACCAAAAGTGGGGCTCGCTGCGCTTGCTGGCGGTCTTAATCGTTTGCCACGAATCATTGGAAGCAAACGTGCGATGGGTATGATACTAACCGCCCGCCATGTTTCTGCTGAAGAAGGCGAACATTTGGGGTTTGTGAATGAAGTTGTTCCTCATGAACAAATCATGCAAAGAACCAATGAAGTTGCCGCCGAGATTTTGGCTTGTTCGCCTCTGTCAATTAGAGCTAGTAAAGATGCGGTTTATCGTTCGCTAGATTTTGCCTCGCTTGAAGATTCTATGAGAGACATGCGAACAGAATATGCAGCAGTAAGAACTATGGTGGAAAGTGAAGATTTTATCGAAGGCCCTAAAGCGTTTGCAGAAAAACGGTCACCTAACTGGAAGGGAAGGTGAGCTAGGAAAACGCAAAACAAGCACTGAAGTTAACTTTTCAACCTATTTTTATTAGAACCTCAATATGAAACTTTATCACTGCTCTAATGCAAGATCCGTCCGGCCTTTATGGGTACTAGAAGAACTGGGTTTGGATTACGAATTGGAGGTCATGTCATTCCCGCCACGTTTTGAGCGCCAAGGCTATTTGGATATTAACCCTTTGGGCACTGTACCTACTTTTGTTGATGGCGACTTAGTTATGACGGAATCAACCGGTATCTGCCAGTATTTAGTCTCAAAGTATGGGCCAACAAAATTGGGAATGACCGAGGATGAACCGGAATATGGAGAATATCTGAATTGGCTATTTCGATCTGATGCCACCTTTACTTTTCCTCTAGCTATTGTTTTACGCTATACACAATTAGAAGGAGAAGAGCGCCGTGTACCTCAAGTCGCGCAAGACTATGCTATCTGGTTCCACTCGCGAATACGTTCGGTAGAAGCAGCACTTGAGGGTAAACAGTACCTCGTAGGCGATCGTTTTACCATCGCTGACATTGCAGTAGGGTACGCTTTGCAATTTGGCGACAGGCTTGGTCTAAGTGACCGCTACAAACCAAACTGTATGCGTTATTTAGCGAGTCTTAATAATCGGCCAGCCTATAGGCGCTCTCAGGAGAAGGGCCAAGTTACTGGATAAGGGTAGTTCTGTTACGGGTACCCAACTATTTTGCTAAGATTGAGAACTAATTCTTTTGTGTGGCTCAAGGGGTCGCGGTATGAACTCCAAATTTTCTATGCACAGCATTAAACTTTGTCTTGCGGGTCTGGTTTTTTTGGTCGGGCTGGCATCCTGCCAGGTACCCGATCATGCTCCATTTCGGAAAATGACAGAAGAAGAGTTATTAAGTTATAACGCTGTGGTCGCACTAGCAGATAATGTGTACTGTTTTGAAGATGTACGAACTGGTTCATTTATTCGGAAGAAATACTGTATGACGTTGCAGGAAATTATTGATCAAGTGAATGATCATTCTTATGATATTGGTCTAATTAACTATGGTGGCACACCGATCTTTGGGGGTTCCAACGGCGGTATAGGGATAGATTAAAGTGCTATCTAAGATGTCGTGGATGTCACTGCCTGTTAGTAACAAATGTGATCCAATGGGCTAGTATATAGAGATCGTTAACCCGTCAATCTATACTTTGGCCCCAATGAATCTGCTGTATTATTCTAGTCAAACCATCAAAAATAATTCGGAGGGGGTTGTTATGTGTCGGTTCATTACCACTTCTCATCTTTCAGATTCTACTGCAAAAGCCCCATCTCAAATCGTGCTATTACTTTCTTTAGTTCTTTGTCTTCCAACGTTCGCACAAGACAATGTTAACTATGACTGGCTGCACTATGGTAATGATCTTGGTCACAGCAAATATGCTCCGTTGGATCAGATTAATGCCAGCAACGTGATTAATTTGGAAATTCATTGGGAATGGGAGTCTGTTGATAACCAGGCGGTGGAGGAAAGACCGCAACATGTCCCTGCAGGATTCAAAGCAACGCCTATTACACGAAATGGCACTATTTATGTCAGTACACCACTAGGCCAAATCGCAGCTATAGATGCACAAAGTGGCGAACAGCATTGGGTATTCAGCACAAATACCTGGGAACATGGTCGTCCAGCGAATAATGGTTTTAACCATCGTGGTGTCACATTTTGGGAAAAGCCTACAGCTAATGGTGTTGAGCCCCGAATTATCATGACCACCGCTAACGCTTTTCTCTGGTCTATCGACGCTGAAACTGGTGAGCCCGATCTGAGTTTTGGTACAAATGGAAAAACTGATTTGACTCTCGGCCTTGGTCGAGAAGTTAACCGCTCGATGATTGCCCATTCCGCTGCCGTACCTATTATTGGGGACACGGTAATAATCGGTTCTGTTGTTTATGACCAACCCATGTTCGACATGTTGCCAGAAAAGCTTACCGACCTCCCTCCGGGTCATGTCCGTGGTTTTGATCTGATTACCGGAGAGCAGAAATGGATATTTCATACGATTCCACAACAAGGTGAATATGGTAATGACACATGGGTGGATGATTCATGGAAAGTGACAGGTGCCACTAATATTTGGACTATGTTGTCTGCAGACCCAGAATTGGGTTATGTCTATCTCCCTGTTGGAAACCCCGGGAATGATTTTTATGGCGGACAACGCTTGGGCGACAACCTATTCGGCACCAGTCTCGTTGCCTTGAATGCTGAAACTGGGGAGCGTGTTTGGCATTATCAAATTGTTCATCATGAGCTATGGGATTACGATCCTCCCGCCGCCCCAACGCTGGTTGATATCACAGTAGATGGACGCGATATCAAGGCTGTTGCTATGGTGACTAAGCAGGCCTTTATTTATGTTTTCGATCGACTAACTGGTGTGCCAGTGTGGCCTATGGAAGAGCGTCCAGTTCCCGCTAGCACCGTGCCGGGAGAGAGAACATCACCAACACAACCATTTCCAACTAAACCAGCCGCTTTTGACCAGCAAGGAATTTCTCAAAATACTTTAATCGATTTTACGCCAGAGTTAAGGCAAGAAGCTTTGGAGATAATTAGTCAATTTGACTACGGTGGTTTATATACACCTCCTTCGCTGAAAGGAACCATTACGCTTCCAGGCTGGACTGGTGGTGCAGAGTGGAGTGGCGCAGCCTTCGATCCCGAGACTTCCATGTATTACATTCCGTCAGTAACCAGCCCAATCGTTATTCAATTAGTAGAAAACGATCCAGCGCAAACAGAATTTGCCTATCGTCGTGACGGCATTCGAAATATTAATGGACCGCAAGGTCTGCCCATCACAAAGCCTCCCTATGGTAGGGTTAGCGCAGTAAACCTAAATACAGGTGAGTACGAATGGGTGCGACCGAATGCAGAAGGAATTCGTCAACAAATTATCGAGATGGGCATTGCAGATCCAGGACCCGTAGGTGTGCCAACAGTCGCTCCTTTAATGGTAACCAAAACTTTGTTGTTTCAAGCGATTACCGACGGCATACCGGTGTTAAGAGCGATGGATAAAGCTACCGGCGAAACCATTGCCGACATTCCTTTACCCGCGATTCCTCAAGGTGCCCCTATGACTTACATGGTTGATGGCAAACAATACATTGCTATTAGTTGTGGCGGCGGTTCGGATGCACGAATGGTGACATTGTCTCTCCCTTAGTTGCGCAGTCAAATATCACGGTAAGTCATTAAGCAGTTGTTTTAATTTTTATCACCGCAACTAAGGCAGCCGAGTTGATTTACATTCTGAATACGCCAAACTTAGTTTCTTCAATGGGTGTGTTTCGAGCAATTTCCATGCAGCGTGCAATTACATTGCGTGTGTGTGCGGGCTCTATCACACCATCATCCCAGAGGCGTGCAGAGGCATAATAAGGATGACCCTGTTTCTGATAGGTGTCTAAGATGGGCTCACGGAATTCTTTATCTTGTTCATCGGTCCACGGCTGGCTTTTCTTCTCCATTTGATCTTTCTTGAGAGTCGACAGAACTCCAGCAGCTTGTTCGCCACCCATGACAGAAATCCTCGCATTGGGCCACATAAACATAAACCGCGGATCATAGGCGCGACCACACATACCGTAATTACCGGCACCAAATGAACCACCTACGATCACAGTAAATTTTGGCACTTTGGCGCAGGCTACAGCCATCACCATTTTAGCGCCATGTTTGGCAATGCCGCCCGCTTCAAATGCTTTCCCCACCATAAACCCAACTATGTTTTGTAAGAATAAAAGTGGGATCTTTCTTTGGGAACACAGTTCGATAAAGTGTGCCCCTTTGGTGGCGGACTCACTAAATAGAATACCGTTGTTAGCAATAATGCCAATAGTGTGGCCATTGATATGGGCGAAACCACACACCAGGGTTTTTCCATAAAGAGCCTTAAATTCATCGAAGTGAGAGCCATCAACAATGCGGGCAATGATTTCTCTTGCGTCATACGCTATAGCGGGGTTTGCAGGCACTACGCCATTAAGTTCTTCAATATCGTAAGCAGGTGCTGCATTATCATTGCTGCTGACAAAGATTTTACTGTGATTTAAGTGACTAACAATCTTGCGCGTAATCTCCAAAGCGTGCTCATCATTCTCGGCATAGTAGTCAGAAACTCCCGATTTTCTGCAATGGACATCTGCGCCACCTAGCTCTTCAGCTCCAACGACTTCGCCAGTGGCAGCTTTCACTAACGGTGGACCTGCCAGGAATACAGTAGCCTGATTTCGAACCATGACACATTCATCTGACATTGCTGGCACATAAGCTCCACCAGCTGTACAAGACCCCATAACAACTGCTATTTGGGGAATGCCTTTAGCTGACATGTTTGCCTGATTGAAAAATATTCGACCAAAATGGTCTTTGTCTGGAAATACTTGATCCTGTCGCGGCAAGTTAGCGCCACCAGAATCAACAAGATAAATACAGGGGAGATTATTCTGAGCGGCTATATCTTGAGCGCGCAAGTGCTTTTTCACAGTAATAGGATAGTAGGTTCCTCCTTTTACCGTGGCATCGTTTACAATGATTATACAATCCACGCCATTTACTCTGCCAATGCCGGTAATTATTCCGGATGCTGGAACGTCTTCTCCGTAAACGTTATAAGCAGCGAGTTGTGAAAATTCCAGAAATTCAGTTTCTTTATCTATCAACTTTAGTACTCGATCACGTGGGAGCAATTTTCCTCTCGCGGCATGTCTTTCTCTAGCAGCGTCTGGACCGCCAAGTTCGATCTTCGCCAAGGTGATCCGCAAATTATCGATCTGTGCCAGCATAGATGCTTGGTTCTCTGTGAAAGCGGTGCTTTCAACTTGAATTTTGGTTTGGATAACAGCCATTGGTAACTCCAAATAGTGCCCGCTTGTTAGGCGGATTCCTTAAACAGTTCTCGCCCCACAAAGGTGTGGCGTATCTCAGACGTTCCTGCTCCGATCTCCTAAAGCTTGGCATCCCGAAGGAATCGCCCGGCTGGAAATTCGTTGGTGTTCATTTTTACCCCACCTTCTTACGAGCAGACAGTGGACTCATTTGTTCTCTGAAACCTTTAATGCCTTGCGACAAGTGTTTTCTGTTTTTTAAGTCACGAATCATCACGTTGATTTCTTTTTTCTGCCGTTCTAGAAGCAGGCGCTTCTCATGGAGCTTATTTAGCAGGCTTTCCAGCTGGTGGGTGTTAGCAGTTTCTGGTTCATACATATCAATAATGTCGCGGCTTTCTTCCAAAGAAAAACCAATGCGCTTACCCCTTAGGATTAAAACTAGCCGCACCCGATCGGCAGCATTGAAAATTCTGGCGCTGCCGTTGCGCTGAGGCGATAGTAACCCTTTCTCTTCATAGAAGCGGATTGCGCGAGGGGTTATGCCAAACTCCCGCGCCACTCGGAGATACTGTATTCACTTCGCATAAGTGGTTTTTCTTTTATTCTTGACCATCAGGTTTGAGGTTATCTTACGTTTACGTTAACGTAAATATATAATTAATAACCTCGCCGAGCGAAACAGTCTAAGATGTATGGACAGCTGTTTCCTTGGGCTCGCTTATCTTTTAAATTCGGCGTTTAAGGCAAGAAAAAATAAAATCATAAAACCCGACAACAAGGAAATACTGATGTCCTTAACTGTTAGCTATGCTAGTGGCGTCTCTGATAAACCATTGCTTGGCGTACCAATCTCTCAGCTTTTCGATCAAATCGTTGATCAGTTTGCTAAAAGAGACGCGGTTGTTTCTATTCATCAGAATACTCGGCTTAACTATTCACAATTAGCAGAACGCGTTAATGAATTGGCAAAAGCTTTTATTACCGCAGGTTTCGAAAAAGGCGATCGCGTAGGAGTTTGGTCGCCAAATAATATCGAATGGCTAGTGACTCAATACGCGACTGCAAAAGTGGGAGTCGTTTTAGTTACCATAAATCCTGCTTACCGCACTCATGAATTGGCTTATGTTTTAGAGCAGTCAGGCTGCAAAGGATTGGTATTCCAAAATCAATTTAAGACATCTGATTACGAAGCAATGGTCGTAGAGCTTTGTCCGAATCTGAACATGATAGGACCTGGCAAATTGAACTCGGTAAAATTTCCGAATCTGAAGACTATAGTTTCAATGACATCCTCAGCCGTTTCTGGCATTTATAACTGGGATGAATTTTTAGATTTAGCAAAAAATTCGAGTAATGAACAGTTGCGCACACGTCAGTCCGGTCAGGATATGGACGACGCAATAAACATTCAATACACAAGTGGTACAACCGGCTTTCCAAAAGGTGCGACCCTAAGTCATCATAATATTCTGAACAATGGTTACTTCGTTGCCGCAACCATGAACTTCACTGAAGCCGATCGCTTGGTCATTCCGGTCCCGCTTTATCATTGTTTCGGCATGGTGATGGGTAATCTTGGTTGTTTAACCCATGGCGCCTGTGCAATTTATCCGAGTGAAGGCTTTGATCCAGAGGCAGCGTTAGAAGCAGTACAGGCCGAAAAGGCCACCGCACTTTACGGAGTACCAACTATGTTTATTGCGGAGCTAGCCTTGCCTAATTTTTCTGAATTCGAGTTATCGAGTCTGCGTACTGGCATCATGGCTGGGGCACCCTGTCCAATCGAAACAATGAAACAGGTCAATGATCTTATGCATATGACAGAAGTTGAAATTGCCTATGGGATGACAGAAACCAGCCCAGTAAGTTTTCAAACCCGTGTCGATTCTCCATTTGATAAACAGGTCAGCACTGTTGGCCGCGTGCATCCTCATGTAGAAGTAAAAATTATCAATCCAGAATCTGGCAGTATATGTGCGGTTGGTGAGATGGGAGAACTTTGTACTCGGGGCTACTCAGTTATGTTGGGCTATTGGAAAAATCCGGAAGCTACTGCAATGGCAATAGACAGCTATGGATGGATGCATACTGGCGATACCGCTATCATGGATAAAGATGGTTATGTCAATGTCGTCGGTAGAATTAAAGATATGATTGTGCGCGGTGGTGAGAATGTTTATCCACGAGAAATTGAAGAATATCTCATGACCCATGACAATATCGCAGCCGTGCAAGTTACCGGCGTGCCAGACCCCAAATACGGAGAGGAGATTATCGCCTGGGTTGAACTAACTGATGGCTGTCAAATGAGTGAAGATGAAGTTAAAGAGTTCTGCAAAGGGAAAATTGCTCATTATAAAGTGCCACGTTATATTCGTTTTGGTGATGATTTCCCAATGACCGTCACCGGGAAAGTTCAGAAGTACAAGATGCGAGAAATAAGTACTAAAGAATTGAAGTTAAAAGAACAAGCGACCGCCTGAGAAGGAATTCAAGAATATGATTTATCCCCATGGTGATATAGAGGAAATCGGAACCGACGCCTTTATGGTGAGGGGAAGTATAAAGATGAATCGCTTAATGCGAATTACTCGAAACATGGCAATCATCAGGGAAGGAACTGAACTTTCTCTAATTAACCCCATTAAACTTAATGTCAAAACTGAAGCAAAGCTCACTTCTATGGGCAAAGTAAAAAATATTATTAGACTGGGAGCCTTTCATGGAGTGGATGATCCCTACTATATAGAAAAATTTGCAGCACAGTTTTGGAGTCAGTTTGGCGGAAAAACTTATATAGAACCCCCTATAGATATAGAAATTGGAATTGGTGGGTTAACACCTTTTCAAGACTCTGAATTTTTTGAGTTTCGCGGTACAGAGGAACCTGAATGTGCTCTATTGCTAAAGCGCGATAGGGGAATCTTATTTACTTGTGATGCAATCCAGCACTATGGTGACTACAGTTATAACAATTGGTTAGCGAAGATCTTAATGCCTCGAATTGGGTTTCCAAAAACCACAATAATCGGACCCTATTGGTTGAAATTGATGACGCCAGAGGGTAGCAGTTTGGAAAGTGAATTTAAGCGCTTGCTGGAATTAGATTTTGATAAATTGCTTTCGGGCCATGGGACTTTTATTACGGAGGGTGCCCGTGGAGCGGTGAAAAAGGCATTAGAAAATGCTTTTCCTGTTATAGAACCTCAGTAAAGTTCCTAATAAACTCGCTTAAAGTCTAAGACCTGCATACTGTGGCCCTCAACAAGAATGGCGCCTCCAGATTACGTGTTCTTGCCCAAGCTTCCCAAATGCCTGAAATCCGACCGAGCAGATCAGATAATCTTGAAATATTTGCACCCATGGGTCGCCGGATCTATCGAAATAACCCCTTCCCGACTCATTCTATTGAATTCAGTGTGAAGCAAGCGCTATGATGCAGGCAGATTGAACAAGCGTTGCTTTGAATATCAGCAATTAATCGAGCAACACCTAATTAAAAGATAGCCCTTGTCAGGCTGCGGGAGGACCTCATGAAAACTACCCGACGTGGATTTGGAACCATAGCGCTAGGAGCTGCTGTTGGAGCCGTTTCTGGAACAACTGTTTTTAGTCAAAAAGCCAATGCGCAAACCCGTGCTCAGCATGCTGCGGGAGAATATGACAATGGCATAATTCAGCTCAATCAAAACGAAAGTGCTCGCGGGCCTGGGCCCAATACCATGGAGGCGATTCGTACTCATACTACCAGGCGAGTAGGTCGAGGTTATTCTCCTGATCATGTAAATGAGTTAAGAGAAGGAATTGCAAATTACTATAGTCTCAGTACTGATAATGTGGAGCTTGCAACGGGATCAACACCTTTACTGCAGGGATCAGTAAGAGCATTTTGCGATGCTGAGAAGGCGTTCGTTACACCGATGCCAACTTATTCCACCAGTTTAAGTACTGCGCGCGAGATAGATGCGCGGGCAATTGAGCTGTCATTGGATAGTGGGCTCGGAGTGGATCTTGATACTCTAGCCGCGAATGCTTCAGGTGCTGGCTTACTTTACTTATGTAACCCAAATAACCCCACGGGAACGGTTCACGGACCACAAGCAGTCGAGCGTTTCGTCCGCCGGGTCATGCGTGAAAACCCAGATACCTATGTTCACATTGACGAGGCATACATCAACTATTGCCGACCGGGCGCGATCGAAACTGCAGTTCCTTTGGCCATGGAATTTGAAAAAGTATTTATAACTCGCTCATTTTCGAAAGCGCATGGCATGGCAGGCTTAAGAGTCGGGTACGCGCTTGGGCAAGAACAAACCCTTGAAAAAATTCGTAATGCTTGGGGTATGGGTGATGTGAATATGCTTGCCGCAGTCGCTGCGCTTACGGCCCTTGAAGACAAAGAACATATCGCTTGGGAAGCCCAAGAAAATGCTGAAATTCGTGATGAGGTCATTGGCTTCTTTCGCAGCAGAGGCTATGAAGTTCCCGATTCTAATACTAACCACATCTTTGTGAACTTAGGTATGCCAGCGGCGAAGTTTAGAGAGGGTTGTCTTGAACATAAAGTATTAGTTGGACGCGACTTTCCGCCGCTTGAACAAACCCATTGCCGAATTTCATTAGGAAGCCGCGAAGAAATGAAAATAGCGTTGGAAGTATTCAGCAAAGCGCTGGCTTGATCTAAGCATCAAAGCGAAAGGGACTGAGTCAACTCTCAGTCCCTTTTTTTTTAATTTCTCAGACTTTTAGAAGCAGGAGCTAATGCCATGGCGAAACCATTTCCTTCACACCCGAATCTATCGGGCGGTTATGCCCCAATTCAAATGGAATGCGCGGCACCTGATTTAGTAATAGAAGGTGAAATCCCAGTGGAACTATCGGGTTCACTTTATCGAATTGGACCGAATCCGCAGTTTGCTCCTCAGAGGTGATTACCATTGGTTTGGGGGGGATGGCATGATCCATGGATTTAATCTGGAAAATGGTCGTGTATCCTATCTCAATAAATGGGTTAGAACTAAAAAATGGCAGCTTGAGAGGGAAGCGGGCGAATCATTATTTGCGATATTCAATCCCACCCAAAACGATCCGAGAGTTCAAGGAATAGAAACTGACGGAATTGCCAATACCAATATTGTCTGGCACGGCGAAAAATTACTAGCGCTGGTTGAATCCAGCGCGCCCTTTGAAATCGATCCAATGACATTAGAATCTATTGGTAGTTGGAACTTCGATGGAAAACTAGTTGGTCCCATGACGGCTCATCCCAAGATTGATCCTGAAACAGGGGAAATGCTTTTCTTTGCTTATAATGCGGGAGGTGCCATATCTCCCAAAATGGCATTTCATGTTGCAGACAAGAATGGAAACTTAGTAAAAAGTGAAGAGTTTGAAGCACCTTACGCTGCAATGGTTCATGATTTTATCACGACGCGAGATCATGTGATCTTTCCAATAATGCCATTGACCGGTTCTATGGAAAGAGCAATGCAAGGTAAGCCTGTTTATGCATGGGAGCCAGAAAAACGCAGTTTTATCGGCGTCATGCCGCGTAGGGGATCTGTTGCTGACATTCAATGGTTTGAAGGTGATCCGGCCTATGTTTTTCATCCCATGAATGCACATAGCAATGGCAATGTTGTTACCTGTGATGTATGCCAGTACGAGGAAGCCCCTTTGTTTCCTCATGCGGACGGGAGCCCCCCTGACAGAGAGAAGAGCAAGGCGAGACTGACTCGCTGGACTTTAGATTTAGACGCGGGTACGTCTGACTACAAGTGTGAGCAAATTGAAGATAGTCAAAGCGAATTCCCTCGACTCGATGAACGCTTCATGGGGTTGGAGAATCGCTATGGATACTTCGCCTGTGTGGTAGGCGGAGGTGCGGACGGTGACCGTTATAACGGAATTAGTCGCATCGATATGGAGTCAGGCTCTGTAAAACAATTTGCTATGTCGCCAAACCTGGCAACATCAGAGCCAGTTTTTGTTCCTCGCTCAGAAGACTCGCCAGAAGGTGAAGGGTTTTTGTTGGCAACTGTTTATGATTCCGAGATAGACAAAAGCCACCTAATGATACTAGATGCTGAAAATATTGAGCAAGGACCTTTGGCGAAAGCGATGATGGACCATCGTGTTCCGTTTGGTTTTCATGGAAACTGGAAACCTTCCGTTTAGGGCTGTTAATATTCTCGATGCATTTTCCACTATTTCACAACTATAGAAATGGCGTGAATTTATCGTCTGCAAATGCGCAGCGAACACCCCTATTCTTAATAACCTACTCAAATTAACTAGACTCAAACCCACAATTGGTAGGACTATTGTTAGGACGTAGACCTCGGAGTTTTTTGCAATGGACTATCTATCAAGAATTCAACGAATAATCGGCACAAGTCTAATGCTAGCCATTACCTCGACAGGCTTAGCCCAGGGCAGCAAGGAAACAGTCTTACAGTACATAGATGACAATGCCTCGCTTTACGGTGAAGTTGCACAACAAATCTGGGATTGGGCAGAGGTCGGCTATTTAGAAACTCAAAGCTCAAAGCTATTACAACAACAATTGGTTACCGCAGGTTTCGAAGTTACTAATGGAGTCGCAGGTATTCCGACAGCTTTTGTTGCTACTTGGCGAAGTGGTAATGGCGGACCAACGGTAGGTATTTTGGCAGAGTACGATGCATTGCCTGGTATTACCCAAAACCGCAACCCCTTGAGAGATGTCATTGATCATAAAGCTGCTGGGCATGCTTGCGGGCATCATCTGTTTGGGACTGGCTCAGTGGCAGCGGCTATAGCGACGAAAATGTGGATGCAACAGAGTGGGCAAGTTGGAGAACTCCGACTCTATGGCACGCCGGCTGAAGAAGGTGGTGCTGGAAAAGTCTACATGGTTCGCGACGGCTTATTCGATGATGTGGATGCAGTCCTGCATTGGCACCCTAGTGACGCTAATTCTGCTGACGCTCGCAGCTCACTTGCTAATAAATCCGCGAAATTCCGTTTTACCGGCCTCTCCGCCCATGCCGCCGGTGCGCCCCATCGTGGACGCTCTGCTCTTGATGGAGTGGAGGCAATGAATCACATGGTGAATTTAATGCGCGAGCATGTACCAATGGAAACGCGTATTCATTATGTGATCACTTCTGGCGGCTCAGCGCCAAATGTAGTTCCAGATTTTGCTGAGGTCTATTACTACGTAAGGCATCCAGATCCCGCGCAGGTAAATGAAATTTTTAATAGAGTAGTTCAAACTGCAAATGGAGCAGCGTTAGGTACTGACACCGATGTGGATTTTGAAGTTATTCACGGCATCTACAACGTCCTCCCCAACGTGTCTTTACAAGAAGCCATTCATTCAAACCTTTCACGCGTTGGCGGTGTTGAGTACACAGCCGAAGAACGACAATTTGCCACTACCCTGCGCAATGCACTACCACCCAATGCTCCATCAGTAGAAACTGCAGCTAACATTCGTCCTATGGTAGTGAGCGAAAGAGGTGGGGGCGGCTCTACAGATGTTGCGGATGTAAGTTGGGCGGTCGCCACTGGAGGTATGCGAGCAGCTACCTGGGTTCCAGGAACTTCATCGCACTCTTGGCAAGCCGTAGCAGCG
>CAXYEH010000006.1:0-20220 GCA_964275945.1 uncultured Pseudomonadales bacterium
GGCAACTATGAAGAGGCGAGCAAGGCAGCTTATCGTAACTCTGGACAAGGAATGGGCGCTTTAAGAGGTAGTAATAAGAACACAGCTCATGCGTGGATGATGGATAAGGTTTTTGGCAAATGGGACAAAATTCATGCAGACAATGCTGAGAATAAAGAGCTTGCCGATAGCCCTTACCTGAAGGGTATGTGGGCTTATGTTATGGGAAGTGCTCATGCCGCCCGCGGACATATTGCTCCAGCGGAAGCAGAGCTTGCAGTTATTCGCGAGCAAATGACTGCAGACGGGGTTAATGATTCTGGAGTAGGGCCAACACCTGCCGATCATGTTCTTGGTTTAGCGATGCATGGCTTACTTGGCGAGATCGAAGAAGCGAAAGGCAATCTTGATGGCGCTATTTTGCATTACGGTCATGCGGTAGAGTTTCAAGATAACTTGAACTACACCGAGCCTCCGGATTGGTCGCAATCTGTTCGACTCTATCTGGGCGCTGCTTTACTCGATGCAGATCGCGCAGCGGAAGCTGAAGAAGTTTATCGGAAAGACCTAGAGTGGAACCAACGTAACGGTTGGACAACTTTCGGTCTTTATCAGGCGCTGGAAGCTCAGGGCAAAGAACAAGAAGCTATTATCGTTAAACGGCAGTTCGATGAACTATGGCGTAATGCTGATGTTGAATTGGAGCGTTCAAAACTATAACAACAAAGCGCTTTAGTAAGAGACTGGAAATGCAGAGCTTAGCTCTGCATTTCTGCCTTTATGGTTCCTAATATTGAAACAAAAAGAAAACGGATAGTAATAGAAAATATAAAGAAAATAATAAATAGAAGGAGTTCATATGAAGTTCCCTACAAAACTAATTAGTGCTCTCAGTATTTCCTTGGCAGCTTCGCTAACATTTGCACAAGCAAACATAGAACCTGTAAACGAGTTACCAAACCCTTATCAAATTATTACCGGTTTTTTTAATATGCCTGCTGGTCGTGAGTGGGGTGCGTCTAGTTCTATTGATGTGGATCCTGATGGGAAATCAATCTGGATAGCAGAACGTTGTGAGTCTGATTCTATCCGTGGCGGCTATCCAATTCGTGGTTGTGCTGAATCAAACTTGCCGGTCGTACTTAAGTTTAATTCTGATGGCGAAATGGTGCGCAGCTTTGGGGGTGGCATCTTTGCTGTCCCCCATGGCTTTCATGTAGATGATAGCGGCAATATTTGGGTGACCGACGCGCCTTTTACTTTACCCCCTGGTACTGAAGGCAAAGGACATATCGTCGTTAAGTTTTCACCACAGGGCGACAGGTTATTAACACTGGGTACGCCGGGAGTTACGGGGACAGATGAGAATCATTTCAATATGCCTTCCGATATCCACGTGGCGCCTAATGGCGATATTTTTGTAGCTGATGGGCATGGTGGTGACAGCAATGGTCGTATTGTGAAGTTCGATTCTCAAGGCAACTACTTAATGGCATGGGGCGAGCCAGGTTCTGGGCCGGGCGAGTTTGACGCACCTCATGGTTTAGCCATGGATTCTCAAGGGAGATTGTTTGTATCTGACCGAGGCAATAATCGAATTCAAATTTTCGACCAACAAGGAAACTTGTTAGATACTTGGCATCAGTTCAGTCGCAACAGCGGCATTTATATCGATGATAAAGACATGCTTTTCGCCGTCGATTCTGAATCTAATGAAAGTCGCGGTAGGGGTGATTGGCGACGCGGTATTCGTGTAGGAAGTGCGCGAACTGGCGAAGTTCATTTCTTCATTCCGGACCCATTCGATGCTAACAATGGCCCCTACGCAGCAAGCTCAGGCGGTGAAGGAATTGTTGCTGATAAAGATGGGATTATTTACAGTGCTGAAGTCGGCCCCCGATCAATTAAGCGTTATTTTCGTTTTGAATAGTTTTAAAAATTGGTAATTCAATAAAGATGAAAAAAAGGTCAGCCTCGCTCTGGCCTTTTTTCTATATACTTTCGAGTGACGCTAACCGTCATAGTAAAATACAGTTGTTTAGTTGAATAGTATGGCTACGGTATTCGGCTAGGAAGCATTTCTGCATAAGGGTTCCAACAAGGTTTCTGATAATTAATAGTATGGTCACTATAGATCCTTTTGAAAATATTCCAGATGCTCGAGATGGACTTAACAAAAAAGAGCGAATAATTCTCTATTGCTTGGAGAGAGCACAGAAAGAATTTGAGGGCAGAAATGTTCCAACTATTAGTTTGTATGGAAGAGTGGTTGAGCACATCGATATTAGTGAAGAAGAATTTCAAACGATACTGTCTCGGCTAGTAGGCGGTACGCGAAATTCAGATGGGTCGCAGTCTTATGTATAAAATTCTATTTTAGGCTATCGAAAACTTCTATATAAAACCAATAGAGATGAACAACAAAGCTCACTTCACACATCGGATTGCTCGGCAGCGGGATATTCCTGACATCATCAATCTCATGCAGCTCTCTATCGAAGAAAACATGAAAGCTTTTCTGACGGCTGAAGAAATTGAAGCGAATAAGGAATCCATGGGAGTTGATCAAACCCTGATCGATGATGGAACTTATTTTGTTATCGAATCTGCGAAAGATGGTGAAATAATGATGGTCGGTTGTGGCGGTTGGGGTAAGCGTCGCACGCTCTTTGGCGGCAATCACACAGAAGGGAGAGATGACTCCTACAGTGATCCTTTGACAGAGCCGGCCCGTATCAGAGCCATGTATACCCATCCTGAATGGATCCGCCAAGGAGTCGGTACTCTATTGTTGGACCTAGGTGAGCAATCTGCCCGAGAAGCAGGATTTATGACTATAGAATTAGGGTCTACTGTGCCGGGGGAGCCTCTTTATTTAGCTAGAGGATATGCGGAAATGTACCGGGAAACAAAAACTGCTGCGAATGGCCACGATAATGTCATTATCAAAATGAGCAAATCTCTTTAAAAGGTTAATCTCAATTTACTCCCTTATTAGCGCTTTCATTAGAATGGTAGGCGAGACTCGTGCTACTCAATAATCTATCTAAAAACAGGGAGTTAAAGAAAAAATTGTCTGAGTAGAGGTTGATAATTTCCAGCATAGACAGAGAGCAATACAGGTTGCCAAGCTTCTGCGGTTATACTCTATGGTCTCGATACTCGCATCAGAAGAGAAAACCATGATGAGTCAGCAACGTCTGTCATTGGCAGTTCCCGCCATCTTACTGTTTTGTATTTTGAGCCTGTCACTAAATGCGTCGGCACAGGATCATTTTAATAATTCTGGCAATCAGGCTAGTGAATACACGATCCAGCTTCAACAAAAACTGAGAACGTCACTTCCATTTGCAGATGATCGTGATTTTGAGGAATCCCGTCGGGGATTTATTGCTGAGCCTGATTACCGACAAATCACCGCAGAGAATGGCAGAGTCGTGTGGGATATGAGTCGCTATGATTTTCTTCTAAATAGCCAAACATATGACAGCATTCATCCTTCCTTGCAACGACAAGCCACTCTCAATATGAATTACGGCCTGTACGAGATTGTCCCTGATTTTATGTATCAGGTGCGTGGCTTCGATCTGGCGAATATGACTTTAGTAATGGGCGACAGTGGTTGGTTGATCTTCGATGTTTTGCTGTCATCACAAACTGCTAATGCAGCATTGAGTTTGGCCAACGAACATCTTGGTGAACGACCAGTGAAGGCCGTAGTCTATTCTCATTCACATATCGATCATTTTGGTGGCATAAGAGGTGTGGTTGATGAGGCTCAGGTTATCGAGGGTGTAATTCAGATTATCGCACCTAAAGGGTTCATGGCTGAAGCCATTTCTGAAAATGTGTATGCCGGCAATGCGATGTCCCGTCGCGCCGCATTTCAATATGGCAGGAACATACCATCAAGCCCCTTCGGACACGTCGATTCGGCTATTGGGAAAGGGTTAGCTGCGGGCAGCACCGGTTTAATTGCGCCGACCCTTGTTATTGAGAATGATTATGAAGAACACACCGTTGATGGTGTAACTATGATTTTTCAGAATACGCCTGGTACGGAAGCGCCGGCAGAAATGAATACTTGGTTCCCACAAGAGAAAGTTTTTTGGGCAGCCGAAAATATAACGGCAACGGTGCACAATGTTTACACATTAAGAGGCGCATTGGTGCGAGACGCTCTTAGTTGGTCAAAACAAATTAATGAAGCGCTGTATCGATTTGGTCGTGATGCGGAAGTTTTGGTTTCATCGCATAATTGGCCCCGTTGGGGTAATGATCGAATTCAGGAGATTATGCGGGCACAACGTGACGCCTATGCTAACTTGAACAATCAGGTTTTATTCTTAGCAAACCAGGGCGTAACCATTAACGAAATTCATAATGAATACGTAGTACCTGAAAGTCTGCAGCAGCAATGGAATGTGCGCCAATATCATGGTTCAGAATTTCATAATTCTCGCGCAGTAATTAATCGTTATCTTGGTTATTGGGACGGAAATCCTGCAACACTCGCGCCTCTGTCCCCCGCTGACAGCGCGCCGCTGTTTGTAGAAATGATGGGGGGAGCTGCATCTATTGTCGCTAAGGCCCAAGAATTATATGAGTCTGGTGAATACCGTCTAGCTATGGAAATCTTAAACAAACTAATCTATGCAGAACCAGACAACCGGGAGGGCAAAGCAATTCTCGCAGATGTGTTTGAGCAACTTGGCTATCAATATGAATCAGCGAGTATGCGTAATGTTTTTTTAGCAACAGCACAAGAACTACGCGATGGTACTCAGACTATTGTTGCTCCCAGAGGAACAAGCCCTCTTGCTAGAGCCATGACTACCTCTCAATGGTGGGATTCAGTAGCGACCCGGGTGGATAGTTCTCGGGCGGATGGTAATGACTATGTAATTAATTTTATTACCCCTGACACTGAGCAGACTTTCGTTGTTGAAATGAGCGGAGGAACACTAAGTAATATTGAAGGCTATTTGTCGAATAACCCTGATGCCACTGTAACTATGGATCGCACTGATTTGGATGCTGTTATTATGGGTCAGGCAACTTTGGCAGAACAATTACAAGATGGTTACGGCACGTTGCAAGGAGATGCATCAGTGCTGTTGTCGCTAGCTTCCGTCCTTATAGATTTTCAGGCTGGTTTTGAAATACTTCCAGGAACCGTGCAGTAATTTCTTTTCACTGAGCTGGACAAATATTGTAGTTGGCATGTATCTGAAAAATATAGCTCACTCTACACCAACTAATTTTAGACGGCGATAATCTTATCTGGCTCCATTGACGGACCGATTAAAATCCAATTGCAGATCCCAGATATTAGGGCAACCGTAAGCACTGAAACATTCGGTATCCACAACCAGTTGATAGCCTGAGCCACTAGCTACTCGGGTAACCACTACACCAACCCCACCTTGGGAACGGATATTGCTGGTAGCATTAATTCTGTCTTCTGCCGGTCCGCGCACTGGGAAATCTGAATTAGCTTCAACCCAGTTTAGCGCAGCATTCCACTTACTGCCGCAATCGGTCTCGCTGGAACAGGTCGGGATAGTCCGGTTAAATTCATCCATTTTTGCCTGCGTTTCTGCCGATATACTGCAGGCTGAAAGGACTATCGTGGAAAGTACTACTAGGGCTATTTGCTTTAGTTTTTGCGTGTTCATAGTCTCAATAGAAGAGTGTGGTTTAAAAGAGCGTTTTAACATAATCTGTGCGGGCTGCCTATCAGATCAATGAATCAAATTCTTATTGGTCGACGACCGCGCTCAGTAAATGCAGTAATGAGAGAAAATCAAAACATCTGAATTGTAGATTAGCTTATTTGGCATTGGTCCTGCCACGTACTGCCATACTAATTCTCCCTCACCGAAGGATTGGATGTCATGGGTTTTGCTATAGCCTTACTCTTGAAAGGCGCTGCAGGGGGATTAGTAGCTGATCTGCTCATTAATTTACTCCTTCAAGAGAAGAAGGCTCTACACCTTAAGGTCGGTTTTAGAAAAAATAATTAGATTGAAATCAGCATCATTGGTCACTTTTTCTAGAAAGAAGGCAGACTCTCGGCTCTACCTCTTCTTATTGGCATGAGTTGTTTTCTTTGGTCATTAGACGAAGACGGCAAGGATTTCTAGTACACAGCCGATAGAGTTATGTGAGCCGCTACTAAATCAAGCTTACTTATTTTTCTCTTATCCGGAACGTCAATGGCCGCAATAAGGTATCGATATCAGACCACTGAGTTTGGTCATCATGATATTCATTACCGATGCCTACGCGACAGACAACAGTTTGACGATGACTATGGTGAAGCAGAATCACTAGGAATTTCTTCTGCTAGCTGGCCATTATTTGGCATGGTCTGGCAATCTGGTGAAGTGCTCGCAGAGCTAATGACCAACTACAACGTCAGTAGTCGACGGATACTAGAGATTGGTTGTGGTGTTGGCTTGGCGAGCCTTGTGTTGAACGAAAGATTTGCCGATATTTCAGCTACTGACGTACATCCTTCTGCTGGAGACTACCTCGAACACAACACACAGCTAAACAATGGCAAACAGATTCCATTTTTTCGAACAGCCTGGGAAGATCAGCAAGACCGTGAAATCAAAAAATTCGATTTAATAATTGGCAGTGATTTGTTGTATGAACAACAACATTCAGAAAACCTTTCAATTTTTATTGAGTATTTTGCAAAATCTAAATGTGAAGTAATTATCGTAGAGGCTGGAAGAGGTTACCGGAATAATTTCATCCAGAGAATGGAAGCACTTGGATTTCGGGTTGAGCAATTGAATGCGATTAGTCCAAGGACCAAGCCCGACGCATTTAAAGGTAGAATCCTGCAATTTAATAGAAACGTGTAAGAACTGAATAATCCCAGAAGACTTCTTAAGGAAGTAGCATGTCAATTATCTATCTAATTAGATGTTGACGCATACCTTCACAATCTGTATTGTGCCTCCTGCTTGAAACTAAGCGAATTATTTATTCTCCCCATTTCGTCGTCTTTTCTGAAACACTTCGTCCTGTAGTTTATAAGTATCGGCCCAATTTCTAGCATGTCGTTCGCGCCTCATATATAGAGTGTTGCGAACTATTTATTATTTTCTATAGGAAACTATTATGTCAGACAAAATTACTGGAACCGTTAAATGGTTCGATGAACAAAAGGGTTTTGGATTTATTGAAAGAGAAGGGGGCAAAGATGTATTTGCTCATTTTAGCTCAATTGAAAGTGCAGGTTACAAGTCATTAGCTGAAGGTCAGCGAGTGGAATTTGTAGTTACTGATGGCCAGAAAGGGCCACAGGCTGAAAATATAGTCGCACTTTAATCGCGATTTCTTTCGCATTTATAAAAAGTTGTGACAATAGGATGCAGTACAAAGTTTAATTGTGCTGCATTTTTTTTGGCGCTAAATAGTAGCTGAGGCTTCAGTGTTATATTTCAGCGTTAGAACCTTTTCGATTTATTTACAGTATATTTCCTTCTAATTATAATTCATCTCAGCTTCTTTATTCCTAAGACGTTCTAATTGTGCGAGGAAATTGCGCGTAATTTTCCCAACGACTAATTTTCTCCGGCATTTCTTCTGCTGTTAGTTGCACGTTGCCGTCTGCATCTGTAACACGAGACACAATTGAGTGATCACCTGGAGACGCGTCCCAGTCGAAAGTAAAGAGTTTCCAGGAATAACGATTAGATCGAGAGTCTATAGACGCCTCTTGCCACGGGCCATCATCAATCTTAATTTCAACATTTCTGATAGCGGTACCATCGTTAAGTACAAAGCCCATTATTTTGTGCTGGTCTCCGTTTTTTGTAACGCGGACGATGGAAGATTTTAAATGAATTTTAGTAACTGAATTTTCCACCCAGCGGTCTTGCCCTCCAATTGTCTCCTTCTTCAAGGTTACGTAATCACGACCCATAAATTTGCCCATATAGCGACGATCCTGCACGTGAATCTGAACTAACCACTTAACATTAGCAACGCCATAATAACCTGGCACTAATAGACGAACTGGTCGACCATGAATCTGAGGTAGCACTTCACCATTCATTTCCATAGCTAACATATTTTCAGAGCGCATCGCATCGGAAACAGGCAAGCTGCGAGCAAAGGCTTGCTCTACCTCGGTTTCACGAATTTCTTCTGTGCCGATATCACCACCGAAGAATACAACTTCTTCACCCCCATCCAATATCCTGGCTTCGCCTAAAATATTTCGTAAAGCAACACCACGCCAGCGTGCGTTACCAATCAAACCATGAAAAAGTGCTGCTCGATTTCCGCCACACTCAAAACCTGCGTCTATCTCAAACTGGGCCATATCTTGTAAGTCGCTTAAAGAAAGCTCTAGTTCTTGACCTACCATACCAGTGACACGCAGCCGATAGTTGTCTAGATCCAATTCTGGTTGGCCATAGTGCTGGACCACATAGAAATCTTCATTGTCAGTATAGAAGTCATCGATCATGCGCGTATCTAGATAATGTGTCCCGCCTTGGCGCGCAGGAGGTCGACTATAATCTTCAGGCATATCGGTAAATGACACTAACTGCTCGCCTTGAGCTAGCGCGGGTAGAACCCAATGGGGCATGCTAGCTAGGGCTCCTAAAGCTGCTCCTGAGTTGACTGCTTTCTTGATTGCTGTGCGGCGATTAATTTTCTGATCAGTCATGTCTTTTCCTCAGTTCTCTATTCTTATTTATTTTTCGATATCTGAAAAATCATAAGCTTTCCAATAGTCAGCTCGATATTTATTGGGATCAGCTAATATTTGCGACCTAGCTTCAGTAACTTCTTCAACACTCAGCTTTTTGAAATTCTCTGGCAAGGTATTTGCGCTAAATTCCTCAAGCATCCAGTTTAATACCTCTGTCAATTCAGCATTGGTAATTGGCGCGTGCGCTGACCCTGGAACCCTTGCAAGATAACCGCGCATTTGCTCGATACTCATCATGCGACCTAGTTCGCCGTGCAAGGTGGGAACATTGGGAGGATTACCTTCACCGGCAGGACGATGACAACCACTACAATAAAGCAAATAATTGATGCGGGGGCTGGCGGCAAATAAACTTGTGGAAAATAAAACAATTGCCAAACTTAACATCACAATTGGTTTACTCATCGATTTTTGCCTCACTAATTTTCGTCCGCCGCTCCCAGAACGAGGGAAACAGTACAGTGATAGCTTGTGTTTTCGGTCCCAAAACACCAGAGCACCGTGCTGCTATTACTATTAAAGTATACGGGCTTGTCACCTTCAGTGTTATGACAGCTACAGCGGGCACAAACTGCTTTTCCACAGCAGTCATTGTAAGACATCAAGTAATTACGTCCATCAACTGGGTTCGTACAGGTGCCAACCCAAGTAATCGGTGAAGCTTCAGAGCCAGGAGGGCATGAGGTATAAGTGCCTCCACAACAAGCACATAGAGTTCCACTCATTGCGCAATAACGCCAGTACTCGCAGGTTTGTGGATCACCTACTTCCTGAACTGATTCCTGAGCGAAAGAACGAGCAACAGGCAATAAAGGGAAAGAAGCAGCACCAGCGATAAACAAACCTAATTTAGACAAAAAGTTTCTACGCGACAGCCTTCTCGCCAATGCTAGACTGGTTCGTCGAGCACTATCATCAATCCAGTAATAAGTCTTATCAAATACTCTATCTATATTCATGACGTTTGTTCCGCTGCTGATGCTTCATAAGCTTTATCGGTAGAATCTAACTGCGATTTGACGTAGTCCTGAACCGTCGCAATTCCGCTGTCCATTGATTCGATTAAACTTTCAAGGTGTTCACGAGTGTTGACTAAACCCTTGCTCTGCAAAGTGCCATCTGCACCTATTAAGACCGCAAAGGGTAACTTACTTACTTGGTAACTCATTCCTAAAGCTTGAGAAACAAAGTAAGGATAGTTTTCAATTTTTAAATCTTTTACGTAACTTTTGTGTTGCTCGAGATCTTCGCCATCGCTTCCAAAGAGTAAGCGCATTCGATCTTGTTCAGATTTGATTAGCGATTTGGCAGTTGGCACTAGAGATTTACATACAGGGCAAGTAGGTGAGATAAACAAGATAAAAGTCGCAAGGCCATTGGCCTCTGCTCCACCGATGTTATGAATGCCGCCATTCAGCGCCGTTAGAGGCATTTGCTTGGTGAGTTCGCCAACTTTAGGTCCGGTAGTGGGTTGCAGGGCACCAGCCGGTGCGACCCGTTCGTGTAAAATCCCGATTTGTCGTGTTAATGCGAAAACGAGCAGGCTCAGAATAACTACAATTACCCAGAGCACAATATTGGAGATAACGAGTGTTTCAACCACTGACATTTCTCCATGCCCCTATTGCATTGTGATTGCTTAGTAACTGGTTCGCCGCAGCATAGATGAATAATGCGCTGAGCAAGCCCAGCATGATGCTTAAGTAGTCGACAACACCAATTTCCCTACTAGAAATTGGCAGTACAGCCATTAATAGAAGGCCTACTAAGAAAAAATTTCTACCAACTAAACTAAGTGATAATTGTTGGATGCCGTCATTATTCTCTTGCGCGCCGGCAAGTCCAGAAAACCCACAACCACAATCAATGTAAGTTCTTCCTCGAAAAAGGTTTATGGAGATAGCTATGATGTAGATATTAAACAACACCGCACTAAACAAAGGAATTAAAACTGAATTGCTGATTAGCCAGGCAACACCGAGTGTTAATTCTAAAATCCCGATCTTAATAACAACAAATGGTACCCAGCTTGAGGGCACTATCTGATAGGCATCGACGATTCCTTGAAATTGTAATCTATTACTCAATTTGTGAATGCCCGAAACTACAAAGAGCAGGCTGAACCCGAGTGAGATTAGTAATTGAATTACCGGATCAATCATTAGGGTTACTTTAAAAATCCTCGAAGGCAGTTGAGTTAGGAATTTGAATAGAACGTTCTTTAGTAAAAGTCACTGCGTTATAGACGTGTGTGCCTCCGGCAGAATCAGCAATTAATAATTTAGGCTCATCTTCCTGAGTTACGAGAATACTGTTAGCAGGCGTTTCCAGTTCAATTCTGCCCACTCGGCGCTGAGTGTTGGAATCAAGAACCCAGATTTCAGTCCCAGGTTCGTGATGGGTATCAATAGGTCCTTCATGCATTGCAACATAGATTAGGCCAGACTCATGATGAGCAGTAATAACTTCATTGCGACCACCGGGTTGCCACCTTTCCTCTCCTTCAAGATGGGGCTTCCAGCCATCTTCAATCAGGATTTCATCGTCGTCGGTAGTTACGTGGAAAATTCTGCCACGATGAGTAATAAGAAACCAACCGTTAGCACTAGAGGCTACGCGATCGAAAACTGCGTCTTCGATGACGTTAAAAAAAACATCACTACGAACTCGGTTTGCTTCAAAACCACTTAAGTCTAGCTGGATAAGCTGTAAAGTGCCGTCACCGCAAACTTGCATAAAATCATTTTCTGCAACTGGCATGATAACAGCACAACCTGGAGTCGATGCTTCATAAACAAATACACGATCTTCAACATCGACTACAGTAACCGAATGTCCAGGATTCATATTTAAAACAGCGAGGTGGCGACCGTTGTTTAGCAAGCCTAAATGGCCGCGCACTGCTAATCGTGCCATATAATTTGGAATTACTATCTCAGCAATTGGGCGTAAATTTTCATAGTCATAAACCGCTACGATGTCGGTTCGTTCGCCGTAGGAACCGCGTGCAAGATAAGATTCTGTTGCGTAAAATTCTCGCCGTGGAGCATAGTGTGTCACCGCTGGCGTATAGCGCGAAAGGGACAACATGCCATGCATTTCACCAGTAGTGGCATCAAAAATATAACCACCATTACCTGTCTTGCCGATAAACCAGTTTTCACCGGGCTCAGACATAGTTTCCACGGTAATTTCCTCGGGTGTAATTTGTGCAAAAGTGAGGGGCGTAACCAGTAAGAAACCTAGAGCAATAGGGGTGAAAAAGCGCATTATTTGTCTCCTTCCGCGATCACTGGGCCGTGATCGTCCGCTTCTTTTTATAAGGGTCCATGAGTGTATCGTAAAAATCCGGGGTTGGCTCTATTCGCAAGTGTTTTTGGGTCAACAAGAATCGATCAATCGCTAGTAAATGGGCTTAGCGAATTACCCAAGCTCTCAATTACTCGTATACTTTGCTCAATAACCAGAGTAAACATAGGACAGTCATGAACCTCAATACAACACTTTCTAGGTCTGAAATCGACCCTTCCGTTCTGACCCGCAATCGTCGAACCCTTGGCACCGGCGCGATCATCAGCTTAGTGCTTTTTCTTTTTCTGGAAATTAATTATGGCTGGCGGCAGGCGGCACTGTTTACTGTTGGGCTAGCGGCCGGCGTTATTCTTTATCACGCAGCTTTCGGTTTTACCGCAGCATGGCGAGATGTTGTAAAAACTGGAAGAGGTGCAGGCCTTCGCGCGCAGATGATCATGCTGGCTCTAACAGTTATTGTATTCACGCCACTTATCGCTCAAGGTGAGCTATTTGGTGTGCAAGTCCGTGGGTCGGTTGCACCACTCAACATTGCAGTAATCTGCGGTGCTTTCATGTTTGGTCTTGGCATGCAGTTAGGAGGTGGTTGCGCATCTGGAACATTGTTTACTGTTGGAGGCGGCAACACACGTATGCTAATTACTCTTGCCGCTTTTATTTCAGGCTCTTTAATTGGTACTTGGCAATGGGAGTTATGGCAAGACGTACCAGGTGCTCCTCCAATTGCACTTTCTCAAAATTTTGGGATGCTGGGTGGTATCGTTATCAGTCTTCTTCTTTTTTCGGTAGTGTGGTTTGCCTCTGTTGTCTATGAGAAAAAACGGCATGGTGCCGCAGTGACAGAGCCACGCTCAGGGTTTTCGATGATGAGAGGCCCCTGGCCTTTGATCGCTGGGGCATTGGCATTGGTCTTGGTTCAGGCCGCTACTATGATGCTGGCCGGCCGGCCTTGGGGAGTTACGTCGGCCTTCGCCCTATGGGGTGCTAAGCTCGCAATGGGTGTAGGTATGGATGTTTCCAGTTGGGCATACTGGTCTCGATCAGGTCCAGCCGCGTCTCTGGATCAAAGTGTTTTCAATGATATTACATCGGTTATGAATATTGGGATTATGCTGGGCGCACTTATTGCGGCCGGATTAGCAAGAAAATTTGCGCCCTCGAAGAAAGTGCCAAAGGGGCATATTTTGGCTGCGATTATTGGCGGACTCTTGCTAGGTTATGGTGCTCGCATCGCCTTTGGTTGCAACATCGGGGCTTACTTCAGCGGAATAGGGTCCACCAGCATGCATGGTTGGCTTTGGTTTGCTGCGGCTTTTGCGGGCAGTCTGTTGGGGACAAAATTGAGGCCTAAGTTCGATCTGAACTAGTTGAATTAGCGATCAAGGAACATTTCCCTTACGCGATCTGTAAGTTCGGTTGCATCTCGATTACGCGAGGCACGGAGCATGTTACCCATGCCATAATTACCTTCATGACAGGCGTATTCGTAGAGCTGAGCGGAAACCTTTGCCAACGTAATTATTGCCGTAAGCTTATCAGTAAATGTGGATAGGTCATCTATAGTGAATTCATAATTAATAGTTTCAGGACCAATTCGCGTTAATCTCTCATAAAGAACTTTATTTTTTGAAGAGCCGTAACCTTCGAAGCTTTGAGTTAGCCCATTAAAGTTTTTAGTTGTTATTACCAGAGTATCCCCGTCCCAATAACCTCGAGAATCGCCTGACCATTGCCTAACTTTTGGATCCAATTCAGGTCCTGTTGTTAGTCTAATCAAACGAGCGTCATGCACCATCTCAGCAAAGATGACAACGTAATCTTTGTTCTGCACGATCTGAACATTGTTATTATAAACACTTGGCATCAATTGTGGTCCGGCATTGAACCCAACCAGACAACGCTCTGATATTCCACGATCTTCAGGTCCGTCTCGACCAATACCGCCCACTGCGAATCGTACAGGGCGTTCACCTGGCACATCTCGCTCGCCACCTGGTTGATGGCTTATGCCTTCAACTGGTTCTGGCAGACGACCATTTAATGGGTAAACCAAGAGCGAAGTGCGCACAACACCGTCGACTCGTGCTCTCTCCATCCACATAGTGTCGTTATAAAAGGCTTCGACTCCGCTAGATGTTCGGCTGGGCTCGAGTCTTCTTCCAATGGAAAATCTTTCCCGCTGTGCCTCTAATACTTCTTCTTCGTTAAGAAACTGGCGATCACCAAATTCTTCGGGACGCTCCATCGGCACATTAGATGCGAAATTCCAAACACCCTGCAGATCTGGATGGCCCCATTGGGTTTTAGGTGCTAAGTATTCTTCTGCGGCAAATACAGCACCGCTGCACTGGATGACCAGGAGGATTACAATAATTTTAAGTTTGTTGCTGGTCATAAGAATTATTTCAAATTGAGATTAACATACCATAAAAGCTGATTAGTCTATGTTCAGAATGATCTTTCCTCGAGTTCGTCTTGTTTCGCTTTGTTCATGGGCCAATTGAGCATCTTCTAGCGGAAACCGATAAGAGACGACTGGATCTAAATGATCTTCAGTAATTAAATCCGCAATTTGCTGCAACTGGTCGCCGCGAGCCTCCACGAGAATAGACGATACATTTACATTTGCCGGAGGATTTCGACCTGTTGATGTCAATCCCACGATCGAAACTAGGGAGCCTCCGTGTTTTAACAATCCAATCGATCGATCTTGTGTGTCCCCACCTATAGGATCCAGAACGACATCTACCTCATCGACAAAATCTTCAAAACGCTGGGTACGGTAGTCCACAGTCACATCGGCGCCTAATTCTCGAAGGAAATCATGGTTATATTCGGAAGCCGTGGCAATGATTTGGGCGCCTCGCCATTTCGCTAATTGCACTGCTACTGATCCGACCCCGCCCGCTCCCGCATGAATTAGTACAGTTTGACCGGGTTCTAAGTTGGCCGTATCGAATAAAGCTTGCCATGCTGTTAAGGCTACTAGGGGAACTGAAGCTGCTTCGTCATGAGAAATTGAAACGGGTTTTAATGCCGCTTCGCTGATTTTAACAATCGCATATTCGCTATAGCCTCCGCCTCTTCGCAAGTCCAGCATGGCAAAAACTTCATCGCCGACGTTGAACGGACTACTCGTTGAACCTTTCCTTTCAACTACGCCACTGACATCGAAGCCGGGCACGTAAGGCAAGGTTGCGCCGGAAAGACTAGCAGCTCTCCCTGATCGAACACTAGTATCAACAGGGTTGATCGCGGCAGCATGAACACGAATTAGTATTTCGTCTTCTGCTGGCACTGGTACTGGAATTTGTTGTAATTCAAGTACATCCGGTCCCCCAAATTTTGAGATCAGGATTACCTCCATGGATTCCGGAGTTTGACTATTGCTTAACGATGAAATGAATAAACCACTTAGTAAAGCGGCGAAAAGAAATTGAGCTTTCATGGAAATCTTCACTATTGTTTTTTCTATTTATAGGAGTTGCTAGGTTTGCTTTTTATATTAGGGGCTGGGCGAAGTGCCCCGTATCTATATCCATTAGACTCTTGGCCCTTCCTGTCTGTATTTCTCGTTGGGACTTTGTTGTTAGTAGATTCTAGTTACAATAATATCTCGTCATCTTAATTTTATCCTCAGTATAAACAAAGCCTTCTGCTCACATAGTAATTTACTTTCAGAACTACTCCTATGTCTTTTCCAGTTTATTCCCACTGTGTTTTATCAAAATTTGTTTGTATAGTTAAAGTATAAAAATACTGACGATCACCGGAGGCAAGCCTTATGAGAGACCACGTACATGTCGTAATTGTCATTCTGCTGTGTCTACTTGCCGCTCCATTAGGCTTAGCGCAGGGGCCTCAATTTCAACTTGAATTGGGTTGGCCTCAAATACCGATGGCGGATAATTGGCTAACTGGCGGAATTGGTGGCATGTGCATCGACAGCCGCGATCATGTCTTCTTGCTGAATCGTCAGAATATAGTGGCAGATGATCTTGATGGTGCGAGGTTAGCACCACCAGTTATCGAATTAGACGCAGAAGGCGCCGTAGTTCGAGGTTGGGGTGATGCAGAATTGCTGGGGCCGCGCCTGCACGACTGTCATGTCGAAACTGACGGCAGTATTTGGATCGTTGCCGCTGGTACAGGGTACATACAGAAATATTCCGCGGATGGTAGTGAGCTACTTATGCAGATTGGACAATCTGGGACATTTGATTCTTCTGATGGATCTAGGCAGGGGCGAGCTCTGAATTCAGAAAGTGCACAATTCTTTTTACCCTCTTCTTTAGATGTTGATAGTGCTACTGGAGAGATCTACGTTGCCGATGGGGAGTTGCCGGGTGGTAATTCGAGAATAGCGGTTCTTAATAAAGATGGAGAATTCTTGCGTCAGTGGTCGTTGTTTAGAACAAATTCTGATCGGGACATAACGGCATTACCTCATTGTTTGCGGCTCTCTAATGATGGTTTAGTTTATGTTTGTGATAGAGAGGCGGATCGAATTCAAGTATTCGACCAACAAGGTAATTTTATTAAAAATATATTCGTTTCATTTGCCCCGCTGTCACCAATTGAAGGCCGTAACAGTGGTAGCCGAGGTACAGCGGTTGTCCTTGCTTTTTCTTCTGATGCAGCACAGCGTTATATGTATGTAATCAATCAAAACAGCGTCATGATTGATGTGCTCGAGAGAGGTAGCGGCCAAGTCGTTTCGAGATTTGGTGGTGGGCCGGGCCGATACCGCGGCCAGTTTACTTTGCCCCATGGAATCGGCGTTGACTCGAAGGGCAATGTTTATATTGCTGAACAGGAAGGCCGTAGAGTTCAAAAATACGCGATCGAAAACTAAGAGATTGAATGTTAGAGAGTTAGACAGTCAGATACTTTTTGATCTCATCTTCCGTGTAACCAAGTTCGCGAAGTACTTCCTCGGTATGCTCTCCTAGTTCGGGCGCAACTGCAGGTATGCGTTTCTCAAAACCACTTACCTGAAATGGACTGCTAACTGTCTGCATGGAGCCAAATTCTGGGTGTTCTAACGGCACGACTATTTCGTTATCGATCTTCTGCTGATCTTGAGCAGCTTCTTCGTAGCCAAATACTTTTGAATGGGGAATATCATATTCAGTTAGTCGGCTTAACCAGTATTCCATTGTTTCTTCTGCGAAGGCATTGCTGATTTCCCAGATTAGTGCGGGCATGTTTTCTACGCGTTTTTCAGGTGTACTAAATCTATCGTCGGTTATAAAGCTAGTTCGGTTTATGGCATTACAAAATGGCTCCCAGTCTCGAAGAGAATTAACTAAAGTCAGTTTCAATAAGAGCTCATCTTTCGATTTATAGTTGAGAGAAATGAAATTGTAGGCGTTGTCCCGAGGCCGCTTAGGTCGAAATTCTGCGTTCGCTAATTGAGCTTGAATCATTACAGAATTTGACCAAGCGCCATTAGCTAGTAATGAAGTTGATACTTTGCAGCCCTTGCCTGTCTGTTGGCGTTGATACAAACCCGACATTATCGATGCATACAGCGTCATTGCGCTGGGATGATCACCGGCGCCAAAAGGAAAAGTACTAAGCCAGCCATCGAAGGGGAAAATATGGGATTCGAATCCAGAGCGAGTCCAGTAACAAACCGTATCGTATCCAGGCTTGTCTTTCTCTTCACCTTTTTCTCCATAACCTGTTGCTAAAGCATAGATAAGTTTAGGATTCAGCGCGCGCAGAGTGTCGTAATCAATTTGTAATCTATTGATTGCATCAAGACGATAATTGGTGATTAGCACATCTGCATTTACTACTAGCCTGCAAAGTGCTTCATGACCTTCTTTAGTTTTAAGATCTAGTACGACACTCTTTTTATTGCGGTTAGTCATCTGAAACGCATAGGGCATTTCGGAAATGGGTAAGCCCGCAATCTTGTGCCAGTTTCGATTGAGGTCACCCTGTCCGGGTGGTTCAACTTTAATGACGTCTGCGCCAAAATCACTAAGTACTACGCCAGCGGCAGGCCCGAATACCATCGTGGTAAGTTCAACAACTTTTATTCCATCAAGAAGAGGTTTATTTTCAGCAGGCATATCGGTTTATTTCTCAGATTGTCTCGGATAGGTTCATGCTTAAGAAGGACCAAGAGTATAATTGATCGCCACAGACTAAAAAACTCCCCAGAACAATCAATTTAATTTAGCTCGAGCTGAGGTATGCTTTGAACTTCTTGGGCGATTTTTCTAAAGAGAATCGATTTGATCCGGTCTAAGTAAAAAGCGTAATTAGAATAACAATCAAAGATTAGAGAGTAGGTATTCACGATGACAGAATTTTGTAGGCTTGAGAAAAAAGACCATATCCTAACAGTAACCATCAACCGCCCTGAGCGCCTCAATGCTTTGCACCCACCTGCAAATCTTGAGTTGGCGGAAGTATTTGATGAATACGCGGCAGATGACGATCTTTGGGTTGCCATCATAACAGGCGAAGGCAGAGCTTTTAGCGCAGGTAACGATTTGCGCTGGCAGGCAGAAGGAAATATTAGACCTCCAATGCCGCTAGGATTTGCTGGCCTCACCTCTCGCTTCGATTTAATCAAACCAGTGATAGCCGCAGTTAATGGTGTGGCTATGGGTGGTGGCTTTGAGATCGCTTTAGCCTGCGATTTAATTATCGCCTCAGATAAGGCGGTTTTTGCTTTGCCAGAACCAAAAGTGGGGCTCGCTGCGCTTGCTGGCGGTCTTAATCGTTTGCCACGAATCATTGGAAGCAAACGTGCGATGGGTATGATACTAACCGCCCGCCATGTTTCTGCTGAAGAAGGCGAACATTTGGGGTTTGTGAATGAAGTTGTTCCTCATGAACAAATCATGCAAAGAGCCAATGAAGTTGCCGCCGAGATTTTGGCTTGTTCGCCTCTGTCAATTAGAGCTAGTAAAGATGCGGTTTATCGTTCGCTAGATTTTGCCTCGCTTGAAGATTCTATGAGAGACATGCGAACAGAATATGCAGCAGTAAGAACTATGGTGGAAAGTGAAGATTTTATCGAAGGCCCTAAAGCGTTTGCAGAAAAACGGTCACCTAACTGGAAGGGAAGGTGAGCTAGGAAAACGTAAAAACAAGCACTGAAGTTAACTTTTCAACCTATTTTTATTAGAACCTCAATATGAAACTTTATCACTGCTCTAATGCAAGATCCGTCCGGCCTTTATGGGTACTAGAAGAACTGGGTTTGGATTACGAATTGGAGGTCATGTCATTCCCGCCACGTTTTGAGCGCCAAGGCTATTTGGATATTAACCCTTTGGGCACTGTACCTACTTTTGTTGATGGCGACTTAGTTATGACGGAATCAACCGGTATCTGCCAGTATTTAGTCTCAAAGTATGGGCCAACTAAATTGGGAATGACCGAGGATGAACCGGAATATGGAGAATATCTGAATTGGCTATTTCGATCTGATGCCACCTTTACTTTTCCTCTAGCTATTGTTTTACGCTATACACAATTAGAAGGAGAAGAGCGCCGTGTACCTCAAGTCGCGCAAGACTATGCTATCTGGTTCCACTCGCGAATACGTTCGGTAGAAGCAGCACTTGAGGGTAGACAGTACCTCGTAGGCGATCGTTTTACCATCGCTGACATTGCAGTAGGGTACGCTTTGCAATTTGGCGACAGGCTTGGTCTAAGTGACCGCTACAAACCGAACTGTCTGCGTTATTTAGCGAGTCTTAATGACCGGCCAGCCTATAGGCGCTCTCAGGAGAAGGGCCAAGTTACTGGGTAAGGGTAGTTCTGTTACGGGCACCCAGCTATTTTGCTAAGATTGAGAATTAATTCTTTTGTGTGGCCCAAGGCGGTCGCGGCATGAACTCCAAATTCTCCATGCACAGCATTAAACTTTGTCTTGCGGGTCTGGTTTTTTTGGTCGGGCTGGCATCCTGCCAGGTACCCGAACATGCTCCATTTTCGCAAAATGACAGAAGAAGAGTTATTAACCTATAACGCTGCGGTCGCACTAGCAGATAATGTGTACTGTTTTGAAGATGTCCGAACTGGTTCATTTATTCGGAAGAAATACTGTATGACGTTGCAGGAAATTATTGATCAGGTAAATGATCATTCTTATGATCTTGGGCTAATTAACTATGGCGGCACACCGATCTTTGGGGGTGCCAATGGTGGTATAGGCA
>CAXYEH010000007.1:0-53389 GCA_964275945.1 uncultured Pseudomonadales bacterium
GAGTCCCCAGTAGCGGCATTTGCAAGAGCCCGGGGCGAAGACAGCCCAGAAATGCCACTGCCAGATTAGTCCCAACCGCAAACTCGAATAGTTAATTAGACCTTTGGTAATCCAGATTATCAAATTCAAGTGTAAATGTTACTGGCACTGATACTGGTAGATAACATATTGCATCGTCACAAGCTTGGTAATCGAGTGAGCCAGAAAGAGTTAAGGCTTGAATCGCTTTCAACTCTTCTTCTTTCTCCGCGGAAGCGTCTACAACAGCTTGCTGCAATATCGTAAAAGGTCTCAAGTAAACAGGTACATGCTCATCAAGCGGTTTAAAGTGATAAATTTCTGATTCCGGAAATTCAATACCTTCGAATCTGACATATTCCGAGGGGGCCATGTTTAATCCAATAACACGATAGCCCATGTCGTCTGCACCGGGTGCATATACATGCATATTTTTGTTGGGCTCAACATCTACAGCTAATGAAAACATCGAACCATTAGTAATTATCGGATTGCTTGGGTAGGCAGTGAATTTAAGTTGTGCTGCAGACCCTTCAATTGCAGCAATTGGTGTCAAAGCAATGCCTTCTTTTAACATGACATTAGATGTTGTCACTCTTTCACGATAAAACTCTTCGAAATAACGCGAAGTGACGATGCCATTGGCATCCAACATAAAAGTGCCTGGAAATGGCGTGCCATTTATCATTTCTCGAAGCTGTGGCGAATCGAAAACTTCTGCGGCAACAAATCGATGCACATCAGCAGTCACATCTGGGGCATTAGCACGTGGTCCAAGGCCTTCGGCTACAACAGTATTTAGGATGCCGAAATCGGCGATCACTGATGATTCTTCATCTGACAAAAGGGGAAAAGTAATGCCTCGACGTTCGGCAAAATTAGACAAAATTTCTACCGAATCATAGCTGATAGCGGCAACACCGATACCTGCGTTGTTTAATTCTTCTAAGCGGTCTTGCAGCTCCACGAGCTGCGCTTTGCAATAGGGTCACCAACTAGCAGAACGATGAAACAACAACATCGCACCATTTGGGCCCATAATGGATTCCAGTGTTTGTTGAATTCCCTGCTGATCAGGAAGCGTGAATTCTGGAACATTCTCACCAATTTTTGGGCCAAGGGTATCTATATCAACACCAGTTAGAGATTGAGAGGCTGCCATGCTTGAGGTCCCGGCCGAAATTAAGAAGACGAAACCCGACACTAACTGCTTGAACAGCGCAAATCTTTTAGGGATTCTTGACGCAATTACCATAGCTAGAGAATTCATAGGTCGCCTCGTTTTGTTCCGCATCATACCATGAGCAAACAGGCATAATACTAGCTCCCTAGTTATCCTCATGTCTTAAGTTTTTGTTACACTGAGCGGACTGTATAGTCTATGGGAAAACTCTAATGCAAACGAGACTATTTCTCGGCCTCTTAGGCTTGTTTCTTGTTTCCTGCGTTCCGGAGAGTGAGCAAACCACTCCTGCTGTGGGTGAATGGCATCATGCCGGTGGCAGTCATTTCTCGGACAAGTACTCGCCTCTGGACCAAATCAATTCCAGCAATTTTAGTGAACTTGAAATCAGCTGGCGTTGGCAATCCATCGATGTAAATCTTCCGCGTAGCATCGCTTATGCTACTGGTGACTATAGAGCGGTCCCCTTGTTAGTTAATGGTGTTATGTACACTAATACTAACCATGGCCAGGTCGTGGCATTGGACCCGGGCACCGGTGAGCTCCTTTGGAGTTTCGATCCAGAGAGTTATGCTCTAGGCAGGCCGGTATTCTCGCCAGCGCAAACTCGGGGAATCGAGTACTGGACTGATGGTGATATTGAGAGAATCTTTATTGCTACTTTGGGAAAGCAACTCGTTTCCATAGATATTCATACGGGTCAAACAGATCCAAATTTTGGTGACAATGGCTATGTGGATCTGCGTGATAATTTTGGCAAGCTAGAATTCGAAATCGAGAATATCACTCATGGAGCGCCCCCAATTGCGGTTGGTTCATCCGTTGTTGTTGGCTCTAAGATTTTCGATTACACACTTTTTAATCGCAGTCCCCCGGGGCATGTGCGTGCCTATGATGCTTACACCGGTCAATTTAAATGGCGTTTCAACACTATCCCACAGGCAGGGGAAGATTTTACGGAAACCTGGGAGAACAACTCCTGGCAAGAAGCAGGTAATACCAATGTCTGGACTTTTATGTCTGCAGACGATGACGAAGGAATCGTTTACTTACCCACGTCTACGCCAACTAATGATTATTGGGGAGGAAAACGCTTAGGCGAAAATCTATTTGCAGAATCACTTGTCGCTCTTGATGCTGATTCCGGCGAGCGCCTGTGGCATTTTCAAACGGTCCATCATGGTCTCTGGGATTACGATGTAGCATCAGCTCCAAATTTGGTTGATATCGAGGTTGATGGCCAAGCCATCAAAGCAGTCGCACAAGTTTCAAAAACTGGGATTCACTTATGTATTTGATCGCTTAACAGGTGAACCGGTTTGGCCGATTGAAGAAAAACCAGTTCCACCCAGCAACGTCCCAGGCGAGAGAGCGCATCCGACGCAACCTTTTCCGACTAAACCTCCACCTTTTGAAAAGCAAGGAATGACCGAAGAAGACTTAATTGATTTCACTCCTGAAATTCATGCAGCTGCTCAAGAGATTGCGTCAAAGCTAGTGCTTGGTCCGATCTTTACCCCGCCTATTGTGCAAGGTACTGATGGGAAAGATGCTACCGTATTTTTGCCCGGTGCTGGCGGAGGTGCGAATTTTCCAGGAGCAAACATTGATCCGGAAACTGGTATTCTCTATGTGCCCTCCCATACTCGTCCTTACGCGATGTCTCTGATAGAGCCAGATGATCCTGAGTCTGATTGGCCCTATGTAATTAATGTGCAGCGCAACATTGGCCCAATGGGCTTGCCTCTTACTAAGCCCCCTTATCGCCGGATCACCGCCATTGATTTGAATACTGGCGAACATGTTTGGCAGGTACCATTTGGCAAAGGCCCTGCAAACCATCCTTTATTAGAGCATTTAAATTTGCCAGATCTAGGAAGTGTGTTTACCGATGTTTCCGCAGAAGGCGGAATTCTGATTACGAAGGGGTTAGTAATTTCTCACCTTCCCCAGAAAGATGAAGTTAGCGAAGATGCCAACGGTTCGGTCCTAGTTGCTTATGACAAACTTACGGGTGCAAAGGTGGGTGAACTGATGGTCGATCGGCGACTGCATGGACCAGTCATGTCTTACCTCCATCAGGGTAAACAGTATATCGCCGTAGCAGGTGGTCGTTTCGATACTTCGGAGATGATGGTTTTTGCTTTGCCAGAGGTTTAAGGTTTAAAGATGTTAAAAAGAAAAATAGAGAGAAGGGGAAAAAAACTAAGGAAGTTAGAAGGCAGGCAACTTAAATGCCTTATGAATTTCGACGGGGGTCTTCTATCTATCGCATTGAGTCTTAGCTTAATGGCCTTACCCGAAATTGTAACTGCTCAAACGGTTACTTTCAGCGAAGCTCAAGTTCAGGAAGGCAAGCAAGTCTATGATCTAAATTGTGCATCTTGCCATGGCGTCAACCTGGAGGGGGCCGCAGTCATCCCAGGTTTGTCCGATGCTACTTTTGCTTCGAAGTGGAGTGAAGCGCCATTGGAGCAGTTTGCGCGCGATTTGCAGCGAATGCCGCCAGGAAATCAGGATGCTATTTCTGAGGAAAACTACTGGCAACTTGTTGCCTATATACTTTCCAATAATGGCGTCGTGCCGGCGACTGATGACGAAACTATTGATTTAGGTTTGCAAGCTGATCTTTACTTACCACAACTTATCGAGAATTTGCCTGTTGAGAATTTTGTGATTGCCGAGGGAGCGGCTCAAATTCTGAATAACTACACGACCGTTACCCAAGACATGTTATTGAATCCACCAGAAGAAGATTGGCTATTATGGCAAGGAAGCTATGACAATCACGGTTTCAGCAGGCTTGATAAAATTAATCGTCAAACGGTTACCGACCTGGAACTCAGCTGGCGTATGCCGCTTCAGACTGGCGTCAATAACCCTGGACCGATTGTTCATGATGGAGTCATGTATCTTTTTACTTTTCCAGATACTGTATTAGCCATAGATGCGCGCAACGGAGCGTTACTGTGGCGATATGAGCATCAATCTGAAGTTGCTGCCAGTCAGAAGAAAGGCATTGCGTTGTTTGGCGATACGGTTTACATGCCCACATCAGATCTTCACGTTCTCGCACTCAATGCCCGTAGTGGTGAATTAGAGTGGGACTATGAAATAAAAACTGACGAAAAATATGAAGGCTATCACTTGCGTATGGCGCCATTCATAGTTGGTGATACAGTCATACAAGGTATTACGTCATTGCGTATCCCTGAAGGCGGCTGGATAGAAGGCATTGATAGAAAAACAGGCACGCAAAAGTGGCGTTTTTATACGATTCCGCGCCCCGGGGAACCTGGCGGTAATACCTGGAACGGCATCCCTATGGAGGAGCGTAGCGGTGGATCGGTATGGAATGCTGGCGCCTATGACCCTGAACTAAACCTTGTTTATTTTGGTGTCGCTCCCACTTACAACACGGCACCACTACTTTATCCTGTCAACATAGACGGCATCACAAATGACGCTCTTTACACTAACGCCACGATCGCACTGAATCCTGATTCTGGTGAACTGGTTTGGCACTACCAGCATATTGAAAATGACCAATGGGATCTAGATTGGGCTTTTGAACGGCAAATAATCAATATCAGTTTCGAAGGAGAACAACGTAAAGCAGTTATCAATATGGGCAAATTAGGAATTTTAGATGCGGTCGATGCGGCGACAGGTGAGTTTTTGTTTTCCATGGACATGGGTTTGCAGAATGTAGTCACAGCGATCAATCCAGAGACTGGATACAAAACTATTAATCCCTACACTATTCCCCAATTAGAGGAGCAGCGTCTAATTTGTTCAAATCACTACGGTGCTAAGAGTTGGCCGCCCGCAGCTTTTAATCCGATCACCAGGAAATTGTTTTTGCCTCTTAATGAAGGCTGCCTTGAAGTTGGGCCCGATGGGCGCTATCAAATACTGACCACAAATATACAAATGAGAGAAGCTCTATTCCCTGGTAGTAATGGCAATATGGGTCGAATTCAGGCCTTAGATCTCGACACACAGGAATTCGATTGGCGCCACCGTCAACCGAGTCCAGTCATTAGTTCAATTCTTGCCACTGCAGGGGGAATAGTTTTTGCGGGCGACCTTAATCGGCATTTTCGTGCCTTTGACGATGATACTGGTGAAATTCTTTGGGAGGCCTTGCTTGATGATGTTCCCAGTTCCACCATTATAACTTATGAGATAGAAGGCATTCAGTATGTCGCTATTGTTGCCGGTCAAACTGGATACCACGTAAATGATTGGGCAAGGATGTACGGAATCTTCGCAGAACCTGAAGGTATGCCGGTAAATGACGCCCCCAAAGGTGGTGCTGCGATCTGGGTTTATGCCTTAGAGCACTAATAAGAAATCATTGGCAATTTTTACCTTCCATTTAATTCTTCACTTTGCGGTGCCCGCCGGGGTCACTGCGGCATTTTTCCGACAACATTGGCAAAAGGCTTACCTGTTTATGCTTTCTGCAATGTTGATTGACATCGATCATATTCTTGCTAATCCTATCTTTGATCCGAATCGATGCAGTGTCGGATATCACCCACTTCATGAGCCTTTAGTTTTGCCTATATATTTCCTTTTAGCGGGTTATTCTAAAACACGCTATCTTGGAATTGGTTTGTTAATCCACGTACTACTGGATTCTGTGGATTGTCAAATAACGAATGGGGTTTGGTTTATTTGAGTTCACAAAAACGACTTAAAACGCAAATGCAGTCGACATTAGTGGCCATTGTCTCCATGCTTATCAATGTTTGTCAGCTGTTGAAATACCGAACTATGCCGTATTGAAATCCGGCTGATTCAGCGGATTAGAGGAGGAAACTGCTGTAGTTAAGAGATCTTACAGCCCCGGTTTTCTGTGCTAAATCAGAGCGCTTTCTATAGATTTGACGTAAACTCCGTGACATTCGACCGAAGCGACTCAACTTTTGATACCACCCATGTTAGGTTTCCCTATTATGCGTTATTCAACTAGAAATTTGCTGATTGCTCTTGGTAAGGCTGTAAGTGCAATAGCTTTAGCTGGCTCGGTTCACGCACAGGACATAGCAGTGACCCATTGCGATGGCAGTTGTCCGCAATATCAGTCAAGCTTGGCTGCGACTCGAGCCAACGTCGTTATTCATCATGTCTATGCGGCTGGAATTAATGGTGATACAGGATTAGCGGACTGGGTATCTTATCGATTAACAGATGAAGCAATTGGTGTCGCGTCACTCTTGCCAAGAGTGTGGCAGCCGGATCGCTTAATGGAATATTCTGGAATTGATGATGTTCTAGAAATTAGTTCCTCTGGATTACGCTTAGCTGAAATTGCTGTTAGTAACAATCCTTATGCCGGCATTGGTGAGCTACCTGAAGAAAATGACGAGAGTGCTAGATTAGCTCCGATAACTTCTTTTGCCAATACGCCATACTGGTCTGATTTAAATAACGTGACCAATATGGTTCCCATGCCTAAGTCCCTGCGTCTTGGCCCCTGGTTGCATCTGGAACAAAGCTTAAATGGGCTGGTTGCTAAAACTAAAGAGTTGCAAGTGATCAGCGGACCTTTGTTTCTAATAGGTAACTTAAGTACCACGCCGACGGCCACTGCGATCGAACCCGCCGCTTATTACAAAATAGTCGCTGACGAAAATGAACTAGTTACTTTTATCTTCCCCAAAGAATTAGGGCAATTCGATTCCTTTTGCGGACAAACTACTGATTTAGAGCAACTGCAGGAGATGGTGTCGATCAATTTTTTCCCTGACCGTAAAATGGTTCACTCTGAACAGTTACTTTCCAATCTAAACTGCTCTAAATAATAATAGTAGTTTCTAGATCTGTCTTTTTAAAAAGCCAACTTCCATGGGTACCTCTTGCATGTATTTGTAAGCAAGAGGTATAAGTAGACTGTAGGTTTAGAAAATTCAAAATAACAATAGTAATAGAAGGAGTGCTATATGCTATGCGCAACCACTAGTGATCAGAGTTTAAAAGTAGCTCTATTATTGGGAATTGGACTCCTACTTTCTGCGCAAGTTGTGGCTCAAGACAATCCTTACCAAGTGGAGTATTACTGGGGCGAACTACCCAGTGATCGACCCATGGGCGTAGTTACCGGCGTGCAACCGGATCCTGACGGTGAGCATATCTGGATAGTTGAGCGCTGTAGCGCGAATCAATGCGGTGGCTCAGATCATCATCCGATCCATAAGCTGGATAAAGATGGCAATACCGTGAAAAGTATCGGCGCTGGCCTATTTGCCTGGCCTCATGGTTTTGATATGGATGCTGACGGCAATTTTTGGGTTACCGAGGGAGCACCCGAAGGCGATGCGCGCGGCGCACCGGGCGTTGAAAGGGGCATGGGTCATCAAGTTGTAAAAATTAACCAGGATGGCGACGTGTTAATGCGTCTTGGGGAAGCCGGCGTGCCAGGAGACGACGAAACACATTTTAATGGACCAAGCGCCGTTATTGTCGCACCCAATGGTGAGTTATGGGTTGCGGATGGCCATCGCGGAGGCAATAACCGCATTATGAAATTTTCTGATGAGGGAGAATTTCTTTTTCAGCTGGGCGGCGGGGTAAATGATACCAGTCGCGAGAGTGGACAATTTAATGATCCCCATGATTTGAAGATGGACTCTCTAGGCAGATTGTTTGTGGCAGACCGGGGTAACAATCGCATTCAAATCTTCAATCAAGACGGTGAGTTACTCGACATCTGGACTCAATTCGGTCGGCCCAGCGGTATTTGGATCGATGAAAATGACAAAATCTTTGTGGCAGACGGCATGTCTGGAGAACAATGGAACCGAGGTTGGGAGAGAGGCATTCGCATTGGTGATGCCAACACCGGTTATGTAACAGAATTTATTCCTGATTATGAAATTCCTACAGGCAGTGGTATTGAATTTCTAGCCTCTGACGATGAAGGCAATATTTATGCAGGGCAGGTAGGTCGGCAGCGGTTTGAAAAGTATGTGCGAACGCGGCCCTAAGAAAAGCTAGCAAGGAGTGTATATATGAGTTTTGCAGAAGGAATACTTAATGGTAAGAGTGCTATTGTAACAGGCGGTGCCACTGGCATTGGTTCTTATATTGTCCGTAAGCTTGGAACGCTCGGTGCTAAGGTAGGGATTGTCTCTCGCAAAGAAGAAAATCTCATCGAAGCAGTAAGAAAGTTTAAGCAAGACGATGGTCTTGATGTGGTCTGGCGAACTGGTGATGTACGCGATCCTGATGGCATCAAAAATTCCTTCGACGAATTAGCGGGAGATCTAGGCGGTATCGATATCCTTGTTTGCAACGCGGCGGGAAATTTTATTTGTCCTACTGAAGAATTATCTTGGAATGGTTGGCGAACTGTTATCGAAATAGATTTAAATGGTACATTTAATTGTTGTCAGGCAGCGCTTTTGCACTTGAAAGCAGCAACTGATGGCGGTCGCATTATTTCTATCAGTACTACTCAAGCTGACTATGGCTGGCCTGGTGCTGCCCATGCAGGCGCAGCAAAATCTGGGATTCAGAATCTAATGAAAACACTTTCGGTAGAGTGGGGGAAATTCGGTATTCGTGCTAACTGGGTATCACCTGGCCCTATCGAGGGTACCGAAGGAGTTGACCGGCTCATCATCCAGCAAGGATTAGCGGATCAAGTGAAGGAAAGAATCCCACTTGGCACCTTTGGAGAAGGAGATGACATTGCCAATGCGGTTGTTTATTTGTCTTCTGCTACTGGAAGATATATTTCTGGAACGGGGCTGGCTGTAGATGGTGGCAGTCAATGGGATAGAGGTCGCTAGAATTTCAAGAAGTAGGAGAGCCTATGTCTTTAAGCGCAAAGCTAAAAATTCTTGTTCCAATGATGGTGCTACTGTATTTCACAGTAAGCACAACGCAAACTAATCCTTACCAGCTAGTCGATGCGCCAAATCCCCCACCTCATCTTAATGATGGGCGTTGGGGAGAAATGATTCAGGTTAGAATAGGCCCTCAAGAAAATGTCTACGTTTATCACCGCTGTTTCAAGGTAGTTCTTGGCGATCCTTTGGTGGCTCCAGGCCATTCTGATGGATTGACTGCTAACTGTCTTGGACGATGGTCTGGTTATCCACCCATTTTAAAATTTGCACCTGATGGCGAATTTCTCGCTGGTTTTGGTGCTGGATTGGTTGGAAGGCCCCACGGCTTCAATTTGGATCACGAAGGTAATATGTGGGTTACTGATGTAGCTCTGATCGATAACGAAATGGGTGCTGTCGTGCATAAATTAAATCCCCGTGGCGAATTGGAGATGACCCTCGGGCAGCGTGGAATTGTAGGTCAGGATGAACGTACTTTTAACCGCCCGGCTAGCGTCATCGTTGCCGAGAGCGGTGATATTTTTATAGCCGATGGTGAAGGTCCTAACAACCGCATCATGAAATATTCATCAAATGGCGACTATTTGATGGAATGGGGAACGACGGGATCTGGTCCAGGTGAATTCAACACTCCCCATGATCTTGCTATGGATTCCCAAGGGAGGTTGTTCGTAGGTGATCGTGGAAATAATCGAATTCAAATTTTTAACCAAGACGGCACCTACATAGACGAGTGGGCTCACTTTGGCAGACCAAGTGGAATCTACATCAACAAGTTTACGGATACACTTTATTCAACAGACTCCACTTCTAATGTTGGTAACAATCCGGGCATTAAAAGAGGGATATACATCGGTAATGCTCAAACAGGTGAGTTACAGCACTTTATACCCGATCCGGATCTGGAATTAGCGGATCAGACTAGGATCTCTGGCGCTTCGGGTATTAGCTCAAATCATGATGACTCGATAGTTTATGCCGCTGACGTCGCGCCCTGGCGACTTCGCAAATATATAAAGCCGTAGTTACTTCTTTGCCATCTCTGTAAATACGTACCAGGGGACTTTCTTTTTGTCATCCTTGTCGCCCAGATTTTCGAATTTCGTTAGGGCCAAACCGTGCTTGGCCGCTAGTTTTTCAGATCCCTCAGATAGGGACTCTCCGGTCGGGATACCAAACATTATTTTCTCGCTGTAGTACTTAATTCCAGCATGAGTACGTTTGCTCCAAGTTTCGTGTGGTGGATTACCCTTCACCATGTCTTCAGTAAAAAAATCTGCACCGATCACACTACCTTGGGGAAGTGTTGAGAAAAGCGCTAACGTCGAATTTACTGCTTCGTCTGTCAGATACATAGTCACGCCCTCCCAGAGAATATAGGTTGTCTTGTTTGGGTCAAATCCGCTAGTTAAGAGTGCGTCCATCCACGATTCTTGATTAAAGTCAGTCTCAACAAAAGTCACATGATCATGAGAAATCCCGGCTTTTTCTATCGCTTGTTTCTTTACATTTAAAGTAGGCGCCATGTCTATCTCAAAACAATTGAGGTCTAATCCTTTTGGTAAATCATAGCAAGAAGTGTCCCAGCCTGCTCCCAGAATGACAAGCTGTTCGACAGAATTTTCAGTTCTGGAAAATGCCTCACTCATAGAGCGATCAAAAAAATGCGAGCGATGACTCATCATTGTAACCACGTTTGAAGGGCGCGGCCCTGGGTACGCAAAAAAGAAGCCTTTGTATCCGCTTATTTTGAGGGCAAGCCATGTCGCTTGAAGCATCAGAAACCTAACTGGTTGGGCGTATAGGATCATGTGTTCCGCAATTTTATATGCGGCGTTATCAATGCGTGTCCCGGCCATGTGCAACATAAGTCTTGCGCCGTAAGGCTCCGCTGCTGTTCCAGAAATATTCTGTGGAATAATTACCCGGCGTATTCTCCAGGTGAAAATGGCTACCCCGAGTATCCATAAAGGTATTATCGGTATCATTAAAATAATGAATATCAATCCACGCATAAGGTAACTCTCTGATACGTTAAGGCAGGGTTAGTGTGACGATCGTGTTTGTAGACACCACGCTCACATATTGCTGCCCATCGACAGCGTATGTCAGTGGGCTTGCACGTATCGTTCGTGGTGTTTGGTAGCTGAATAATGACTCTCCGCTTTCCGCATCCAGTGCGTGGAACTCACCATTCTCAAGACCCTGAAAAACCAAATCCCCAGCAGTAACCAGGTTTCCACTGGCGCCGATACCTGACTGTGCAGGTAACTCGGCTTGCCAGATTTGTTCGCCATTCACTGGGCTGTAGGCTGAAACGGTAAGTGATGGGGAATAAGCTTCTGAAACCCTGTCTAGCTCAGCATAACTTTCTGTATGGCCTCGGCTATCTGGTCCAGGCGTTAGTGAATCGCCGACAGGTTGCACGGTTAAGCTAATGGCGCCATTTTTTCCGGTTATGTAAACCAATTGGGTCCTCGGGCTGAAGGAAGCGGAGCCAAAACTCGAGCCACCATGGGCAACAATATAAGGTTCGGTTAAAGAATAAGGTGTATAGATTTGTTTGCTGCGCGCCGCTAGCTCTGGATCGTCAAAAGGAATGAACGTTGCGCAGAGTGGATCCATTGGCACTCCGCGTGCAGTGTGAGGAATCGGTTGAGTTGGGTAGACAACCTCGCCTGGCACATCGGTAGCGGTTGGCATTGCAGTTTCCGGCATAGGAAAAAGAGGTTCGCCAGTTTCTCTGTCCCACATATAAAACAAACAATTCTTGCCGCCGGCAGCTACGCCTTTAACAAGCTCCCCCGAATCATTAGTGACATCAAATAGCAGAGGGCCGGTTACATGATCCCAATCCCAAAGATCGTGGTGCACGGCCTGAAAATACCAGGCAAGTTCACCGGTATCGATGTCTAATGCCACAGTGGCATTAGTAAACAGGTTTGCACCTACGCGTGCTGAGCCATCGTAATCGGGCGAGGGATTGCCTGCATTGATATAGACTAGTCCAAATTCGGTATCTATCGCAGGCGGCGTCCAAACTCCGCCCCCAGCTCGCTGTCCAGTTCCCCAAGTTTCTTGAGCAATGTCCCAACCCGAATCTCTAGGTGTTTGCGGCACGGTATTAAAAACCCATTCCACTGCACCGCTTGTCGCGTCAATGCGAATCACTAAACCGCCTGGAATATGGCCTTCAGACAGGGCGGCAGCGACGTACATCTTGCCATTGTGAATAGTGGGAGGAGTGGTTAAGCGATACCCGAGATTGATGGGATTGGTGTTGTTAGGATAAACATCAGGATACTTAAAATTCAGTGCATCAGTAATTACTTGGGATACACCTGTATCACCGAATGAGCGAATAATGTCACCGGTGTTCGCATCGAATGCATAAAGATCTGCACCACGATAGGCATAGATGCGGCCGTCTGCATAAGTTGATCCACGAACGGGTCCGCCGGCCATACCGGCATCCAGAGCTCGGCGCCAATACTCTTCGCCAGTAGTGGCATCAAGAGCAAACAAAGTGTTAGCTGAGTGTAAATACATAGTTCCGTTGGCGACTAAAGGTGTTACCTGTGTAATGCTATCCTGCGGGCCAGGGGTAAATGTCCAAGATTCAGTAAGATTGTTGACATTTGATTGATTTACTTGATCTAAAGCCGCGTAACGACTGTTATGGATATTCAGGTTCTGGCTTGGCCAATCATAAAAACTAGGTTGCGCTTGAGCATTAATACTTAATAAAAGCATACTGGCGATAACGCCACTAATAAAACGATAGGGTTTCATGGGAGGTACTAACTGCCTAACTACCAGCTGTCGATTTGTCATCGCTTTCTCCTTAAAGGATCGGTATTGTTCTTATTCTTATCTAAAAAGACTATTTTGACCCTTCTCGGGCGCTAGCTCTAAAATGCGAGAAGCATAATCATACAAAATAGAAAGATTCTTGAATATGTTATTAACTATTAATTTTTAGCGTGATCTGCTTTTGCACAATGTGGCGAAAAGGTACTAATACATGAAAACCATTGAACTAAATGAACTATTAGCTTATCCGGCGCATGCCGTTTGGGAAATCATCAGTGATATAACCCGATCAGATTGGGTGCCATCGGTGGAAAACATTACAGAAAGTGGGGGTGTGCGCTCTTTTAGTATGGATGGCATCGGCGAGATCCAAGAAAGAATTCTAATTAATGATTCTGAGAACATGCGGCTTCAGTATTCGGCAATTACAACCCCCAATCCTATTGATCACCATTTAGCAACGATTAAACTTGCTGAAAAGGACGGAAAATGCAGTTTCACCTGGACCACAGAAATCGCTCCAGAGCAAGTAGCACCTGCTGTAGAGCAAGGAATGAAGATTTCTCTGGATGGCCTAAAACAGATTCTATCTAACGCCGATTAGGTGGTGGCCAAATGGTTATTGTGTTAAAAATTGAGTGAATAGCCGGCATGAATAAGCTATCGTATCGCCAATAAGAAAATCCAGATGACGGAGCATTCCATGAAAACAATTAGCTCATTGATTTCGCTTGTTTTAGTAAGCATTTTCCCCCTGGGCTCAGTTGCACAAGATTATGAAGTGCCGCGGACCGAGTGGGGTCAACCGGACTTGCAGGGGGTCTGGAATTTTTCGTCGAATGTGCCGATGCAGCGGCCAAGCCGCTTCGGTGATCGGCAATTTCTCACTCGGGAAGAGGTAGAAGAAGCTGCTCGCCGCAGAGCAGAGGCGGATGCAAATTCTGATGCTGCGTTAAATATTGAAGGTGTTGATGGATCCTATAATGATTTCTGGATTGAAAACGCCGGCATTGGCGGAAATGTAAGAACTTCTCACATTGTCTACCCCACAGATGGTCGAGTACCTGACTTGCAGGAAGGCGTTGTAGCGCGACAGGGCGTGTATGGTGGCATTACGACTAATGATACTCGTCCGGTAAGAATCTCGGCCGGGGGAATTGGCGCCGATGGGCCTGAAGATCGCGGCTTATCTGAACGCTGCATCATTGGCTTCAATGCTGGCCCTCCAATGATCCCAAGTCTTTACAACAATAATGTCCAAATATTCCAAAACAAAGACACTGCGGTATTAATGACTGAAATGATCCATGATGCCCGAATTGTGCCGCTTTATGATTCTGCGGAAGAATTGCAGGCTTTGAACGAAGATATTCGGTTTTATACTGGCGATTCTCGTGGGTATTGGGACGGCGATACCTTGGTTGTTGTTACGCAAAACTTCAATGGTTTGTCGTCAAGTTTTGGTCAGGCTGGCACATCATACGAAAAGCTATTAACAGAAAGATTTACACGAGTTGGACCCTATACTGTCGATTATGAATTCACTATTGATGATGCGGCTACTTACATGGATAAATTTACGGCTATAGTTTCCATGACGAAAGTAGCAGGCCTGCTTTATGAATATGGCTGCCATGAAGGAAATTATGGAATGGAAAATATTCTACGTGGAGCGCGCGTGGAAGAAAGAATGGCTGCTGAAGGTGAGCTATAATTTTTGTGCGAACAACATCCAGTAAAATTACCACTTCATCCCTGGTTGTATTTTACAGCCAGGCTGCATTATTAATCCCATTCCTACGCCTTAGATATATTTATTGATACGCTCTCCATTGATATTAACACTTAATATCGATAGTAAACCTATAACATAACAACAGGTTTTCACTATGACTAACCAATTTAAAAATATCCTAACACTTATATTAGGATTTTATTTCGCTGGGGTTTTTGTAAATGCAGCTTCGGCTCAGTCTAGTGCTGCAGCGGAATTGCTCAAGAACAAAGAGCTTTCTCGACGATCTGGCAGCACCATGGACAATCCCTATGAATTGATTGAAAACTGGCCGACCCTCCTGCCAGGCCAGGAATGGGGGGCAGCTATAGGTTTAATCCCTGATGATACTGGTGGGCTCTGGATGATGTTCCGCTCTGAGCCGCCTATTAATTATATTAATGCGGACGGAGAGATAACCAGGAGTTTTGGCGACGGCATGATTGTGCAGGCCCATGGGTTTTGCATGGACGATGATGGCAATCTTTGGGCCGGAGACAGTGGCCCTTTTGGCGACGACCCTTCGACTGCTGGAAGAGGATTTCAAATTCATAAATTTTCTCAAGATGGAGAGCATCTACTTAGTCTGGGTGTGGCGGGTGAATCTCGAGCGAGTGAAACGACTTTCATTGGGCCGACAGCATGCGCGTTAATGCCTGATGGTAATATCGTAATTGCTGATGGGCACTGGCCACGACCTTCCAACGCACAACAAGACGGCGATCGACTAGTCGTTATCACGCCGGAAGGGGATTTTGTTCGAGAAGTAGGAAGGATGGGATCAGGTCCAGGTGAGTTCATGGGCCCTCATACCCTAGCCTACGATGCAGAGGGTCGGCTGTTTGTTGGTGATCGATCTAATAATCGCGTAGTGGTTTTGGATCAAGACCTAAACTTCCTCGACGACTGGCGCCATTTTGGTCGCCCCAGTGGAATTACAGTTCTTGATGACGGTACTCTCGTTGTTGCAGATTCTGAGTCTGGTGGTGATTTACCAGGGCCTGCTATTTCACCAGAAGGAGGTCCTGGTTCTGTTGCCCGTAACCCTGGTTTTCAAGTGGGAATTCGTATTGGCCAAGTAAACGGGTCTTTACAATATTTTGTGCCAGGCACGCGCCCCGAAGGAATGGCGGCAGATAATCTTGGCAATATTTTTGCCGGATTAACCGGTGGTTGTGATGTGAGCCCTTCTGGCGGTTGCCTGCAGAAGTGGGTTAGAAAGTAGAATGTTGGGTGTTCAAAAAAGGATTGTGAAGTGTGAAAACTAAGATAAATACGTCTAAAATATTTCCAATTATTTTATTCGTAATTGCTTTCCCTCTAGTGCTTGGAGGGCTGCAGCTTCTATTCTTGGGGGGCTCGCTATACTACTTAGTAGCAGGTCTCGCGCTGGCTTATTCTGGTTGGTGCTTTTGGCATGGAGATCCGCAAGGGTCGCTTGTTTATGCGATCTTGTTATTTTTGACTATAGCTTGGTCTTTTATGGAAGCAGGGACAAACCTCTGGGCCTTGGCGCCACGAATACTGCCTTTCGCTGTTCTTGGTAGTTGGCTTTTAACGCCTTGGCAAAGGAATGTACTTTACGATGGTAATCCTCCACCCCTTTTCGCGTCTTCTATTGCGAAAGCAGCTGTTCCACTCTCGCTAGTCATCATCGTTTTCGTTTTTGTAGATGACATTGGCTATGAAGTGAATGAAATGTCGGCCCGAAGTGGTATTAACACAATTAACTCTGCTACCGATTGGCCCAGTTACGGCAATTCAGAAAAGGGTACCCGTTACTCGCCTTTAGATCAGATTAATACCGACAATGTGGAAGGCCTGGAGCTAGCTTGGACTTATCGTACAGGAGCAGGCGGCGCGTTTAAAGCAACGCCCCTAATGGTGGGAGAGTTATTATTCATGTGCACAGGCGGCAACCGCATACTAGCATTGAATGCGGAGAGCGGAGAGCTCGCTTGGCAATTTGATCCTTTGATAGATTCAGAACATTTGTCTCAATCCCGGTATTTCACAACGGGTTGCCGTGGAGTTTCTTACTATGAAGCGCCACCTGAATATAATGGTGAATGCCAAGAGCGGATTCTTACTAATACAACCGATGCACGCCTAATCGCAGTGGATGCGCTTACTGGCGAACGTTGCTCTAGTTTCGGCGATCAGGGAGAAGTTAATTTAACCATTGGTATGGGTAATGATCCGCGCATCGCAAACTTTCAAACTTCTCCTCCAGGAATTGTGAGTGGTAATGCAGTAGTTGGTGGTTGGGTTCTAGATAATCGGTCCGTTGGTCCTCCATCCGGAGTAGTCCGAGCGTTCAATGCTATTAATGGAGAACTTGCCTGGGCTTGGGATATGGGTCGCCCCGGAATTACTACTGAACCTTTGCGAGGAGAAGTGTACACCCGAGGGACTCCTAATGTTTGGTCTCTTTTCAGCGTGGATGAAGAGCTTGGTCTAATTTTTGCGCCAACTGGGAATGAAACTCCTGATTATTTTGGGGGCCTGCGGATGGAAGTCAGCGATCAGTACGCAAGCTCTGTAGTTGCGATTGATGGAGCTTCTGGAAATATTCGCTGGTCTTACCAGACAGTGCATCATGATATCTGGGACTACGATGTACCTTCGCAACCTACGTTAATCGATTTGCCTGGCGAAAATGGCGAAAAAGTTAAGGCGTTAGTGCAACCAACGAAGCGAGGGGAGATTTTCGTTTTAAATCGTGAAACCGGCGAACCGCTATTCGATATTGAGGAATTACCGGTTCCACAAACTGGAGGTGTGCCGGAGGATTATGTTGCCGCTACGCAGCCGTTCACAATGGACTTACCAATTTGGCGGATGCAATTGGATGAATCTAAGATGTGGGGAATTACTCCACTAGACCAGCTTTGGTGCCGCATTGAATATCGGAAGATGCGCTACGAAGGGCACTTTACTGTTCCAGGCGTAGGCACAATTTTGCAAAACCCAGGGGCTACTGGTGGTTTTAACTGGGGCAGCATTAGTGTAGACGAGGCGAATAATCTTATGATTGTTAATCCGCTCTACATGGCAAATCAATTAACTCTGATTCCGAGAGACCAGTTGCCCGAAGGAGTACTAGGTAGTCAGCTAGGGACGCCCTATAGTCATACGACTCAACGCTTTATGTCGCCATTGCATGTACCTTGTATGCAACCACCTTACGGCACAATTGGCGTTGTGGATTTAGAAACCAAAGAACTTCTCTGGCAAAAGCCTATCGGAACCGCTAAGGAAACTGGCCCACTTAATATTCCAACTCGCCTCCCTTTAACTGTTGGAACACCGCAAACTGGCGGTACTGTAACCACGGCAGGCGGACTAATTTTTAGCGCAGGAGCATTCGATAATACTGTTCGAGCTACGGGGTTATTTGATGGGCAGGAATTATGGAACGAATCTATTCCTTTTACGGCTCAGGGGACACCAATGACTTATCTGTCGCCGGAAGGCAAGCAGACGCTAATTGTCGTGGTGCCGGTATTTAACTCAACAAGAGGTTCTGGTTACGAGCCTTTAGCGGCAGAAAATGAAGATCCCTTGGGTGGATATGTGTTCGCTTATCGATTGCCTGATTAGTTAGACGCGATTTACGATTTCAAACAACCACATAAACTCTTGCGTTACAGCCGCGTCAGAAGTCGGTTCTGACCCTCTTCCGTACTTACGCCAAGATTCCCGTAAAACAGGCAATATAATTTCACCTTCTGTGATAGGCACTAGTCTTTGTTCGTAAAGCGTGTCGTCTACTCTCAAGATAATTCGGTCATCATCCGAGAGTCGCTTTGGCCATTGTTTCCAAAGCTGGCCATACCAAGTTTGTCGGCGACCACTTGCCACAAACATGCGCCCGTCAACAATAGAAACCCAAATAGTTTTGGTCGTCCCGAGATTAAGGGTTTCCATTTCAATCTCTTCTCTATCCTTAAGGAAAGTCCAATTATCCGGAGATGCTGAGAGCTCGCCGCTACGAAAGGGACCACCGGTGCTAATGGTAAACCAAGGAACAAATTCAACTGGCCCATCATGAGATCGCATGTAGACAAAAAAAAGGCTTATGGCTAAGGCAACTGTTCCAATTGCAATGCAAATCGACTTCAGAACTCTTCTCATCAGCTTTTTCTCATTTGATAAAACAAATCAATTTATAACAAACTAATCTAAACGAAGATTTTCTTTTGCGATAGGTAGGAATCAATATGTTCGGGAAGCTCAATGCCTTCTTTAAGATCTGGACAATTTTCTACCTTAGCAATATGAGTCTCGAGGTTAATAACCCCTGCCCAAACGTCTGTTTCATAATCAGGTTCTTTGTCCAAAGGAGGCCCGGTTCGAATCTTCGCCGCCGCTTCATCGATAGGAATACGCAATACTAAAGTCGCATTTAGCTCTTGTGGCGTCGGTGGCCGGATCTGTGAAGCACGACCGGGCACCATATAGTCTACTAAGATATCCAATAGATCTTCTTTCTCATCATCTGCAACTTTTTCGGCTTTACCGAACAATGTAACAGAACGAAAGTTCACCGAGTGTTTGAATCCGGATCTAGCTAGAACCAAACCATCTAGTAAAGTGACACAAATACTCGCAGTCTGACCATCCAGTAATGCATTCATCATCTGGTTTTTAAGATGCCCGTGCAGATAGACTGCATCGTCTACGCGTACATAAGCTGTTGGTATAACCCGGGCTTCACCATTCACAGTAAATCCAACGTGACAAAGGAAGCTTGAATCGAGAACTTGTGCTATCGATTCTTTTCCATATTCTGCACGATTGTCACCGCGCAAAATTCGTGTTTTAGCTTGAGGAGAAATTGGAGGCATTGTTCTTACCACTAATGTGATTTTTTTTAAGAAAAATTTAGAAATAGAATTAGCTTAGAGGGAGCACTTCAATCCTGCTATCTATAACGGAGCATCGTCCTGTCAATTTGGGCAATATTTGTTACACCTAATAATTTCATATCACGTTCGATTTCAGTTCTAAGATTCTGTAGTGCTTTCTCTACTCCAGGTTGCCCTGCCGCAGCTAGAGAGTAGAGGTACATACGTCCGCCAGAACAAGCTTTTGCACCTGCAGCTATTGCTTTTAGTACATGAGTTCCGCGGCGTACGCCGCCATCAAGAATGACATCGATCTTGTCACCAACAGCGTCACTAATTTCACTGATTTGATCGAAGGGAGAACGAGAACCGTCTAGCTGTCTGCCACCATGGTTGGACACCATGATTGCATCCGCGCCGATGTCGACAGCTTTTTTTGCATCGGCAACACTCATCACGCCTTTTAAACAAAAAGGCCCATTCCATTTCGCACGCAATGCCTCAGCGTCTGCCCAGTTCATAGACTGATCTAGCATCTCGGCGAAGTAATCCCCTATTGATACTGCAACATTAGATCCCTGTTGGACAAAATCTTTTAACTCCGCTAATTCGAATGCTTCACGAAAGAAATAATTAAGTGCCCAACTCGGGTGAACAGCAAAACTCATTAGGCTTCTTAAGCTTAAGCGGGGAGGAGAAGTGAACCCTGTATAAAGATCGCGTTCACGATTACCGCCAGTAATTGTGTCTACTGTTAAAGCAAGTGCATTAAATCCTGCTTCTTGTGCCCTCTCCACCATCGCATCATTCAGTCCGCGATCTTTGTGAAAGTAAAACTGAAAAAGCTTTGGTGTCGAAATCATATCGCCAATCTCTTTCAGTGCAACAGTGCCTAATGCAGATACTCCGAACATTGTTCCGAATTTCTCTGCTGCTCGTGCGACCGCTCTTTCCCCATCATGATGAAACAGTCTCTGTAAAGCAGTAGGTGAACAAAAAACTGGCATAGCAAGTTTCTGGCCCATAACCGTTACAGACATGTCAATATTTTCCACTCCGGCGAGCACATTCGGTACTAAGTCACAATCGTCAAAAGCAGAAGTGTTGCGACGATAAGTCACTTCGTCATCGGCAGCGCCGTCAATATAGTGAAAAATGGGGCCTGGCAACCGTTGCTTTGCCAGTAGCCGAAGGTCTTCAACGTTGTGACAGTTCTTAAGGCGTCTGAACATTCCTAAGCTCACTTTTCAGAGTAGGAGGCGATTCTATCCTTAATTTTCTACTACACAAAGAAACCAAAGGAAATTGTTGGAATTATTGACTTGGGGTAGTCTTCTTTGCGAGAACAAGACTAGAACCATAAAGTGGAGAATCGATTGGATGATTTATAATAATGTAATGCTAAAGGTTAAGAATGCAGAAGATGTGGAAACTGTGGCCGAACTGCTTTCAGAACAAGCTAGACTGTCTAGCGAGGAACCCGGCTGTGCTCGCTTTGAGGTTTATCATTCACAGGCAGATCATCTGCAATTTCTGTTGGTAGAACAATGGAGCACAGAAGGCGATCTGGCGCGTCATAAAGAAGCCAAAGCATTTATTGAACTTTATTTGCCAAAGGTAATCCCACTTGTCGAAAGAGTCCCTCATTTATCTCATTTAGTTTGGCCATAGGAGTTCTGCTGACTGCTTTTTTTTAGATTTTTCCTATACACTCGGGGTTCGTAGTCGAAATTCCAGAACCATGAATCAGTTTTGTTATTGTTGAGCCGAAGAAGGCCGGAGTTTTACATGAATATATTTAGAAAGTTGCTGTTTACAAGCACAGTTTCGAGCATTCTGCTAGCAAGTGCAGTGGCACAAGCAGAGACCTCTGCTGACCTTGTTCAGGATTCCCTCGACAGTGGAGATCGGCCTAGTGCAGATGCCGCTGACGATGCCCGCCGTATGCCGCTTGAGGTGCTTGCGTTTGCTGGAATCGAAGAAGGCATGACCATTTTGGAAATGGAAGCCGGAGGAGGTTATTACACTGAAATCATGAGTCGTGCTGTTGGTGCGAATGGCAATATCATCATGCAAAACCCTCCCGCGTTTGATGGTTTTAACGGTGAAGCGGTTCAAGCACGTTTAGCCGACAATCGGTTGTCGAATGTGAATTTTACCCGTGTAAATTTTGATGAGCTTGAAGCCCCTAATGGTTCAGTGGATATGGTTACCTGGATTCTTGGGCCTCACGAATTATGGTTCGAGCCTGGCGGACAAAATCTTGGAGACCCTGAAGATACTTTCTCAGAAATCGCTCGTGTGCTAAAACCGGGCGGCGTATTTCTCGCGATTGATCATGACGCTCAGGCTGATGCGGGCACTGCTGTTGGCGGAACATTGCACCGAATCTACGAGGGTGTTGTTAGTGACCTAGCCGAAGGCGCAGGCCTAAGCTTGGTACGCAGTTCCAATTTACACAGCAATGAAAATGACTCATTAGACATCGGTGTATTTGATCCCGCTATTCAAGGTAAGACCGACAAGTTCGCATTGCTTTATAGAAAATAAAATCAGTATAGAAAATAAAATCAGTAATTTTGTTCAAGGAGATAATTATGAAAAAAATTCTAGCTACAGTTCTTTTAAGTATTGGACTTGTTGGATATACAAACGCTGGGGAAGCACCTCAGCCTTGTGGACCAGCTGCACATTTGTCGGCTGAGTTTTCTGAGAATGTAGGTGCCGATGCACGTTGTTTTGAGCTTCGAATGTACACTGCTGAACCTGCTGTTGATGGTAAAGGTGGTATTGATGATTTGCATCAACGCTTCCGTGAAGAAGAAGTCGCAATTTTTGAAAAGCATGGGGCTGAAGTTGTGGCAGTATGGCAGCGCCTAGATGATCCAAATACCTTGGTTTGGATGCTTGCCTATCGAGATCGTGCACATCGAACAGAGGTATGGGCGGGTTTTGCTGCCGATCCGGCCTGGGCAGTATTAAGAGAGAAGTATGCAGTCCCTCTCTCTATTGAAGCCTACATGATGAGCACCACCGATTATTCAAACCTGAAGTAATAGCATGGCTTCGCCAGAGTGATTCTCTGGCGAAGCAGTCCCACCAATTTTCGTCTAAAATATTAAGAGCTAATTGAGGCGCTAAGCCAAAGGAGTTCGTTGCGGCTTATGGCCAACGAGGCTTGGTTTTTTGCTCAACTATGCTTAAACGTGAGCAACAATCGAGCCCGCCAATGGGAAAAACATTCCTGCTTAAAAGAAGATAACCGGTAAAGCCGCGATTGCTCGTAGGCCACCAATTTCTGCGCGATATTGCTTTGGTCTGCCTTCTATGAGTCAAACAGTACTTTTTTGCGTATACGCTTTTACTAAACTCAGAGAACTGTGTATTTTTCCTAAACGACTGGCGACATTCCCCCGTCTGCATTAATCGCTGTGCCAGTTACATAGCTCGCTGCCCCTGAACAAAGAAATACGATGACATCGCCAGCTTCCTTTGCTTCTCCCACTCGGCCCATCGGAATTCTTGCATTGAATTGATCATAGAATTGATCGAGTGTTAATTCTGGGTTTTGCTTAGCTGCTTGTTCCCACCTGAGTTTATGTTGTCGACTGCGTAAAAACCCAACACAAACAGTATTTACGCGAATACCTTCGTTCGCTAATTCGAAAGCCCAGGTCTTGGTTAACGAAATGCCCGCAGCCCTAGAGAGAGCAGTGGGTTGTGTGCCCGCAGTAGGTGCTTTGCCACCGGGGGTTGTTGTATTACAAATGCATCCACGAGATTTTTTCAAATAAGGCAGTGCGTGTCTGGTGCAAAAGATGGCACCTTTCACCTTCAGATTAAAATCTTCATCAACCTGTTCGTTAGTTAACTCTTCTAATCGTGAAGCCGATGATGTCCCGGCATTATTTACCAGTACATCGATTTTCCCCCATTTTTTCACTACCGTTTCAATAAGCGCTTTAACTGATTCTTCTTTTCTCACATCTGTCGCAATACCGATTACGGCATTACCACTTGTGGAAGAAATATCACTCGCCACGTTATCAAGATCGTTTTGAGTGCGAGCAGCGAGTGCAACTAAAGCGCCTTCCTGTGAGAATCGTTCAGCTGCAGCGCGACCTATACCCTCGCTCGCACCGGTTACGATGACAACTTTGTTACTAAGATGGAGATCCATAAAAGTCCTTTTTCGACATCAATTTTTAGTAAACAGCCCCCTAAACTAGTCGGGCAAGGCATAGGCGATGATATAACCTCCTGCCACTTCTGCCTCATCCAAACTATTAATGGCTGACTCTAATTGAAGCCCGCCCCCGCTTCCGGGTACCGTAACAATTACATATTGCTTACCACTGATTGGAGATATATAGGACATTGGTGTTGCCCCGGAAGAACCGGGTAATGCCTCACTCCATACTTCTTCGCCATTATAAACATTAATAGCGCGCATTGTGCTGTCTACAACACCTCCGTTAAATATCAACCCGCCACCAGTGACCATCGAACCAGCGTTATAAAACATTCCCATTGGCAGGGGAAGCCCGCTTGGAATGCCAAGGGGGCCTTGGTCTTTTGCAGTACCTAAGCCTCGCTGCCAGAGTACTTCTTGAGATGCAAGGTCTACTACAGCCATTTCACCATAAGGCGGGCTCCAGCACGGTGTGAATATGGAGGACAAAAAGAAGAATGAATAGGCCGCATAGGGTGTGCCTGATTGTGTGCCGCCAATGCCAAACTGCTCTTCGCCGGTTAGCTCATCCTGGGGATAAAGACGCACTACACTTGGGTTGTGCATAACATTAACCACCATTAAGTGATTAACTTCATCTATTGCAACACTACCCCAATTCATGCCTCCACCAACGCCGGGATACAACAAGCTGCCGCCCGTAGATGGCGGAGTCAGTGGGCCTTCATAACGCAAGTTCTGATACTGAATACGACAAAGAGCATGATCGAAAGGAGTGATTCCCCACATATCCGCTTCTCGAATATAGTCACGAGCAAACGATGGCATTCCAACTGAAAAAGGCTGAGTAGGGGATGATGTCTCGTCTAGTAAATCCGTTTGTGGAACTGGGATTTCTGCTATTTCCGTGAGTGGTTCGCCAGTTTCACGATCGAACACAAATACTTCAGCTCGCTTAGTGGGTACAATGACCGCCTTACGCACCTCACCATTTATTGGGATATCAACCAATGAAGGTTGCGAAGGCACATCGTAATCAAAGATGTCGTGGTGAGTAGTTTGAAAGTGCCACCTGACTCTACCTGTTTTTGCATCTAAAGCAACAATAGAACTTGAATACTCTTCCATTGCTTCACTTCGATGCCCACCATAATAATCTGGAGTCGCATTACCTGTTGGCAAATAGATTAAACCAAGCTCTTCATCTGCACTGGTTAAACTCCAAACATTTGGGGTTCCCCTTGTATAGGTATCACCTTCCGGGGGCAGGCCAGGGCGGTTTTCTCGTCCCATATCCCAGGCCCAAACTAAATCTCCGCTAATAGGATCAAAGCCCCGCACCACGCCAGAGGGTTCTTCTATTTCAACATTGTCGAATACCCAGCCACCAAGAACTAGTACATCATTGGTAATTGTCGGTGGTGAAGTTACGAAGTAGAAACCAGGTTTTACGTCGCCCATGCCAGGCAAAAGGCTTATTTCACCATTATTACCAAAATCGCTGCAGCGTTGTCCTGTATTTTTGTTTACAGCAATTAAACGAGCATCGGTGGTCGCGGTAAAGATTCGTTCTTCACATTCACCTAATGACCGAAAATTCGGCGCTTCATAATAGGTTACGCCTCTGCAGGTATCCCAGAACCCTAGCTGTGGTGTATCGATTTCTGGATCAAAGCGCCAACGCTCTGCACCAGTATCAGGATCTAAAGACAAAATTATATTTTGACCCGTGCAAAGATAGAGTCCATCACCCACCTGAATTGGCGTGCCTTTAAATGCCCCCGGTACACCAGTGCGAATCTCCCATGCTCTTTCTAGTTGATCAACATTCTCAAGATTTATTTGATCAGTGGCTGCAAAGCGTGTGCCCTTCTTCGTGGCGCCATAATGATTCCACTCTCCATTCTCATTATTGACGATACCGGTACCTGCAGCACTCGGTATTCCGACATCATAGCTGGCATTGCTTATATAGACGGTTATAGCAAACACAGTGAGTGCGCCAGTTGCTATTCGGGTTTCTTGTTTGCTGAACAGGGCGGCGGGTTGATCTTGCAATAAGCCTCTTCTAACCTTTGGTAGAAGAAATAATAGACCCAGTACTGAGAACATTGCGACCCGTGGCATTAAGGCCCATGCATCGAATCCAACTTCAAAGACAGACCAGAGATACGTGACAATTAGAAAAATTCCGTAAAGGGAAGCACCGCGGGGATTACCTGTATAAAGCAATACGCCGCAGGCTGTAAGTGTTAAACCGGAAATCACATAGTAAGGTGACCCTCCCGCAACCATGAGAACATAGCCTAAATAAAGTAATAGCACCCCACAAATACCAATGACGATAGCAAGTGCTCGTGGCTTAGGGTGTTCTGATTCGGAAGTTTTCATACCAAACTCCTTAAAACTAAGAATGTAATTTTCTGACGCATTTTAAATTAGAGAAAAACTCAAACATAGAACTTGATCCTATCATAGTGCATAGAATTGCAGGGAGTATGAATTACGATCTACGCGCTAATCTATATTTGGTGATATTTATGCCTATTTATTTCTTCAAAGAAGCTGAGAATTTTCTGGACAAGTTATGGAATATTTTTAGAGTGTGCGTGCAGGATTAATTATGACTTCCAAGATTTCTGTCATCAGATGATCTGCTTTAATTTCGCTGAAGGTAGCAAGAATAGAATAGCTAAAGAATTGGTCGCGAGGATAAAAAATTGATTAACTTCACCAAAATGAGGCGCGCTTGTTGATTAGCATGAAAATGCGCGAGCATCTGGAACTTATTGGCGGTTACCGGTTACTGTAAAATTCCCTTGCTGGGTAAAAATTGTGCCCGCGAGTCGATCACCGTCTACTGTGCCTCTGAAATTTACCCGTTGGGGTCCACCTGGTAAACCAAAGTCTAGGGCGTCGGTAGACCAGGTAATTCGACTTCCCGCCAAGTCTATTTCTGGCACGTTGATTTCTGAGGTTCCAGAGATCTGCAAAGTGGGCCCATCCTTTATAGTCCATTTGCCAGTATTGGTTCCAGCGCTGGACTCAATAGTAATATCCCAAGTTCCAACGCTTACCGGCACGATGTCGCAGGAAGACAGGAAAACCATCGCAAGTACACAAGCCGTGCAGAGCGGGTTGAATAAAAATGAATGCAGGCTTTGAATATTCATAGAAACCATGGGATCGTCAATTCTTCTTATCGGCTAGTTTCGGCTAAGCAAAAGCTGGAATCTTGGAACTGCTCAGGCTAGGCTGGTGTTTTGATGTGACAAATATAGGATAAGAACTGCGGGCTATCGTAGGGGGAAATTAAAAAAATAGACAAGGGAAAAAGTAGTTAATTTGTTAGGAAAAAATAAGTAAAAATTAATTGAAGGTATTATGAGTTCCTCTGAGTAACCTTTGGTTTCTGTACTTGTCGGTTTGCTGACTAAAACTCCCCTTAGGCACTAGGTATGACTTGGGGTCCTCAGGCATAACAATAATTTTGATTAGAAAAATTTGGCGGTCCGGGTCGGCGGCGCTTTTTGGAAAGGGGTCATTAGCAGCCACAAAATTCAGATTGGCCAAGTGGAGTTATATTATTTAAGAAAGGATTGAAGTAATGGAAAAGCGGAAACTAGGAGAGTTAACAGTATCGGCGATTGGTCTCGGCTGTATGAGTATGTCTCAGGGTTATGGCGAAGCAGATCGCAGTGAATCTGAGCGTGCATTGCATGGTGCACTTGATGCGGGATACACGTTTCTCGATACTGCGAGCGTCTATGGCGTCGGTCATAACGAAACTTTGATAGGTGAGGTTTTGAGGTCTCGTCGTGATGAATATATTTTAGCCAGCAAATGCGGAATTATTAATAGAGACGGGAAAAGAGGAGTTGATGGCACACCCGAAAACATAAAACGAACGCTGGATGAAAGTCTGCAACGGTTAAAGATGGACTATATCGATCTTTATTATCTGCACCGACGAGATAAAAATGTACCAATTGAAGAAAGTGTTGGAGCCTTAGCCGACGCCGTAAAGGCTGGAAAGATCGGTCACATAGGATTATCAGAATGCTCTTCGAAAACAATAAACAGAGCGCACAAGGAGTATCCAATCTGTGCCGTACAATCGGAGTATTCCCTTTGGACCCGCGATCCGGAATATAAAGTATTAGATTGTTGTAGAGAATTGGGAATAGGGTTTGTGCCTTTCAGTCCATTGGGGCGAGCATTTTTATCCGGGGTCGTGCGTAATATTGATGGTCTGGAAGCTACCGATATGCGCAAAAATATGCCACGTTTTGTCGGCGAAAATTTGGACAACAATTTAAAATTAGTTGATGTATTTATTGAGATCGCGAAAGGCTATGATTGCACACCTGCACAATTGGCACTGGCTTGGGTGCTTGCACAGGATCCTCATTTCGTGCCGATCCCCGGCACTAAACATCTGAAGTTTGCGGAAGAAAATGCAAAAGCCGCAGCGCTGGAAATTAGTGAAGAAGATCTTGCGAAAGCAGGACAAATATTTGGAGAAGGGGCTGTTCTTGGTGACCGCTATCATCCAACGCAGATGATCTCGCTAGATCCTGATGATTAATTATGCTGGTCGGTCTAGCGTAAATATCGAATCTATACTTACTTTGGCATAATCGTTATAACCAAGGCGGCCAATAGGTATCATCTTAGCAACATCGACTAGCCCTTCGTCAGTAATAAATTCATCCTTGATGTGAATGCCTATGACTTCGCCAAAGATTACTTTGTAGAAATCAGATTCATTCCAGCCTGGCATCTCAACAGTCTTAATATATTTGCATTCTAGGTGCACCGGTGCTTCTTTAATTCGAGGCGCGCTTATTAGGCTTGAAGGTATAGGCGTTAGCTTAGTCAATTCTATTTCATCAGATTCAGGTGGCAGAGTTGCAGATGACTGATTCATTTGTTCACGAGTTTCCCAGTTTGCAAGATTACAAACAAACTCCCCTGTACTTTCAACATTACGAGCGGAATCCTTCGTCCTGTCGTCAGTGGATCCCATGCCTGAAGAAAACATCACTGTAGGTGGTGAATAAGATACTGCATTAAAAAAGCTATAAGGCGCTAGATTAAATACACCAATTTTGTCGACTGTACTAATCCAGCCAATCGGCCTTGGAATAACGAGGCTGTTAAATGGATTTTTGGACAGTCCGTGATTTTTCTTCTTAGGTTCGTAAAACATAGGCGCCTTTCTTTGCTATTTGGTTAGTCATTTTGAAGCAAGGGCGCATCATAATTGCTCGAGATATAAAGAGCAACGTACCATAAGTATTGCGTACAAGATTTACTGCTGTTCGTTTTCCAATCGTCTAGCACCTGCTAGGATGCCAGGAAGTGAATAGTTTCCTTCATGACAAGCGAATTCATAAACTTTTTCTTCGGGAGCATTGCGGGTTAGGATTCGTTCGCCAGTAAATGATGAGCTATAGGCTTGATCATCTGACACGGTAAAAGAATAGTGAATCTCATTATCACCAACGAGTGTATACCGTTCGATTAGTTCGAATTCTTCTGAAATCGTAACTGAGCGGATCGAGCTTTGTTCGGGACGAAAGTTTTTTGAATGAACAACCAAAGTATCGGTTTCCCATTGTGCGACAGAATCTCCCATCCACTGTGGAGTGTTATGGGGGTGATGTTCATCTCCAATGCGCACGATTCGCGCGTCATGAATCATTTCGGTCATGATCATTAGATAGTTTTCAGTCTGCACGATTTGTAGATTGGGGTTCATCATCATGGGAGTTAGCGAGGGCGCAGCAGCGCCGAAGATCAAACATCGACCTGACAGTGGCTGACCCTCTGGGCCATCAGTGGCACTTAGGCCAGCGGCGCGCTGCTTTGCATAAAAATCCTGAAAGCTCTCTCTTCGGGGGATGCGTCCATTACTAGGTTCAACAATAACAGAGGTTTTGTATTCGCCATTTACCCTAACTAGCACTGGTGCTATATAGTGGCCGAGGAAAGCATCGTCAGCTTCTTGTCCAATGCGTGCACCTTTTTCAGGAGCGTCTCTGTTTGGATCAAGGGGTGCATCCTGGCGGGCCAATCTCTCACGCAAACTGAGTTCTATCGCTTGAACCTCCTGTTCATCGTAGGTTTGTTTTTCTCCAAGGTTTTGTGGACGCTGCAGTGGGGTTCTCGAACCAAAAAACCAATTACCTTGAAAATCTGGCCGGCCGAATTCAGTTCTTGGCATGATCCAAGGGTTTGCCTCACTGCTTACAAAAGTGCCCTGAGCCGAATCATCGGATTGGCCGGAAGCAGCCGTTAATATAGTGGAGGAGAGAATAGTTACAAGCAACCTACAAAACATGATTCACCTCATGACTAAGAATGGTGCGCATTATATTATTGTGATTCAGGATTAGCCTGAGGCACAATGTCGCAGATTCTTAGCTTAGGTGTTAACTGAGTTTCTATTAGAGTAGTCGCGACTAAATTAATAAGGGGCCTGTTGAATGTGTTTACAAACTAAAAGTCTTGAAGACCCTATTGGATAAATAGCATAGTATGCCGTGGTCTCTTCTAATTAAACTACTGACTTATTATTTATAGATATGACAAAAGCTTCACCACAACGAATTCATAGCACTTGTCCCCACGATTGTCCAAGTGCCTGTGCTTTAGAAGTTGAAAAAATTGATGAGCGCACCATAGGTAGGATTTATGGGGCAAAAGATAATTCTTATACAGCTGGAACTCTTTGCGCGAAAGTTGGCAACTATGCCGAGCGGGTTCATCATCCAGATAGACTGCAGTCTCCACTAAGGCGTACTGGAAACAAGGGTGTCGGGAAAAAAGCTTTTACTCCCATTACGTGGGATGAAGCATTAGACGAAGTTGCACAGCGGTTTCAGCAACAAAGTGAAAAGTATGGAAATGAGACCATTTGGCCCCATTTTTATGCGGGCACGATGGGCTTAGTGCAGCGTGATGGAATTGACCGCTTACGCCACGCCATGGGGTATTCCCGCCAGCATTCAACTATCTGTTCGGCCGCATCTGATGCTGGTTGGAAAGCAGGCGTTGGAGCTAAACGCGGTGTTGATGCCAGAGAGATTGGAGAGCATAGCGACGTCGTAGTGCTTTGGGGAACTAATGCAGTACACACGCAGGTGAACCTAATGCACCATGTTTCCAAGGCGAGTAAGCGTGGTGCAAAGTTAATCGTAGTAGATCCCTATCGCAATGCCACAGCAAAAAAAGCTGACCTACACATTATGCTACAGCCTGGTAGTGACGGAGCAGTAGCATCCGCGCTAATGCATGTGCTACTTAAAGAAAATCTTGCAGACCGAGACTATTTAGCGGGCTACACAGATTTTAATAATGAGCTAGAAGATCACCTGGAAACCAAAACACCAGAATGGGCATCCGCTATTTCAGGTGTGTCCGCAGAAGAAATCATTGAATTCGCCCGCTTGATTGGATGCAATCCTAAAACCTATTATCGATTTGGTTATGGTTTCACTCGTAGTCGAAACGGTGCGTTTAATATGCATGCCGCATCTTGCTTGCCGGCAATGACAGGCGCATGGAAATACAAAGGTGGTGGGGGCCTGTATAGTAATTCAGAGCTCTGTAAACTCGATAAGACAATGATTGTCGGTTCAGATGTAGTCGATCCCGATACGCGCGTGCTCGATCAATCCAGAATCGGGGAGATCCTTTGTGGTAATCCTGTTGACTTGCAGGGTGGTCCGCCCATCACTGCGCTGCTGATCCAGAACACCAATCCAATGATGGTTTCGCCCTCGTCCGTTAAGGTCAAAAAAGGTTTCGAGAGAGATGATCTCTTTGTCTGCGTCCACGAGCAATTTTTGACTGAAACCGCAGCAATGGCGGACATCGTTTTACCGGCCACCACGTTTCTTGAGCATGAAGATATTTATGTCGCCGGTGGTCATACCTTTTTGCAAGTAACGAAACCGGTTATCCAACCCTATGCTGATGCAAAGCCTAACCACTTTGTAATCTGTGAGTTGGCAAAGCGCTTAGGCGCGCAGCATGCTGGGTTCAAAATGACTGCGTGGGAAATTATTGATGAAACACTAAAATTATCAGGTTTCCCTGAAGCGGAAACCATTCACCAACAACACTGGCTGGATTGTGCAAGAGATTTCGATGAAGCACATTTTCTAACCGGCTTTGAAACTCCCGATAAGAAATTTCATTTTTCACCGAATTGGTCTCGCTTAGGTAAGATTAATGCGACTCTTCCAAAATTTCCTGACCATTATGCGGTCACTGATACCCGTTCTGATATAAAGCCATTCCGCTTGGTGACTGCACCAGCACGTCAGTTTCTTAACAGTAGTTTTACTGAAACCGCAACGTCTAAGAAAAGAGAAGGCCGACCGACGGTAAAAATTCACTCGGATATCTGCGATCAGCTTCAGGTTAACGATGGTGACCTTGTGCGTATTGGCAATGACCAGGCATCGATTCTCTTGCATGTAGAAATCTATAATGAATTACAGAAAGACGTAGTAATAGTTGAGAGTATTTGGCCCAGCGAAAATTTTATTGAAGGCTTGGGTATCAATGCACTCGTGAGCAGCGATCCTGGTCATGGAATTGGTGGTGCAGTTTTTCATGATACTGCGATTTGGATAAAAACAGATAGCTAGCTTAACGCGGAGTTGCTAGTTGGTTTGTCATTAAAGGGCTGCGCCAGTGCAGGAAAAAACTCGATTGAACGCTGATCATTAAAATCTTCAATGCCTATCTGCATCGAATCGTGACCCATTGTTGGTTGTGCCTTATAAGTGCCGAATAGCCTATCCCACCATGGGAAATTGAATCCAAAATTGTTACTGTGCTCATCAGGGTTGGTTGAATGATGAACCCGATGTACATCGGGTGTAACTAGGATAAGTCGTAGGACTGCATCAAGTCGCTTTGGTATATGCCAGTTACTGTGGTTAAACATGGACGTTGCGTTCAACAATATTTCTGAAATTAAAACTGCGATCACGGGCGGCCCAAGTGCCAAAATTAAAACTAGTTTTACTAAACTAGAAATTAGGATAGACAAGGGATGAAAACGAATGCCCGTTGAAACATCATAATCTAAATCTGTGTGATGCATTCTGTGGAGTTTCCATAAAAAATTAACCTTATGAAAAATACGATGCTGCAAATAAATAATTAAGTCGAATAGTAATAGATACAAAGGAATACTAAACCAGTCGGCTAGATCTAATAAGTTAAATAACCCCCAGCCATTTTTTTGTATTATTACGGCAGCTCCGAAACCAACAAAAGGTAAAAGCACACTCAAAATTATTGAGTTGCTGACACTCAGCGCAAAATTGGTTAGCCAGCGTCGTTTTTTAGAGTAATAGAGGCGACGTCTAGGGTTGACTATTTCAAAAATTAGTAGGACCAGTAACACAAGCAGGAAGATCACGAAGCGAATTATGGGTTCGGAGTTTGTTTCGAGTGCATTCAAAATTTAAGTGCTCGTATTAATTGGTCATGCAAAGCTGATGTAATTAGCTTTGCAAATTTCTGTATTCTTAAGGCTGGCCACCTATAACATTGTTGGACCTAGCCAACGCTATGCCAATTTCAGCAAATACCTTTAGTATTTCATCGGCCCCTGATTTGTTTGCCCGTTGTCTTGGTATTTTTAGAAAAGCTCATGCTTCGGGTAATAAGCCATTGAAGTTTTCGATATAGGCTTGATTCAGAATCTCAACTACTTTAGAGGTAAAGAAGTGTTCATGGATAGAATGGATTATGGTCCACTGTTCGTCAATTTTTTCTCGCACTTCTGCCATTTCAGCACTATCAGCCGCTAAATATGCAACATCATAGTTTGGTTGCAATTGTTCCAATCTTGTTCTACGTACTTCAATATCATTTCTGGCCTGATCGGGAAGCAAGTTGTAATAATTTGATATAATCATTGTGGCACTTGAGTTCTCGGCTAGTAATTCAAGCCGCTCGATTAGATTGCCTTGGATTGTCAGCAGAGTTGTTTCTTCTGCTGCTACCGCATTGATGAGGTTTCCCAAAATCAAAGCAAGCACGAAAAATTGAACTCGAGTTAGTAGTCTTTTATCGTTAACCATAAAGATAGATTTTTAACGCTGACTCTGGCAGTGATTGTTGTATCAACTTGCTTATCAGTTCCCATTTGATTTTTGGCTAGCGACGATTGTGAATTTACATTGATTTAAGCTTAGGCGCGGTTAAGTACTTCTTCGTTAGCAGCTGCTTCGGTTGTCTCCTGATTCTGCTGTTGATATTCCTGAAGACGCCTGGCCTGATCCACCACGAAAGCGCGAATAGATTCGAGTTGTTGTCCAGAGATTGCATCTTCAAAATCTGGCATACCCTGTTGCGCTCGAGACCCCTCAATCACGATATTTTCCATGTCCGAGTGGGTATTTAGACTCATTAATCGTAGGTCTGGAGCCACAATGGCAACTTCACTGGGGACACCGATGCCACCATGGCAGCTAGCGCACTGAGCATGATAAAGATTATCACCTTCACGGATTTGCTCTACACTGTAAATGTCATCCGGCAGGATCGGAATTTCCGCTTGCACGATCGCAGGTATAGGGAGAGAGAAGTCGCCATCGAGTTTAAAGACTAACACGGTGCCACCTAGGTCTATAGCGCGATTACCATTCATTAGAGTTGCTACATACTGAATGCCATCAATTTGATAAGTCATAACTGAAGTAGAGCGAAAGGTGCCAGGTGCCTTGTAACTCCACAGTAGCTCACCATCATTGGTGTCTCTTACAGAAAGTTCACCGGTACCTTCGGGCTGAAATAAGACGTTTCCACGAGTAGCAACAACACCGCCGTTGTATTCTGATTCTAAGGGCTGGCGCCACTTATATGTCCCGGTGATGGGATCGAATGCGCCGACGAAGGCTTGTGAGTCTGGTCGTGGCCCGGCTTCTTCAATTAGTCGGCGGCGATAATCACCTTCTCCCCAGCCTAAGCTTAGTCCGCGCTCGCGAATTTCATATTCGCCAGTCTCTACAAAACCTTCATCTAGGGAATAAAAATTTGCAATATCGTGGTAATAAAAATACATGAGGCCCATTTCATTATCCCAAGACTGGGGCTCCCAGTTGTGTGCTCCTGAATTGGCCGGCATTATCCACTGGGGTTCAATTTCGTAAACCACATCAGGGTTTTCTACGGGCCTACCGGTTTCCATATCGACATGGGTTGCCCAGTCGATTCCATCGGTATAGGGTAGAGCGCGCAATAACTCGCCAGTTTCACGATCAAGTACATAGAAGAAGCCATTTTTCGGTGCTTGCAATACTACTTTGCGTATTTCTCCGCCGAATTCTATTTCACCCAACGCCATGTCCATGGCTGAGCTGTAATCCCAATTGTCACCGGGCGTTGTTTGGTAATACCAATTCATACGCCCTGTTTCGACATCGACTGAAACAATGGTCGAGAGGAACAGGTCGTCACCACCGCCTGGTGAACGGATTTCTCGTGGCCATGGCGCACCATTTCCCACACCTATATATAAGCTGTTGAATTCTTCGTCATAGACTAGTGAATTCCAGGCAGTTCCGCCGCCGCCGTATTTCCACCATTCACCACCCCAGGTTTGTGCGGCAAGCTCCATTTCCGGGTGTTCAAATGGTTGATTTGGATCACCAGGTACTAGAAAAAAACGCCAATCGACTTCGCCAGTCTCTGCATCATAAGCCGTAACATAACCACGGCGACGGCCAGATTCGCCACTGCCTTGACCAATATAGACTTTGCCAGCCGCAGCGCGCGGCGCTCCCGTGATATTGAATCTGCCCAGTCCAGCAGGAATCCAAGTATCAACATCCCAGACTTCTTCCCCGGTGTTAGCGTCTACCGCCACTAACCGGCCATCAAAGGTGCCGACATAAACTTTGCCCTCATAAACAGCAGCGCCACGATTATGTGCGGGGCCACAACAAGCTAATCGAATGTAGCTTCTGTCTACTTCAGGATCATAAGTCCAAATTTCTTCTCCAGTAGTGGCGTCTAATGCATGTATTACACTCCAGCCATTGGTGACATACATTACTCCATCGACCACCAGTGGTGTGCCTTGCATGCGCATGTTGTAGTCACCAATTTGCTTGGTCCAAGCCAGACCTAAGCGATCCACGGTGTCAGTATTTATTTGTGTCAGTTGCGAAAAACGCTGCTCTTTATATGTTTGGCCATAAGTGAGCCAACTGCCAGGTTCCACTTCGGGCGCTGCAATAACTCGGGCGTCAGTCACATTGCCGCGATCATTCTCCGCAGCCGAAGTAATTCCAGCTACAGAAGAGACACCCATTAACAGAGCAAATGCTATGTTTTTAGAGCTAAAAGAAGAAAGCATGAGGATTACTCCGTTTTACTTTTATTATTGCTCGTTATCGAATTAACACTTTACCGTAATTTGACTGGCGCTTCTAATAGCTAAGTAATTAGGCTAGCGAGTCAGAAAAAGCTTGCATTAAGTTTCGTGAGGAAGTGCGATTCCAAGTTTCGTTTACACTCAGAGTAAAACCGCCTTGCTCATTAGCTCGTCCAATTAATATGTCTTTCTCGGCGAGCTTAGCTCTGAATCTATCAATGTCTGTGTCTGTTACAGTAACTCGGGTGAGGTTGGTGCCATTAGTGACGCGTGTCACCTCAAAGTTCTTGTGCTGACTTAAGGAATCGTAAAACTCTTCCGATACGGCAACGGCATTTTTTAGCCTATTAACAAAGCCTTCCATAAAGTATCGCGCGAGGATTGTTGCTGACCAGCCAGTATAGAGATTGCCTCCAAACATGCGTCGAGCATGATACATGTTTTCAAGTTCAGCTTTTGGTCCAGCTAGAATGGCACCAATTCCGCTGTTAAAACATTTCCATAAGGAAAAATATACTGTATCAAACGGTTCCGCATACTCTGCAGGTGAAACTCCGGTATAAGCGGATGCAATAAACATTCGTGCACCATCTAAATGAGTGCCGATATTATTCTCCCGAGCATAGTCTGCAATATCTTTAGTTTCTTCCCAATCAACCATTTCGCCGCTTAATCGCCTAACAGGACTTTCGATTAGTAATGCACCGACTTCTGCAGTCACTCTGCCTCCTGCAGTGCGATCAACTACGGATTTTACTTCTTCGCGGGTATAGGTTGCTCGATCTTGAGCTAGAGGGATCAAATTAAGATTAGAAAGATTTTGAGATGCATCACCGGTATCGTTATAAACATGACTTAGGTCAGGCACGATAACTCGACGCTTTGTGCCAGCTAACTGTCGCAATGCTAATTGATTCGCGAGCGTACCTGAGGGCATGAATACAGCCATTTCTTTGCCAAGCAATTCTGCACAAAAATTTTCAAATTCTTCAACCTCTCCCCCGATGAGATAATTATCGGTAGCAATGTCTTTGTTTTGGCATAAGGAATTGAGTAGGCTGGTGAATTCTTGTGGTGCTAACCCGACACCGTCTCCGCTGAGGCGGACTATTGCAGAAGTACCGGGAGAAGCGAATGGCGTTTGGGATTGCGCGCAAGCGGATACAGTTAAGCCAAGCGCACCTGCAGCGCTAGCGGCATGGACTAATTCGCGTCTAGTGAGCATTTCGGGGCCAGCTCCTAACTTCGTTGATCAGAGGAGACCTAATCTAACTCCGGAAATATAAGGAAGCAAAAGCTTTTTGCTTAAAATGCACGAGCCGTTCAGTACAGACCGAAACTATTGCACTAGTTGTCTAGTCACTTTTTATATTATTCAGACAACACTAAAACTAGGTCCTATAAAGAATAGAAAACCCGCGAACCCAAAGAAGGTTTGACTAGGCAAAGACCATTGACAAGAGCGGTCTAGTTTCCTCGTTCCATCGACCAATCTGCAGTTGTCCCCATAGCCGCAGCGGCGCCATCAATCGAATCACCGGAGACTTCCGCACTCATAACGTAAGTCATCGACGAACCATCTCGATTTATGTCAAAGCCAATTGTGCTGCCATCGACTGTGCCGTTTTCGATTATCCAGATACGCCCTCCACCTAAATCAAACTCGCCAGTTAAGACGCCAGCATCTGTTTTCATTGTGACAACGGCGCTAACCGCGCCCATAGGGCTGCTCATCGAAAAATTCCAAACTCCATCAACTGGAGATTGTGCCGATAGAGAAAATGTTGCGAATGCGGCTATTAATAGACCTAAAATTTTGTTTTTCACTAGAATCCTCCACTATGACTAAGCGATATTGAAAACTCTCAATGGGCTAACGCCAAAGAAAGTGATTTAGATCATACATCAGCCTTTAGCCTCTGCAAGATATTGAATCGAGTTATGGTCATGCGCAATTCTAGGGTTAATGGACACTTTAAAGTTAAATTAGGGCATAATTTTGGTTGTAAGCTAAAATAATAGAAAAAAGCTAACTTTGAGTTAAAGGTTAATAGAAGTGACTAGTAATAGTTCTGAGATCATCGGACCCTTTACCGAAATTGTTCAACACGCCTCAAATTATCTCTGGGATGTTACGTCCGATAACATACCAAATGATCTGCATTGGGACCGACTATTAATTACTTTGTTTCTAGCAGTTTTGCTTTTCACAGTTTGCCGTGGACATGGTTCAAAGAACGCACAGGGAGAAGAACGGAAAACGGGCTTATTGGAGTATTTACTCCCAAAAGATATTTACACCCACACATCAGCCAGAGTCGATATTTGGTTATGGATTCTTGAACGAATTTTGCGACCATTCTGGGTAGTTGCATTATTTTCAAGCGTTGGGCCGATTACTGAGCAGAATACTATATCCGCATTGCAATGGCTTTTCGGCGCTACACCGGCAATAGACTCTAATTTCATCTGGATGCTGCTATATGCACTTGCAAGTTTATTGTGCTACGACTTCGTCTTTTATGTAATTCACTACACGATGCATAAAGTACCGGCTTTGTGGGCTATTCATAAGGTCCATCACTCGGCGGAGGTGTTGACGCCTCTCACCCGCTCTCGTGAACATTTTCTAGCGGGCCCAATCTGGGCAGCAGGATCTGCATTTAGTTTCGCGTTTGCTACAGGTATTTTTGCGTACCTTTTTGACGGAGGGATTACTCAGGCAACTATTTTAGGCGCAGGTTTTTTCTCTTTTATTTTGGGATTAACCGGCGCCTTTCGACATTACCATGTACAACTTCGCTATCCTCGATGGTTGGAGAAATGGATTCAGAGCCCAGCGATGCATCACACCCACCATAGTTATCTTAGAAAACACTGGGATACAAATATGGCAGCAGTTACCAGTATTTATGATCGCATGTTTGGCACTTTGTACATCCCTGAAAAAGACGAATACACACCTTGGGGAATCGGACCAGAGACACAAGATGAGTATCGCACTTTTTTACAGAATACCACTGGGCCGTTTCGCGACTGGTATAAGATGCTTTCACAAGGCAATTCACCCCAGGCTGGGGCGGCAGTTCCACCCGAAGAAATAACCTGAACTCGTCAATGCCGAATTAGTTTAGCGCTGGAACAGATAAGAAAACTTTACGAAGAATTGATCACCATCTCTGCGAAGATCGTTCGCAACGACGAGTTCACGCTCGCCTTCCATTTCCACAATATCAAAATTACTCTGATTGGAGTTGTAGCCAATATAAAAGGCTGACCAGGGGTTAATGACATAACGTAACAGTAAATCGAAATTTAAATTCTCATCATCTTCTAGACGAGTGGCCGGCCCTGTATCAGTTTTATCGTACTGGGCAATAAATCGTAGTGATAGTTCTTTTGTGAACTGGTAATTCCAATTACTGCGAAAAATCTCATTGCTTAATATTTTTGCGCCGCCGCCACTATTTTTCAGTTCTGTGAGAAAGTAAGTATTGTTAATACTAACTCTATCTATCGGGCGCCAAAGCAAAGTGAGATCGACGCGGTTAGTATCAGCAACGTAAGGAAGTGAGCCGACTTGTGGAACCAGATTCAGCGCTTTACCTTGTCGATAACTTGCCCTAAATGTAGCAGTTTGCAGGGAATTGTTGAATACATTGACTTGCCAATTATCATAGTCATAGCGTGTATTGGTGAAGATGCCGGGAAAATCTTTTGGTCGAAGAATTTCAGTATAGTCAGTATAAGAAAATCCGACACCCGTAGTGTTCCAATTAAAATTCAGATTTGGCCCTAATTGGTGATAGATGCGGGTACCATCAGTATCATTCAAATAAACGTCAAATAAGCCTGTAGTCCAACTATTGAGATTCGATCCATCTGGATAGAAGTTCAAATTCAAACTGTTGTGTATGCCGGATGTGTCCGGTTTAAAAAAGCGATTTTGAAAACCAAGATCAGTCCGAAAATTATCAGTAGTTTCCACAAAATGCGTATGGCTGCTAACAGTGCGTCCGGTGTGATTAATTTGAATATTGCGTTGGTAACCAGTGGTGGCATCTCCTCCTAATGCAGGTTCACTGTCGCTGCCTACCAGCTGCATATTGGTGATCCAGTTATCGTTGAGTTTAATTCGAGCATCAACGCTAGCGACTCGATTGTAGCCATCGCCGAACTCTCGGTCACTGAGAAAGAATCCAACTCTGGATTGTTCAGAGATATCTCGAAATCCACGCAAGATGCCTATGCTCGCTTTCTCGCCATTCAATGGATCATTGGCATCACGATTAAGACCGGGAGCTTCGTCATTGATAAGTATGGTGCCGAAACCGTAGTCGCCAGAACGCCCAGTAAAACGCACCCCACCTTCAGGGTCGACGATGCGCCGGGTAAATAGCAGAATGGAATCAGTTGCAAAGAAGTCAGCGTTTTCCACAAAGAAAGGGCGGCGTTCAGGAAACTGTACTTCGAAGCGTTCGTTAACAGTTACTTGAGGTTCATCAGATTCAACTTGGCTAAAGTCGGGATTAAGTGTGATATCCAGAACCATCGAATCATTGAATACAAACTTGGCATCTAGACCTATATCTTGCTCAGTGCTGGTATCGAAACGTGGTCCTCTCAGCGCTGCATTGTTGAGCGATTCGACGTCACGCGCAAAGAAAAACGGAATAAACTGCGAATTATTGCCTGGAGAGACATTTTCGATGCCACGCAACAGCGCTGTTTGATTAAGGCGGCCTTCGATCTCTATTGTGTATCTTGGCCAAAAGGAGAATTCACTTAAGCGGGGTATATTGCGTCCGAATTGTACCCGCCAAAGTTGTTGCTCTGCATCTGAGAAGCGAAGACTGCGCAGGGGGATCGCCATACGCACGATGTAGCCTTGATCAGTCAATTCTCCTTCGCTGTCCCACACTGCTTCGAATGTTGTATCGAATCCTGCGCGGAGCGATGACCCTTCAGTCCAACGAGCGTCCCACTGAATACCCAGTGGTGTTGCGTGAAATGAAAGCGCAGTTCGTTGGTCGTTAAAGGTATCGATAGTGAGGCCAACCCGATCGTCCCCACCAATATTTTCTCGCGAAGATAAATTAGCGCGGATTAGTTCAGGTTCGCTATCGAAGGCTAGCCAAATAGCATATAAGTGAGTTTGGTCATAGCCAATATAGACTTCTGTTCGCTGTTTCGATGGTTCTCCATCATCGGGATCTCGCTGAATGAAATTTTCAACCTTTGACATGGAGCGTGCAAGCTCAGTGCGCGGCACCATGCCCTCGAAATCCGTTAGTGAAGGTACGCTTTCGATACGGGGAATAAAAACACCTTCTTCAGCAGCAGATGCAAGGGTAGTTACATTTACAGTGATTGCGCAGAGTAGGAGTTTTAGTGATCTCATGGTAAATCTCATTCGAGAGCAATACAGCGATTTTATTCGACGCTGAATACTAGAGGTTCGAGGTCTAAGTGCAAGCGAATATTTCAATTTATTTCACATTCAATTATTAGAAAATTTCATCCTTAAGGCTTAAAACTGCTAACCTCTTTAGGGTCTGACGTCATTAGAATTTGATTTCTTGAGTGTGGGTAATAAGTGCAAGAGAGAAGGTGCGCAATGAGTAAGGTTCTCTTAATAGTCAAACGCGGGGTGTTGCTGGTTCTGATCTTTAGTGCGGCATCAATAAAAGCGCAAGGGATTAGCGATGATGAGGTTAGTGATAAAGAGAGTCCGACTGGCTATATACTTGCAACCGGCAGACGGCTGCCTTTTCTCTATGCCATTTCCCTAGACGAAGCGATCAACGTAGCTAACAATAATACTGCGAACGCAATTATCACTCGTAACAAAGTCGCCTTGGATAGACTGGACGGCCAGCTCTTGGGGGATCCTGCAAATTTGCTGCTAAGTGAAGAAGGCGAGACAGTTTATGTAATTAATCATCATGGCAGTATCGATAATGGTGAATTCGGCCAACACGGTGGGCGGGGCCAGATTGCTGTACTCCAAGTCGATGCCTTGCTGGATTCAAGAAACGATAGAACAGCGAATGCCTTAATCAGGCTTATGGACTCAGGTGGATTTGGTGCAATCGGAGCCATACTTTTGCCAGATTTACTGGTGGTCAATAATGCCGAAAACAACCTCACAGAAGATGGTGGCAATCGTATTGCCTTTATCGATCGTCGTACTGGAAGTTTACGCAGTACAGTGGAACTGAGTTTAGGGTCTCCAGGATTCCAATGCCAGGATTACCCAGTGCCCTATGTTGCACCCTATGGCCCACCACGAAATTTAACTGTCTTGTCTTCAGATCCAAGTTTCGGCTGCTTTCCAAATCCAAATGGTTTAGCTATGGGAGTAAGCAGTGATGGAACCAGATACTTGTTTACGGCAAATGGCGGAACTGACGACGTTTCGGTTGTTGATTTGGAGCGGGCTTTAGCAGGTGATCGGGGCGCTGAGTTACACCGAATTCCAGATCAGCAAGGAGCGTGGGGAATTGCCGCAACGCCAGATGGGAAATTTATATTTGTTGCGAGTGGTGGAAGTCAGCGTGCTGCGACAGCAGGCAACACCATTTCGGTACTGGACGTTGATCGAGCAAGGGAGAGTGGCGATGCAGAAATTGCTAGGATTCTTGTAGGCACCGATGATCCTCAACAAGCAAGCCATCCGTTAATTCCTTCGGTTACGCCAGATGGTCGGGAATTGGTTGTACCGAATCTTCGAGGAGACAATGTCTCAATTATCGATATTGAATTAGCGGTTTCCGGTGATGCCAATGCGGAAGTGGCGAGAATTCCACTTACTCGACTAGACGGAAATCCAGCACGACCAAAAGGGTCAGCCATTTCGCCTGATGGCCGGTACGCGATAATCAGTGGGGGTTCTGGTTCTCAGCCATACTCTCAGGAGCTTGGTTATGTTTACATTATCGATCTACAAACACGCTCTCTCGTGGGCACTGTAGTTGGTGTTGGTAATGATCCTTATGGATTAGCAGTAGTGTATAGGTAGTCTAATATCGCCAGTTTGCAGCCATGAAGAGTTAAGAATTTATTAAGTAAAAGACCCTTCGGTAGCAATTACCAGAACTTTATCAGAGGCTGAAAGAGTGATATCGAGCTCTTCGTGTTTCAATACGGCGGCCAATCCTGCGGCGCCTGAAGTCGTTGTCTCAAGGTTTTGCTCTCGAAAATAATCTTTCGCCTGCTCAGCATCGTCTTCGCTAATAACTACAAATTTGTCAGCCAATTCCTTGAGAACATTAAAAGCGATAAGTGAGGGTTGTTTGCAATCCAATCTACCCATCACTGAAACTGGGCCCGTTACTGTGGTAATTTTGCCCTGTTGGATACTTGCATGAAGACAGGGTGCTGCAGCGGGTTCAACTACAATTACCTTAGGTTGTTGTGCCCATTTGTCGCGTATCTCAAAGGTCAATGCGGCAGCGATTCCACCCACTCCTGCTTGCAAAAACACATGTGTTGGCCAGCTCCCATTTTTGGCGAATTCTGCTCGCATCTCTTCCGCCATTACAGTATAGCCTTCCATGATAAGTGCTGGTAAATGGAGGTATCCGGGCCATGAACTATCTGATAGGAGCACACTCGAGCTTTTAATTGCGTCTTGTTTAGCAATCTCCACACTTTCTTCATAAGTGGTTCCAGATTTAACTATCTCAGCCCCGAGAGAGACGAGTCGGTGCTCAAAATCTTTAGGAACTGACTGAGAGAGATGCACACGACATTTTGCACTAAAGAGTTGGGCGCCCTTTGCGACCGCAATGCCGTGGTTTCCAGCGCTTGCACAAACGAAAGTCACAGCGCTGGTCCAAGCTTTAATGCTTTTATCAGTAAGTTGCTCTGGGGACAGGCGCGACTGTTTTTCCTCAAACCATTTTTGAATCAGAAATTGAGCAACTGCGTAAATGCCACCTAATGCCTTAAATGAACCTAAACCCATGCGTTCAGTTTCATCTTTCACAAGAATCCGAAAAGAGCCTGCTGACTTTATTTCCAGTATTGGGGTCGTCTCATAGGCTGGGCAATACTTGAGCATTGTCAGAGGGCGATCAACAGAAGGACTAAATTTTTGTTCCATATCAACTAGCGGAATTCTATTTCCATTATTTCAACAGCTTTCTCAAAATCTTTCTCTAAAGCAGATACAAATGCTCTCCTCACGAAAAAGCCGAGTAAGCGGGAGCTAGAGCGATAAACTACAGATATTTTTAGATTAGTGGTTTCATTAGTGGTGTTAGACAATTCATAGCGTGTAATTGAATAGTCCAAGGGTGCTTCTAGTGTCGACTTTTCCATATCGGTAAAGTAGGCATAGCTATAGGGCGGATCAAATTGAAGGAACCGTTGGACTAGCTTTTCACTATTTGCCAATGTGGTGATTCGCTCGGATCCGGAACCTAATTGGCCTCGAGTTTCTGAATTAGAGTGCTCGAATTCTACTCCAGTAGCATCGCTGACATATCGATTGACACGACGAGAGAGAAAGTGGAATACAAATTCGGCAGGAGCGTTTACTGCAAAAGAAACTGAATGATCAGGGCTAGATTGCGCCCGCTGAAACTCTTGCAGAATAAAATCTTTATCGATTTCAGCCGCGTAAATAGGAGATGTAAGAGGTAAAATTGCCCATGAAAACAGAATAATCTTAATAGGTTTTAACATTTTACGGTTTCTTTTTTTTGATTCGTTGCAGCTCTGATTCGGGGCCAATTTAGAATTAATAAAATCAGTGATAATAAAAGCAATACGACAAATACCATGTTTCGATTCACATCGGAGTTTTTCTGCAACGATTGATTGCCAATTAAGGTTAAAATATCAGGAGGCAGTTCATATTCTATTCCAACAAAATTGGTAAACTCCCCGCGTTGCTCGCCAGTATCATAAAGGACTGTGAAAGCCTGTGAAATGTCGATTGCAGCATCTATAAACAAGGCCACAGCGAACTGCGCTTGGCCTGCGATCTTGCCATCCTTAGCTGTGCCAGCGAAGACAACCCTATCTTCCTGGTTTGGGTAAAGTATACCGTTCTGCATTGCGCCAAATCTGAGTTGCTGCAATCTTGGCGTGTTTCCACGAAGGCCAATAAGTAGCATATGCCCATCTTCTATCAATCCACTAGCTGTTCGGTCTGCATTGGAATAGTCTTTATCTCCAATCAAGAGCTCGCCCAACCGATAGTGACCCATATAAGCAATGTCGAATTGCAAGTTTGCTTCACCTTCTATAGGTACAGCAAGTCCTTTTACGAACCCATTATAGGAATAGTCCTCCCAGCTTTGGGCCCGAAGAGTTTGTAACGCAGCAGATTTATTCGTTGCCTCAAGAGCATAGGCGGTGCCGGGTAAATACGATAAAGCAACGCGTTTTGCAGCATTGTGTAGCCCCCTGGACATTGCCCAGCTGGTAATAGTCGCTCGTGACATGCCATCTATGTCTCGACTAACACGAAATTCATCTTCAAGAGATTTGCCGATAAATTGATTGGCAAAATTCGAGTCGTCAATAAAATCGCCCCGCACATGTTTATAGGATTCCAGATAATGCAGCACCTTGACACCAGTAATTTGGCCTTGCAGATTCATACCAGCTAGCATGTCGATAGGGCCACTAAAGCCAACCTCTTCAGGTGGCAGATCTGGAGTAGTAAAAACATAACCTATGAGTTGAGAATTATTGTTTGCACTATCAGTTTGGTAGGCAAAAAATACTGGAGGATTTCCTTGCTTGACTGAAAATGAATCAGCTGATGGTAAAACTTCTCGGAGCCATCCTTCTTCAGGGTTTTCCCACTCATTTTGTGCATCCGAAGGAGTGCCGTCTAGCATCAATAATAAGCAGCAAGCTAAAGGAAACACCACTCTTGGAATTGCAGTACTAGAATTACTTGGAGGCGCAGTTAGCATTTTCATTTTTTCAAACTATACAGCCGTTGTTTCGACATGGTCGACCATGGCATCTTTCCGCATAGCCGCCACCAAACAACCACACACAATAAGTACTGTTCCAAAAACAGTTGTTAGTGTGACGGTTTCACCGAATACCAGCCAGCCTAAAATTGCCGCCCAAATAAATGCGGTATATTCGACTGGAATGAGCTTATTGGCTGGCGCTCTTGCGTAGGCCCAAGACATCATTAACAAAGAAACTAAACCTAGAACAGCAGCTAGTGTGAATTGGGGAATATAGGCACTTGAAGGCAATACAGCGAAAAATGGAGACAGACAGCTAAACAAGAAGACAACGGTACTGTTATGAAAAAAGGCAATTTCCACTGGTTCCGCAACCAATGCTTGTTGTCTCTGCAAAATTAAGTTGTAAGCATAGAGTAGGGCAGACAATAGTATTGCAGCAATTCCTTGACCAGTTTCTTCGTCGTATTCACCACCTAATTTGCCAAGGACAATTATGGTTGCGCCCACTAAGCCAATGAATGAAGCCACCAAGGCTTGCCTGCTTATTTGTTCATTAAGTATTGCAGCTGCTAGATAAAGTGCGATTAGAGGTGCAATAAAGGACAGCCCTATTGCCTCAGCTACTGGTAAATACTTCAACCCCCAGAAGAACAGAAAAGCCATGACAGAGATAATTAAGCCACGCCAGACATGCAAACGAATGACTTTATTAGTAGGCCATTTTGGGCGATGCCAAAAATACAGTAGGCCGGCGAGAACTTCAGTGATCATGCTACGCCAGAGCATAGCGTTATAGGCCCCAAGCGAGAGTGCCAGACCCTTCATGGTCACGTCCATTCCAGCATAGGTCGCAATTCCAACAGTTGCTGCCATAAAAGCTAGGGAAGTGGTTCGAGCTGGACTGTTCACTGCGATTTACTCTACTTGTTTTACTCTGTCACTATCAGTGATTCCACCAAGCTAAATCAGAGTAGGAGCGCAGATCCAGTTCGTGAGTCCAAACGGATCTGTGTTGTTGATGTAGGTGATAGTATGTTTCCGCAATCTTAACCGGTAACATCAAGCCATCATGTTCCATGCCTTTAGTTTTACGCAGTTCCTTAAATTTTTCTTCGCCCAACATTTTGCCAAGAGTATCTGGGGCATCGACAGAACCATCAATTACAATATGTGCGACATGGATACCTTTCGAAGAAAATTGTGCGCTTAGTGATTGACATAACATGCGTCTTCCACCCATGGCAGCAGCATGTGAATGCTGACCTTTATTACCTCTGACGGCTGCGGTAGAAGAAGTAACAAGAATCGTACCTCTACCCCTTTCTTCCATTAAAGGACAAACTGTTGATGCAGTTCGGAAGAGAGCAAAGGTTGCCATTCTCCAGCCAAGCTCAAAAACTTTGTAACTTGTATCCTGCAAGGATCGATCGCCTACTTGAGCGCCTAGATTAAAGATAACAACTTCAATCGGTCCAATATCTGCTTCAACCTGCGCTATTCTCTCTTCTATTGCCTCGTCTTTAACTGCATTTACTAGAAAGCCAGTGGCATCTCCACCTTCGGATTCAATCTCGCTAACGAGTTTATTTAGTCCTTGCTCATCACTCCGGCGGCATAGCACTGTGTGATATCCCTCTTTGGCAAATCTCTTACCAACGGTTCCGCCAATGCCTGCACCAGCGCCAATTACTAAACATACCGGCTTCATGAGCAATTCTCCTTTTTAGATTTAGGCCCTAGCAGTTGGGCGAGAGGAAACTCGGGCCCACCATTCGTTTAGATTAGTGAGCTCGTCTGGAATCCGAATACCGAGAGCTGCCTTGCCCATTACGAAGGCAGTTTGAGCAGTAATATCTGCCACTGTGTAATCTTCCCCTACAATAAATTGGCTACCGGCTAATTCTTTGTCCAACCAGTCCATCCGTGCCTTCACGTTTTTACCTTCAGCTTCCGCCATTTCAGGAATCTGTGTGATACGCCCTTTCCACATCTCACCGGTATGACGAAATATGCTAATCATAGGCAGTAGAAATTCAAACTCCATTCGCCGTTGCCACATTTCCACTAATGCTCTCTCAAGAGTGTCTTTTCCTAGAAGCGGTGGTTCAGGATGCAATTCGTCTAGGTAGCGACAGATTGCCATCGATTCTGCAATGCAGGAACCATCATCTAGCTCCAATAGTGGCATTCTTCCTAATGAATTTTTTGCCAAGTATTCATCGGTGCTGTTCTCGCCAGCCATCATATTGACGGGGATCATTGGAATATCGATGCCTTTCTCTGCGATAAAAATTCTGACTCGGCGAGCATTAGGAGAAGGGGGTAGGTCGTAGAGCTTCAAGATTAATACCTCACTAGGTTTAATACTAAATAGTTAAGAAAAATGGTTAAGAAAACAATTATGTAAAAAGTATGGTTATAGTTAAGAATTGAGATCAATGATTGATCCCAATTCGCTCCCGAGGTTTTCTAATCATTAGTTGTGTTTTCTTTTATATCTAGCGGCGCGTAATAAGTCCCGCCCGCGCTCTCAACAGAATCTCTCCTTGCACGCCACTCTGGGCCAGCTGAACCTCCTTGCTCATATTTCAGATCTTGACGCAGATAATTCCAGCTTGTTGGGTCTAATTCTTGGGCAAGGCTCCAATATAGTTCAGCTTTTTCATCATTACCTTGAGCAAAAAAGAATGTTCCGAGTCTAAAAGTAGGCTGTGCCTTTTCTGCTTCAGTTGTGCGTTGAAAAATCTTCTCAGTGACTTGTTCTTCATTCCACACGTAGGGACTGTCGGCACCGTTTTCTGCCCAGTCGCGCACAATTGGCAAATACTCATCAGTACCGAAAGCTCCATGACTTTGGGCATAAGTTCCTTCGTTGATCCGCACAATCTTGCCTTCTTCATCCACCCAAACAGCCGATGGCACGTTAACAAGATTATAGAGCGCACTTATATGATGATTCGTATCAATCACTGAAGTGTAAGTAACATTCGCTGCATCTAAAATTGGCCCAGCATCTGCTTCACCACCACTGTCTTGAGCAAAGGAAATAATTTCAAAATTTGGGTTTACTTTTTTTAGTTCTTCATAGATAACTTGCCACACGGGCACGTCTAATCTGCATCCTCACCATGAGGCCCAAGTGAGCATTAAAACTTGTTTACCCCTGTAATCCGACAATCTAACTGGATTTCCCTCTCGGTCTGAAAGTGAGAAATTGGGTGCTTCAGCGGATTCGAAAAATGCACGGCGGTCTACTGGCATACCACCGAAACTCCAAACTCTGGCCCCATAATCTGTCGTCCAGGATTGTTGCAATATGTCAGCGAGCTCAGTGACATTAAACCAGCCTTGATTCTGCCTGGTAACGTAGAGATCGCTGTCGCGATCCTGCAAGACGGGGATACATAACTCTGCAAGGCAAGCGCCTTGTGGCTTTAATTCGAAATCATTAATGCGAGTCAAGTCAGCGGGTTTTACCCAAAGGTCAGAGGCATCTGGCAATGTTTGTTCGATTTCAACTACCCGTTCTTTGTAGAGGACAGTTGTGGTTTGTGCATTTGCAAGACTGCTTACAAAGGCAGTCGCCAGCAAAGCTAGGCAGAACCTAGACAATTCCATATGGTATCTCCTGATTGAAGTTAAGTAATAGACTAGCCCAAATAATACAGTGTAGTGGGTAGATAGTTGAGAGAAAAGCTTAAAGATAGAGCAAGACACTTTCTGTTATCGCTCGACAAGTATCAGTTACGTTCAGCCACCAAATATCGCTATTTTCCCCTGCAGTAAAATCATCCACGCGCACTCCTGTATGGATAGTGAAAATTGGGGTTGACGTAGCGGACTTGCTAATAAATGCATAAAGACGTTAAGCGTTAATCAACGCCCAAATCATCCATTTCCTGGCGGCGTTCACCCCGGAGTAGATTTGCCATGCCGTAGTTGCCCTCGTGACAAGAATACTCATATAGAAGCCCTTCTATTTTGGTCATTGGAACCATGGCAGTAATTTTATCGGTAAAAGTGCTAGGGTCGTCAACAGTGAACTCGTATTCAAGAGTTGATTCATTGACGCGAGTAAAACGTTCGGTAAGAGATTTATCCATGGAATCCCCATAAGGCGAAGAAATAAAACTTTGAGTCATACCATTGAAGTTTTCAGTTTCTACAACGAGCGTATTGCCCTCCCAATAGCCTCGCGAATCACCAGACCACAAGCGAATGTCTTCACTTAATTCCTGGTTTCTATCGAGTGGCACAATTCGAGCGTCATGAATCATTTCTGTCATGATAACTATGTGATCGCGGTGCTGAATGAGTTGTACATTATTATTGTAGCTGCTGGGCATGAAGGGAGGGCCTGCATTGAAACCTGCTATGCAACGCTCTGATAAACCTCGGTCTTCTGGGCCATCTTTTGCGATACCACCAACTACAAATCGCACTGGGCGCTCACCTGGGAAATCTTGACTAACTCCGCCGAGTTGCATTGTTGTTCCCTCTACAATCTCAGGGATGCGTCCATTTTCTGGATAAATTATGAGTGAAGTGCGCAAGTCATATCCGATAGTTGCCCTTTCATACCAAAACGAATTGTAGCCACCGACACCGTCGAAATGTGACTCCGCTCTTGCTTCAAAGGATTCGATGGAACGGTCGCGGTTTACCTCATTTTCTTCTGGCGTAAAATGCTGCTGGTCTCCATAACTCTCATCACGCTGTACCGGTGTATGCGAAGCAAAGTTCCAAACTCCCTGCAGATCGGGTTGTCCATATTCTGTTATTGGAACGGTGTAATTAGGTTGTGCGACAGTTGCTGTAGAAATAAAGCTTAATAAGCAGGTAGCAAGACAGGTAGTAGTCAAAGACTTATATCTTTTCACAATAGGGCCTCTTCAAGAGATTCTAATTTATCTATTCATGCAGCTTATCAAATAAAAAGGGACTCAGTTGAGCCCCTTTATATTCTTTACCCTCAGATTAAAGTCTAATCAAGTGGCTCTAATCTAACAATTGCTGTTTCTTCAAAATTGCCTCTACCACCGCCATTTCCATCTGAAATAGCTAGGTAGATGTAGCCGTCTGGTCCTTGCCGAACATCGCGAATACGACCCATGCCATAGGCCAGAGTTTCTTCGACTATGACATCTTGGTAGTTGTCACTCATGTGCAGCCTTGCAAGTTGTTCGCCTACAAGTGAGCCGGACATAATGCTGCCATGCCACATGGGGAATTTGTCACCGGTATAAACCATCAGTCCTGAAACGGCAATTGACGGTACCCAGACATGAGTAGGCCCAGCCATCCCTTCTTCGCCAATACCTTCATGAATCGGGCTGCCTGAAGAACCGTAGTTAACGCCATAGCCAATTACTGGCCAGCCGTAGTTGTTTCCTGGCTGAACCCGATTCAGTTCGTCTCCACCCTGAGGTCCGTGTTCTGTCATCCACAGATCTCCAGTTTCTGGGTGAATCGCTAGGCCTTGCGGACTGCGGTGACCATAACTCCAGATTTCAGGAAGTATGTCGCGATCACCCACAAAAGGGTTGTCGTCTGGCACACTGCCATCATCATTCAGTCGCACGATAACGCCTTGATGATTACTGCGATCCTGCGCCGGATGTGCCCTTAAATCACCTCTAGATGGCGCTTGGCGATCGCCAAGAGTCAGGAACATATAGCCATCATTATCGAAAACTATCTTGCCGCCATAGTGCCCAAACCCCAGCGCTTCGGCTGTAAAAACTTCAACAACATTGGTTAGTTGGTCGTTCTCGAAGCGTCCGCGAACAATGGCAGTGCTGGAACTGTCACCAACAGGCTTGGCATAACTTAAGTAGACCCAGCGATTTTCGCTGAAATTGGGATGGGCAACGACTTCGAACATGCCGCCCTGGCCTTGATAAAGCACTTCAGGAACACCTGGTACTGCTTCAGGAAGCAGTTGACCGTCTCTGACGATTCTTAGGCGTCCAGGTTTTTCTGTAACTAGGATATCTCCGCCTGGCAACCAGGTCATAGACCAGGGTTGCAATAACCCGTCGGCAACTTCTACTACCCTATAATCATGGTGGGCAGCATAGTAAATTCCGTCAGTTTGGGCTTGGGCTAAGCCCATTACACTCGCGAGCATGCCGGTACCGGCAAGCCTTAATAGATTACGAAGCATTGTTGTCTCCTCCTTGTTGTCAACGCAGGTTCGCATAAAAGGCGAAAGCTGCCAAATCAATTTCTTCTACCTTCTTAATTCTCGCGAACAAGGAAAAGCCGTGAAAGCAACAAAAAGAATCTAGAATCGAAGTCATTGTACCCTGTAATTTCCCGTAAAGTGGCGGAAAATCTAATGTATACTTGGATCCATTGCATTTATGCTAACTATCAAGCTTTAACCTGCGGAGGTTGCCATCAATGAAACTCAGACTAGTCCTTGTTGTTTCCCTACTCGCTTTATTCAGCGGGACAGCAGCAGCCCAATCGGCTGGAGCCTACGAAATTCCTCGCACTGAACATGGGCAGCCCGATCTTCAGGGTGTCTGGAATTTTAGTTCAAGTACACCAATGCAAAGGTCAGAACGTTATGGCACTCAGGAATTCCTGACAGCAGAACAAGTGCAAGAGCAGATCGAGCGCCAAGCCAGAATGGCCGCTAGAGCCGACGCTCAAGAAGCAGAGCTCATTTTGGATCCGGAACCTCCGCCCGCCGGCCAAACGCCCCGGGGATACAACACATTCTGGATTGAAATGGGGAATAGAGGAGATAATGTTAGAACTTCCCACGTCGTTTACCCAGAAAATGGTCGTGTACCAGAAGTAGTAGAAGGCAATCCAGTGATCGCGGGTGGCTTAGGACCGGATGTTAGTGGTGAAAGACCTGTGCGCTTTATCGTTGGGGGCATTGCTAAAAATGGACCCGAAGACCGAGGTCTGTCAGAACGTTGTTTGGTGGGATTTAACGCAGGACCGCCATTTCTGCCTAGTCTCTATAATAACAACATGCAAATAATTCAAAGCAAAGATTCTTTCGTCATCATTACAGAAATGATTCACGATGCACGCATCGTGCCTCTCGTTGAAAAGCCGGAATTAAGTGATGACATTAGACTATGGGCTGGCGACTCCCGGGGCTATTGGGAGGGTGATACTTTAGTGGTGGAAACCAATAACTTCAATGGCATGCAGACCTCTTTTCAAAGCAGAGGTACAAACTTTGATATGGTACTTAAGGAAAAATTTACCCGTGTATCTTACGACCAGGTGGACTATGAATTTACTATAGATGATCCTTCCACTTATACCGATAAAATTACTGCCATCGTACCTATGAGTAAAGTTGCTGGTCAGATCTAC
>CAXYEH010000008.1:0-29031 GCA_964275945.1 uncultured Pseudomonadales bacterium
CTTTAGGCCGAGAGCTGACGGACGGGGGTTCAAATCCCCCCGCCTCCACCAAATACCTATTCAGAGGTGTCCAGTAGCGTCTTGAAACCACGAAACCACTAAAAAGTCCTATTTATATAGGCTGTTTTTTAGCAATGCCCTCACATGTTTCTTATGGCAAGAACAATATTTTGTGCCATTTCAGAATATTACGTTGATCTTTCCTTTATTTTCCCCTCGCGTTTTTATATGAAACTCTAGTATCATTCTGCACCTTTTTTTTCCTAACTAACTAGCTAACCTTTGGGCAGCACAATGACTGATTTATCAATATATAGAAACATAGGTATTTTCGCCCATGTTGATGCCGGGAAAACCACGACCACAGAGCGCATTCTTAAGCTAACCGGTAAAATCCATAAAACCGGAGAAGTACATGATGGAGCAGCAACAACGGATTTCATGGATCAGGAGAAAGAGCGCGGAATCACTATTCAGTCTGCGGCGACCACCTGTTTCTGGCGAGATCACCGCTTCAATATTATAGATACCCCAGGTCACGTTGATTTCACTGTTGAGGTGTATCGCTCACTTAAAGTGCTGGATGGAGGCGTTGGCGTGTTTTGTGGCTCAGGCGGTGTTGAGCCCCAGTCAGAGACTAACTGGCGCTACGCCAATGAGTCGGAAGTATCGCGCATTATCTTTGTTAATAAGCTGGACCGCGTCGGCGCAGACTTCCTCAAAGTTGTTGATCAGGTCGAAAAAGTGCTCGGCGCAAATCCTATGGTCATGGTTTTACCCATCGGCACAGAAGACGATTTCATAGGTATAGTTGACCTCCTTACACGCAAATCACATGTTTGGCCCGATCCAGGCAACCCAGAGAAATTTGAAATTGGCGATGTGCCGGAAGACATGGTTGATCAAGTAGAAGAATACCGTGAAAAATTAATTGAAATGGCTGTTGAGCAAGATGATGACCTGATGGAGTCCTATCTAGATGGCGAAGAGCCGTCGATAGATGACATTAAGCGTTGCATCCGCAAGGGTACAATCGCTCTGGACTTCTTCCCTACCTATTGTGGTTCTGCGTTCAAAGACAAAGGTATTCAATTGATATTGGATGCGGTTGTTGATTATCTGCCCAACCCAACTGAAGTTAAAGCTCAGCCTTTGACCGATGAGAAAGGCGAACCCAATGGTGAGTTTGCACTGATTGATGAAGCTGAACCATTTCGCGCATTGGCATTCAAAATCATGGAAGACCGCTTTGGCGCGCTAACCTTTACTAGGGTTTATTCCGGTGTGCTAAACAAAGGCGATACTATTTTAAATTCATTTACAGGTAAAACCGAGCGCATTGGCCGCATGGTAGAAATGCATGCCGATGATCGTAATGAAATTAATAGAGCGCAAGCCGGTGACATTTTCGCTATCGTTGGCATGAAGAATGTGCAAACAGGCCACACCTTATGTAGTACCGATCAACCCTGCACGCTGGAACCCATGATTTTCCCAGATCCGGTTATATCAATTGCGGTATCACCAAAAGACAAGACCAGCGTTGACAAATTGAGCATTGCGATTGGCAAAATGGTAGCAGAAGACCCTTCTTTTCGAGTTGAGACAGACGAAGATTCCGGTGAAACCATCCTCAAAGGAATGGGCGAGCTCCACCTTGATATTAAGGTCGATATTTTGAATCGTACTTACGGTGTTGACCTGGAAGTAGGCGCGCCTCAGGTAGCCTACCGTGAAACAATCACCCAGGAAATTGAAGATACCTACACCCATAAGAAGCAGTCAGGTGGTTCCGGCCAATTCGGTAAGATCGATTACCGAATTAAGCCCGGTGAACCAGGTACCGGCTACGTATTTAGCTCCAGTGTTGTGGGCGGTAACGTACCGAAAGAGTTCTTCCCTGCTGTTGAGAAAGGTTTCCAAGGCATGATGGAGAACGGTCCAATAGCGGGCTTCCCAGTACTGGACATAGAAATCGAACTATTCGATGGTGGCTTCCATGCGGTGGATTCGTCAGCAGTAGCCTTCGAACTTGCTGCAAGAGGCGCTTACCGTCAGTCTATGCCCAAAGCCGGACCCGAGTTAATCGAACCGATCATGAAGGTAGATGTATTTACGCCGGATGATCACGTGGGCGATGTAATTGGCGATTTAAACCGTCGTCGGGGCATGATTAAAGATCAAGATACTGCAGCCACAGGTATTCGTATTAAAGCGGATGTGCCTCTTTCAGAAATGTTTGGCTACATTAGTAGCCTGCGAACAATGACCTCCGGCCGCGGTCAGTTCTCTATGGAGTTCTCTCGTTACATGCAATGCCCAAGGTCAGTCTCAGAAGCCGTTGTTGAAGCTGAAAAAGAAAGACAGGAAGCGAAATCCAAGAAGTAAGTAGGAATTCTTGCGAGGGTAGTCGCTATTGAAAGCATAATCTTTCGGAGGCAAGCTATCACCGGCCCGATCGGTGATGGCGACATCTCCCCCTCAGTTCTAATCTCAGCACCGTCAGAGAATTTTAGTGATAACCCATAAATTTTCTCATGTTAGGCCATACATGAAGCTAGTTAGGTTCACCTAGCTTAAGTGAAATGCAGCTTTACATGAAGTCGTGTATAAAGACATAACATGAAATTTATATACAAATTCTCCGCGCTCCTCTTGCTCCCACTTTTAGCGAGTTTTACCTCTGCAGCTCCAGCTGAAATAAAAATAGGTGAGCTCATTATGAGCGACTCGGAGACAGCTACGAGAAAGAGTATTGCTGGAACAACGAGAATCCTAAATTACTTTATCAATACCGAGACCACTTCAGAATTCAAAACCCCAGAAGAATGGCAATACAAGGTAATCAGAGAATCAACAGCTCGTGCCTCATCAATACTAAATATTTCTATCAAAGAGACAGTCATACAAAATGAAGCGGATGTCGTTGTCTATATCCATAAAGCCCAAAACAGAGACTCACTAAGTGGACAGTGGGGCGTGGATCTCAGCATCAATATCAGTCATCAAAGTGGGCTCGGGAGAGAATAAAGAAGCCATCCATAGTGCGATCGAGCAGGCTACTTGGCGTAATATTTTCTTACATGAGCTGGGTCATTTTTTAGGGTTGGAACATCCCTGGGATAAGGACGATGGCGATTGGGCTGTGGATGAGTGGTCTGACTCACATGCATCAACGCGTATGGGTTACAACGAGCACTTAGACGGCAGCAATATTTGGTACTCTAGTCTAGATATCGAAGCATTAGAAAATATTTGGGGGAAAGGGGAATGGCTTTCTTTATACAACGGTGTAACACCCGACTCTTCTTTAGAGCTGGCGTTTAATAACATCGGAATATTTAATTCTTCTGATGCAACAATCTACACATGTTTGCGCGTTTTTACAGATGGACTCCCGGGCTCGGTGGGTGGAATAGGCCAATTTGATATCGGTTTTACAATTTACTCATTACCAGACGCAATCATTCAAGTTGCTAAGAGCAGAGCTTTTAATGCTGCAAATGCCCTTAACGAAAATGCACAGACCCCTGATTGTAGCGGGAAATTTGAAACAACGACTGGAATCTTTACGGATATTATTCAAGCTAACGGCCAGACTCTGGAAACCACCTGGAGCCTGACTGACTCGACTAATCTTCTGTTGACACTACAAAGCGCTGTGACTTTAGAAGCTCCTGCCTCCACCCCAAAACTCTCAGCGCTTACTTTTAGTCCTGCTAAAAATTCTAAAACAATGCCGGTGGAGAACAATATAGGCATAACATTTAGTTCTCCACTCACAAAAGGTGAGGGCTTAATTACTCTCAAAGATTCTGACGGTAATACAGTGGAATCTTATCAGGCTAGTTCTAGTGCAAGCATAACGATTACAGGCGCAAGTCTATCAATAAACCCTACTGCTATATTGGCGTCTGATAAAAGCTACTCTATAAATATTCCCATCGGCGCACTGCGGGACTCCACAGGAAACAATCTTGGGGAAGCAATCGATTATGATTTTAAAACTCAAATCGATGTCGCCTTCATGCTGCTGGGATATAACGGGACTACCCTCTACGAAACCACCGACTCCTTTAAAGCTCAAGCTGAATTAGCTACGACCCAGATGGCCTTGCTCAGCTTTAACCGACTGAATTCTTATAGAACCCATATGCTGCCTATTAGTTCTCGCGATGGTGAATATGCCCAATCAAAGGCAGAAATAGAAGCCATTGATTCAGCTCTCGATAATTGGGGCTCCGACGATGTTCTCTCAAATTTTTATTATGAGTTTAAACGCCACCCAACTGCTTTGAGCAATCCTACAGCAGAACAGATCAGCGTCCTTAATAACTTACGAGATTGGTTAGTAGAAAATAAGAAGGGAGCGGCTAACTGGAAAGATACTGAGCTTGGGAAAGAACATTACCAATGGATTATGGACAAGGTATTTCTCGCGTGCTCTCCAGCCGTTCGCTTCTTGCTAGACGGGCTGAGAATGCCAGCAGGTTTTGACGTAAAGGAATACAGGACCATAGGAATAATATTGTCTAGTGATGATTCCTATAATGCGGGAGCGGCCGCATCTAGTTTTTCTTCTTGGGGAGCAAAACACTGGAATATTTTAAATTCAGATGGCGTTGAATACACACAATACCAACCTTTCTTTTTCGATGATCATAGCGATACATCCGGCGGAGCCGGCGGCCAGAGCCTTGAAAAGATTAAGATAGCTAATGCAAAGGTTGACGTGCACGAGCTCATACATACTCAGGGCGGAGGTCACGACCAAGACCCTAGTTGTGTTTCACCCTATTCAATTATGGCCGCGTGCGATACAGGAGACTTTTTTACCTACCCGATTTATAACAGAGTTTATATTACGGGGTGGCTGCCTGAGACGACTATTACGACTGACCCTTCACTAATTCAAGACAGTTACAATGCAACTGACCCGACCAAGAAATACCTCTTGAAGTTAGGCGATTTTCGATACCAGGAATTATTCAATGGCTCTTGGTACCAATACAGAGTGCCATCTCTCTCAAAAACATTGGAAAGCTGTAAGACGAGCGCAGGCGCTTTTGGTGACGATGGAAATTCTATAGATCCGTTAGGGACTTGCGGGCAATTAGTGGTCGATCAGTCATGCATCGTATCAAGTTCTTTCTATGATAATGAACTTAAAATGAACGTGACTATGCGAGATTTTCAGGCTTGCGAATTCATCGATCTTGAAAAAGATTTATCGTATGAATTATTTGCGAAATTTCTAAGTAGAATAGACGGAAGCGCACAAGACTATAGTGGCGCGGTAGACCGGGAGGCGCTTGTCATGGAGCAGACCAATGCTGCGGCCAGGCAGGCGCTAAGTAATTAAATTTATAGATGAATCTACCTCTAATTTAACTTTCTAGTCTTTAGAATCTGGTACCCAATTTTGGAGCCAGCTAGGCTCAGCAAGAATATCTAACCGTTCGTTTACTTTATACATCCGAGGGAACATTCCACTGCCTTCTAGTTCTCGATTTTTAATAGCTATTAACGCAGCACGTAAATCTCGAACATCTTCAGTCGCGAGCAGCGGAAGTCCTGGCGCACTGCTTCGATGGGCGCCATATAGCTCAGCATCAGACTCGGCATTCTCAAGCAGTGTTTCTGCACCTACCAAATAGTCACCCATATTGCTGGTGGGAAGAAACGCATAAAGGGCGCCCGGGTAAATAAAATCCCCAGAAAATATCATCCCACTTTTAGTATCCAACAAGGAAACCGAATCCTCTGTATGCCCAGGTGTATACAGTATTTGCAACACCCGTTCGCCTAAATCCAGGGAAGAGTTTATGGGCAACCACTCGTCAATTTCTAAAGTAGGTGCTGCTATTCCTTCAGAAGAGCCTAAATGTTCAGCCCAAGTTAATCTCAGCGAATTAGATTCTGCACGCCTGCGCAGATAAGGAAGATCGATTACAGCAACATTATCAAAAGTAATTGTGTTACCAATATGATCATAGTGAAAGTGAGAGGGGATGAAAGTAATGGGAAGGTCTGTTAATGAATTGGAGACAGGGCGAATATCTCTAAGCCCTGGCCCAGCATCGAAAAGAATTGCGGATTCAGTTCCTAAAATAAGATAACTAAAATTTTGCTGATAATAGCGCGGCTCCCCAATTGCAAAAGTTTGTGGATCTATTTGATCTACAAGAAAATAGTCGTCATACCAATAACTCGAGGCACTCTCTTCAACAACATCAAGCAATGGAGGAGGCGCTGAAGATCCAGGCAACTCAAATAACAAAAAGTGCCGCTGCCAAACAGCTAACATTCCAAAACCAGTTGTAAGCAACACCGCAAATACTAATTTTTTCATTCACAAGGCTTTTTCAATTACTGAATTTTCTAACTCCCTAATAAGTCTTTAGTAATTACGTACTAGGGTAAACCAACCACTAATAATTCTGGTGGTGTGCCACTTATAGTGACAGCAATTTGTTGCTGACCGTTATTTAGATAAGTCACGGGAGGGCCTATAGGCTGCGCTGGTAATGCTAGCTCGGCAATAGTGGCTCCAGTTAGCTTATCTCGAGCTACTAGTGGATAGCTACCGCCCTCATTGGGTGTTCTCTGCGCAGAGATTAACAAGGTCTTAGTAACCAAGACTTGATCCCAACCATTACCCAAGGGAGGTAAATCCACACCCGCAAGGGCAGAATGATTTCGCACTGTGGGAGAGCCCATCCCGTTGGCAACCTGCCAAAGAATCTCACCAACATTCAAATCAATAGCCGTAATTCGACCATAAGGAGGCTTAATTAGAGGAAGCCCTCTTGGCCGCAAGTTCGTAGTGACATTGCGGACATAGTTCAAAGTTGCATCTTCTTCCGGCGGAATAGCGAGCCCGGAACGACTCGGAATTGTCACAGATGGTATGTAGATAATTCCTGTTTCCGGGTCAACGGCCGCACCCATCCAACTTGCACCGCCGATATAGCCGGGTACATGAATAGTGCCAAAACTCGTCTCAGTAGGAAGCGATGGCGGAGTGAAAATATCACCATAGCGATGTTGTTCTAACATTGCTATTGCAGATTCCCGCAGCTCTGGCGTGAAATCGATTAGTTGTTCCACACCTAACTTTTGAGGTTCAAAAGGTGGGGGCTTAGTCGGAAACGGTTGCGTTGGCGACGCTCTTTCACCTGGTACATCAGATGCCGGTACCGGCCTTTCTTCAATTGGCCAGACTGGCTCGCCGGTGAGTCGATCGAAAACAAAAGTGAAGCCATGCTTGGTTACCTGAGCTACTGCTTTGATCGATTCACCATTTACAGTTATATCAACTAAATTTGGTGCAGCCGGCGGGTCGTAATCCCATAGATCATGATGCACCATCTGGAAATGCCAAAGACGCTCCCCAGTTTTTGCATCGAGTGCAACCAAGCTGTTCCCGAACAAATTGTCTCCTAAGCGATGCCCCCCATAATTGTCATTCGTCGGCGCGCCTACGGGCAAATAAACAATCCCCTCTTCATTATCCGCACTCATTAATGTCCATACATTAGTATGGCCGCTGTATTCCCAAGAACGGTTTTCCCAAGTTTCATTGCCGAACTCTCCGGCCTGAGGGATAGTATGAAATGTCCATAATAATTCCCCAGTGTGCACATCGAACCCACGCACATGGCCTGGTGGCATTTCTTTGTAGTGGGGCTGATCGGAAATAGCTGCGCCTACAATGATTACATCTTCGACGATAATGGGCGCTGAGGTTACAGAATAATTAATTGGAGCCTGTCGTCGCGCTCTTGGAATGCCCGCGATGAGATCAACGCGCCCACCTTCACCAAATTCACGAATAGCCGCACCACTTTGAGCGTCAACTTCGACCAGGTAACCATCACCAGTGCCCCACACAACTCGTGACCTTTCCCCGTCAGACCAATATGCTAAACCGCGGCTACTAAAGCCCAACATCATTGTTGGTATACCTGAGGCATAGCTGCGAGGGTCATAAGACCACAACGTTTCACCAGTCTGAGCATCGATAGCTGCTGCTTGATACAACGGCGTCGAAACATAAAGCACACCATCGACCGCCAACGGAGCCGATTTCAAACCATTAATGCTGACATCTGGCACATCATTTTCAATCCGTAGATTCGGATACTCAGCTTTTAATTGTTCAAGATCAAAACGAGCATCTATGGATTGCCAACGCCACTTTATTTCTAATTCTGCAAAGTTATCGGCTCCGATTTGGTTCAAGGAAGAATACTTACTACTCCCACTATCACCGCCAAAGTAACGCCAATCACCGTCGGTCATTCCAGTTTGGCCATTAGCAATCGGAGCGAAACCAAAAATCATCAGAACGAGCAGTCTGAAGCTTGAATTTTTCATAGGCACAATTATTGAGTTGGAGTTCCTAATAGTCATACAGAACTTTGATTCATTCAAACGCAATTTCCGAATGTTTCCAAGCTCTATGACAAATTCACTTCAGCTCGCCTGCTTTACTGATTCACTTATCTGACTCTCCCGCAATTAGTCGCTCTTGAGTATTCTCAATTCTGATAATGTGTTGTAATAACAGCAACTAACAAAAACTATGAGCATAAGAATCAGGAGCTCCCCAAAATGACAGTCCTGTTAAAAAACACACTAAGAAGCGGATTCATACTGGCCTGCGCTTCCCTGGCTTGGTCCGGTGCCGTAGCGCAACCCTCTGAGCGTCCGAACCTTGAAGGAATCTGGACAAATGCCTCTTTGACTAGCCTGCAACGGCCGCAAGGCGTAGACAGCTTGATCGTGTCGCCGGAGGAAGCCAGAGTCATTGCCGCAGCGACGCCAATAGCGGGTATTGAAGGTGGTTTGGACGAAGGAGATGGCGTCAATGACACGCCAGAAGCAGGGGCCGATGATTTTGGCACCAGAGCCTATAACAATTTCTGGGTCAGCCCTGGCTCGAATCTGGCTCTAATTAAAGGCGAATATCGCACTTCTTATATTGTTGAACCTGAGAGTGGCCGCATCCCCCGCCTAGAAGCACCAAATTTTGATTTCGAGCGAGCTAATTTTGGTAATCGCTACGCGACCGGTGTGGCAGACTATAGCGGCCCTGAGGCATTTCCTAATGCGGAACGCTGCCTTTTAGGTTTTGGCAATAAAGCGGGGCCAGGCATGATGGGTGCCCTTTACAACAATACCTACCAATTCGTGCAAACCGATGACTATGTGATGATTTTAGTTGAGATGGTGCATGATGCCCGAATTATTCCTATTTTTGACACGCCTCAAGAAGCAAGAGCTAATCGCCGGCCACAGCCCTTAGAACAATGGTTTGGTGATTCTGTGGGCTGGTATGAAGATGGTGAGCTGGTGGTAGAAACTACAAACATCCACCCACAACAGATGAGTCAGAGCTCTATACCAATTACGAAAGAAGGTCGAGTTATAGAAAAATTCAGTCGTTACGCTGATAACGAAATTTTTTATCAGTTCACTGTTGAAGACAGTAATATTTACCGTCAAACATGGACTGCTGAATTGAGCTTCTATGCCTCGCCTGAACCCTGGTACGAATATGCCTGCCATGAAGGTAATTATTCGATGCCCGGCTCTTTAGCTGGCGCTCGTCGCTTAGAAAAGGACGCTGGAGAGTAATTTAAATCTATAAGTCCGCTTAAGTAGAGAAGTAAGAACTTTTTAACTGACTCCATAATGGCGATCGCAAAAGCCAAAGGTGTAAAACAATGAAAACCAAATTGCTACTATTAGTTTCAGCATTGATAGCTCCAATTAGTTTGTCCTTCGCTCAATCCAACGAAGATTATGCCGTTCCTCGAACAGAATGGGATCAGCCTGATCTACAAGGTGTTTGGAACTTTAATTCCGAAACGCCTATGCAAAGGCCTGAAGAATTAGGGAACCGCGAATTCTTAACCCAAGAAGAAATAACTCAGGCCCGGATTGATCGGGCTGCGAATCGTGCCGCAGCGGATGCTCTAGAAGCCGAGCTTAATGTTAACCCTGAAGCACCCCCAATAGCAGAACGCTCTGGTGGCTATAACAACTTCTGGTTCGAAGGAGCAGCAATTGGCGAAAATATTCGCACTTCTCTCATTACTTACCCACTCAATGGCCGCTTTCCTGAAAGAGTAGAAGGCTCAATGTTGCATACAGCAAATCTGGGTCCCGATGTACCTGGCGATCGTCCGGTCCGCGCAGTCTTCGGTGGCATCGCGAAAGACGGCCCTGAGGACCGCGGCCTTTCTGAGCGCTGCATGATCGGCTTTAATGCTGGACCGCCATTATCAGGTGGAGGCTACAATGCCAACATTCAGATAATCCAGAATCGTGACCATGCGGTTATCATGACCGAGATGGTTCATGACGCTCGCATTGTGCCCCTCGATAATGACCGCTCTCTGGATGACAATATTCGCCTATGGACCGGAGATTCTCGCGGCTACTATGAGGGCGACACATTAGTCGTCGAAACCAAAAACTTTAGCGAGCTAATACCTAGCTTCCCCCCTTTTGGTACAGCCAAAGAAAAAGTCTTAACTGAACGATTTACTCGCGTGAATTACGGCACCATCGATTATCAGTGGACATTAGAGGACCCTTCTACATTTACCGATACGATTACTGCCCAGTTACCAATGACGAAAGTCGCTGGCCAGCTTTACGAATACGCATGCCATGAAGGCAACTATGGGATGATCAATATTTTACGCGGTGCCCGTGCTGATGAGCGACGTGCCAATGAAGCTGGAAGCGGTGACTGAAGGTCAGTCATCACACTTGATCAATCGTTTGACCAAGTGTAACTCTGCCTTGCATCTATTAGACGTTAAATAATTTCTTTAGATGCTCGTTCAACATACGTCCATTAGGGTCTAAGGACTCACGAATCGCTATGAAGTCTTCATAGCGCGGATAAAGCTGACTGAGTTCAGCGTGCCCCAAACTATGAATCTTGCCCCAGTGAGGGCGGCCACCGTATTTCCAGAAGATTGGCTCGATAATATCGAAGTATGGACGATAATCTTCCCCCGCAGTCCTGTGAATGGATATGGTCGCATGAGGCTCATCACCATAAGCCATACTTAGCCAGGGCGACTCTGGTTTGACGTAGCGATATTCCAATGGAAACGCAACATCGATAGCTTCATCGTAAATTGTTTTAAGTATTTCTCGTACACAATCGGCGCCTACTTCTGCCGGAACTGAATACTCCATTTCGTTGAACGGATTACTGCGAATATTCGATAATAATTTATAGGACAGATCTACCGCTTCACTCACTTCGGCATTAATTGCCAAGGCATTGTTCATTGCCAATTTTTCTGCAGGTGCCGCATCGACACCTAAAGGTCGGAGATCGGCAAGTGTTACTTCCTCGGCAGGAATTATTGTCTGGCCTATGGGCTCTTCCGACTCATCAATTTGCAGAACCAAGGAAAAATCAGAGTAAACCAGCGGAAAGATTTCAAAATGGCGATGGCCCGCAGCCAACTCATCAAAATTTGCCAATATATCTTCGGTTGGCGCTGTCCATTCTCGTTTCTTGAGCTTATACGCAGCGCGGTTCTGCATACGAATCTGAGTTACAACTCCCAAGGCGCCAACATTCACCCTCGCTGCATCGAAAAGATCACCATCACTGGCATCTATATCCTTGATATCGCCATTAGGAGTAATTAGTCGCAATGCCGTAATGTAACCGGACAGGCTGTTAAAATTTAGCCCTGTACCATGAGTACCTGTCGCTGTAGCACCAGCAACTGTTTGTCTATCAATATCCGGCAAGTTGAGCATGCCTTGACCAATCTCATTTAGAGGCGCACCCAGATCGCCCAATCTGGATCCCGCGCCAAAAGTTGCCTCCATAGATTCATTATCATATTCCAGAATCCCATTCAGTTGATCAGTAACGACAAGATGTCCATCAGTTGGAACCAGAGGGCTGAACGAATGTCCGGAGCCAACAGGCCTGATAGGGCCAGTTGTCCTTTTTAATAATTCGACTAGCTGATCTTCGCCAGAAATATCGTATCGACCCTGCGGCTGGCAAGACAAGCCTCCGGACCAGTTCCGCCAAGGTGTTGACTGGGCCATTGCTGTGCTGTTGATGGCATAGGCACCAAATAGCGCTGCTCTTAAGCTGGAGGCAAGAAACGAGCGGCGCGTTAGGTTTTTGTAAGCTTGGCGTTGTAAATAGGAATTTTTCATTGATTGGTTCCCGCCATAAATCCAATCATGGCTTTAAAATCTTTTTCTTCACAAGACATGCAGTATCCCAACGGTGGCATTGAGTTATAGCCTTCAAGTACATGTTGAAGAATTAATTCTTCTCCCTGCGCGAGTCGGCCTGCCCACTCATCGATATCACCAACTAGCGGTGCGTCTGCCACTCCGCTGACGTGGCACAAGGCACAGCTTCTCGCCCATTTTCCCATCACCTCCGAATCAGCAATATCGTTAGCAAATAGAGCATTGGCTGGGCTAATTCGAGATGATTGGAGTGAGTTGCTGCAGGCAACTCCAAAAATAAGTACAAAAATTATGACGGAGATTTTGGCTGAAGAATTCATAAAGGGGCTGCGTTATTAGAAAGCCCTCTAAGCAATGCGGCCGTAACTGGTCTTGGCCTCAAAGTTCGCATAGCAACATCGTGAGGTGTGCGGCCACGATTATCTTCAGCCATTGGGTCCGCACCCAAACTCACAAGAAACTCAATAAGCCGATTTCCTGATACGTTGGCCGCACCATGAATCGCTGTCTGACCACTTCTGTCTATCGCATATATATTGGCACCCACATCAAGAGCCAACATTTTTAATGCTTCTAAGAGTTTCGCTTCTTCAACCATGCGCGAGTCTGATTGCGTGAGTCCGGCAGCTACCATGAGAGGAGTAACACCCCAGGCCTGCTGCAGTTCTGGGTCAGCGCCAGAATCAAGTAGATATTTCATCTTGTCAACATCACCAAGGCGCGCTGCTAACCAAAATGGCGAAGCTCCGTTGTAGGCTTCACGCCCGACATAGTCGCCTCTTCTGAAAGGAAGCCCTTGGGTGAGTTGCGCGTTTGGATCTGCTCCTTTATCTAATAGAGCTTTCAGTAAAATTGGTTTGTTCATCTCAACACTATAGTGCAAGGGCGTCATGCCATATTGATCCGCCTGATTCACATCAGCACCATACTCTAGCAACAATAAACCTAGTGTTTCGTGATCACTGTTTGCAACTACTAATCGATAGTCACTGCCTGTTATTGCATCTAGACTGGCTGCAGCAATTAGTAAAGGACTCAAACCATCAGTAGTTGACGTATTAACTGTTGCTCCTGCCTCTAGCAGTAGACCGCCAACTTCTAAGGCCCCTGCTCTTGCGGCGAACATTAAAGGCGAAAAATTACCTCTGGATTGAGCATTCGTATTAGCGCCTGCTTCAATTAATGCCCGCACTGCAGAAGTATGGCCCCCAGACGCTGCCCACATTAATGCAGATTGGCCACTATTGATTTCTAAAGCGTTAGGATTTGCACCACCGGCAAGTAATTGAATAACAGCTTCTGTACTCCCGGTCCGCGCACAGGTCATTAGTGCAGTCTCGCCGCTCGGCTCTACCGTTAAGGGATCAGCTCCTTGCGCCAATAAAGTTGCAACCATGGCCAAGCTGCCGTTGCGGCAAGCAATAGATAAAGGCGCTACGCCAAGCTCATTCTTAGCATTAATTTCAGAGCCTGCTTCTAGCAGCTTGGTCGCAAGATCAATCTCATTCCAATAGGCAGCCCAATGCAGTGCTGTCGCCCCATCAGTTTGAGTAACACTTACATCAGCACCGTCTAAAAGCAACGCATTAACGGTGTTCGTGTCATTGCTCTCAGCCGCTTTTAGTAGATCTGAGTTATCTCCATGCACAAATCCGATTGCACAAAAGCTAAATGCGGTAAGGTAAACTTTGACCAAGCTCGTATAGCGTTGCAACATTATTTTATCCTGCTAAAACATCTAAACTACCAGTGCTGTCTCCAAATGTCTCAAGAGGCATACCAAGTGTGTTTAACATATCGAGAAATAGATTGGTCACCGGCGTCTCATTCTCGCGGGCGTACTGAATATGACGGCCACCGTTGATTGTACCACTACCGCCACCCACAATTAGCGTAGGTAAATTATGGTGGTTATGGCCATTACCATCACTCATGCCGCTGCAGTACATTAAGGTAGAGTTATCCAATAGCGAACCATCACCATCAACTGTATTTTTCATGCGATCGAGATAGTAGGCAAACATTTCAGTGTGGTAGGCATTCACTCTAATGAGTTTCTCGATCTTTTCTGCGTTGCCACCATGATGAGACAATGGATGATGAGCATCAGGGACACCGATTTCTGGATAAGCGCGCTGACTTGTTTCATGGCCAACCATAAACGTAATTACTCGGGTCAGATCGGCTTGGTAAGCCAGTAATTGCAAATCAAACATTATCTTCGCATGCTCCTGGAAGGTGCCGGGCACTCCAGCTGGCTGCTCAATTACGGGCAACTCTCTTTCACTCTGAGCTTCCGCCATCTGAATACGACGCTCGGCATTACGAATCGAGTCGAGATATTCCTCTAATTTAAGTTGGTCACGATGACCCAGATGCCCTTGCAGTTTGGCAATTTTATCACCTACCGCATCAAGAATACTGCTGTCTTCTTCTCGGCGGGCCCGCCATGCTTCTGGATCTGTACTCTCGTTACCACCAAACAATCGTTCGAAGACAACTCTTGGATTGTTTTCCATTGGCAGAGGTGTAGTCGCGCTACTCCAAGAAAGTGTGTTGGCATAGGCACAGGCATAACCAGGGTCGCACGAGCCGACGTTTTCTCGAGATTCGAGGGACAACTCTAGTGATGAGAGCTGCGTATGCTCTCCTAGTACTTTCGCTACAATCTGATCCATTGATAATCCGGCGCGAAGATCTGCTCCTTCTGTTTTTTTCGGATGCACTCCTGTTAAGTAGGCTCCTGCTGCACGCGCGTGATCGCCTGCTCCTTCACCAGGCCAAGCGTCACCCATTTTGTTTGAAAGTCCAGTTAGTACTACCATCTGATCTTTAAAGGAGGCAAGTGGCACCATTGTTGAAGGCAGTGAAAAATCACGCCCTTGTTCAGATGGTGTCCAATTGTCCATATAGACACCATTGGGAACATAAACAATTCCAAGCCTCTTTACTGGTTGTGCCGCAGTAAGTTCTTGAGCGGTTAATGCTGGCACCATGCTATCCAACAATGGCAAGGCAAGTCCTGCACCTACGCCTCGCAGAAAAGTTCGTCGAGGGAGATATTTTTTAGTGATGATCATGGTTCTTGTGACCTCCTCATTTGAAAGGGAACGCTTTCGACAATGCCAAGCACAATCGATGACCAGCTATAGTTGTCGTCTGCTGCTGTTCGAACAATGCGCCGCACTGCAGGTGGATCATAATCTTCAAGACCGCGACCTAAAGCATAGGTTAACAGTTTCTTAGAGAGCGTGGCGACGAATCGCTCCTCGCTACCAAGGAGATAGTCTCTGACACCGGCTAGACCTGTAAAGCTTGACCCATCTGGCAGACTCGCAGAGGCATCGATAAGTTCGCCGCCGTCATGGGTTCGCAGTCCACCGATGGCATCGAATGGTTCTAAAGCTAAACCAAATGGATCCATTCTGGAATGGCAGCTTGCACAAACTGGGTTGGTACGATGAGCCTCCAACCTTTCTCGCACTGAACGCGGACTAATAGCATCGCTATCTTCCAAATCAGGGATGTTCGGTGGCGGGGGCGGCGGTGGGGCACCGAGAAGATTATCCAAAACCCATTTACCACGGAGTGTTGGCGATGTGCGGTTTGGGTATGAAGTAGCTGCCAATATGCTGCCCTGCCCTAGTAACCCGCCGCGCTGATTATCAAGGAATGCGATTTTGCGAAAATGATTGCCATAAACTCCACTTACTCCATAGTGACGTGCCAGGCGTTCATTCAAAAAAGTGTAGTCCGCTGTAAGAAGTTCTAGTACGTTGTTGTCATTACGTATTTGACTCTCTACAAACATTTCTGTTTCACGCCTGAATGCTTCACGCAGATTGTCATCAAACTCTGGAAAGGCATCAGGATCAGGCGTTAGACCCGGGAGGTTCCGAAGATATAACCATTGCCCGGTAAAGTTTTCAATCAATGCCGAAGAGCGCGGATCTGAGAGCATACGCGCGACCTGACTTCTCAATACTATCGGCTCGCTAAGTTTTCCCTGTTCTGCCAGTGCTAGAAGCTCTTCATCTGGAATTGAACTCCAGAGAAAAAATGATAGGCGCGACGCTAATTCAACGTCAGTTATTTGGTAAGCCTCGGACGGCACTGCATCACTTGGCGTTCCTTCGATACGAAATAGAAACTCTGGATCAACTAAAATTGCGCGCAGTGCCCGCTGTATACCACGTTCAAAACCGCCTTCTGCTTCGCCACTCGCAAAAAAAGACAGTAGTATACTGAGGTCATCGTCAGTTACTGGTCTGCGAAACGCATTACGAGCTAATGTTGAGAGGATTTCTGAAGCACAAGCTCGGTCCCCAGTAATGGTTCCGTTTGGTTCGCAACTAAATAATTTTCTTCGACTCGGTGTGCTAACTGGCTTGGCGGCATTATAAGGACCGTATATCTCGATACTGCCCAGTGCCATTGGCATGTCTCGATCTCCAGCGAATTCATAAGAAGCAGTAGAGAGTGCCGGCTCTAAAATACCTTCAACTATGCCCCGCTTTTCTGGGAAGGCGACGGTAATTGAATGCGCTCCAGCTTCGATATTTTCTAGTCGTAATTCAAGGTGATCATCGGCAGTCTGTTCATACTCAGAAGCATACATAACAGCAGCCCACGGGTTGATAATGCCATCGCCGCCAACTGTATAATCCGCGATGCGTGCGCGGTCAAATCTAACTTCGATATCTTGGGGTTCTACTAATCCGATAATTTGATTGGCATGTGTTCGGGCTAGTCGAATTTTTACATGGTACTCACCATCTAAGGGGAAATAGTGCGAAATCGTATTTCCACCCCGTGTCCCAAATGGCTGCTCTTCACTCATACGACCTGACTGGAGCAGAGTCGGGCGCATCTCATACGTTTGCACAGTAGGAAGTAAATTAGGATCGCCGACTGCAAGCTGACTAATCTTAGCCGCCGCGATCATGTAGCGCTCAAGTAGGCTTGGCGAGAGTGTCAGTACATCGCCGATATTGTCAAAACCATATCCAGAATCATCAGCAGGCAAATATTCGCGATCATCGATCTCCAAAGCCAGTAGGTCGCGGATTGCATTAGTGTATTCTGCACGGTTAAGTCGATGGACGACTGGTTGTCCCGGATTCGGTGAGGCCGCCGCGGCATCATCAAGGGAAGTTTCAAGCCAGGCAGCTAGTCGATCATAGGCTGGCGCATCTGGGCGCGGCATTCCGGGGGGAGGCATTTCTCTAGCCCGCAGTTTAAGAACCACATTCTCCCAAATACCTATTTCATCAAGGCGATGACCGACTTGGCTTAACGCGATTGTTTGTAAGGAGAAATTGGCTTCTCGAGTTACGTCATTATGGCACGCAATACAGTATTGGTTGAGAAAAGCACGCTGCCAATCTGCTGAATCCTGCGCGAGTTCTTGGGCAGCAAGCTGCGCTGGCAAGATGGCGCCAAGCCCAAGTAATAAGCCGGATAGCGTTAAACTTCGTAGCACGTTTTATCTCTCCCTCGATCTATTTTTCGATCTATTTTTATTCTTACTACAAGTAAGTTGTTCAGGAAAGCAGACCTACACTAAGTGCAGGACTATCAGATTATACCCTCTTTTTACACAGCTTTTTAGCGGTGTAGTCCTAACCAGGCTCTCATCATGTTGCTGACCATATCGGGTTTCTCATGATGAGGCCAATGGCTAACACCAGGGATGGTCACAAGCGTCCAATCAGCAGCCAAGTACTCCCATGTGTCATTTAGTGCACCAGGTAGCAAGGCCGTATCTAGCAGGCCATGAAACTGCAATACCGGAGCTTGCACTTCAGGTAATTCCACAAAAGTGCCCGAATCGTATGGGTCTCGAGGATAATTGGCACGATAGTAGTTCATCATGGCATCGGCACTGGACCGGCTAAATGCCTCCAGGTAGTTTGCACGTATGTCCTCATCGCCCCGAGCCAATGCAGTTGCAAGGCCGTCTGCTGCAATGTTCTGATGGGAATTCGGTAGTTGGAAATTACGCGCGTACTGTGAGTTTTCATGCTGCTGTCCAAAGAGGGCAAGTTCCCGCACCAATCCCCGAGGGTGCGGAAGGTTCATTATGATCAGTTGCTCAGTCATCTCTGGCTTGTGCGCAGCAAAAGTCCAAGCAATACCCCCTCCCCAGTCATGGCCGACAATAATTGCACTTTCTTTACCTTCCGCTTTGATAACAGAGGCGACATCATTTATGAGCACTTGAAGATCATAGTTTTCTACACCGCTTGGCTGATCACTCAGGTTATAACCTCGAGTATCCAGTGCCGCCAAAGTATAGTCGTTAGCCAAGGCCTTCATTTGATAGCGCCAGGTGTACCAATAATCAGGAAAACCATGAATCATAATCATTAAGGGTCCGTCACCCATAATGGCATAGTGAATCTCCACGCCATCATTGTCAGCGTAGCGATGATCAACTAATTCAGAAACGTCTTGCGCAGCGACATGTAAGTTAGCAAAAGTGGCGGCAAGAAAAATAAGGCAAGACATTACACGATTAGTTCGGTTTAGCATGAGGCTCTCTTTTTTATATATTTTGCAGAATTGCGTAGACGACGGATAAAACGTTTGACACTTATCCTATCACATCGATTGTGATACACCAGTGCACGTAGGCGCTTAAGGATGAAGATACCTTGTGCACTAGAGTGCTGTAGATATAGCTTACTCATATTAGTTAGTCCTAGAAGAACATAGATAAGTATGTGTCGGTAGTATCCCGTTGCAGTCGGAAAGATTCACAAAAAGCCAAGCTGTTTTTCTGACAAGCCCAGTTACTTCAAATGCTACTAGAACAAAGCTACAGTTCGATTGTTGTGGTATAAAGGTCAAGACTTTTTAATAAACTAAATACTGCTAATAACAGTAAAGAATTTTGAACGATGAGGAATTTTCAATGAAAAAGATTGCACTAATCGTCATTTCCACCGCCAGCTTGCTGCTCACGCAGATTGTAAGTGCTGCAGAAATCCCCTGGGCCTCTTCTCCCGAAGAAGTTGGTATGTCATCAGTGCGACTTGAACAAATTAATACTGTCATGCAAAGGCATATTGAAGCTGGAGATATCCAGGGCGCAGTAACTGCCGTAGCACGCCATGGCAAGCTCGTGCATTTTAAAGCCCATGGGTTAATGGATGTTGAGAAAGACCAGCCTATGCAAGAAGATTCTATCTTCATCATGATGAGCTCCAGTAAACCAGTACTCGGCGTTGCCGCTATGATGATGATCGAAGAAGGTCTGATTCGTCCTGAAGATCCAGTGTCCATGTACTTGCCCGAATTCGCGGACATGCAGGTAGCGGTCCTTAAAGACTCGATTGACGAAAACATCAGCCCTAGACGAGTAGACCGGGCAAATATTCCAGAGCACCGCCTAGTCCCGGCGAAACGGGAAATTACTATTCACGATCTGCTTACTCATACATCAGGACTGGGTACAGGAGGACTTGGAACTCTCTCAGGAATACAAGCACCATTCCCGCTACCATCAGATAGAACCTTAGAAACTGAAATGTCCCGTTATGCCTCTGGGGCTTTAGATTTCCAACCGGGTGAGCGGTGGAGTTATAGCGGTTTAGTTGGTTTAGATGTTGTCGCTCGCATAATAGAAATTGTCTCTGAGCAACCCTTTGATGAATTCCTGCAAGAACGTATTTTCGAACCCTTAGAGATGAACAACACTTGGTTTAATGTTCCAGAAGAATACAGGGATCGGACGAGTTGCGATACGTGGTCGTGATATGTCTCCATTTTTCGATCGAACCACTAATTATTTTTCAGCTTCTGCAGGGCTTAATAGCACTGCAGAAGACTACCTTAAATTTGAGCAGATGCTGGTTAACGGTGGAGAGCTATTTGGCAACCGCCTGCTTAGCCCTCGTACCATTGAGATGATGAGCAGCGATCAGGCTGGTGGTCTCTACAATGGTATCGGTCGGGTTCAGCAAGGACTGGGGTTCGGATATACAGTATATGTTACAGAAGACCCTGTTGCCGCTGGAGCACGTCGTAGTGCTGGTGCATTTGGCTGGATGGGCGCATTCGGCACCAGAACATGGACCGACCCAGAAGAAGCACTAACCGGTGTTCTTTTACTACAACAACCACACGGGCGAACTCAGTACGATTTCGAAAACGCTATTCAGCAGGCTATTATTGATTAGAGTCTCGTAGAGGTTAAAACTTAGAGAGGGAGGCGAACTCCCTCTCGCGCCACATTAAAACCTTGATCAGTCACCCGCTGAAAAGCAGCACTTTCTCGATTTAATAATGGGTTGCTGTGGTTGAGATGAATAAACCAAACTTTCGCTTTATCCCCTGCTGCCAACTCTTCAAAAAGCTCCATGCTTTCGACGACAAAAGGGTGCGGAATATCGGCGATGTTTCTACCCGGTAGTTCATTGCCATCAAAAAACGTCGCATCAACCAAGGCATAATCCACTGCGCGTATCTCTTCAATAATTCTGCGATCCCAAATCTCCCACTTATTGATGTCAGGGATAAATAGCGCAGTTTTATTAGGTCCGCTTATTTGATAGCCCACGGTTTCTGAAAACTCATCTCTGTGAGGAACAAGCATTGGGGTGACGGTCACATTACTAAGTTTAACCGACTGCTGATCTTTCAGTTCCCGCAAGACAATATTATTCATAGTAACTAACTGACTCCAAGGACCATTAGTACCGAGGTACTCTGCCATGCGAGGCATAGCATAAACTGGCAAACTATCAGCGTTCATAGACTCGAAACCAAAAAACATCAAGCCTGTGTAGTGGCCTATATGGGCATGGGTAAGGAAAATTCCCCCAAGTGAATAACGCCTATCGGGAGCGATCCTTTCCAAATTATAGAGTTGCTCTGGGAGATGCGGCGTCGCTTCAAATAGATACTTGCTGTTTGCCGCTGGATCAACCAAAGCTAAAGAGGTAGCACCTCGGCGCAACTCAGCGTTTGCCCAGCCTGGCAAACAATGTGGCTGGTAACATCCGGCTTGGGGATAACCAGCATCTTGCACAACTCCTAGCACGTAGATAAATGGGTCGTCTTGAGCTGTTAACAGATTGCTCATCAACGCAAATAGTAAAATGATTAGAGAGCGTGAAATCATAATTCAGAATTTTGGTAGTTCATTATGCTGGTTATTGTACTTTGTATATTGATCTACGCTAGCAACAGCAAATTAATACTAATCACCAGGACAAAGACCATTAAATTGTAAAAACCATGAGCTAGGGTTACTGCCAAAAACGGCCTACCACTTTTCTGGGTTCTTTGGGAAATAGCGAGTAGCGCCAAAGCGATCGCTAGAGGTGCTCGCGTCAAAGTATTAACAAATGCCATATATAGTGAACTTTCCATAACTCCATGAGCGGTTGCGAAAACGATAGAGGTCGCTAGAAATGCAGGGAACCAATTATCTGCCTGCCCCCAAAATTCTGTAATACGTTTTACTGCCAATAATAAGAGCGTTTGAAATAGAAAGGTTTCAATAGGGGGACCTAAAAAAATTGCTACAACCCAAGGTGCGGCTTCTATACTTTCCGAATCACTTATATCGAGAACCGTATCAGGATCCAAGAGATAAGTTAGACCAAAAATAAACCCAGTGGCGACTAATGAAAATAGCACTGGATAAAAGATTTGTTTTTGCAGTGAAGTCGTTTTGTTTAACCGAGATAGAGCTCTAGCATACATAACTAATTTATCTTCCTCAGCGAGGACCCATTTACAGAAAATTCTCGCCCACTGAACATGCTGCAATTCGACTCAAGTGACTAAAAGGCAGTTTTGTTTCTTCGTGCCACTCGTTGAATTGATCCTGTACTTTTTTTAAATCTCGCTGACTGGTGGGACGCTCAGCGATATCAAGCCCGGTACTCTTCAATGTGACAACTACATCTTTAGATAGGATAAAACCATCCTTGCCAACCCTCCGTAAAAAGTACATCCCAGAATTTCCACCTAGGCGGGAGCCGTGTTTTTTCAAATATTCCATCAAACCGATCTGGTTGACAACGGGCCAGTTCGCCATAAATTTCCCGAAACTACCTAGCTCTCTAACAGTTTCTTGTATAAAAAATACATTTTCTCGAAGGGCTCTAATTTTCTGCCAATTGCGAACAACTCTACGATCAGCTGTGTAGGCCTCCCATTGCTCCGGTGATAGTAGGCCCAGTTTGATAGGGTCGAATTTAAAAAAAGCTTCTTCAAACTCTGGCCATTTATTTTCAATCACTTTCCAACTGAATCCAGCTTGATTTACAACCTTCGTCATCATAGCCAAATAGCGATCATCGCCGAGGGATTCTAACTCTTTAGGAGCTAAGTTCTTGGGTAAGAGATTTTTTAGTGCTGTGACTCCCTTGCGCTTTTCCGCACGCGCTCGTATCTCAGCAAACTTCATGAGTTAGACACTCTAGGGATAGGTTGTAAAATTAATCAGATGGATAGGAAAGATCGAAATCTACTCTCATGACACCTGAAACCGCGCGTACCACACCACCCAGGCTTTGCTGGACAGTGCCAATATTACCTGGGGTTCGTAGGCCGCCACAATCTTCACAAGCCATGGAACCGCTAATCAACACAATACCTTCGTTAACTTCAACGGTGAATCCACCAGGAAGGTCAGCTGCACTTGCTAAAGCTGATTCAACTTGCGCCTGGATGCGATTGTCAACCGCAACATCAGCTGCGGATACATTGCTTGCTACTAGTGCAGAACTCTCAATGGGAGATGTTTGCGAGCCACCATCGCATGCTGTGAGCAAAATCGATGACGACAGAATAACCAGAAAGGATTGCGTCACTTTATTGATAGTTTCCATGATTGATTTCTGCCTCAAGATAATTCTGCTTTTTTATTAATCGTAATACGCTAATTTGTTGCCAATATCTATTCTTGACGGCAACGCGAGATATTCAATAATTTTCAGGTTTTATCCAACAGCCGAAACTTCTGCTTCCTTGTTGGTTTTGTAGTTAACTTCCCCACCTCGGGCTTTGAAAGCAGTGAGCAAGGTGTCTACTCTAACCCGGAATTCGCCCTGAGCCAGCCATTCCATATCTTGGACCTGGATCGTATTTACTTCTTTGAGATCATCCAGCACACCACTAAAGAAAGTTTCCGGATCGCTTCGGCGTATGTGCAGAGATGGCTCTCCCGCCCACCAATCAGCGTCATCGGGTATACCTTCTTCCTTATTCCCCTGCTGAAATCCAGCATTGAGATCCTGATAATGTATAAACAATTTTTCACAGGATAAGTCAGCGACGCGTTCGCTGCCTTCAGTTCGTAGTAGTAAAAAATCACGTCGCTTCATTTAAGATGCATGAATTTAGCCAGCGGCCAAACTCAATATCGCTCGCTCAATTGCAGCACTTGCCATTGGTAACTTGTGTGCATTATTGGACAGAGGCTGTGAATCCTGAATACCAATCTCACCCGCTTCTTGTGCCACCGCCGCGCTAATCTGTTTGCCTGAAAGAAAATCTTCCACAGCTTGCACGCGCCAGGGAATTGGCGCTACACCAGCGAGAATGACTTTCGCATCTTGCACCGCATTGCCGTCTCTTTGAATTACAGTAGCCACGCCAACTTCAGCATGAGTCCAAGCCTCTCGATCCATGATTTTGTGATAAGTGCTCACTGTGTTGGCAGAAACATTAGGAATGCGCACGCCTGTTAGCAGTTCGTTCTCTGCCAGGGAATTCTCCCGCACTGGGTTAGTAATAGGTAGCAGAAAAAAATCTTCAGCCGACACCTCACGATCCCCATTGGGACCTGTTACCTGAAACACCGCATCAAATGCGACTAGCGCCGGCGCAACATCTGAAGGGTGTACTATATAAGAAGGACCACCACCAAAAATGGCATGCTGTCCATTCTCACCATTAATAGAAAAACATTCTTCGCCACCGGCTTTAAAACAATTAAAGCCATTTCGGTAGTACCAACACCATGGGCGTTGAGTAATATTCCCAGCTAAAGTGCCAACATTTCGAATCTGAGGCGTACCAACCGAACCCGCCGCTTGAGCAATTGCCGCTAAACCAGAAATAACTAAAGGATCTTCTGAAAGTTCAGTCAGGGTGACTAAGCCACCAATAGAAACCCCAGTTCCGTTTGATTCGATAGTGCGACCATCGGGCACGCTGCGCAGATTGATAATGACATCGGCAGCATCGGTGCCGTCTTTGATCTGTTGCAGAAGATCGGTGCCACCACCAGAAAAAGCAACTGACTGCCCCTGTTCGCTGGCTTGCTGTGCTGCCGCCGCCGCTTGATTAAAACTAGTCGCATTGATATTCGTCAGTGATTTCATGCCATCGCTCCTAGAATCTTATCTCGCGTTATTGGCAAAGACGTCATGCGCTTGCCAGTCGCATTTGCTACTGCGTTGGCTACTGCAGCGGGCGCTAGGATGATGCCCGACTCACCTGCTGTTTTAGCACCGAAAGGTCCGTATCCGTCATCAACTTCAATAAAGTGCACATCGATATCTGGAATATCTTTGTGAGTCAGATGACGTGCTCGGTAATAACCTGGCGTTAAGGGCTGACCACTTTTAGGGTCATAGAGCAAATTTTCATGGAGTGCCTGACCTATGCCCTGGAGTGTTGCTCCTCGAATTTGATCTCGCGCTGTTGTCGGGTTAATTATCCGTCCAGATTCATGGACAGCGGTATATTTTAAAATTCGCGTACTACCGATCCGGGTATCTACTTCGACTTCCACGAAGTGTGCACCAAAACATTGTCTAGTCTTCCCGTCGGTGGTCGGAGTTGGAGTAGCTGATGCGATTAATACATCACTGCCTGTCGGCATACCTCCATCAGCAATCTGGCGTTGGAGATCCTCCACAGCATCTACTACTGCGATACCTGTCATGATTGTGGTTCGGCTGCCTGACTCTCCTACAGAATAAGGACAGCGATCTGTATCACCCCAAACCACCTCCACCTGACTCAAAGGCACATTTAGAGCCTCTGCTGCAATCATTCCCATAGTGGTCTTGGCGCCTGGACCAATATCGGTAACACCAACATAAAGTGTGTATTCTTCGCGAGCATTCACACGAACAATTGCGCTGGATGTTCCAACACCAGCTCTAAACATCATAAAAGAGAATCCAGCTCCGCGCTTAATTGGCCCATCATCGGAGCCCGGCAAAACTTTGCGTCGCGCTTGCCAATTAAAGCGCTCAACACCATCATCGATAACCTCTTCCAACGAATAGTTTGTAAACTGTTGCTCTTCAGTGGGGCGACGCATGTTTATTTTTGTGAACTCGACTGGGTCCATACCAATCTGATAAGCGACTTCATCCATCATATTTTCTACACCATAGAAACCATGAGGCTCCGAAGGTGCCCGAAAATTTCCAGACGTTGTTCGATTAGTATAAACAGGATGAATTTCTCGATAACGGTTTGGACAGCCATAAGCATCCATACCGCCAATTCCACCCGAGTTTTTTCGATAAGGGCCCATTCCACTGTAGCCACGAAGTTCCATCGCAGTTACAGTTCCATCATCTTTAACGCCTATTTTATAGTTTTGCACCGTTGGCCAGCGACCGTGAACACCAAGCCAATCTTCTCGGCGAGAATACTCCAGCATCACCGGCACACCCGCTCGTCGTGAAAGGGTAGCTGCTACCAAGTCGGCGTCTTGATTCTGGTTTTTGTTGCCAAACCCTCCGCCCATATACTTGGTAATTACCTGAACCTGATGGTCTTCCAAACCGAGATCTCGAGCCGTATCGTGGCGGCAATTAGAAATTCCTTGCGATGGCGTGTAAAGCACCAGCTTATCGTTCTGCCAATGAGCTAGAGCACAGCGAGGTTCCATTTGAGCATTGTGAATAAAGCCAGTTTCATAACGTTCCTCGAAGACTTGATCCGCTTCTTCGAAGCCCGCTTCTACATCACCTATATCGGAAACCATCGGAGTAAGCTCTCCACGAAAATCAGGACAGAGATTTCCTTCCGGCCAGATTTGCGGCGCACCGTCAGCCAAACTTTCTTCAGGCTCTAGAACGAACGGTAATTCTTCATACTCTACCTTTATAAGTGTCAGTGCTTGTGCAGCGATATGGCGATCGGTTGCGGCTACTGCCGCTACAGAATCTCCGACAAAACGAACAGGATTATTAAAAATAAAGCGGGGATGTAGAGTCGCGTCTTTGGTTGCATCGTTGTACTGACGACCTCCGTTTACAGAGCCTGCCCCCCACACAATTTGTGCATCTTCATGAGTAATAATACTCCTCACACCCGGAAGCGCTGCTGCCTCAGTTGTATCAACACTTACTATGCGGGCATGAGGATGAGGGCTCCGCAGTACTTTGGCATAGAGCATGCCTGGTAATTTCCAATCTCGGGTATATTTCGCCTGGCCTGTCACCCGCTCAACAGCATCTACACGTGCCGTTTCATTACCAACAATGTTAAGTGGCTCTAATCCAGTTCGGGTTAATTCGCTCATGCCACACCTCCTTGTTCGCCTGCCATAACCACAGCTTCGACGATCGAGTTGTAATTCGAACAGCGGCAAAGGTTTCCTACCATAGCGTCTTTTACTTCATCGGCAGTCGGTGAGGGGTTGTTGTTTAAAAGTGCAGTCGCTGTCATTAATTGACCCGGAGTGCAAAAACCACATTGAGGTCCATTGTTCACCACGAAAGCCTCTTGTACGGGACTTAATTCACCATTTTGTGCTAGGCCTTCCACGGTTTGAATGGCAGCTCCATTGGCCCACACAGCTAATTGGCTGCATGAGTAGATTGGTTGGCCGTCCATTAAAACCGTGCACGCACCACACTCACTGCGATTGCAGCCAATCTTGGTTCCGGTCAAATCCAGCTCATCTCTTAGAAGTTCAGCGAGTGTCCAGTGGTCCTCCACTTCCACACTGTGCTGAATGCCATTAACCATAACGCTAATAGCAGTTCTGGCTGCAGAATTCGAAGATTGCGCTTCGGCCGTTGATAATCCGAGTGCTGAGATGCCAGCACCTGCAACTACTGCCGCTCCGGACCCTTCTAGAAAGTCGCGCCTAGACTGCTGCTTTGGATTAAGACCTTGGATTGGATCTACATACTTCACCACAGGATCTATATTAGGGCCTAAATCAGACCGACTATCCTGCTTATCTTTGTTGCGCATGGGGCTGCTCCTCATTCGCTAGTAATTATCATTATTACTTGTCAGCTATGGACTATATCCGGCAAGAGATGGGGCTTGCAAGGCATTTCGCCCAGTACTTAAAGTGACTTTCGAGGCCAGTAAATACCGCCTATTTTGACTCTAAATCCACTTAATTTTGTGTACACAGATTCCAACTTAAAAACCTTCGGCATATACTTACTATCAGAGTATTCCATCTAATCTCAAAAATAAGAATAAAACTATGCATGAATTAGCTATCTCAAGCCCCAATCGACTGATTTTACTATGCCTTTCTTCGCTTCTATTCGGCAACTCAGCTCTAGCTGATTCTGTTGCTGGCACCAATGGGGCAATTGAAATTACACCATTGGTTCATTCGAGCGTACAACTGGAATACGATGGGTTTGTTGTTCAAGTTGATCCATGGGCGCCTATAGATATCTCCCACGCTAAAACTGCTGATTTAATCCTGGTCACGGATAGCCCAGGGCATCATTTAGACACTGGGGCAATAGCAAACTTAAGCGACTTTTCAACTAGCGTTGTAATTGCTGAGAATGGATTGACCCAACTTCCTGATGCGGTTGTAGCAATTAATGGAGAGCTATTGAAAGTAGCAGGTGTCACAGTTGAAGCGGTAGCGGCCTACGATATTATACTAGGAGCTCCTGAGCATCCAAAAGGTGATGCCAATGGATATGTTCTCACCTTGGGTGGTAAGAAGTTTTTCTTCGCTGGGGTGACCGAATGCGTGGATGAAATAAAAGCCTTACAAGACATTGATGTCGCCTTCATGCCTATGAACATTCCCCTTGCACGCATGACTCCAAAAGCAACTGCTGACTGCACCAAAATTCTTAACCCTGAAGTTGTCTATACTTACCACTTCGACCAAGACTGGGTTCGACGCTTAGGGAATCCCGATTTTGCCGGCTCAACCCTTCCTGGGGGTTTAAATGTTGCAGAATCCCTAGATGCATTCGAACTTGAGCTATCTGGTAGTGGGATCGAGTTTCGTCGTGGCGAGTGGTATCCAAAGTAAACCGATTAAGTTATTGCTCCTCGATAACTAACTTAGAATAAAATAGCACTAAGCCTTTTTATCCTAACGCATTTACCCATTTTTTTGGTTAAAATCTGCTTCGCCCCAAATATTTAACTTACGACAATCTTGCTTAAAACAAGAAGCAATGTTTACTTTAGAAAAAAGCAAGGAGCTTTTGAATGAACTTGATTCACTCAAAGGTAACTGGTTAAAGTTTTTTCAGGATTGAATTTCTGTCAGTAAAAACCAAAGAAGTCAAACTAAGACCGATTCGACTTTTTGCGTGGGGTCAGCACTAGATCCAACTGACCATGCAATAACGCCCGCGCCTTGCTGGCGCTCATGCCCGCTGCCATGTTGGCGGAAAGACCATGTAAAAATATAGAAATCATGCGCACCGCTTCTTTTGTGTCAACTGAACCTGAAACAAGCTTGGCAGATTTAGCCTCGTCCACAAGACCAGCCAAGTGTTTATCTAAATGCTGCCTAAATTGTTTTAGTATTCGATCAATTTCAGCATCAAAAGGGGCAACTTC
>CAXYEH010000009.1:0-27388 GCA_964275945.1 uncultured Pseudomonadales bacterium
ATATTCTTTTAAGGATTTACAATGCATTGCCCAATCATAATCTTTCTTATCCCATATAAAACCAACTTCATTCAATGAATCGATCGCCTCTGTATCTAATTCTTTTGCAAAATATTTCATCCTCATTGTTGTTGCGTAAGGTAACATTGTGGTCCCGTATTCAGACTTTACCCCTTTTAATGGTAATCCTTTCTTAGTCAATTCAATTAATAGTGAAAAATTGTCATGTTTTCTACTTTCTTCATATTCCCAAATAAAACCTAAATGATCCAATCGAGCTTTTCTGTCCGCTGACAACTCTCCTTCCCTATTGTCCTCTCGGCAATGATTCATGAACTTTTTTGTACTTCTATTCATATTTTTGAGCACATCTCTGTCTTTTAAGCTACCGAATGTTTCTTTAAACTCCTCTAATTCTCGAAACGCTTCCTCCCATTTTTCAGCGACGGTGTTCCAGACAAAATTTATTGAATTCAATTTATCTTCCCGTTCAGAAGACAGGTGTCCGCTCTGTCTTCTCGTACGTTGCGCGCTGGCCCAATTTCCAAGATAGTGCCCTTCGTCAGTTTTATATAGCTGGGGAGGCGATACATGCCCAAACTCTTCTTTGTAAGCTTGTAATAACCCAAACCAAAACTCCCACGAAGCTGTAGTTGATTCTATAAGCTTTACGTTGAGCGCTTCTTCAAACTCGGTTGAGATTTTCGTTGGAAGATCAAAATGTATTTTATCCGGCCGTCCTACACTGCCTCTTTTGCCAAGCCCACGTCTTAGATTATCAAGCTGGATCCCTAACTCCTCATCATGGGATCGAAGTGCATTGACGACAGCCCATACTTTTTTAAATACTGACTCGTTAAGCACTTCATCTGGATCTTCATGTTCTTTGATAAACACAGGGATGATGATAGTACCCACAGTTTTTCCGCTTGAAAGTCTGATGGCTCTGCCAACTGCTTGGACGATATCGATCTCGGAGCCGCGTGGATCAATGAATGCAACACCGTCGAGTGCAGGCACGTCAACACCCTCGGAGAGACAGCGCGCATTTGAAAGTACTGCTCTTTCACCTTCTTTTAAGTCCCCTAAGCGCCTTAAGTTTTGATTGCGTTGCCCCGTGCTCATAGCTCCTGACACATAGTTTGTGACGAACTCTCCATCAGGCCGGCTAGCTTCTGGCATCCAATTAAGTACTTCGGGAAAGTCGCGCTGAAATTCGTCGGCTGATTTAACTTTTGTGTGGAAGCTGATAACCCTTCTTAAGTCATATTCTTTTATCGCTTTAGCCAAGCCAATGTGACTGGCAAGTGATTGTGCGTTAGTTTCGATCTCATTTTCAGTTTGTACAAATTCCCGTTCCGATATCATCTCAGCATAAAGGGTGTCATCAACACCGACGATTGCGACTTGATAATCACTCAACAAATCTCGCTCAATAGCTTTGCCGAAAGAAAGCTTGTGTAATACAGGGCCAAATAACTCTTCATCATCCATTGAATTGACTTCAACACCGGATTCTTCTGCTCTTTTCTTGATGGACGACTGAAATATTTTGGGGGTGGCTGTCATGAACAAACGTTTAGTCGCTGGTATCTGTGTGTTGTCTAAGACTGTGGTGTAATCCGCTCCGGCTTTACCAGCACAGCGATGGGCTTCGTCGGCGATTACGAGATCCAATGGTGGTAAGTCTGCCGATTGATAAGCCGCTGCTATTTGAGGTGAGGATTGGTAAGTCGAAAATATGACCTTCTTGCCATCTCTCTTTAGGAACTTAGCAATTTCTGCTTCATCGGTAGTAGAAGGAAATGAGAGTTCAGAGGTTTTAAAGTTTATTGAGTCATCCGCTTTCTTAGTAACGGTTCCATCTGAACACACCGGCAGAAATTTAAAGGTCTCGTTCCCATGCGCATTCCACTCGGAAAGTGTATTCGATAAAAGTAGCAGGGAAGGGAACAATACTAATGTGGTCTCAGCCTTCAGTTTTTCGGCTATCCATAAACCCGCAAGTGTTTTTCCCGTACCACAGGCCATAATCATCTGGCCTCTGTCATGTTTTTCAAAACCAGCTGCAACGTCGTCAATAGCTGATTGTTGATGTGGTTTCGGTTTGTATTTTTCTGTTAAACCCCCAGATGTGAGTTCATCTAAAGACCTAGGCCATTGGATTGGTAGATTTTTGAGTGCTTCAAGCTTGAGCGAAAAGAAGGGTCTTACACTAGTTGAGCGGTCGATTACCTTAATTGCATTGGGACCAATGTTTTCTGTAGTAGCGATTAGCATCCGGCAGTCTATTTGATCGTTGTCAGATTCGCTCATGAAGGAGTCGATGTCTTCCTTCGTTATGTAGTAATCAGAATTATAGTTTTTAGCTTGGATAGCCCAGATTTTGCCTTCTGTATCTTTAGCTACTAAGTCTATCCCTAAGTCTTGGTCAGCCCACCGGTCAGGCCAATCGTCCCAAAGCCAGACTTTCTCGAGCATGTTAGCGTAGGTCGGATCAGTCTCCAGTATCCACTTGCACAGCACTTCAAACTGCTTTCCGCTTGCAGAGAAGGTAGATATGAGCTGATCAAATGGGTGCATGGGTTTTTCTTTTTATTAGTTAGCAGCAGTATACCCAAATGTGTTTGGCGTGCGGAACCACGGCAACTTTGCTTTACGCACATTAGTTCTTGAACGGTACCCACCCTCTAAAACTGGAATAACAGTCATAACGGTAATAGCTGTAATAACTATTACAACTGTTTAGCAGGTTAAAATGCTGCGGGAAGGAGAGCCATTAAGCTATATAAATGTGCTTGTCCTTCCCCCCTAAGCATTATATAGACTGAGTTGTACAGTTATTACAGTTATTACAGTTGTAACAGGTATTATAGTTATCACAGTTTAATCAAATGGAGAGGGTGGGTATAACAGCGTAAATATGCTCTTATTTTTGTCTCCCTTTTCCTCTTTCCAGCGCGCTCCATCAACATAGCTGTGACCTGTATAACGCCTGAGCACTCGCCTAATTTGCTTGTGGGTAAAACCAGAGTCTTTATTTATCGTGGATACCATTTCGTTCTTGGGTAACGGGCCTGCGCCAATGCATTCCCTGATTGCGTCAATCAATTCCTCATCTGTTTCGAGTTGTTTATCTTGAGCAGCCTTTCTTTTCACTACCTCAACAGCTTGTGAGTCTATTCGTGTAACTGAGTCGAGCAGTTGTAGGTAAGATTGTCCCGGAGTTCTCGTGTACTCATACGAAGCGACAGAAGCGACATCACCTCGAGCTTTCTTATTATTAAATTCAACAACGTGTTTCCCAGTAAGCTCAGCAACACCGATTTTATCGATTACATAAACGCAATCGCTGTCGTCTACTATGTCACTGGTTCCGGCATAAATACCCTTTCCATCGGCATCCTTGTGCTTGTTTGTGTGTGCTAAACAAATAAGGGTACCTCCAGACGAGATGAACTCTCGTGCTAGATTTCCGAATTCAGAAGCAGTTTTCTTATCCATCAGGTCGGTAAATTTTTTAAGCGTGTCTAACACAATCAATTTGTTTCGAGCTTTCTGTTGCTTGATAAGCTGCTTAACTAAAGGAAGCATAGATTGCGCTTTGAACCCGTTGTGATTGGGAATTAACATCTCCATACCAAATTGTTCAGCGATCTCTGTCTTAGTGACTGCAGCGTTGTAGGAGTCGTCAGCGTTGACGTAAAACACATCGGCACCACTTATAGCGCCACCATCAATTTGTTCCCTCAGTCCTGCAATGGTAATCAACGTTTTTCCTGTATTAGGAGAGGCATAAAAAGTGGTCCATTGTCCTGCGATCGCTAAACCCAGAAGTACAAATTTATCTTCAAGCATCTGTGACTTCATCTGCGCACTATCTCCTGTTGCAGAGAAGTTTTTGAGTAAAGCTAAGACGCAATCAGTGGCGGTTGTGATTGGACTGACTGAAGAATCAGCACAATTTTCTTTTGTTAAGTCAGTGAATAGATCTTCTTCCAGAATGTAAACGTTACCTCCATGTGCGAAAGAATTTATGGCAGGGCGCCCATCTTGGTTCATCGTATAAATCTTTGCTTTACCTGCGCCGTCCTCTGGATCAAGGGGATCACCACACGTCGCCTCATGATATTTTTCAGGGTCAGCAAGTAACTCGCTAACGGTCTTAATACCAAAGTCATCTGTTTGTATTTCAAAATCACTACGAAGGGTAGGGCGCTCACCAGACAATGCTGCATCGAGGATCCTTTTAACTTTTTCTTGTTCACATCCTTTAGCAATTAATTTCTTGCGTTGCTTTCCCAGCCATGTGGCACGTATAGCTTCTGCCTCTTCTGCTGCCGTAAGTTTTAGTTCATCTACCGTCCTTTGGTATTGAGATGTCTCTTCATAAGACAGAGGTAGAACTTTCAGATAAGTTGGTGTCTCACAATGTTGCCAGTAGTTAATTTGTCGCTCTTGGGTGATTCCATCACTTAATAATGCGCCCCCCTCATAGCATGGCTGATTGGGGGTTTTCATCGCAGTGTCTACAAGACTTCGAATTAGTGTCACGCCCGCTTTGGTAATGAACGGGTATCCGTAGCCAAGCAGAACTGATCGTTTGTGGAGAGTATCTAATATTTCGGGAATCTGACTTGGGTCTTCAACAAAACAAAAAGTATGAACACCCTTCAACTGCGGACTAAGACCCTCTGCCACTATACCGCTCGATGCGCTTGGGCTAGTGCAGTAATCCGTTTTTCCAAGGAGAGGCGCAATCGCTTCCTCATAGTCTTGCGCCGTGCTTATTCCGAGTTCTTCGAGGTTATCCGAATCGATAGGAAGGATACCCGGCTTGTTGGTCGCAAATGGGAAGTGCTCTTTTATGCGCCTTGTTTCGCCATCGCCCAAACCACATTCTCCTGCAAGGTGAGTTTGGTTTATCCCTGCCGTTATAAAATCGCCGGGTTTTCTTTTCTCGATGAAGGTTGCAAGCTCTTCCATGGAACTAACTGTCACTGTTTCAAAGGAACCAGTTTTGAAGGTTTCAGCGGGAGTTTTAACAGGGATGCCATTAACAAGTTCATATTTTTTAGCCACGCCTTCCGCATGAAATTTTGTAAAGAAAATAGAGGCCATCACAGTTCCTCCCTAAAAAATTCTTCAAAGGGACTTGTGTTCAAAGCGATTTCTTTAGCATGATTTATCACTGCCTGTTTTGCGGCGTCGAGTGACGGTAAAGCTTGCGGTAAAAATTCCTCGTCGACTAAACCAAAAAAAGCACCAAATTTATTTTCGCCCACAACACAATGAATGCCTTCGATGTCAGCATATTCATTGCCTTTGGCTGATAATTTCCACTCGTAAATATCCATAATCTTCTCCTAGAAGATGAAAAATTTTGATTAACTAAGTGGATATTCGCGAGCAGTTTCACCGCTGCTGGGCGGGCACAAGATTTCTCTTGCTCGGTGAAACTGAAGAAGTTTTTCCTATCCTAGAAGAAAAAATCTTTCACCGTTTATTGCGCCGAGGGTCGCGCGTATCTTTGCGCCTCTGAAGGTTGTTAATTATTTTTTGGTTTGAGCTCCTCCTTCCATGACATACTGAAAGAAATTCTGAGGGTTGATCAGAACTCTGCGACCCCAGTAACAAATTACTTGTGCCTTAATTAGTTCTTCACGCTTGTTGAAGATTAACCACCTTAAACCGCCCTTTGGGAATTCAGGATATTTCTCCGAAAACGCATTAACTGATTGCAGGCTAGATGTTGTTATTTTCTCACTTGGTTCTTGATTCACTGGGACCCCCTAAACATTTTAGCGACCATGCGCTCAACCGTGGCAGATTTATGGTCATCTGTTAGATGCGAGTACCGTTGGACCATCGCCAAAGTTTTATGGCCTAAAATGTCGCCGATCTCTCTCAAGCTCGCACCACTCATTGCGAGAAATGAGGCGGCGGTGTGACGCAAGTCGTGAAACCTAAAGTCAACTAAACCTGCTTCGGTTCGTACTAGTGTCCAGGCGTAATCCATACTAAATGTTTTAGTCAGACCTTTTTTCCCACGAGAAGGAAAGACAAACGAAGTGCTATCGATTGGTCGAACCTTTGCTCTTTCCTTTAGTGATGTCAGAGCTGGCCCAGCCAAAGGAACGGAGCGAGTCTCATTATTTTTTGTGATTCTGAGAGTTATCCGTTGGTATTTAAAGTCAATATCGTTCCATCGCAAGCCTATGATCTCGCCACGACGCATGCCTGTAGTAATAGCAAGCAGAACAATGGTTAACATTTCAGGATATTTAGTGCAGTTTTTGCAGGCCAGCAGTAGAGCGTCCTGCTCACTTTCAGATAGAAAACGACATCTCCCTTTGGGTTCCCTCAAATGCTTGATACGTAGGCAGGGGTTTTCGTTGAGCCACTGCCACTCAGCGGTTGCGTATCCGAGTAGCGCTCGCAGGCTAGCTACGTAACGGTTTACCGTTGCATTTGATCGCAGTTTGCCTTGGTGGCGTCCGAAGTTGGCGGGTTCTGTTTGTAACTTTCGACGACATTCAATGACAACAGCTGGAGTGATGTCACCTAAAACCTTGTTGCCAATTTGAGATTCCCACCAGGCAAGGTGCTTGATTCGACCACTTGAATCAGCGAGCTGCATCAGAATATCCTCGCCGTAACGAGCAACGGCATCTCGCAGCGTTCGATGTCTGGATTCAACATAGTTGAAATGTCGCCCGGCAAGAATTTCTGATTCGTGCTGTATGCACCAGCGATCTGCGTCGGATTTTGTGCCTAGTGTTGCGGTAAGTGGTCGTTGACCGTGCCGGCGAATTTTGCAGCGGTAGGAGGGTTTACCATCTTTAGTCGTGCGCTTCTCGATTGTAGCCATGCGATTATCCCTGTCGGCTCTGTTGGCCGAAGTAAAATTAGGAATTTAGATTTCGCAGGCTAATTTAAAGTGCGCCGAACACTGACCAAACTGTAGAACAAACTGGAGCAAACGACCAGTAATAATTCGATGTGTGGCTCACTTGATTGTCCCATGAGTGTCCCATGGGCATTGAGAAAAAAGACGAGAAGGTGTGTAACTTATTGATTTAGTTGGTGGGCCCACGAGGACTCGAACCTCGGACCGACGGATTATGAGTCCGGCGCTCTAACCAACTGAGCTATAGGCCCCTTTGTTATTGTCATTCTTTATCGTACAGTCTGAAATTGTGCAGCGATACTTTTTTCTATGCCTTTAGGGTCTGCTTTTAATCCCTTAGCAAATCCGATAGCAAAAGTGTCGGAGAAAATATCTTCTTCTCCGTTAGCAATGCCTTCGAATACATTGGTCGCCACTTCTTCGGGTGATCCCTTATCCATTTTCATACCTGCAGTCATATCTGTCTCAATAGGCCCAGGATAGACACCGCATACGAGTGTATTTTGTCCTGCCATTACAGTTCTTTGACCTTGAGTTAGGGAATGGCCAGCAGCTTTTGAACAAGAGTAGGTTGGTGCGAATGGAAAATTTATAAGACCTGCAACAGATAAGATATTGACCATTGCACCGCCACCATTGGCTTTCAAAATGGGTGCGAATGCTACACCCATTCTCATTGGGCCGAAGAAGTTTGCTTCCATTTCCAGTTTTGAGTTCTCGACTACATTTTCGGCCAATAAAAGCGCGCCAGTGCCCATGCCTGCGTTGTTGATAATAATTTCAACATCGCCCGCGGTGGCCGCCGCCGCGTTTACTTGCTTCTGATTTGTGACATCCAGTTCGAGAGCGACGACTCGGTCACTGTCTATTGCCTTTAGTTCAGCAAGCTTTAATACATCTCTGGCGGTTGCGTAAACTTTACTAGCGCCTAGTTTAAGCGCTTTTATAGCTAGGGCTTTGCCTATGCCACGATTGGCTCCCGTGACTAATACGACTTTTCCTTTTACTAGGACTCCATTCATTTAAAGCTCCGTCATTGGACTTTAGTTAGTGGCTATAATTGTTGAATAGCGCGACAGTCAAATCATCGCGCCACAACTATATTGTGCGGGCAGTTTCCACGGGATTTTTGCTGATAATAAAAGCTATAAACTACTCGTCAAGAAATGATCGCAAATGATCAGAGCGGGTAGGGTGTCGGAGCTTCCGTAACGCCTTTGCTTCGATCTGCCGAATTCGCTCACGGGTAACGTCAAATTGCTTACCCACTTCTTCCAAAGTGTGATCAGTATTCATATCGATACCGAATCGCATGCGAAGTACTTTTGCTTCTCTGGCGGTGAGTGAGCCAAGTACATCTTTTGTTGCTTCGCGCAGACCTTCATCAATAGATGAATCCACAGGTGAATCGACAGTGGCGTCTTCGATGAAGTCACCTAGATGTGAATCTTCATCGTCACCAATTGGCGTTTCCATGGAGATCGGCTCTTTAGCGATTTTGAGAACACGACGGACCTTGTCTTCTGTCATTTCCATGCGTTCTCCCAACTCTTCTGGAGTCGGCTCGCGACCTTTTTCATGCACCATTTGCCGCGAGATACGGTTTAACTTATTAATGGTCTCGATCATGTGCACAGGTATGCGAATCGTGCGGGCTTGGTCAGCAATGGAACGGGTAATTGCTTGTCGAATCCACCAAGTTGCATAAGTGGAGAATTTATATCCACGACGGTACTCAAATTTGTCTACAGCTTTCATCAAGCCTATGTTGCCTTCCTGAATAAGGTCGAGAAATTGTAAACCTCGGTTCGTATACTTTTTAGCGATTGAAATAACCAAGCGTAGATTTGCTTCCACCATTTCTTTCTTGGCGCGACGAGACTTGGCTTCTCCAATCGACATCTGACGATTGATATCTTTGATTTCGGAAACTGATAATCCAGTTTCGTCCTGTAATAACCGAATCTTTTTCTGAGCCCGAAGGACTTCGGTCTTAACATTTACCAAAAGTTCAGAATATGCTTCTTTAGCTTTTATGTGCTGATCTATCCATTTTTCATTGATCTCGCTTCCAGGGAAGGAGCTAATGAAAGTCTTGCGAGGCATCTTGGCACTGCGCACAGCCAGGCTCATGACGGTTCTTTCATGACGGCGTAGGCGGGTTAAGACGGCGCGAATATGGCTCAATAGAGGATCGAATTGGCGAGGCGTGAGTTTGAAACTTTTAAAAAGTTCGCCTAAGTTTTCTAGTTCAGATTTAGATTTCGCATCATTGCGGCCACGACGACCAACAATTGAACTGGTGAGCTCGTATTGATCTTTTAACTCAGTAAATCGGATCTTCGCTTCTTCTGGATCTGGTCCAACAGCTGCTTCATCATCATCGTCACCACCTTCATTGGAACTCTTGTCGGCAGCTTCTTTAACAGGGGCTGGAGCAGCGGCTGCTGCAGCTGCGGCAGCAGCTTCAGGACTGATCGGAATCTCATCAGAAGCATCAAGATAGCCGGTAATAATTTCGTTGAGGCGACGTTCTTCGGGTTCGACCAATGCATATTCATTTAGAACTTGCTCTACCGTGCCTGGAAAGAAGGCCATCGCTTTCATTAATTCGCGAAGTCCTTCTTCGATACGTTTGGCGATTACAATCTCGCCTTCACGTGTCAACAATTCAACGGTACCCATTTCTCGCATGTACATGCGAACAGGATCAGTAGTTCTGCCAGCTTCATTTTCAACAGCGGCCAAGGCGGCGGCGGCTTCTGCTGCAGCGACCTCATCAGCGCCTGTATCATTTTCTTCATTGAGCAGGAGTGCATCGGTATCAGGTGCTGCTTCGAACACCTTAATGCCCATGTCATTAATCATTTGAATAATGTCTTCGACTTGATCTGGGTCGGAAATAGATTCCGGCAGGTGATCGTTAACCTCAGCATAAGTGAGGTAACTCTGTTCCTTGCCTTTGGCGATCAATGCTTTCAGACTTGATTGTGGTGCAATAATTTCAGCCATGAATTCTCGTCTTGGATCCAGCAGGAGCTCTGGTTTGGGTGAGTAAAAATCAGCCGGGCATTATAGCGGCGGCTGGGTGGCTTGTATATCTAATTCAACTGCGGTTAGACATCTATTTCGGCAGTTTAGTTTTGATCTTTTGGCGCGGTTAAGCGTGATTTCAAGTCGTTTTTTAATTGCAATAACTCCAACTTTTTGACGATATCAGACAATATATTGTCAAGTATCTGTAGGAATTCATCCTCAACACCCTCTTGCGGTGTGATCTTCTCGGCGGTGAGAAGCTGCGTCAACTGGCTCCCCAGACTGGTACCATAACAGTAGCCCAACAGTGTGAATGTTTCTGTATTGGGGTCTTTTTTCACCATTTCAATGAGGGATAGCAGTAATTTACGTCCTTCGTCTTCGGCTGTTCGCAGAGGTTTAATGTCTATCGAAACCGCCAAAGCAATTTCAGGGTTGCGCAGTAACAGTTCTATGGCTTTGAGGCTTGCAGGTTTTCGATAGACGCTGAGATTAGAGCTCAAATTTTGATGTCGTCCAGAACGCTGCCATTCGTTCGGATGAACGGGCGGTAGATTGTCAGCTGGGGGAGATGAATTTTCTTGTGCGGGGGAATTTGTCGCTAAAAGCTTGTCTAGTGATTCGCTATTGACTCCTAATAATTCAGAGAGTCTGTCCAGCATTAACTGTCCATAAACTCCGTGAGGTATTTGACGAATATAATCTTTTGCCAGATTACTTAGTCTGGCTTTACCTTCTATAGAATCAACATCCAAATCTTGAGAAAGCTTGTCGAAGAAAAATTGTTCCAGTGGCGGTGCTGACTTGAGTTCTTCTAAAAATTTGTCCTGCCCAACTGCACGAACATGAGTATCAGGGTCAGCGCCTCTGGGTAGAAACAAGAACTTCACCTGACGACCATCTTCCATCAGTGGCAATGTAGTTTCCAGTGCTCGCCATGCGGCAGCAGCGCCTGCATCGTCGCCGTCGAAACAAAAAACAATCTCAGAGACCTGCCGAAACATACGAGTAAGGTGGCGAGAACTCGTTGCGGTTCCAAGTGTAGCTACCGCATTGCGAATGCCCATCTGTGCAAGTGCTATAACATCCATGTAGCCTTCAACTAAAAGGAGTTTGTTAAATTTTTCTCCAGATTTCTTTGCTTCATAAAGCCCATACAGTTCTGAGCCTTTGTGAAATACTGCGGTTTCAGGGGAATTCAAGTACTTGGGTTTATCGTCGTTTAAAACTCTTCCACCAAAGGCTATGGTGCGGCCTCGGCTGTCACGAATGGGAAACATAATGCGTTCACGAAATCGGTCATAGTAGTTTCGCTCATTCGCACGCGAGTTCTCTTTGTCATTAATTTTGTTCTGACTCTTGTCTTGATTCCTTTCAATTATTAATCCAGCTCTTAGAAGAGATTGTTGTCTCTTATCATCCGTGCCTATTGAGGTGAGTAAGTTTTCCCAGCCAGGCGGTGCATAACCGATGCTAAAATCTCGGGCAATTTCTCCGCTTACGCCTCTTTCTTTCAAATAGGCTACCGCACTGCTTTTTTTCTCATGCTGGCGAATTTGGTATTGGTAAAACTTACTGGCTAATTCCAGTACTTCAATAATTATGGCGTTCTCTGAGCTCTTTCGCTGTTGCGTCTTAGATTCTTCTCTAGGTACTTCAATGCCTGCATCCCGGGCCAGGTTTTCTACAGCCTGAGGAAATTCCGATTGCTCGAAATTCATTACGAAACCGATTGCGTTGCCGCCAGCACCACAGCCGAAGCAATAGTAAAATTGGCGATCTTGGTTGACGCTAAAAGAGGGCGTTTTTTCCTGATGAAAAGGGCAGCAAGCGGTATAATTATTTCCCTGCTTTTTCAGCGCAACTCGTTTGTCGATAACCTCAACAATATCAGTTCGGTGTAATAAGTCGTCGATAAACGCCTGAGGGATGAGTCCGGCCATGAATTTTTAGATTAGTTCTGAGTCGATCAATACTGAATGGAGGTTAGTTGACATGCTACACGCGGCGGCGCTTACTACAAAATCTTTATTGGAAGAACTAATTGTTAACAACTAGAACTTTATGTAAACGAGCAGCTATTTGAGTAAAGCTCAATGAACCTAGGAAGGGTTTATTACCGTGAGTGGCTCTCATGCCCGGTATAATCTAAGAAAGAGACGCTTTTATTTTAGCAGACACGGACCCCATGTCAGCACGACCAATTACCTGGGGCTTAATCATACCCATGACTTTGCCCATATCTTGCATACCTTGTGCATCAGACTCGCTTAACGCGCTAGCAATGATTTTATCTAGTTCTTCTTCGCTAAGAGCTTGTGGGAGAAACTCCTGCAGCACACCAATCTCAAACTTTTCCTGCGCTACTAAATCATCCCTGTCGGCTAGTTCAAACTGTCTAATTGATTCCCTGCGCTGTTTAACCATCTTGTCCAGAATAGTGGTTACTCGCTCATCGCTTAGTTCGATTCGCTCATCAACCTCAATCCTTTTTATTTCAGACAAGGCAAGTCGAATGGTGCCAAGCCGCGCTTTGTCTTTCGCGCGCATAGCATCCTTCATGGCTTCGGTTATTTGTTGTTTGAGTTCACTCTGGGGCATGAGTGTTGTCTTTTGAAGGGTAAGAAGGAAGCGTAGAAATAGCGGATGAATTTTTGCTATCGCACAACTGACTAGTATAATCGTTGATTCTTTTTGCTTTCGCGCTGAACTTTCTTGAGATGCCGTTTTACAGCGGCAGCTGCTTTTCGCTTTCGAACCGAAGTAGGCTTCTCGTAGAATTCTCTCCGACGAACTTCAGCCAAAACGCCGGCCTTCTCACAAGAGCGTTTGAAGCGGCGCAGCGCTACATCAAATGGCTCATTTTCTTTTAATTTTACTTGTGGCATCGAATTAATTTTATCCAGTTTAGTTATTCACCGCCCAAACTAAGGGGCTGTAAGTGAATTTAGAGGGAGCGTATCTTAATGCTCAAAGGCCTGAATTGCAAAGGATTTGGGTATTTCTGACCCCTATTAATCAAGGATTTGGGATATTTCAGCTTTTTTGGCATGATTGCGGTTCGCCCCCTATCTACTTGGAATTAAAGCATTGAAAGTATTGGGTATTGAAACATCCTGTGACGAAACTGGAATTGCCGTTTATGACAGTGATGTCGGGCTCTTGGCAGATGGTCTTTATAGCCAGGTTGAAATTCACGCTAAATACGGGGGAGTGATTCCTGAACTGGCGTCTAGGGACCATATCCGCAAAACTCTTCCACTTATAAACAACGTCTTAAAAGGTGCAAATCTGGTTTATCGAGACTTGGATGCGGTCTCTTACACCGCAGGTCCTGGTCTTGTTGGAGCATTGTTAGTAGGAGCCAGTATTGGACGCTCAATGGCAATGGGATTGGGAATACCGGCAATTGGTGTTCATCATATGGAAGGGCATTTATTGGCGCCTATGCTCGAAGCAGAATCACCTAAATTTCCGTTTGTTGCACTGCTTGTTTCTGGCGGTCATACCCAGTTGGTGCGGGTAGATGGCATTGGTCAGTATAAGTTACTCGGTGAGTCTTTGGATGATGCGGCTGGTGAAGCATTCGATAAGGTCGGGAAGATGTTAGGTCTATCCTACCCAGGCGGACCACGGGTAGCTATGCTAGCTATGCAAGGACAGAGTGGACGGTTTGAATTTCCTCGTCCGATGACAAATCGACCGGGATTAGATTTCAGTTTTAGTGGCCTGAAGACTTTCGTTAAAAATACTATTGCTGAGCACACAGAGTCTGGTGATTTAGACAAGCAAACATCTGCAGACATTGCGAAGGCATTTGAAGAAGCAGTTGTAGGTACACTCACTATCAAATGCCGGCGAGCCCTAAAACAAACAGGTTTAGAAACGTTAGTTATCGCTGGTGGTGTTAGTGCCAACATCTCTTTAAGAGAAATACTAGAGTCAGCAGTAACCAAAAGTGGGGGACGCTTGTATTATGCAAAGCAGCAATACTGCACGGATAATGGTGCAATGATCGCTTACGCTGGTTGCCAGCGGCTGTTGGCTGGTGAGTCCGATGGTCTAGGGATTCACGTAAAACCACGTTGGTCATTAGAGTCTTTGTCAACAATTTAATCAGATAGCTTTTCCAAACTAGAGGCAACTATGGATATTGTTTACATCCGCGAACTTGAAGTGAGGACTATAATAGGAATCTACGATTGGGAGCGAGAACAAAAGCAAGTAATTAGTATTAATCTAGAAATGGGTGCTGATATTAGAGCTGCCGCAGAAACGGATTCCATTGCGAATGCTTTAGATTATAAAGCCGTGGCAAAGAGGTTGATTGATTTCGTCGAAGGTTCTGACTTTTTCTTGGTAGAAACTTTGGCGGAGCGAATTGCTGAAATTGTTTTACAGGAATTTGGAGTCACTTGGGTAAAGCTCCAATTGGGTAAGCCAGGTGCTGTCACTGGATCAAAAGATGTAGGTGTAATAATTGAACGTGGTAAATTTAGTTAAATGGTGGGTTGGATCAGATCATGGCGCTTCTAATTCTATCATTAGGCAGCAACGTCGATGCGCAGCTTAACATTGGTTTAGCGATTCAATCTCTACGTAATGAATTTGGTAACATAAATCTCTCCACAGTTTATGAAAGTGAAGCAGTAGGTTTTGAAGGGAACAATTTTCTTAATTTAACGGTGAGTATTGAATCTGATTTGTTGCTGGAAGAAATAAACAATTTTTTGAAGCAACTCGAAGACACTTTAGGCCGTGATCGTAACCAGCCTAGGTTTTCAGACAGGCCTATCGATATAGATATTCTTATCTACGGGGAAGAAAGTGGAGAAGGCTATGGATTAGCGCTGCCCCGTGCTGAAATTCTAAACAATGCTTTTGTTTTAAGACCGCTCGCCGAAATGCATCCAACACTTCTGCATGAATCATCTGGTTTAAGTTATGGTGAACATTGGGAGCAGTTCGAAAAAGTGAAACAAAAACTCTGGCCCATCGATCTCAATTTTTGAATACCGGTTTATCTTCTAGTCTGACGAGTCTATGTAAGGTGGTTGTTGTTGCATTACTTTTATTTATTAACTTTGTATATGCAAAAATACTTGTGATTCAGATGAGGCTGCGCCCACCATCGACTTTGATGACTTGGCCACTAGTATAACTTGCTGTGGTGGCAAGAAAATAAACCATATGCGCGATATCCTCCGGTTTACCTAATCGTTTTAGTGGGATTGATTCAAGTAGTTTTTGTCTGCCCTGCTCGACACCAGGATCGTCATCCCTTTCGAGTGCGCCAGACCATAGAATAGCGCCAGGAGATACGCCATTGACTCTAATTTCTGGCCCTAAATCTTTGGCGAGAGATTTTGTCATAGTTTTTAGCGCAGCCTTCGCCATATTATAGATCGAGTGATTAAGCAGAGGCTTGTCAGCATGGGTATCAACAATGTTGATTATTGTACCTCGGTTCTTCTTTAGCTCGCTCGTCAGTTTTTGACTTAAAAAATAGGCAGCTCGAACGTTTGAATTAAACAGGTCATCCCATTGCGACTGTGTCGATTCCTCAAGGGGAGTTGGAAAAAAAGTTGATGCATTGTTCACTAAAACATCGAGCCGACCAAAACATTGCGGAGCTTTTTCGGCCAAGGTTTCCACTTCCGCGCTCTCATTCAAGTTTGATGACAATATTTTCGAACTGTCCGGTCGGACTGCATTTAATCGTTCGACTAGTTTGCCCGCTTCTGATAGTGAACGATTTGCATGCACGATGACTTTAAAACCTTGGGCATGAAAAATCTCAGCGATACAAGCACCAATCCGCTTTGCTGATCCGGTTACTAAAACAACACGATTATTAGTCATTGCTGGTACTTAGCTCGGCTACTTTGTCAGTCACTAGTTGCAATCGCCTGTTTTTAACTGCTTCAGCTGCGTTTCCTTTACCTTTTTCTGCAAGCAGAGTTGCAAAGTTTAAATCCCTTGTTGCCGCTAGTACAGCGTTAAGGTAGTCGCGTTGAGGGTATTCCTGATCTTCAAACCCTATTCTGCCGGGTACAACCGCTTCGCACACAAGAAGAAATTTTTCCAAGCGCTCGGGTCGTCGAAAAGCATCTAGAGATTCTAATAAATTCAATAAGGCGATTGGTTGCAGTTGTTGGATTCGATGCAGTTTAGTGTGGTGCTCGCATACCAGTGCCGCCAATTGGTTATGTTCGTTTGGAATTCTTAGGCGTTTAGCAATTTGGTCCTGAAGAGCTATGCCTAAGGCTTCATGCCCAGAATGACTGGGCCATTTGGACTGATCTGTTGCTGCCTTACCAACATCATGCACTAAAGCGGCATACCTGACAGCGATGTCATCGGACAATTTTATGACTCGCTCAAGGCACATTAGAGCATGAATACCAGTATCTATTTCAGGGTGATACTTTGATGTTTGTGGAACCCCAAAGAGTGCGTTTACTTCAGGCAAAATTATCTTGAGTGCTTCACATTCCCGAAGCACGGCAATGTACTCCCCGGGTGTTGTTGACGCCAGAGCTAATTCTGTTTCTTGCCAGATTCGTTCTGCGACCAAAGACTCGAGCTCGCCACTTTGAACCATGTTATTCATAAGTTCTAAGGTTTCTGGTGCGACTCGAAAACCCAGGTGGCGAAAGCAGGCTGCAAAACGTGCGACTCTCAGCACGCGCAAGGGGTCTTCAGCAAAGGCATCAGACACATGTTTTAGTAGCTTGCGACCTAAGTCCCTTTGGCCATTAAATGGGTCAATGATTTCGCCAGTCTTAGTTTGAGCCATAGCATTAATCGTTAGATCTCGGCGTAGCAAATCTTCTTCAAGACTTACATGCTCTGATGCGTCGATATCAAATCCAGTGTGACCTGTTCCTTTTTTGCGCTCAGTGCGCGCTAATGCATATTCCTGTTTGGAGTCCGGATGCAAAAAGACAGGAAATCCTTTGCCAACTTGTTTATAGCCGAGTGCCAACAGGTCTTTTGGACGTGCACCAACTACTACCCAATCTTCGTCTTTGATAGGGATATTGAGCAGCTTGTCGCGAACGGCGCCACCTACTAAGAAGGTTTCCATATTCAGATTGTTCGATTACCTGACTTTGCCTAGGTAGATTAGTTTGAAACAGAATAGTAGCGATGATCTTCTAATCGCATAAGTGTAAGCTCTCGCCCCCAAACGTAACCTGTGTCCAATGCTAGCACTCGGCGTTTTCCGGTGTGACCTTCGAGAGCAGCCCAATGGCCAAAAAGAATTGTAGCCTTAGAAGAAATTTTTTCATATTCATACCAGGGTTTGAATCCCGAAGGCGCAGAAGGTAATCCTTCCTTGACACTAAGCTGTAAACTACCAACTTCGTCACAAAACCTAACCCGGGTCAAATAATTGGTGATAGTTCTCAAACGATCTTGACCTTCCAGTTTGTCATGCCACCAGAGCGGGCGGTCGCCATACATATTTTGCAGGAACTCTCGATAGTTTTTCCCACGCAGTGCGAGCTCCACTTCGGCTGCAAGATTTAAGGTTTTCTGTATTGACCAGCGAGGGGCGACTCCGGCATGAACCATTAGGAAGTTTTCTAAGCCATTGATCGTATCTAAGCAATCAAAATATACCAGTGGCTTCTGTCGCAACCAATCGCTCAGCTCATGGCAATCCCGCGCATTTAGTAATTTTGAGAGGGTATCTTTAGTTCTTGGTGGCGCGCATCCCTCGTGCATAGCAATGAAGTGGAGATCGTGATTACCAAGCACTATTTTTACAGAATCGTCGATGTCTTGGAGAAATCGGAGTGTCTCGAGTGATCTAGGCCCCCGATTTACAATGTCTCCCACGCACCAGAGGTTATCCCGGCTGGGGGAAAATTTAACTTTCTTCAAAAGTTCTCTCAGGGGCTTGTAGCATCCCTGAATGTCTCCGACAACGTATGTACTCATGCACCTGACTGCAATTTAAGAAGGCCGTAGTATAACACTCATATTATTAGCTATTTCGACTGACTAATGGACAGTATGGGGAAGGGATAACAGGAAAGTAGGTATTGGCGCCTTAAATTTTTCACCAGAGGCAGTTTGCATTTCATAACTTCCGTGCATAGTACCAAATTTGGTAGCTAGCACCGCTCCGCTGGTGTAATTAAATGATTTTCCTGGGAGGATCTCAGGCTGCTGACCGATTACTCCTTCACCGCTAACTTCCTCAATTTTGTTATTGTCATCGGTAATATGCCAATGACGGTTTAGCAATCTTACCGATTCCTTGCCGAAATTTGTGATTTCTATTGAGTAAGCGAATACAAAACGGTTCTTTGCCGGATCAGATTGCTCATGCAAAAACTGTGTATTGACTTCTATTTTGATCGTTTCGCTAATGCTTTCCATAGTCCCTCTCATCTACAAGAGCATCGCTGATTAAGACGTAATCAGCCAGTGATAAGTTTTCTGGCCTTAGGCTGGCATCGATGGCTAATTTATTTAGTATTGTTTCAGAAATGATGGCTTTTAGACTATTTTTCAAGGTCTTTCTGCGCTGGTTAAATGCGGTACGAATTACTGTTTTTAGGCATTCTGGGTCTTTTGCGACCACCGGAAAATTTGTATGTGGTCGCAGCCTGACTATGGCTGACACTACTTTAGGTTTAGGCGTAAACGCTGAAGAGGGTACATTAAACAAATGATCTACTTCACAAAAATATTGCACCATTAATCCTAGACGTCCATAGTTTTTCTCACCGATAGAAGCAACCATCCGTTGAATTACCTCCAATTGCAGCATGAAGGTCATATCGTGAATCAATGAGTGATCTTTTAGCAAATGAAACATCACAGGAGTTGAGATGTTATACGGAAGATTGCCAACCACTCTTAAAGATTTTTCGGTTTTGCTTAACGTACTTATATCGAACTTTAATATGTCGTGTTGATACACCGATACTGAAGGTCTTTGAGCGAATCGTTGCTCGATGTGAGCCACTAAGTCGCGATCCAATTCTATGCAATCGAGCTGGGCGCCAGAATCTGCGAAAGGTTGAGTTAAAGCGCCCTGGCCTGGTCCGATCTCAACTAGATGGTCTTCAGAGGTGGGGGAAATTGCATCGACAATTTTCTGAATTATATATTCGTCATGCAGAAAATTTTGTCCAAATCTTTTCCTGGCCTGGTGGAGCTTGCCATTGTGAAGTCTCATGACGGTTGGATCAGGTTTCACGTTTGCTCCAATGGCTGACCATGTCTGTGGCAGTGGCGATGGCATTGTATAAACTGCCAGTATTTGCATTACCAGATCCTGCGATATCCAATGCGGTGCCGTGATCAACTGACGTTCTAATAATTGGCAACCCTAAGGTGATATTGCAAGCATCACCAAACCCTTTGTATTTTAATACAGGCAATCCTTGATCATGGAACATCGACAATACGGCATCGGCATGATCAAGATACTTTGCGGTAAACAGCGTGTCAGCAGGCAAGGGGCCGATTAAGTCCATTCCTAAAGATTGTAAGTCAGCCAGAACTGGTGCAATTGTGTCGATCTCTTCCAGCCCTAGATGGCCCCCTTCGCCAGCATGCGGATTCAGCCCGCAAACAAGGATAGTTGGATTCTCAATGCCAAATTTTTGGACGAGATCAGCATGAAGAATAGTGATTACTTCTCTTAACAAGCTTTTATTAATTGCACTTGGTACTTTTGCCAAGGGTAGATGGGTAGTGGCTAAGGCAACACGCAAACCTTCGGTTGCTAACATCATTACGGTTAAGTCTTTTTTGCAATGCGCTGCAAGAAACTCTGTATGTCCGGTAAAAGCGATACCGGCCTCGTTGATCGCTCCCTTGTGCACTGGGCCAGTAACTAATGCGTCGAGATTGCCGGCCATTACTTGGTCAATAGCGATACGTAGAGTTTCTAAAACGTACTCTGCGTTAGCCGTATTCAACTCTCCGTGAATTACCTCTTGTGCTACATCAACCTGAAGGATTGAGAGTTTTCCTGGTGACGAAGGCCTGGGTTCAGAATCTGAAAAAGGATGAAGAGAAAGTGGCAATTTTAAATGCCGTGCTCGCTGTTCGAGCATGGTTTGATCGCCAATTATGACGAGTTCTGTATCAACTGGGGGGCGCTGCGCAACCGCAACAGAAATGTCAGGTCCAATTCCAGCAGGCTCGCCAGTTGTTATGGCAATTCGAATTGTCACAAGGCATTAACCTGAATTTTTATTCAACGAGTTCTACGAAGGCTTCTTCTCGGATTTCTATAAGCCAGTTCTGTAACTCGAGATCAAACTTTCTGTCGCGCAGTGTACCTTCAGCTTGAGAGCGCGAATACTCAATGCTCAAATCTGTTTCTCGTCGACCTAAAACTTCTGCGATATGCCAGCCGGTGGCTGTCAAAAAAGGTTCACTTAGTTCATTTTCGTCTAGCTCATTAACCGCCAGCTCAAATTCAGGAGGCATGCCACCCTCATTTACCCAGTCGAGATCACCACCTGCAACAACTGAACTTGCGTCATCAGAATTTTGTCTCGCTATTACAGCAAAATCTTCGCCAGCAATTATGCGCTCTCTGAGTTCATTGATTTCGGCAATAGTTTGATCTTCATTGCGAATTTCGTTGGATGACAACATGATGTGTCGAATATTAGTTTGATTCACCATCTGCTCAGTCCCGCCACGTTGCCCAGCCAGATGGATAACATGGAAACCATTACCCGCTTCGATCGGTCCTTCGACATCACCTGATTCCATTTCGGTAACAATCGATGAGAATAAATTTGGCAATTGCTCTGCTTTGCGCCAACCGAAGTCGGTGCTCTCTACAGGGAAAGCGTTGGATAAACGAGCATTAGCTCTAACTTCTAAAAAATTCTCTCCTTCGCTCGTTCGGGCAATAATGTCAGCAGCAAATTTAAGTTTTGCTTCTTTCTCGGAATCACTATCACCACTAGTTAAAGGAATAAGCAAGTGATCGACGAAGTAGTCAGCTGACATTACTTCTCGGCCCATGTCTGAATTTAGAAAATTATCAATTTCTTGATCAGTTATCGTAATTCGTCGATTTACCATGCCACGTTGCAGTTCCTGCAACATCATTTGGCGTCTTACTTGATCGCGGGTTTGCAGATAGACGTTGTTGGTCTCAAGCGCTTCCACGTATTGTTCGAACGTCAGGTTATTGCCTTCAGCCATGCTATTCAGAACACGGTTGATCATGTCATCATCGAAACGGATGCTGACCTGCTCAGCCATCTGTAATTGAATGTTCTCTATGATTAATGCTTCCAAAATTTCGCTTTCCAGCTCTTCTTCTGGAGGCAAGGGCTGATTTTCCCTCGCAGCGGCTCCACGAATGTCGGCAATTCGGAGGTCCAATTCACTTTGCAAAACCACATCCTGATCTACCAGTGCGATTACTCTATCCAGCAAAACCCGTTGTCCTAAGCTTGGAAAACTTAAAAGTAGCGCCAGCACGCCTGCTATGTAAATTGGTGTTTTCATTGTTTGATTAAAGACCATAATCTGTTTCTCTAAATCCCCAAATACTGTCAGTCAACAGGTTGCTCAAGCCACCTCCAGTGAGGTTTCCTAGCCCATTTAGAGTAAATTGGACAAAAACGCCACGTTCAGGTTCGATATTAGGAAGAAACAATTCGTCCTCGTCAACCCATTCCCTTCCAATAAGCCTGATCGTGGCGCAACAATTAGACCACTCTATGCCAGCAAAACTTTCTAAATTACGAGAATTGCTATGGTCGTAATTCCAGCGTGCCAACACCCTCCAGTTAGTATTTATAGGCCATACAGCGGAGACGTCGGTTTGTTTAATTCTAGGATCTATGTCGTTTGGCAGGGTGAAAGTGGGCGAGTTCACCAGGCTGCGGACGCGATAAGCAAAGTTCAATAAATGGTCACTATCACGGTGATAACGGAATTGAATGACGCCTTCATCAACCTCTTGAGTGTCTTCATCCCATTGAATATCGGTATTAAATCGCCAGTTGTCGCCGAGCGAAAAAACTACTTCACCAGCCAGCGCGGATTTATTTGCTAGTGGCGAATAACGAGGCAACCAGGTCTGCAATGGATTGGATAAGGTCACGAAGCGATCTTCAAAGTAACGAACCTGGCCGATGCTCAGGCGTGCGGTTTCTCTGCCTGCCGGATCAAGTATTCGACTGGTTAGTGCGAATGCCATTTGGTCGGCATCCGCGATGCGGTCTCCACCGCTAAATCGGTCATCACGAAACAGTTGGTTAAAGCTGAAATTGAGTTCGGACGTATCAAAAAGCGGCAGTGCGCTTTGATCCTCAAACTCGCTGTATAAATAATAAAGTCGAGGTTCTAGGGTTTGTCGCCAGCCACCGCTACGATTCATGTCTCTTTCAAATACCAAACCAGCATCAAAGTTATAGATTCCGATACCTAGGTCCGGGTCGTCTAGACTCATGCTGGCCTGGTTCTGCAACTTGTATTGAACGTGTTTGTATTTTGCGTTAGTCCTTAAAAACCATCCTGGGCTCTCGATTGACCAGCCAATTTCCGGTTCAGCGTTGAAACGCTCGCCATGGACTAAAGCGCCATTGTTTAATTGTTTCATTGATAATAGGGCTTCATCGAGATCCCGATCGAAAGAAGTTACTTCACCTCTAATGCCGACTCTGATTCCTGCCCAAAGTGGCGCATTACTTTCGAAATAGAACTGCGGCAGACGATCAAAGGGCTTGTTAATGTTGGAGGTTGCGTAAAAAGGATCTATGATTTCGAGGCGCTGAACGTTGACACCGGCACGGAGATAATCAGAATTAAAATTGATTCTGCCTTGGCGATTTAAATGAGTGCGGCTGGTGAGATTTAGTCCACTGCTACCCAAGTCGTAAAAGTAATCTTCATCACTGACTGCATTGTAGTCTACAAATGTGCTCCAGTTACGACCGAGCACGCCTTGGTGTTCGAAGCCAATGAACCAGCGATCTTCAACTGGTGGTGAATCACTTCCGGGTATGTTTAGAGTCGCAGGATCGTAGAGTTTATCACCGGAAAGCCCAGACAAACTTAAGGTATTCATCGACCAGCTAGCGAGGTAGCGAGTCTCGAGACCAACAAGGGTGCCGCGATCAGAAATTATCCGCGGTGATATCGTGGCGTCATAATGTGGGGCGAGGTTTAAATAGTAGGGTAATTCGAAATCAAACCCCCCGCTACGAGTTGAACCCGTGCTGGGGGCTAGGAATCCTGAAACACTTCCATCTCCTAAGGGGAAAGGCAGAGTTCCAGGGTAGTAGAAGACTGGCATATTACCTAACCTTAAGCTGACATTTTCCGCATAACCCCGGTTTGCAATCTGATCGAGTGTGATAGTGTCTGCACGCAATTTCCAAAAATCACTGCCTGGTTCACAGCGACTGAACTCGCCATTTTCTATACTCACTAAGCCCGACTCTGCTGAGTAAATAATACTTGCGGCGTTGCCGTGCGCGCCGTAGTTATGCAGAACATATTGGGCATTTTCCACCCGGTTCACAGAATCGTTGTTATTTATGAAGGCAGAATCACCCAGTAGCAGAATACCCGGTTCGCGGAACTCTACATTGCCGTCCATTATTACTGTGTTATCGTCACGATTAATGGTTGTCATGTTGTCGTTTACGATGGTGCGGTAACCCTGTTGCACGATGATATCGCCGTCGATGGTCATCAAATTCTGATTTATTTGAGAAAGCCCAGTATCAGTTCTGAAGCTAGTTGCTGAAGAGGCTGGATCGTTAACGGGGTTGAGCATAGCAGCAGCAGGATCTACGTAGGTCCCACAACAATTATCAGGGATGGTTAACAACTGGTCTTCAGTTAGTTCCTCTCTGGGCACCCAATCTAAATCGTAGTCAGAGCTCAGTGCAACAATTGGCACAACCTCAACTTCCTGGTCTGATCCTTCGGCAGCTAGAGTCGCAGTGAAAGTTTCTAAAGGCTCGGTTGATGCTTGTTCTGTTAGCTCAGGGTCTGAAATTAATGCATCTGTTTCAGCTGAATCCGGGGCCTCCAGAGCTGGATTTGATGAACCTGGTTTCAAAGGAGTTGAACTGCTCTCGCGGGGCTGGGGGGAGTCTGAGTTATCCGGCAAGTTAGCAGTGTCACTGCTCTGGCGCTCATTGGTGTCAGCATTGTTCCGAGGTTCTAAGGGGCCTGTCCTTTCGCAAATCCAGCCATCACCAGCGTTGTTAGGCCGACAATTGTATTGAGGAAGTTGTGATTCTGCCGATCTAGGAAAAGCGATTAATAATACCCCCACAGAAATTATTAAGGTAATTTCTGACGCGAGCAGACGTTTCTTAAATAGCATGATGCACTGAGCCTGTTAAGACCAAAAAGGTAGCTAAAGAGATAAACAAATCGTTGTTGAAACCGACTAACAAGTTAGGGCGTAAGCTCCGTGCTGTGCGAATGGACGACGCACAGGCATAATAATTCATTGATGTTTGAATTCAAAGCAACTGTATTTTTATTACTAAGTTAACTAAATGTCAGATTCCAGGCAGGTAAAACTAACGATGTGGGTAACTGAAGTTCTTGGGCAATTGAAGCCGGAGAATCGCGGTGAGATATCGCTGTCTTTAGTTAGTGGGGATGCCAGTTTTCGGCGATATTTCCGCACACATCTGGGTGATTCTAGTTTCGTTGCTGTAGACGCCCCGCCGAAGCAGGAAGATTCAAGAATGTTTGTGCATATTTGTAATATGTTTCGGGATGCAGACATTTCAGTGCCTAAGGTTTTTTTTGCCGACTATGAACAAGGGTTTATGTTGCTCGATGATTTCGGCGACCAGCTCTATTTGGATGTATTGCTAGACTTACGAACTTCAGGGTGCGAGAACGAAATAAACTCGCTCTATGAAGCGGCAATAAATTCATTATTAGATATTCAGTCTCGAGTCGATAAAAAGAGACTTGACTCTTATAGCAAAAATGAACTGCATCGAGAAATGGCATTGTTTGAAGAGTGGTTTTGTAAGGCTTTCTTAGGGTTGGAAATTAATGACGCAGAGAGAGAAGTGATAGCAAAAACACTGAATTTTTTAGAAGAGGCGGCGTTGTCGCAAGAGCAGGTAGTTGTGCATCGTGATTATCATTCCCGTAACCTGATGATTTTGGACGACAACGTTTTTGGAGAAGTCTCTGGTCCCGGAATTATCGATTTTCAGGATGCAGTCAGTGGTGCCTATACCTACGACTTAGTATCTCTGCTGAGAGATGCCTATATATGCTGGGACGCGGGTAAAGTCGATTCATGGGCGCTCTATTACTTGGAAAGGGCAAAAAGTAGCGGGCTCATCGCAAATATTGATGAGGCTCAGTTTCAGCGAGACTTCGATCTCATGGGGCTGCAACGCCAATTAAAGGTTTTGGGGGTTTTTGCTCGGCTCTACATTAGGGATAATAAAGTGCGCTATTTGGCCGATATTCCTCAGGTTATTGACTATTTTTTAGAGGTAAGTCAACGCTATATGGAACTTAGGCCGTTTTTGCATTGGTTTAGGGCAAAGGTGTTGCCAATAGCTGAGACTAAACTCAAAATAAATTACTGAGGCGCTGCCAGCAGGCATGTTGGACGCCGAAGACTCTTCTTGGAATAGCTATGCGTGCCATGATTTTGGCGGCCGGGCTGGGCAAACGCATGCAGCCTTTAACCGCTGATAAACCCAAACCGCTTGTTAGGGCGGGAGATAAGACTTTAATTGAGTATCAGATAGAACGCCTGATAACCGCAGGAGTCACTGGTGTGGTGATCAATCATTTCTATTTGGGGTCAATGATTGAAGAACATTTAGGGGATGGTTCACGTTTTGGAATCGAAATTCTGTATTCCAGAGAACCAATTCGACTTGAAACTGCTGGTGGCATCATCAAATCTTTGCCTAAACTTAAAGATGATAGTTTTATTGTGGTCAATGCTGATATCTGGACAGATTTCGACTTTTCTACTTTGCATGCCATTGATGGTGTGGATTGCTTGGCTCATCTAGTGTTGGTCGAAAACGCCGAACATAATCCCCACGGTGATTTTTTTATCGATGCTCAAGGTAAGGTACATGAAAATCATGAGTCTCGGGACAAACGACTGACCTTCACTGGCATTAGCGTAATGCACAAAAACTTGTTTGAAGGTTATCCTATTCAGCCGCTTTCAATGGTGCCGTTGTTACAGACAGCAATGACTCAAAATCAAGTTACTGGTGAGATTTATTCTGGTGTTTGGATTGATGTTGGTACACCTGAAAGGCTGCAGGAAGTTAATGACGCTTATAACTCGATCGGCTGGAGATTGATTTATGTTCGCATTAGTACTGAATCGAGGTTATAAGCGAGCAATAACTAGCCGCCTCAATGGAAGTAATCCTAATGCAGTAATTCCCCATGGGGGGCGTACCAAAAGGCTACTTATCATGGCAATGTTTGCCGTGATGGGAAAGGTGGCAAAAATGGATGGTCGTGTAACTAAGGGCGAAATAAAGTATGCCTCGACCATTATGCAGCTGCTCGGATTGAATTCAGATGAAAGACAGCATGCAATTAACTATTTTGAACAAGGCAAATTACCTAATACTGATGTGCTGCCCTGTGTTGCAGATTTGGCTGGTGCTATCGGCAAAAACAGTGCGCTGGCCAATCTCTTTCTTAAAACTCAATGCCGTCATGCACTCGTTAAGGGTGAGCTACGGTTAAAAGAAAAAATACTCTTACGTGATATTGCAGAAATTTTCGATTTTGAAAAATCAGAATTGTTAGCGATCTGTAATGAGGCGCAGGGTCACGCTGAAGTGAAGAAAGTCACCTCTCGCAGCTTCATTACTAATGCTTATAAGGTATTGCAATTAGAGCCTGAAGTAGACGATGGGGAAATTCGTCGCGCATACTTACGCATGATGTCTCGCTATCATCCTGATAAATTGGTGCGGGATAACCTTTCTGAAGAGTCCCTCAAAAAAGCCCAAGAAAAATCTATGGCTATTCGTACTGCTTATGAAACTGTGTGTGGTTTTCGTAAAATACGCGCGTAAGCATCATTTCTTGGCCCGACATCTAATTTTTAGACTCCTATATAGATTAAGATCCTAGTTATCGGCAGTTAATACTTCATGCAAGAGTAGCGGCTGAGAGATGATAATAGGTTTTATGCCTATGAGACCCAATGAAGAAAGGGGTAATGATTGGTTTAAAATTAGACTAAAAGTACTAAGCATTTTTAATCCTTAAAACAAGCATCATGCCTACAAAAAAGTTATGAGTAGGTTTAAAGGTTCAGCTATAGAACTTGTGAGATATATGTAAAAACTACTAGCAATGCTTTCTGAGCGCGACATAGAAGACTATGTTATAAGAGCTGAACGGCCTGGATGTGGCATCTATTAAGGCCAATATCTAATCACTTCAGGACCTTTT
>CAXYEH010000010.1:0-157567 GCA_964275945.1 uncultured Pseudomonadales bacterium
GATTTTGCTGATGGTCGCGTTCAACTTGTTGCGGTGAAAGCATTCTATGGCGGCCCATTAGTCGGACAGGAGATAAGGCTTCTGCGTCAACACATGCCTAATGTAGAAACTCGGGTCGCAGCAATTTTTCGAAAAGATAGGCCCATAATTCCAGAAGGCTCAACTGTGATTGAGGCAGACGATGAAGTTTTTTTCGTGGCTGCGCAGGAGAATATTCGAGCATGCATGGGTGAATTAAGGCGCCTTGATAAGCCCTATAAACGACTGATCATAGCCGGTGGCGGCAACATTGGCATGAGGCTGGCTGAGAAACTCGAAGAGCGCTATCAAGTAAAAATTATTGAACACAACCCGGGCCGCTGTACCTACTTATCTGAAAATTTGAATAGCGCCATTGTTCTTAACGGTGAGGCCTCCCACCAAGAATTACTGCTGGAAGAAAATATCGAAGATACCGATGTTTTCTTGGCGCTTACCAATGATGACGAAGCAAACATTATGTCCTCTTTATTAGCAAAACGACTAGGTGCTAAAAAAGTAATGGCGATTATAAATAATCCAGCTTATGTCGACCTCGTGCAAGGTCAAGGTACAGAAATCGATATTGCGATTTCTCCACAGCAAGCAACCATAGGCAGCGTTTTAGCTCATGTGCGTCGAGGTGATGTGGTTAAGGTACACTCGCTAAGAAGAGGCGCAGCAGAAGCAATGGAAGCAATTGCGCGTGGCGACCAGAGCTCCTCAAAAGTTGTTGGAAAGGCAATCGAAGACATTGACTTGCCTGAGGGCACTACTATTGGTGCGATTGTACGCAACAATGAAGTGTTGATTGCACATGATGACATCGTAGTCGAGTCTGACGATCACGTTATTCTTTTTCTTGTTAATCGAAGGAATATTCCTGAAGTAGAACGATTGTTCCAAGTAGGATTCAGTTTTTTCTAGGCACTAATGCATACTTCCATAATTATTAAAATTCTAGGCAGCCTACTTATGCTGTTTAGTTTACTGGGTAATCTTCCTCCCATGTTAGTGTCGTTGATTTATGATGACGGCTCATTCTCTGCGTTCCTCTATTCCTTGTTGGTTATTTTCACCCTTGGAATGCTGATGTTCTTATCAACTGCACGCACTAAAAAAGACCTCGGCACGCGAGATGGCTTTCTAATTGTGACCCTTTTTTGGGCGGTGTTAGGGACCGCAGGCTGCCTTCCTTTTCTCTTCTCCCCGGCTCTTGAATTATCAATTACTGATGCCATTTTTGAATCGCTCTCCGGGCTCACAACCACTGGCGCGACAGTAATCTCCGGACTTGATGGCCTGCCTAAGTCCATTTTGTTTTACCGCCAAGAATTGCAATGGCTGGGTGGCATGGGAATTATTGTTTTGGCAATTTCTTTGTTACCAATGTTAGGCATCGGAGGCATGCAGCTCTACAGGGCCGAAAGCCCTGGGCCAGTTAAGGACAATAAATTAGTGCCTAGGTTGGCAGAAACCGCGAAGGCGCTTTGGTTTATCTACTTGTCATTAACAATCGCTTGTGCCTTAGCCTATTGGATTTTTGGCATGGATCCTTTCGATGCTATAAGCCATAGCTTTACTACTATAGCCATTGGCGGATTTTCAACTCATGATGCAAGTCTGGGCTACTTTGATAATCCCGCTATCGATATCGTCGCAATTGTTTTTATGTTCATTGCCGGTATTAATTTCGCGCTGCATTTCACTGCCTGGCAACGGCGGAGTATTCGTCATTATGTATTGGACCCAGAGTTTCTTTTCTATGCATTTATTCTTTTAGTTATTTCTTTGATAACAATCAGTGTGCTCTATTTTTCAGATATTTACTCGGGTATGTTTGAATCCACTATCAAGGGTGTCTTTCAAGTTGTCTCATTTGCAACTACAACTGGTTTTACAACTGCTGATTTCAATTCTTGGCCGCTTTTTCTCCCTTATATATTGTTGTACGCAGCAATCATAGGTGCTTGCGCAGGTTCTACTGGCGGCGGTATGAAGGTCATACGTATTTTATTAATCTTTAAACAAGGGTTTAGGGAAGTTCAACGCCTAATTCATCCGAAAGCAGTCATCCCGGTCAAACTTGGTCGCAACCCCGTGCCAGACCGTATCATTGAATCGGTTTGGGGGTTTTTTGCAGTTTACGTAATGGCGTTTATGTTAATGTTACTGGCATTACTCGCTTCCGGCTTAGATATCATTACTGCTTTCAGTGCCGTGGGTGCTTGTATAAATAACCTGGGACCTGGCCTCGCCAATGTTGCTGACAATTATGAGCACTTACCAGGCGCTGCAAAATGGATTCTCTGTGTGGCGATGCTCTTGGGTCGCTTGGAGGTGTTTACATTGTTGGTGTTGTTTACACCAATGTTTTGGCGGCGCTAGCGTAAGCAATATTTAATCTTTGGGTTTAATAAAATTTTTTCCCATCAGGCCGCTTACGAAACCGTTTGTACTCCCATTGATACTGCTCTACTGCCTTGTTAACACTTTTTTCAACAGTTCGATTTAATGCAGCCACTGATTCATCAATATTATCACTGTAGATTTGCTCATCTGCAGCTTCGACTATAATTTGGTAACCCTGTTTTTTTGATAACCGTTTGGCAAAACCACAAAATACTTTCGCGTCAGTTTTTTGCAATAGTTTGCTAACCAAAGTCATGGTAAGTGCTTGTTCAGTGTAAAAAGGTGCAAAGGTTCCTCCTTCCTCGGGAGGCACCTGGTCCGGCAACACGCCTACAATTTTGCCTTGTTTAAGGGACTTCAAGATCTTTGAAACACCTGAGCGGTTAGCTGGTACCATTTTTATGCCACCACGGGATCGAGTTCGGGTAATTAGTCGATCTAAGGCAGGCAAGTTGGGCCGCTGATAGAGCCAAGTAGAATCAAGACCATGACACACATAGAACCCAAATATTTCCCAATTACCGAGGTGAGGAGCTAGTAAAATTATGCCTCTCCCCGACTTTTGCGCTTCTATGATTAAATCCTTGCCCTCACATTCCGCAACCATTGTCAGGCTTTTTTCCATAGGTGGGAGCCAAGTCTTACCCATTTCTAAAGCTGTCCTTGCCGTATTAATTAGGCTGCATTTAGTAAGTTGCGCGATTTCCGACTCTGTTTTATCGGGAAAACAGGTTCTTAAATTTTTGTCTGTCGTACTTCTACTTCTATTCGGCGAGTGATATAGCAGATAGCCCCATGCCTCTGCCATTACATTCAGAACGGCAAAAGGAAGCCAGGCAGTGATTGAAAGAAAGCTCCTGAAGATTAAATAGCTAAGAGTTTGAATCTTGATGATCCCGCCTGTTGATAAAAGGCCATATTGTAGAGAGACAATATGGAAAGGCAATTTAACTTCGGTATTGAGTGTCTAGTCCGGAGAGATATAATTTCGGACATTGCCGGATTTTGAGGGCTATAGATTACTGACTTAGAATCAAGGATAATTGTAGCCCTTTGATTTTCAGGGAAATTCGGCAAAATTGTGAGCCAGAATTACGATCTCAAAACATTCCAAGGTTTAGTATTTGCGTTGCAACAATTCTGGGCCGACAAGGGGTGTGTTGTCTTACAGCCTTTAGATTTAGAGGTTGGGGCGGGGACATTCCATCCGGCTACTTTCCTGCGGGCGATTGGCCCTGAAAGCTGGAATACAGCCTATGTTCAACCCTGTCGAAGACCAACAGATGGTCGTTATGGCGAGAATCCAAACCGCCTGCAGCATTATTATCAGTTCCAGGTGATCTTGAAGCCATCACCAAAAGAAATCCAATCAATTTACCTAGAATCCCTGGAAAGTCTCGGTATCGATATGACCATTCATGATGTTCGCTTCGTTGAAGATAACTGGGAATCGCCTACTTTAGGTGCATGGGGCCTAGGCTGGGAGGTTTGGTTGAATGGTATGGAGGTGACCCAATTTACCTACTTTCAGCAAGTTGGCGGACTCGAATGTCATCCGGTAAGCGGTGAAATTACCTATGGTATTGAAAGAATTGCGATGTATTTACAAGGCGTCGACAGTATCTATGACATTGTTTGGACAAACAGTGCCAACGGTGTGGTGACTTATGGAGACGTATTCAAGCAAAACGAAGTTGAAATGTCGGCCTATAATTTTGAACACGCAGAGACAGGGCTTCTATTCTCCTATTTTGATGACTGTGAAGCTCAATGCAACAAACTGATTAATGAAAGCCTTGCCCTTCCTGCTTATGAACAAGTATTGAAAGCATCCCACTATTTCAATCTGCTCGATGCACGCAAGGCCATCTCGGTCACTGAACGACAACGATTTATTCTCCGTGTTAGGACTCTTGCTCGGCTTGTCGCTGAAGTCTATTTTGAGAGCCGAAAACAACTGGGTTTTCCATTGGCGACCGAGGAATTGCGAAAGGAATTTTTAGAAAGTTAATCACAATGTCAACTCAAGATCTCTTAATAGAAATTGGTACCGAGGAACTTCCGCCGAAAGCGCTAAGTTCTTTATCACGTGCGCTTGAAGACCTAATAAAGAATAGCCTGAAAAGTGCTGGCTTGCATTCAAAGTCTGTAAAAAGATTTGCGACACCAAGACGCCTAGCGTTGCTCGTTACCGAATTAGATGTTGCCCAGAAAGATAAACAGATAAAAAGAATAGGGCCCGCGCTAACGGCTGCTTTCGAAGCCAGTGGCGAGGCCACTCCCGCTGCTCTAGGTTTCGCTAGATCCTGTGGTGTAGAAGTTAATGAACTTGGTAAAACCGAAAAAGAGGGTGTTGCAAAGCTCTCATTTTTAGCTTCTGAAAAAGGCAGCGAAACAAAAGACCTAATTCCTGACATTGTGACTCAAGCAATGAGTAAACTGCCGGTGCCAAAGCGCATGCGGTGGGGTAACTCTCGAGAAGAGTTTGTGCGCCCCGTCCATTGGATAATTATCTTGTTTGGAAATCAGGTGCTTAATCTCTCTGCTTATGGAGTCTGCAGCGGTAATAAAACATTTGGTCATAGGTTCCACCACAACTTTGAAATTCTAATAGACGACGCTGCAGATTACGAAAAACAGCTGGAAGTAACCGGCCACGTTATTCCAGATTTTGAAAAGCGCAAAGAGCTCGTTCGTACGTTGTTACGAGAAGAGGGCATTAAAGCGAATGCGACAACCATTATCGATGAAGAGTTGCTTGAAGAAGTATCAAGCCTTATTGAGTTTCCTGTAGCCCTAACCGGAAACTTTGATCCAGAATTTCTCGAAGTTCCTGCGGAAGCTCTAATTTTGGCGATGAAGTCCCATCAGAAATGTTTTTATTTGGTTGATGCCAATAACAAGCTTCTGCCTAAGTTTGTCGCTATTAGCAATATCATCTCTAAAGACCCAGCCCAGGTCATTGAGGGCAATGAAAGAGTAATTAGGCCGAGGCTAGCGGACGCCAGATTCTTCTTTGAGAAAGACAAACAGTCAACCCTCGCTTCGCGAATGGAGCCCCTTGGGACGATCGTGTTTCAGGATAAATTAGGTTCTGTTTTCGATAAGTCAAAAAGAGTGGCATCTCTTGCTAAAGCGATTGCTAGTGAATTGGGTGCGGAAGAGGCAATGTGTGAACGCGCTGCTTTGCTTTCGAAGTGCGATTTAATTACCAATATGGTTGGTGAGTTTGCTGATCTTCAAGGTCTTATGGGCGCTTACTATGCCAAACACGATGGTGAGCCAATTGCAGTGTGTGAAGCTCTTCGTGACCAATATCTACCCAGGTTTGCCGGAGATAAATTACCAGAATCCACTACAGGCAGTATCCTCGCTATTGCAGACAAGCTGGATACGATGGTAGGTCTGTTTGGCATCGGGCAACCACCTACTGGCTCAAAAGACCCCTTTGCATTGCGGCGTTCAGCTATCGGTATCTTAAGAATACTTGTCGAGAAAGAGCTTGATCTAAATATCGTGAAAGCCATCAGCACATCTATCGCAACTCATGGAAATACTGATTTTCAGGTCGATACTGCCGAACTTGTATTTGATTTCTTATTAGAGAGATTTAGAGCCTGGTGTCAGGAATCAGGAATTAGCAGTGGCGTTTTTCAATCTGTGTTTGTCATTAAGCCGCAACGACCCTTGGATTTTTATCATCGCGTTCAAGCTGTTGATAGCTTTAACAAATTATCAGAAGCGGTTGCATTATCGGCTGCAAATAAACGCGTATCCAACTTGTTGTCAAAACAGGAAATTGTTTCGGAGCCTAGAAACTGTAACGTGGATTTGTTGGTAGAGCCTGCTGAAAAAGTTCTACATGAGGCCATACAAGATAAAATGCTGGAGGTGGGTCCGTTATTTGAGGAAGGAAATTACACAGCTGGGCTCCAATCTCTTTCTACGTTAAAACAAGCTGTTGATGTGTTTTTTGATAATGTTCTTGTTATGCATGAAGACGAGAGAGTCCGAGCAAACAGGCTAGCTTTACTGCAAGAATTAAGAGCCTTGTTTTTGCTTACTGCTGATATTTCTTATTTACATAGTAACTGACTTTTAGAGGATGGCTTTGGCGTCTTTAAAAACAATTGTGCTTGATAGAGACGGAGTTATAAATCAGGATTCGGTTGAATATGTTAAATCTAATGAAGAGTGGGTTCCTATAGCTGGCAGCATTGAAGCTATAGCCTTATTGCATTTAGCAGGTTACAGAGTGCTTATTGCTACTAATCAATCTGGTCTCGCCAGAGGGCTATTTGATGAATATAGTCTGGCAAAAATTCATCAGAAGCTTTGTACTATTGTTGAAGAGGCCGGTGGTTTTGTATCTGGTATTTTCTATTGCCCCCATTCGCCTGATGATAACTGTGATTGTAGAAAACCCAGAACGGGATTGCTCGCGCAGGCAGAAAAAGAGTTCGACTGTACTTTAAAAGATTCTTATTTTATAGGTGATAGTTTAAGGGATCTTTTGGCTGGCAGGGCATTTGGTATGAGGCCGATGCTTGTTCGTACTGGAAATGGGCTTACTACAATAAAAGAGCTAAAAGGAACAGACTTGGCGGACGTCCCTATTTTTGATAATTTATTAAGCGCAACTCAAAGCATACTCTCTATCATCGAATAAGCTATTGTTAACATTTATTCGCACAGTGCTTTTTTATTTTGGTTTTATACTCCTAACAATTGTTACGTGTACGATATTTATTTTTTTATTTCCCTGCCTTTCTAAGAATGCTCGCTATAAGTTGACGGCAGGTTGGTGTGACCGCGTACTAAGTTGGTTGCGATTAGTTTGCGGTGTGCGCTATGAAATAGTTGGGCTGGAGAATCTACCAAATATACCAACGGTATTTCTCGCTAATCATCAAAGCAGTTGGGAGACAATATTTTTTTATAGTTTACTCAATCCAGTTTCACCCATTCTAAAAAAAGAGTTAATGAGAATTCCCTTTTGGGGATGGGCTATGCGATTGCAAAACCCTATTGCTATAGACCGGAGCAAACCTAGGGAAGCCGGAAAATCAGTCCTGATTCAAGGAATGGACCGGCTTGAAAACGGTAATTCTGTGATCGTATTTCCGGAAGGTACACGGTCTGTTGCCGGAACAGTCAAACGCTTTTCACGTGGTGGAGCGAAACTTGCCGTTGCGGCAGATACAGCCATAGTCCCAATTGCTCACAATGCCGGGGATTGTTGGCCATCTCGTCAATTCATTAAGCGACCTGGCTTCATAACAGTCACTATTGGGAAACCAATTGAAGTAGAAGGGCGCAGTGCCAGCGATTTAACTGCTGAAGTCGAACAATGGATACGTGCCCAGTTACACCAAGCCAGTCCTTAAATATCTAGATTTTCCGCCGCTAATGCATTGTCTTCTATAAATTCCCTGCGCGGTTCAACTTGATCACCCATCAAAGTATTAAAAAGCTGGTCCGCGCCAATGGCGTCATCAATTGTTACCTGAAGCATCCGTCTAGTTTCTGGATTCATCGTAGTGTCCCATAATTGGTCAGGATTCATTTCTCCCAACCCCTTATAGCGCTGCAAGTAATGGCCTTTCATAGCGTCATTCATTAGCCACTCTATAGCTTCCGCGAAACTAGCTATTTCTTCGGTACGCTCACCCCTCTTTATGTACGCCCCTGGCTCAATAAGACCATCAAGGGTTTTACCAAGCTCTGCCAATGCCCCGTATTCGCCAGAATGAAAGAAATCCCCACTGAATGCATAGTGTCTTTCCAATCCATGCAAGCTTAGGGTAGCTTCAGGTAAATAAGTGTGTCGCTCCGGATCTTCCTTAGTGTGCAGGGTATAGTTAGCGCTAACTCCGGGGTGTTGAGAATGCAGACTCCCGCTTAGCTCCTGTACCCAATCTTCGACTTTTTCTTTGACTTTCAGGTCGCCTTCCAACAAAGGCTTCGTGAAGATCATCGCTTCCAAAACCTCTGTTGGGTAGAGGCGTGCTAAGCGGCTAATGATGGCGTAAGCCTCATTAAATTGTTTCACCAAGGATTCCAGGGAGTCATCTGCAATACCTGGGGCCTCTTTGTTCACATGAAGGCTCGCATTTTCTAATGCAATTTGGGTTTGGTAATTTGCAAGCTCACCGTCATCCTTTAGGTATTGTTCCTGCTTACCTTTACGAATCTTATAAAGTGGAGGTTGAGCTATAAAAATATGTCCCCTCTCTACTAGTTCGCGCATCTGGCGGAAAAAGAACGTTAATAATAGAGTTCTTATGTGAGAACCATCAACATCCGCATCAGTCATAATAATAATGCTGTGATAACGCAGATTCTCTGGTGCAAATTCTTCATTACCAATCCCACACCCAAGGGCCTTGATAAGAGTACCAATTTCCGCGGAGCTCAGCATCTTGTCAAAGCGGGCCTTTTCCACATTCAAAATTTTGCCCTTCAAAGGTAGAATTGCCTGATTCTTGCGGTTTCTACCCTGTTTTGCTGAACCGCCGGCAGAATCGCCCTCCACTATATAAATTTCCGATAATGCTGGATCTTTTTCCTGGCAATCAGCCAGTTTACCCGGCAATCCTGCTATATCCAAAGCTCCCTTGCGACGCGTCATTTCCCGCGCTTTTCTTGCCGCTTCTCTTGCTCGGGCGGCATCAATCATCTTGCTTACGATCAACTTTGCGTCTTGAGGATTCTCCATTAAAAAATCGTTGAAGTGTGCGGCCATTTCTTGCTCTACGACCCCTTTAACCTCTGATGAAACCAATTTATCTTTAGTCTGCGAAGAAAATTTAGGATCAGGAACCTTAACCGAAATAATCGCTGTAAGCCCTTCTCGGGCATCATCTCCTGTTGTGACAACCTCTTTCCCTTTTTTATTTGCCAACTCCTTGTCAATATAGCTTTTTAAGACTCTTGTTAGTGCTCCGCGAAATCCAGCAAGGTGAGTTCCTCCGTCTCTTTGGGGAATGTTATTTGTGTAGGGAAATATGTTCTCCTGGTAGGAATCATTCCACTGAAGAGCAACTTCAACAGTAATTCCATCTGCTTCGCGGAAGGAGACAAAATGAAAGAGCTTGTTCACGGTATTCTTGTTCTTATTTAGATAATCTACAAAGGCCATTAATCCACCTTCGTACTTATAGACATCTTCTTTACCGGTGCGCTCATCTGTGAGTCTGATGGCCACTCCAGCGTTAAGAAATGCTAACTCTCGCAGCTTTTTTGCAAGAATATCAAAATGGAATTCTACGTTGGAAAATGTGTCTGCAGAGGGCTTAAAGTGGCATTCCGTGCCAGTACTTGCGGTTTCTCCAACTACAGCAAGAGGCGCCTGAGGGACACCATGCTCATAATATTGTTCATGAACATTGCCTTCTCTGCGGATAGTGAGTTTTAACTCCTCTGACAGAGCATTAACTACAGACACTCCCACACCATGAAGACCGCCGGAAACTTTGTAACTATTGTCATCAAACTTCCCACCAGCGTGGAGCACAGTCATAATTACTTCGGCAGCTGAAACACCCTCTTTGTGCATTTCAGTGGGGACCCCACGACCATTGTCTGTGACAGTGATTGTTTCGCCAACATGGATCGTGACATGGATTTCATCACAAAAGCCGGCTAAAGCTTCGTCGATAGAATTGTCGACAAGCTCAAACACCATATGATGAAGGCCAGTGCCATCATCCGTGTCACCTATGTACATTCCAGGACGTTTTCTGACCGCATCGAGCCCTTTTAAGACCTTAATGCTATCGGAATTGTAATCAGATTGAGACTCATCGGTCATACGAAAACTCCAGGCAAAACACTTGCTATTTCCTACCTAATTTATCCACCAAAATATTGGATAAATTAACGAAAAATCAATCCGTTATTGTACCACGTTCCACGTGGAACGTGGTCATTTCAGGGGGGCATTGGAGACAACTTTCAACGGAAGACCTTTCTACACAAGTGACAAATAGCTGGCCATCCAGGCTTATCAACATATCAAGAATTTTGGCGCGATTATCACGATCAAGCTCAGCCGGAAGATCATCCACTAGGTAAATGCACTGCTCGCCTATCGCTGAAGCAAAGAGCATTCCTTGAGTAATTTTCAATGCGCTTACAAGCACCTTTTGCTGACCTCGGGATAGCAGATCTATTGCTGGAACAGAACCGGCCTTGACGACTATATCAGCCCGATGCGGCCCATTTTGGGTTGAACCATATTTTAAATCTTGCTGCCTGCCGGCAATTAGCAAATCAGTGAGCTCCAAAGCTGAGTCCCAGCCTCTGTAATATTTTAGATTTACTGCTAATCCATCTTGACCAACCAGGGAGCTGTAGACTTTTTTAAAGGCGGGAATAAACTGCTGAAAATAACGCTTTCTTGCATCATCGACCGCTTGTGCAGCTTCGCATAGCTCACTGTCCCATGCGCGCAGTTGAGATTCATCAGGGCTCTTCTCTTTTAGGAGCAAATTTCTATTTGCAATACATTTTCGGCTTTTTCGCCATTCATTAAGGAAGCCATGTTCCACGTGAAACACACCCCAATCTAAAAATCGCCTTCTCGCTTTTGGCCCGCCCTCAAGAAGTAAAAACGAGCTCGAATCCAGAACCTGGATTGGCAGACGTCTTGCAACTCTATCCCAGTTTTTTTGGTTTTCAGCATCTAGTCTAAGTTTATAGCTCTGTCGTCTTGGTTTAACTAATCCTACCCGATTCCCTGTCTGTGTTTCTGCATAGATAGAGAGCTCTTGCTTACCTTCTGAAGTTACAGTCCCAGTTTTACTGCTCCGAAAAGATCGGCCCATTGCTAGTAGATTAATCGCTTCAAGGATACTAGTCTTGCCACTACCGTTTTCTCCATAGATTAAATTCAATTTTGGACCCAGGCATAGCTCAGCATATTCGATGTTTCGAATCGAACATATTCTGAGCATTTTTAGGGAGCTCATGGATGAAGAGCGGCGTTGGCCAGCTGGAACTAAAGGCGCATAGGCATTACTACGTAGAGGGCTTCGCTTCCCTCTTCCGCTTCGAGTAATGCACTACTATTGGGGTCTGAAAGCGTGATTTTTACTCTCTCGCTTGTGAGCGTAGAAAGCACGTCAATGAGATAGCTGACATTGAAGCCTATTTCCAGTGATTCTGCGTCATAATCTACAGAAACTAGCTCTTCAGCTTCTTCCTGCTCGGGGTTATTAGCAAAGATTCGCATTTCACCGTCTGACAGCATTACTCTGACACCACGGTATTTTTCATTAGATAAAATGGACGCCCGGGAAAACGCCTGGCGCAGTTCTTGGCATGATCCAGACAGTACCCTATCCCCGCCTTTAGGTAACACACGGTTGTAATCAGGAAACTTCCCGTCAACTAGTTTCGATGTAAAGGTAAATTCAGGAATTGCTGCTCTTATGTGGTTCTGGCCAAAGGTCAGCTCGATTTCTCCACCTTCATCAGACAATAGCCGCGCCAATTCCATAATTCCCTTTCTTGGCAGAATAAGTTGTTGAGTATCTTTCGCAGAGGATGCGATTTTCAGGGTTTCCATTGCTAAGCGATGACCATCTGTAGCGACTACTCGCAAATAATCAGCGCCTACCTCAAAAAGCATTCCATTCAAGTAATAGCGAACATCTTGTTGAGCCATCGCAAAACTAGTTGCTTCTAAGAGTTCACGAAGCCGAGCCTGAGTTATGGCCAATGAAAATGTATCAGGTTCTTCATCAACGTCTGGAAACTCGGCAGCAGGCAGAGTCGCAAGCGAGAATCGGCTGCGGCCGGATTTCAGCTTAAGCTTATTATCAACTACGGAGATTTCTAATGGAAAGTCATCGGATAAGGATTTACAGATATCCAATAGCTTTCGGGCAGGGACAGTAATCTCTCCAGGTTCGGAGGACCCATTAACTTGAACTCGGCCGATAAGCTCGACTTCAAGGTCTGTTCCTGTAAGTGAAAGCTCACTCTCCTGTAATACTAGAAGAACATTGGAGAGCACTGGCAATGTCTGACGCCTCTCTACAACGCCGCTTACCATTTGCAGTGGTTTTAAAAGCGCTTCTCGAGAAATTGAAAATTGCATTTATTAGGTTTTTCCTTTAATTATCAATATGTTGCTTCTTAACTGGACAGAGAGCGCAGGAGGTTATTGTAATCTTCCTGAATATCGATAGAGCTATGTCGCAGTTTCTTAATTTGCTTACAGGCATGTAAGACCGTTGTGTGGTCCCTGCCACCGAAAGCATCACCAATTTCCGGAAGGCTGTGATTAGTCAACTCTTTAGACAGTGTCATTGCTACTTGTCTTGGCCTAGCAACGGACCTATTCCTGCGTTTCGATAGCATGTCAGCCATCTTAATTTTGTAGTACTCAGCAACTGAACGCTGAATATTATCAATAGTGACTAGTTTGTCTTGCAGCGCAAAAAGGTCTCGCAATGCTTCTTTTATGAGCTCTAAATTAATTGGCTCACCCTTGAAATTAGCATGGGCGATTACGCGCTTTAAAGCACCTTCCAATTCTCGAACATTTGATCGGAGACGCTGTGCTATAAAAAGTGCTGCATCATATGGAAGCTCAACATTAGAAAGCTCAGCCTTGTTCATCAAAATTGCAGCTCTGGTTTCCAATTCAGGCGGTTCAACAGCAACCGTTAGGCCCCAGCCAAAGCGTGATTTAAGGCGTTCTTCAAGGCCTTTGATCTCTTTATGGTAACGATCGCAAGTCAATATGATCTGCTGCCCACCTTCTAATAAAGCATTAAAAGTATGGAAAAACTCTTCTTGGGAACGCTCTTTGCCAGCGAAAAACTGAATATCATCAATTAATAGCGCATCCACAGAACGATAGAATCGTTTGAACTCACTTATAGCATTAAGCTGTAATGCTGAAACCATAGTAGCGACAAACGTCTCTGAGTGCAGATAAACCACCTTAGCACTAGGTTTTTTGTCTACCAAATAGTTACCGATCGCATGCATTAAGTGAGTCTTTCCTAACCCAACACCCCCATAGATAAAGAGCGGATTATAGGCATAGCCAGGGTTTTCAGCGACTTGCATCGCTGCCGCGCGAGCTAGTTGATTGGATTTTCCAACGACAAAATTTTCGAAATTGTTCTCTGTATTTAAGGCGCCCCGATGCCTGAGTTTTCCTTCAATCACAATTCCCATATTGCGCCGCTCTTGCTGACCATTTTTTTGAATTGGTTCAAGCAAGGGCTGTCGTTTTTCCAAACCCCCAGTTTCAGTAGCCATTTCAACTATTTGCTTTACCGGGGGCTGGGCTGAAGATTGCTGAATTGATGATTCCGCTCTAGCAGGTGGGCTCGCGACTTCTTGTTGTCTTAGGTCGAATACTTCCAAGTTGATTTGCAGTGGCTCGCCATTTGACTCGGTGACAAGCTCTTCGATGCGGCCAAGAAACTTGCCTTTAACCCAGTCCAGGATAAAACGATTAGGCGCAGAAATTCGTAACACATCTGCGTCGATATTTGCCTTCAAAGGCCTGATCCAAGTGTTATATTGTTGAGAGGGAAGCTCTACTTTTAAACAATCAATACAATGTTGCCAACTTGTTGATACCACTTTTACTGTCCGAGGGGGATAAGTTTTAATTTAATACTGCGATTCTAGCGATTGGCTAGTGAGTTATCCACTGCCTTGAAAGCAGAAAAGTGGTTTTTTCAGTGCGTTTTTTGTCATTATTTATCAATTATTTACCTTCTTTTTGCTGATAATTATCGAGTCAAAATTAAACGCAAATAACCAAGAATTCAACAAGGCTGTTGATAATTATTCTGTGGATAACTTGTGGCTAAGTTTTGGATCGGCGGCTGACCCCGTTTAAACTCAGGCTAATCTTTCAATTTCAAGAAAACTAATTTATTGGGCTTAGTTTTTACATTGAAATGTTGCAGCAAAAGCTCTAGAATTCGCCCTCTTTTTTGAGCCTACGCAGGCTCAATTATGCAAACCTGGAATTCCTGTTATGAAAAGAACTTTTCAACCAAGCGTCTTGAAACGGGCTCGTACCCATGGCTTTAGAGCGCGCATGGCAACCAAAGGCGGGCGCCTTGTTCTTAAAAGAAGGCGCGCAAAAGGACGCGCTAAACTCTCCGCTTAATTCGCTTTTCTCCTTTTTTAACAATAGAGAACTAGTGTGGCTGAGTTTGGCTTTCCTAAAGAATCTCGGCTACTGACTGCCGCCGACTACAAGGCTGTATTCGACAATTCTCAGTACAAAGTTTCCTGCCGCCACTTCTTAATGTTAGCCACTCTGAGCCAGCACCAAACGAAACGATTGGGTATGGTGTTGGCCAAGAAAAACATTGGGAAAGCTGTCCAACGCAATAGAATTAAACGCCAAATTCGAGAGACCTTTCGACATACACACGCGCAATTTCCATCCCTGGATGTAGTGGTGCTGGCTCGAAGAGATGCTGCTAAACTGAGCAAGTCACAGCTATCGAAATTTTTGAACGGTTTGTGGCTAGATTTAGAAAACAAATTGATTGTAAAAAAGTAATTATCAGATAACCAGGACAGCTGAGTAATGATGAAAGCACTATTAATCCGTCTGATTACCCTCTATCAGTTTAGCTTAAGCTTTTTAATCGGCAATCAGTGCCGTTTTTATCCAACTTGTTCCCAGTACACCAAAGAAGCAATCGAAAAACATGGCTGCACAAAAGGCTCACTACTTGGAATGCGTCGTATCTGCAACTGTCACCCGTGGCATGAGGGTGGCTATGATCCCATACCAGAAACCAAGGAAATTTCTTCCCGCATCTAGGAAAAGTAGATAATGGATCTTACTAAATTTTTCTTGTACACATCGTTAGCAGCCATTACTTATTTGATGTTGTTGGCATGGCAAGATGATTACCCTCCGCTGCTTGATAGCGGCCGCACTCAAGAGCCGTCAAGTATTCAAATCCCAGAAAATGCTGCAACTTCAGCTACGGATATACCGACGGTAGTTCCATCATCCGCCCCAGGAGCCGACCTTGACATTAGTGGAACAAGTCAGACTAATGGTAGTTCAAATGCCACATCGAATTCACCTCGCTTGGTTTCAATTGAAACAGACACGCTCGAACTAAACATTGATTTAAGCGGCGGAGATATAGTCCAACTTGCTCTTCCAAAATATTTAAAACAAATAGATGTGACAGATGACCCCTTTATGGTTTTAGAGGAATCTCAGGGTAGAAATTATGTTGCTCAAAGTGGGTTAATAGGAACGAACGGAATAGATAATGCTGGAAGAGCGGACTATCAAACCAGTGCGCCTTATTATCGACTGGAAGATGGAGAGAACACGCTTACCGTAGACCTTGTTACGCCAGCTCCAGATCCAGGGGTAACTGTTACTAAGCGTTATTCCTTTACCCGAGATAGTTATTTGATAGACATTAGCTTTATCATTGATAACCGGTCGTCGCAAACTTGGCAAGCCAATGCTTTTGGTCAAATAAAACGAGATGGGTTTGATGACCCAGGTACTGCGGGAGGTTTTGGTAGAACATTTTTAGGATTTGTCACCACCTCCAGTGACGACCCTTATATAAAAATTGACTTCGATGATATTGAAGATGGGACAGAGACGTTCGACATGGATGGCGGCTGGATCGGTTTTAGCCAACATTATTTTTTGTCTGCCTGGATACCTGTTGCCGAATCTCTTAATAGATTCACAACGCGCCGCAACAACATTAACCAGTATTTTGGTGAGTTTACTAGTTCGGCTTTTTCAGTGGCGCCGGGCACTCAGGCCAGCCATAACCTCCAGTTTTACGCTGGTCCCAAAGACCAATATGCGCTAGCAGAAATCTCCCCTAATCTCGAACTTACCATAGACTATGGCTTCCTTTATTTTCTTGCAGCCCCAATTTACTGGCTACTAGACCTCATAAATTCTTCCATAGGGAACTTCGGCATTTCAATTATTTTGCTTACCGTTGTGGTAAAGGGCTTATTTTATAAACTGTCAGAAACACAATATAAATCGATGGCAGGCATGCGACGCGCAGCACCAAAGATGCAACAACTAAAAGATCGTTATGGCGATGACAAAATGGGTATGCAGAAAGCCATAATGGAATTATACAAAAAGGAAAAGGTTAATCCCTTGGGCGGCTGTCTCCCTATGTTGGCGCAAATGCCTGTTTTCATTGGTATCTACTGGGTGCTCCTTGAAAGCGTTGAACTGCGCCATGCTCCTTTTATGCTTTGGTTAACAGACCTCTCCGTTCGAGACCCCTTGTTCATTCTTCCTTTGCTCATGGGCGCCACTATGTTTCTGCAGATGAAACTTAGTCCAGCGCCACCTGATCCAATGCAAGCTAAAGTAATGCAGATTATGCCCATTATGATGACCGGGATATTTTTGTTTTTCCCTGCAGGGCTCGTACTTTATTGGCTAACTAATGCTGTGCTCGGCATTCTTCAACAGTGGTATATCACTCGTAAACTTGAAGCAGCTTACGAGGCTGGAAAAAGATAAGATTCCGATAAACCATATTGCATCCTAGCCAAACTCTAGGCTATCCAATAAATGTCTATAGAAGCCTCTGAAACAATATGCTCTATTGCCACGTCAACAGGCCGCGGTGGTATTGGCATAATTCGAGTGTCTGGCCCTAAAACCCGGCACGTAGCACTAAGCGTATTAGGTTTCGAGCCAACCCCAAGACACGCGTACTCAAGCAATTTTCTCAATAATGACAAAAGTATCATTGATAATGGGGTCGCAATCTATTATGCCGGACCCAATTCCTTTACCGGCGAAGATATATTGGAACTCCAAGGTCATGGCGGCTCCCAAATCATGCTCGCAGTCCTTGATCGCGTCATCAGCCTTGGTGCTCGTCAATCTCGCCCGGGCGAATTTTCTGAACGAGCATTCTTAAATAACAAAATAGATTTAGTACAAGCTGAAGCTATAGCCGATTTAATTGATGCGAGTTCCAAGCAAGCTGCTCGTTCTGCTGTGCGGACATTACAAGGTGAATTCTCCAAACGAATTGTTGAATTACAAAACCAACTAACAGCGGCACGAGTGAATGTCGAAGCGGCTATCGATTTTTCAGACGAAGATATTGATATCCTCTCGGACACAGGGGTCAGTACTGCGATTGATAATACCCTCACTGAACTAGGTAAAGTATTTGCTGAAGCAGAGCAGGGAGTCATTCTTAGAGAAGGGATGAATGTAGTTATTGCTGGTAAACCCAACGCTGGAAAATCTAGCTTGTTGAATGCGCTCGCCGGCGAAGAAAGCGCGATTGTCAGCGATATTCCTGGCACAACCAGAGACTTGCTCCGTATCGAAATTACAGTAGAGGGTATGCCTGTTCATGTAATAGATACCGCAGGGCTCAGAGACAGCGACGATATAATAGAAAAAGAGGGCATAAAACGTGCCCGACAGGCCATTGAGAACGCGGATCAGGTTCTTTTAGTCATTGACTCAGCACAAAGTGAACAGGATGTTAATAGTCTGTTAGCGGACTTCCAAAACCAAGTAAGTGAGTTGTCACTAACTCAAAGTCTACTTAAAAACGTGACGATGGTTTTTAACAAGATAGACCTTGTAAAGGATAAGGTTCCAAATCATTCAACACTCGCTGCAGGCAATAACGAATTTCAAAAAATCTCCTTATCGGCGAAAACGGGCGAGGGTATTGGATTACTACGTAGTCACTTAACGCAAATTATTGGATATCAGCCTTCTAACAATGGTAGTTTTGTGGCAAGAGCCCGCCATCTACGTTCTTTAGAAGAAGCAAAAAAGGCTATAGTTTCAGCGTCTGATAACCTAAGTAAGCACTCACAATTAGAAATAATTGCTGAAGATCTTCGCCTTGCCCAACAATCCCTTGGCGCTATAACTGGCGAATTCAGTAGTGATGATTTGTTAGGAGAGATTTTTTCAAGTTTCTGTGTTGGGAAATAGGCGCATTGTGCTGCTTTAAGAACCTTTTTCCAAATGTGACATTGTGTTGTCAATAATAGAGAGTCTGTATCAATTCTGTATAAAAAAGGGATAAGTGAACGACTAATTAACAAACCGTTTTAAGTGAAATTTATATCAAAAATTAGTCTACAGGCGCTGCACCTGTTATGAGCATTATAATCAGTGCTTACGCACCGAGTTATAAACTCATAACTAGCTGATTTATATAGTTAAAAATCGCTTATAAACAGATTTTCTCTTCCCCTATAACAACAACATTAATACTTTATATATACATATATATAATAAACCATTAAATAAATGTTATTAGATCCTGTCATTCACATTTGTTGAGATCCCGCTATACTGCTCTCCGTTTGACCGAACGGCTAAAACCACTTAAGCCAGATGAGTAAAAACAACAAATCAATAGAACAAGTATGGACCATCAATCAGAATATGAAGTAATCGTAGTCGGTGGCGGTCATGCCGGTACCGAGGCAGCGCTTGCTGCTGCTCGCCAAGGAGTGAAAACCTTATTGATTACTCACAGTATTGAAACTTTGGGGCAGATGTCTTGCAATCCAGCCATAGGGGGAATTGGTAAAAGTCACTTGGTAAAAGAAATAGATGCACTGGGTGGCGCTATGGCTCAGGCTGTGGATTACTCGGGTATTCAATTTCGCGTTCTAAACGGAAGCAAAGGGCCGGCAGTGCGAGCAACTCGCGCACAAGCCGACAGAGTTCTTTATAAAGCCGCCATCCGAAAAATTTTGGAACAGCAAAATAACCTAAGCATATTTCAACAAGCAGTTGATGATTTGTTAATTGAGTCGGGAAGCGTTTGTGGTGTTAAAACACAAATGGGCCTTGAGGTAAGAGCACCTAAAGTTGTTTTAACCACTGGTACATTTCTTGGTGGAAAAATTCACATCGGCATGCAAAACAGTGCCGGCGGCAGGGCGGGTGACCCACCTTCAATTGCACTTGCTAACCGATTGCGCGAATTACCTTTTCGAGTTGATCGACTAAAAACTGGAACACCACCACGCATTGACGCGAAATCAGTCGATTTCTCTGTAATGCAAATTCAAGCAGGAGACACTCCTCTCCCAGTGATGTCGTTTTTAGGTTCTCAATCGGATCACCCCAAGCAAATAAATTGTCATATCACCTCAACCAATGAGAAATGCCACGACGTCATTCGTCGCGGCCTCGATCGTTCGCCAATGTACACCGGAGTGATTGAAGGAATGGGCCCACGGTATTGTCCTTCCATAGAAGATAAGGTGATGCGCTTTGCAGACAAAAAATCACACCAAATTTTTGTTGAGCCGGAAGGGCTTGAAACGAACGAGCTTTACCCAAATGGTATATCAACCAGCTTACCTTACGATACGCAAGTCGACATGGTCCGCCATATCAAGGGTTTTGAAAACGCTCATATTACTAGGCCAGGCTATGCGATCGAATACGATTTCTTCGACCCAAGAGACCTGCACTATTCTCTAGAAACTAAATTTGTGAATGGTCTTTACTTCGCCGGACAAATTAATGGCACTACAGGTTATGAAGAGGCGGCGGCTCAGGGTTTATTGGCAGGCTTAAACGCTGGTCTATCGGTTCAAGGAAAAGATTCGTGGTGCCCTCGCAGAGATCAAGCCTACTTAGGTGTTTTAGTTGATGACTTAATTACGTCGGGAACAAATGAGCCTTATCGTATGTTCACTTCTCGAGCTGAATATCGACTTACCTTGCGAGAGGACAATGCAGACTTGCGACTAACTGAAATAGGATATGGCTTAGGATTGGTGTGCGAAAAGAGATGGCGCCAACATTGTGAGAAGCGGGAACGTATTGAAAAAGAATTAAACTTTCTCCGAACCCGATGGATACAACCAAACACATCTGAAGCAGAGCGGGTGAACCAGTTGTTAGAAAAACCTATATCTCGCGAATACTCTCTTGCTGATTTATTAGCCAGACCAGGGTTAAGTTACAAACCATTGATGCAAGCAGCAATGAAAACAGCAACTGATGTTGAAATAAATTCTGTGGAATATCAGGCAGAACAACAAGTTGAAATCCAATTAAAATATCAAGGCTATATTGATCGCCAGGAAGAAGAGGTGCGGCGTCTTAAGAAGCAAGAAAATACGGTGCTTCCAGAGGATTTAGATTATTCAGAGATGCCTGGATTGTCAAATGAGTTGCAACAAAAACTCAATGCGTCAAGACCTCAAAACATAGGCAGGGCATCGCGTATGCCTGGTATGACACCCGCCGCTATTTCCTTGCTACTAATTTATCTTAAAAAACAACAGGCCTTAACGAGAAAAGCTAGCTAGCGTTCTTTTTTCTAATTTGTTTATCATGGACTCCGACTACCTAAAAATTCTGCAGCGCGGCTTAGACGAATTAGAAATCGAGTATCAACCTTCTCAGCTTGAAAAAACGCAGATTTATCTGGGTCTCTTGAAAAAATGGAATAAAAAATACAATTTAGTCGCTGACGCGGATCTTGGTATTTTAGTTAAAAAACACCTCCTTGATAGCTTGTTAATTTTCAATTTTCTTAACGCAGAACAAACTTTGGATATTGGAACGGGTGCAGGATTTCCCGGTATACCACTTGCAATTTTTAAGCCTCAGCAAAAATTCACCTTACTTGATAGTAATGGCAAAAAAACTCGGTTTTTGTTCGAGGTAAAAACTAAGCTTTGCTTGAATAACACAGTGATTGAAAATTGTCGTATAGAGAACTATCAAAGCCCCTACCGAATTGATATGGTAATTTGCAGAGCTTTTGGTGCTCTAGAGGATATTGTAATCAAATCTCAGCATTTGCTATCACAAGAGTGTAAACTGTTCGCCATGAAGGGAAAATTTCCTGACGAGGAAATTAGCCGTTTACCAGAAGAATTTATCGTGTTGGACAGTGTTAAGCTTCTGGTACCTGGCGAGGACTCCGAACGCCACCTCATTCAAGTGGGTCGGAAACAGTAACGCAAAAGCTGATCAACATTGGTTGGTCTTTGTGAAGTCAACTCAAATTAGTGGATGACCGCCGTGGGCAAAGTATTAGCAATTGCCAATCAAAAAGGAGGAGTGGGAAAAACTACCACCTCCGTTAACTTAGCTGCATCGTTAAACGTCACACGAAAGAATGTTTTGTTGGTCGATTTAGATCCACAGGGAAATGCGACTACTGGATCAGGTGTTGATAAATCGAACTTGTCGCTCTCTGTCTATGATTTACTTTCAGAGAGCGAAAAAATAGAAAATGTTGTGTTACGCCCAGATGCTGGGTATGACTTATTGCCTGCTAACGGCGATTTAGTAGCGGCTGAAATTGACCTTATGGCCGGGGATGACCGCGAAGCACGACTACGATCTATTATCGACAGTGTTAGAGACACATATGACTATATTGTAGTGGATTGCCCGCCCTCACTGAACATGCTCACAGTTAATGCCCTAGTGGCTGCTGATGGTGTAGTTATTCCTATGCAGTGTGAGTATTACGCCCTGGAAGGTTTGTCTGCTTTGATGGACACCATTAGTGCAATTAGAGACCGGCTCAACCCAAGCCTAAAAATCGAGGGTATATTGCGTACCATGTACGATCCTCGTAGCAAGCTTACAAGCGAAGTGAATGGTCAGCTTTTTAACTATTTCGGTGATATTGTTTATCGAACCGTAGTGCCTCGTAACATTCGCCTTGCAGAAGCACCTAGTTATGGAAAGCCTGCGATTAAATACGATAAACAGTCACGCGGCGCAATTGCCTATCTAGCATTAGCTGGTGAGCTATTGAGAAGGCACGACGAAGCTGCTGCTGCGGTATCGGGTTAAAACCAAACAGGCATCGCAGAATTAGAGCTCAGGTGAAAAATGAACGATAAAAAGAAGCTAGGCAAAGGCCTAGACGCACTTTTATCCGCTGGCAGTACCCAGACAATGGCCAATTTGCTGGGAAAGCAGAGCCAACATCAGCAGTCAGTGTCAAAAGATAAAGACGGCGACCTTAAAAATATTCCAATCGACCTTATCCAGCGCGGCAAATACCAGCCTCGAACTGATATGCATGAGGAGGCGCTCCAAGAACTGGCCGCATCAATTAAGAGCCAAGGCGTTATGCAACCAATTGTTATTCGCCCTCTTTCTTCAGACAAATACGAAATAATAGCCGGCGAACGACGCTGGAGAGCCAGCCAAATAGCCGGGCTTGATAAAATTCCGGCCATTATTAAGCCAGTTGGCGATGAGGCGGCTATAGCCATGTCGCTGATTGAAAATATTCAGCGGGAGAACCTAAACCCGATTGAAGAAGCCATGGCTTTGAAGCGCCTGCAGGATGAGTTTGAACTTACCCAGCAAGAGGTTGCTGATGCGGTCGGCAAGTCTCGCGCCACGGTTACAAACCTGCTTAGGCTTATTGGGCTGCATATTGACGCACGAAGAATGCTGGAGCATGGCGACCTAGAAATGGGACATGCTAGAGCGTTATTGTCATTGCCAGACCTACAGCAAGCAGCTGCTGCCCGCACAGTCGTTGGCCGTGGTTTTTCTGTGCGGCAGACAGAATCGCTAGTTCGTCGCTTGGTCGCTGGAGCCGGGACTACAAATAAGGGCGGGGCTATCGACGCAGACATCAAAAATCTTGAAGAAAGCCTCGAGGGCAAGCTGGGCACGAAAGTAATGATTCAGCATACGGCCAAAGGTAAAGGCAAATTGGTGGTTAAATATAATAGCCTGGATGAGCTCGATGGGATTTTATCCCATATAAAGTAAGCGAAACCAGTGGAAGCCAATCGACGTCCCCTAGAGGATTTTTCCTCTTTTCGTTCTGTTTTAATTGTTATCGAAGCGCAGTTGATCCTGCATTGCAAAGCCCCTATAATGCGCGTGCTTTGGTGATCACCGCCATAACAACAGAAGTTTGTAATGGATGTTTTTAGGGTTCTGGGCTCGAACGAGAAGCTAATTTAGAAAGCCATCTTCGTGAATAATTTAAGACCCCCTCCAGTTTATAAAGTTATCGTCGCACAGCTAATCGCGACAGCCTTTATTGCTGCCATTTCTCTGTTGTTTTCAGGCTACGTCACGGCCTGCTCGGCTTTGCTGGGAGGACTGATAAGTGCTTTGCCTAACAGCTATTTCGCATTACAAGCATTCAAGTATCAGGGTGCCCGGAATGCAGATAAAGTGGTAAAGAGCTTTATAAAAGGGGAGCTCGGCAAGATTGTAATAACTATTGTGCTTTTTGCCCTAAGCTTCACATTGATTACAAATTTAAGTGAACTCGCACTGATACTTGGGTTTATTACAACTCATTTTGTCGGTGTGATGATGTCAGGGCTTATTAGCTATAGTCCAACCAACGAAAAATCAGTGGAATTGAAGTAAGTATACTGATTAGTTTATAACGCGAGTTAGAGCAAATATTAAATGGCAGAAGCAGCCCACGCAGCCGCAGAACAAACAGTTCAAGAATACATCAACCACCATTTGTCTTTTTTAACCTTTGGCAAGGTAGATGGTCACTGGGGCTTTGCCCACACGCCGGAAGAAGCTATGGAGATGGGTTTCTGGTCAGTGAATGTTGACACTCTTGGTTGGTCAATTTTTCTTGGTGCAGCTTTCCTGCTTTTTTTCCGGTCCGTTGGCAAAAGAGCGACAGTTGGCGCTCCTTCTGGAATACAGAATTTTGTCGAGGCTGTTTTCGAATTTGTCGATGCCCGCGTTTCAGAAGGGTTTAATTATAAGAATGACTTAATAGGGCCTCTGTGTCTTACTTTATTTTTCTGGATTCTTTTGATGAATACCATGGACTTGGTGCCTGTAGACTTAATCACAAAAGGATTCGAAATTTTCGCCGCGGTAGTGTTTGGTTTTGAGCATGCTCCTTTCAAGATCGTGCCTACCACAGACCCAAATATCACAATGGGCATGTCGGTGTTCGTTTTTTTGCTTATTATTTATTACAGCATTAAGAACAAGGGAATTGGTGGTTTTTTGAGCGAACTCGCTTTTCATCCATTCGGGAAGTGGATGATGCCATTCAATCTAATTATCGAAGTACCAACACTATTTGCAAAACCTATTTCGCTTGGATTGCGGCTTTTTGGAAATCTTTATGCAGGAGAATTATTATTCCTGCTAATTGCGTCAATGTTGGGATATTGGCAGCTGCCTGCTCACTTTGTTTGGGCGGTTTTCCATATATTGGTTATTCCGCTTCAAGCTTTTGTATTCATGATGCTAACCATTGTGTATCTCAATGCAGCACACGAGAAACCGCATCACTAATTTTGCTAAACACTCTGAACTGAAGAAAACCTGGAGGAAATGATGGAAATGATATTGGCTTTTACAGCACTAGGCGTATTGCTTGTGCTGGGCATGGGTGCATTAGGCACGGCGATTGGTTTTGGTATTTTAGGAGGAAAATTCCTAGAAGGCTCCGCGCGCCAGCCCGAGTTGGCGCCCAAATTACAGGGATCTATGTTCCTGGTGGCCGGCCTTATCGATGCCGTAACCATGATCGGCATTGGCATTGGCATGTGGTTTACATTTGCCAACCCGTTTTTAGCCACGCTAGCTGGCTGAAGAATGCTTAAGCGGGAGAGAACAACGTGAATTTTAATGCTACATTCATTGGCCAAATTATCGCAATGGGCTTCTTCCTTTGGTTCTGTAAGAACTACGTTTGGCCTCTATTCGCTAATGTGCTCGAAGAGCGCAAAAAGAAAATAGCCGATGGCCTTGAAGCTGCAGATCGAGCACAAAAAGATTTGGAGTCAGCTCAAGCAAAATCTGCAGAACAGCTTAACGAAGCAAAAGGTGGCGCTGCGGCGATTATCGATCAAGCCAACAAGCGAGCTGCTCAAATTGTTGATGAGGCAAAAGTGCAGGCGCGTGAAGAGGGTCAGCGCATCATTGCCGGTGCTAACGCAGAAATCGAGCAAGAAGTTAATAGAGCAAAAGAGGCCTTACGGGCTCAAGTTTCTGCGATTGCTATCGCTGGAGCAGAGAAAATTCTTGAAGGCTCTATTGATCAGGCGGCGAACGAAGAGATGTTAAACAAACTTGCTTCCGAGCTTTAAACACCACTAACTAAGAATTGTTATGGCCGAATCAACCACACTAGCAAGACCTTACGCCAAAGCTGCTTTCCAAACAGCTCGTCAGGACAGTGCTTTAGAAGAATGGTCGGCAATGCTTGGCTTGTCAGCTGCAGTTGCAGGGCAAGCGTCAGTGAGCTCAGTGTTATCTGACCCTTCTCTCTCTAATGAGCAAATAGCTAAAGCCTTGATCGAAGTTTGTGGTGATGATTTAAACAGCAAGGGCCAAAATTTTATTCGATTATTGGCGGAAAACAAGCGCCTAGTTTTACTTCCAGAGATCGCTGCACTTTATGAAATCCTGAAAGCCAATCAGGAAAAATCAGTAGACGTCGAGATCACAACAGCTTTTGAGATCAGTTCAGATATTGCAGAAAAGCTGGCGAGTTCTCTTCGGTCTAGGTTAGAGCGCGAAATAAATCTGGCAACAAAAGTCGATCAGTCATTACTGGGCGGCGCAGTTATAAGAGCGGGCGACACAGTAATAGATAGTTCTGTGCGCGGGAAGTTGACTAAGTTAGCTGAATCAATTAATTCCTGAACGGGTCAGGACGCAGTCCTGAACTGCTGGGAGAATAGGAAATAAAGATGCAACAACTGAACCCATCTGAAATCAGTGAAATCATTAAACAGCGTATCGAGAGTCTCGATGTGTCTGTTCAAGCAAAAAACGAAGGCACCATCGTCAGTGTTATGGACGGAATTATCCGAATTCATGGACTGGCTGACGTAATGTATGGCGAGATGATTGAGTTCGAGGGCGGGATTTATGGAATGGCCCTGAACCTTGAAAGAGATTCTGTTGGTGCTGTAGTGCTTGGTGACTACCTGCCATTAAAGGAAGGACAATCTTGTAAATGTACTGGCAGAATTTTGGAAGTGCCAGTCGGGCCAGAATTAGAAGGCCGGGTTGTCGATGCCCTCGGCAAACCAATCGATGGAAAAGGGCCAGTTGAAGCTAAACTAACTGACGCTGTAGAAAAAGTGGCACCTGGCGTAATTGCTAGACAGGGTGTAGCAGAGCCTGTGCAAACTGGGCTGAAGTCTATCGATTCCATGACTCCAATCGGGCGTGGTCAGAGAGAATTAATTATTGGCGACCGAGAAGTTGGTAAAACAGCTGTCGCCATCGACACCATAATTAACCAGAAAGGCAAGGGCATTAAATGTGTTTACGTCGCTGTAGGCCAAAAAGCCAGCTCCATTGCTAACGTTGTTCAAAAGCTGGAAGAACATGGTGCGATGGAATATACAATTGTGGTTGCAGCGTCAGCGTCTGACCCAGCTTCTATGCAATTCATTGCGCCTTATTCCGGCTGTTCCATGGGTGAGTATTATCGTGACCGCGGCGAAGACGCCTTGATTATTTATGACGATTTGACCAAACAGGCCTGGGCTTATCGCCAAATCTCCCTGTTGCTTCGAAGGCCTCCAGGCCGCGAGGCTTATCCAGGAGACGTTTTCTACTTGCACTCCCGTCTTTTGGAGCGGGCAGCGAGAGTGAGCGCTGACTACGTTGAAAAATTCACTGAAGGAAAAGTTAAAGGAAAGACAGGGTCTCTTACTGCTTTGCCAGTGATTGAAACCCAGGCTGGTGATGTTTCGGCGTTCGTCCCGACTAACGTAATTTCCATTACTGACGGGCAAATATTCCTCGAAACCGATCTATTCAATTCAGGTATACGCCCGGCTATGAACCCGGGTATCTCAGTGTCTCGGGTAGGTGGTGCAGCGCAGACCAAGATTATTAAGAAGCTGGGTGGCGGGATTCGTATAGCACTGGCAAGCTATCGGGAGCTAGCAGCATTTGCGGCATTTGCTTCTGATCTTGATGATGCCACTCGCGCTCAGTTAGAGCACGGCCAACGAGTTACAGAATTAATGAAGCAAAAGCAGTATGCACCGCTTTCTATCGCGGAAATGGGCGTTTCTCTTTATGCGGCTAACGAAGGCTATTTAGAAGATATCGAACTTAACAAAGTACTCGATTTTGAGGCTGCTTTACTCTCGTATATGAACAGCGAGCATGGAGGCTTATTAGCAAAGATTAATGATACTGGTGGATACGATGATGAGATCGAAGCTGAATTCAAATCTTCGTTAGAAGAATTTAAGGCGACGCAGACTTGGTAGGTGCCGGATAGCACTTTTAAGCATGCTAATTAATTCAGAGATTAAAGAGAGCTAGTATATGGCTGGTGGAAAAGAAATACGCACCAAGATCGCGAGTATTAAAAATACTCAGAAGATCACTAAAGCCATGGAAATGGTTTCGGCGAGCAAGATGCGTAAAGCCCAGGATAGAATGAAACTGGGTAAACCTTATGCCCATCGGATTCGTTCCGTGATCGGGCACATTGCGAATTCTTCGCCAGAATACCGTCATCAATACTTTAATACTCGCGACGTCAAAAGAGTAGGTTACATTGTTATTTCAACCGACCGCGGCTTATGTGGTGGCCTCAACATTAATGCATTTAAAACTACTGTGGCGTCGATGCGGGAATGGTCAGAGAAAAATGTTGAGATTGATATTTGCTCAATTGGTGCGCGAGCGGCAACATTTTTCAATAACTTTGGTGGCAATGTAGTCGCGTCAGTGCGAGACATAGGTGATTCTGCTGAAGTTGAAGATGTAATTGGCGCGGTTAAAATAATGCTAGATAAGTTTGATAACGGCGAAATTGATCAGCTGATGATAGTTAGTAATGATTTCGTAAATACTATGACGCATACGCCGGTCGTCAATCAGTTATTGCCCTTGCAGGCGTCGGAAGATGAAGGTTTGCATCATCATTGGGATTATCTTTATGAGCCCGATGCAAAAGAACTGCTGGATGGTCTATTGCTCCGCTTTATTGAATCCCAGGTTTATCAGGCAGTAGTTGAAAATAATGCCTGTGAGCAAGCGGCAAGAATGATCGCTATGAAAAGCGCATCAGATAATGCTGGTGATCTTATTGAAGAGCTTGGGCTTGTCTATAACAAAGCTAGACAGGCAGCGATTACTCAGGAGCTTTCTGAAATCGCTGGTGGTGCAGCGGCAGTTTAACGAACTTAGTTTTATAAAATTGAACATTTGAATAGAAGAGATTGAGGAACCGAAGATGAGCAGCGGTCGAATCGTAGAAATTATCGGAGCGGTTATAGACGTGGAGTTTGAGCGCGAGAATGTGCCTCAAGTTTATGACGCTCTAACTGTCGACGACACAGAGATTACATTGGAAGTCCAGCAACAACTGGGCGATGGTGTCGTGCGCACGATTGCCTTGGGAAGTACTGAAGGATTGAGCCGTGGGCTTGTGGTGCAGGATACTGGTGCACCAGTATCAGTCCCAGTTGGCACTGAAACACTGGGCCGAATCATGGATGTGTTAGGTCGACCAATTGATGAACGAGGTCCAATCGGTGAGCAAGAACGCATGCCCATTCATCGTAAAGCTCCAACGTATGAAGAGCTGGCATCCACTAACGAGCTGCTAGAAACTGGTATTAAAGTTATCGATTTGATTTGTCCTTTCGCTAAAGGCGGTAAAGTGGGGTTGTTCGGTGGTGCGGGCGTAGGTAAAACCGTAAACATGATGGAATTGATTAACAATATCGCTACGGAGCACAGTGGATTATCAGTATTTGCTGGTGTGGGTGAGCGGACTCGTGAGGGGAATGATTTTTACCATGAGATGCAAGAATCTAAGGTTATCGATCTAGAGGGCGAAAGCAAGGTGTCCATGGTTTATGGACAGATGAATGAGCCGCCTGGTAACCGTCTTCGTGTTGCTTTATCAGGCCTAACCATGGCAGAAAAATTCCGTGATGATGGCAAAGATGTACTTCTCTTTATCGACAACATTTATCGTTACACATTGGCAGGCACTGAAGTATCAGCACTGTTAGGGCGTATGCCATCAGCGGTGGGATATCAGCCAACACTGGCAGAAGAAATGGGTGCCTTACAAGAAAGAATCACATCGACCAAGGATGGTTCAATTACTTCAATTCAGGCGGTCTATGTACCGGCAGATGACTTGACTGACCCATCACCGGCAACAACGTTCGCTCATTTGGACGCAAAAGTTGTCCTTTCTCGTGATATTGCCTCGCTTGGCATCTATCCAGCTGTTGACCCATTGGATTCCTCATCGCGGCAACTAGACCCATTGGTAATTGGTCAGGAGCACTATGATGTTGCTAACGGTGTTCAAACTGTATTGCAGCGTTATAAAGAACTAAAAGATATTATTGCTATTTTGGGTATGGATGAACTGTCAGATGAAGACAAGCAAACGGTTTATCGCGCTCGTCGAATTTCCCAATTCTTATCACAGCCGTTTACAGTAGCTGAGATATTTACTAATGCGCCAGGAAAGTATGTGTCCCTTAAAGACACAATCGCTGGATTCAAGGCGATTCTAGATGGCGAATATGACCACCTGCCTGAGCAAGCATTTAGTATGGTGGGCACTATAGAAGAAGCAATAGAGAAAGCGAAAACTCTTTAGTAATGAAAGAGTCATAGGTTAACGAGGCAAACAAACATGGCCACAACAATGCACTGTGACATCGTAAGCGCTGAAAAGAGTATCTTCTCTGGCCGGGTGCAAATGGTTATCGCTGCTGGCTCCTTAGGGGATCTTGGAATTGCTCCAGGCCATGCACCCCTACTCACTGCAATTATTCCTGGTTCGGTAAAGCTGATACTGGAAAGCGGCGACGAGGAGGTCTTCTACGTTTCTGGAGGCTTTCTGGAAATACAGCGCGAAGTTGTAACCTTATTATCTGATACTGCTATTCGTGCAGATGACGTTGATGAAGTCGCTGCAGTTAAAGCTGTAGAGGACGCAGAGAAGGCCATTGCAAATCAGGGTGCAGAGTTTGAATACAGCGCTGCCGCAGCACAGTTAGCCGAAGCAGCGGCTCAATTACGAGCGCTGCGACAAATAAAGAAGTAGCAATACGACATCCGCTAAGCAAAATGCACAGATTTTGAAAAAGGTAGCACTTGCTACCTTTTTTTTTGGTAATCTTTTCACCAACTGACTCTTCAACAAAAAGGGAATATTCATGGAAGTCGTAATTCTGGCAGCCGGTAAAGGCACTAGAATGTTTTCCACCAAACCCAAAGTAATGCATACCCTTGGCGGAAGACCTATGCTGCATCGAGTAGTTGAAGCAGCAAGAGCTGTCGATGCAGACGGCGTGCACGTTGTGATTGGCTATGGCGCTGAACAAATAAAAACAGAATTTCCAATAGATTCAAGCGAAACACCAATTAACTGGGTCTCGCAGGAAGAGCAATTAGGCACAGGCCATGCTGTTCAGCAGGCCATTTCATCGCTCAATACTGAGGATCCTGATAATACGGTAGTGGTGTTGTATGGCGATGTACCTCTAATTACACCAGAAACATTAACAAAACTGCTAGATCGCGCTGACAAGAGCAGCTTGTCATTGCTGACACTTTTGACCACCAACAACCGTGGCCTGGGTAGAATCATCCGGAACGAATTGAATAGTGTTATCGCTATAGTCGAAGAGAGAGATGCCACCGAACAACAAAAACAAATAACTGAAGTGAATAGCGGCATAATGGCTGTACCTGCTCTTAAACTTAAAGAATGGTTACAGAGCATAAATAAAGCAAACAACCAATCAGAATATTATTTAACAGATATCGTTGCTCTTGCTGCTAATGAAGGATGTAGAATTAATCCGCTGGCTATTGAAGATGAATTCGAAGTGCAGGGAGTTAACGATAAAACTCAGTTGGCCCTATTGGAAAGGCATTTACAGATGACAAATAATGCAAAATTGTTGGAACAGGGAGTTACGCTGCGAGATCCAGCTCGAGTAGACGTTCGTGGCGAGCTAAGCTGCGGCAAAGATGTTGTAATTGATGTTAATGTTATTTTTGAAGGCCGTGTTTTCATTGGCGATAACGTCTCAATCGGTGCGAATGTGATTATCAAAGATAGCTCTATTGGCGATGGTTCTAAAATACTTGCAGGTACGAATGTTGATGGCGCAGAAATTAAAAAAAGTACTTCAATTGGTCCTAGTGCAAGAATTAGACCTGGCACAGTATTAAATAATAACGTGAAGATAGGAAATTTTGTTGAAACTAAAAATGCGCGAATCGGCGAAGGCTCTAAAGCAAATCATCTCGCTTATATTGGAGATGCTGAAATTGGTGAAGGCTGTAACATTGGGGCGGGTACAATATTTTGTAACTATGATGGCGCAAATAAACACAAAACAACTCTAGGCAATAATGTTTTTATAGGCTCTAACACTGTTTTGGTGGCCCCATTAAATATCGCAGATAACGCTTTTGTCGCAGCAGGATCAGCAATTAATTGTGATGTACCAAATGATAGTTTAGCGCTAGCCCGGGGCAAACAACGCAATATCGCCGGCTGGAAAAGGCCAACGAAGAAAAACTAACTACTACTAATTAATTTAGAACAACATTATGTGTGGAATCGTAGGTGCAATCGCAGAAAGGAATGTGTCAGACATTTTGCTTGAAGGTTTGAAGCGTCTTGAATACCGCGGCTACGATTCAGCGGGTATCGCTTTGCTAAATAGCAATAGCGAGAAACTGAGTGATTTAAAAACTGTTGGAAAAGTTGAGAAGCTTGTTAACTCTGCGACTAAAGCAAAGCTGCGAGGCAATATAGGCATTGCACATACTCGTTGGGCCACTCATGGCAAACCAACGGTCGCGAATGCCCATCCTCACAATTCAGCAAAGGAATTATTCATTGCTCATAACGGAATTATAGAGAACTATCAAAGACTTAGGGCTATATTAAAAAAAGACGGCTACAGCTTTAAAACAGAAACAGACAGCGAAACGGTTGCTCATTTAATTCATAAAGAGCGCAAAAGTGGCAAGGTAAGTTTGGTGGACGCCACCAGAAAAACCATTAGAAAACTCGAGGGTGCCTATGGTCTGTGCGTCATTGATAAAACTCTCCCAGACCAAATCGTTGTTGCGCGAAGCGGGTCGCCCTTGGTGATTGGTATCGGTATTGGAGAGAACTTTGTTGCATCCGACCCGTTGGCTCTAGGTCAGGTTACTGACAGATTTATTTATCTTGAAGAAGGAGACGTCGCTAAGGTTACCCTCGACAATATAGAAATTTGGCATGACGGTGAAAAAGTTTCGCGTTCAGTTACAACTGTAAAGTCTCGTACTAAAGATGCAGAGAAGGGCGAGTATAAACATTTTATGCTTAAGGAAATTTTTGAGCAGGGAAAAGTGATTAAAGACACTTTAGATGGCCGTGTAAGCAAAACTAAAGTTTTGGAGCAGGCATTTGGTGTAAATGCAGGCGAAATATTTGATAATGTTAAGAATGTGCAAATAGTTGCCTGTGGTACAAGCTTTCATGCCGGTCAGATAGCTAAATATTGGTTAGAGACGATTGCTAAAATTCCTTGTGCAGTCGATATAGCAAGTGACTATAGATATCGTAATATAATCGTTCAACCTGGCACTCTATTTGTCACAATTTCTCAGTCAGGTGAAACTGCTGATACTTTAGCTGCGTTGCGCTATGCCAAGAAGGAACAATATGTAGCTAATCTTGCTATCTGTAACGTCGCCACTAGCTCCCTAGTTAGAGAGTCGAATTTTTGTTTACTCACTATGGCCGGCCGAGAAATTGGTGTTGCCTCAACTAAAGCATTTACCACCCAGCTTGCTCTTCTTTTAATATTGGCCATTGTATTGGCGCGCAGAACTGGGCTTAAGCCAAGCCACGAAGCTAAACTTGTTAAGCAATTAGGCAAGCTTCCAACTTTAATTGAAAAGACACTGAAACTTGACAAAGAAATCAAGAAAATTGCTAAGCAATTCTCTAACAAGAGCCATAGTCTTTTTCTGGGTAGAGGTATTCAATACCCAGTAGCAAAAGAAGGTGCATTAAAGCTCAAAGAAATTTCTTATATTCATGCCGAAGCCTATCCTGCAGGGGAGCTTAAACATGGCCCCTTGGCTTTGGTGGACAGCAAAATGCCTGTTATTGCTGTTGCCCCGAACAATGATTTGCTGGGAAAGCTTAGAGCAAACCTCTCTGAGGTAAGGGCGCGGGGTGGGAAGCTCTATGTATTTGCCCATGAAAGCATTAGCTTTGAAAGCGATAAAAGCTGCAAAGTGATAAATGTCCCAAATTGTCCTGAAATTCTGGCCCCTATTGTCTTTACCGTGCCGTTACAGCTCTTGTCCTATCACGTGGCGATTACAAAGGGCACTGATGTGGATCATCCCCGAAACCTAGCCAAGTCGGTCACTGTCGAGTAAGTTTAAACAGTGAATTAAAAGTATGACATTGTCTGAATATGTCTTAAAAAGAAATGGGATACCCCTTGGTGCCAAAGGGTCATTATTAAAAAACCTTGAAAACTCATTTGGTGCAGAAAACAATGTGTTGTTTTGGAAATACTGGAACCCAATTTGGGGGTTCTATCTGTCTAAATATATCTACTTACCACTTAATAGATATCTACCTAAATCAATTTCGTCGATTGTTACTTTTGGAGCAAGTGGTGCACTCCATGATTTAGCAATCGGGTTGTTGGGTTTAGGTTGGCAGAACTTTCTTACAATTTGGTTTGTCATGATGGGAGTTTTTATGAACATCTCAAAATCTTTAGATATTAGTTACAGCAGGTTCGGTTTCTTTATCAGGGCAGTTATCAATATATCTTCAATAGCAATTTGTCTTTTCCTAGCAAAACTTTTCACCTAACACCATCTTCGAAACTTCTTTATTCAAAAACGGAACCCTCTTCCTAAAACAATAATGCAGTTGATTTGTGGTAATCTTTACCGAGAATTTTAAATAATGAGTAGCATGAATAGAGTTAACAGAAATACGACCTATCTCCACTACTCTGTCACGGTGGAGTAGAACAAAACAGAGAATTAAAAAGGGCAATATATGAATAAAAAGGTTATTAATTTCTCAATCGATCATGTGGGCAGCAGCAATCCTTGTTGTTTCAATTGTCGATGAAAAACAGTTTGCTATTTTAATGCTCGTCATATTAGCAACAGTTTCCTTAATGAATCTTAGAAAAGGAAAATGAGAAGAACAATATTATTATTCACTGTTTTAAAACACTCCGTAACTGTAGAGTAGTTTATAGCCGTTACTCATGTCAGGTTTTCAAACGTCAGAAAAACAAATGATTTCTAAAAGCACTCTTTTGAGAACTATGTGCCTTACATTGTTTCTTTCAAGTATTATTCTTAACGAACTTATTGGTTTTTTACGTTCTGACTACAATTTGATAAACCATTTTATTAGTGAGCTTGGAGCAGCTGGGGCAGAATACTCAAGAATAATTAATTACTTAGGATTTGTACCAACTGCCTTTAGTGCCCTGATTATTGCGCTTCTTCTTCAATCTAAGTTTTCAAATACTAGATTATCTCGGGTAGGGTTTTTATTGGTCGGGAGCGGGGTTTTTATTGGATACTTTGGTGCTTTTATTTTTCCTTGCGACTATGGTTGCCCTGCTGAGGGAAGCTTTAGTCAAAACATGCATAACAACCTTGGATTGATATATTACTTGATTATTCCTGTTGGGCTTTTCGTCTTAGGAATTGGGTTGAGAAAAGAACCCATGATTATTAATTCATCAACTTCATTCGGCGCAACTTTTGTTTTCTTGTTAGGGTTTTTTATGATGCTTAATCCAAGTCAAATTGATCTATTAGGTTTGTGGCAAAGATTAGCAGATTACACAGTCTTTGTTTTTTTAATGTTTATGAGTCTGTTTGTAAAAAGTGAATCAAGATAATTACATTAATGAGAACACTAAAACGAGTAACGGTTATAAACAACCCCGTTATGGTGGAATACAAAAAACTTTGTCTAAGCAAAGTTAAGGGTATTGAATTCACCTAAAATATAGGTTGCCTGCTACATTCTAATATCAATGTAAAAGATACGTAAAACTAACAAAGAAGGCGGAACTATGACTAATATGGAAAAATTGCAGACAGCTTGGGATGCTAAGGACTTAGATGGCGTGAAAGCCATGTTTACGGAAGACGCCATAATGGTGCTGCTTCATGAGAACAGGACCTTAAGGGGAGCAGAAGTCGAGGAAGAGCTTACTGCAATGGTTCTTGATGAAGAAACGGTATCTTCTGAATTCAGAATCATATACGAAAATGATGAATGTGCAGTAACTCGTGAGAGAATTGCCGGACAATTCTTTGGTGGACAAGTCTCCATAGTGCAGCTCTGGCGTGATGGGCAGATTTATCATATGGAAACAAGTTTGATTAAAGACAATACATAATTTTGCTTCCACTCCTTAACTGTGGAAGAAGGCTAATTACAAAAACGATAAAGAAAATGGCAAATAGGCGCTAGACGACTTAAATTAAGACACTGATGTCTCGCGCCACTGTAATCTAGAGTCAAAGCAAAATCTAAAGTTCAAGATTCACAGAGAGGAATCTGAAAACTGGATCGGCGGCCAGAAAATCGCCTAAAGTAACTAAGTCTCCGGACTCATCCCTCCAATTCAAATAATCATCATAGTGAGACTTGCTCTCCCACTTACTTACGACTTCAACTGTATCAGCGTCTCCTTCTAAGGAACAACAATATAATCCTGAACAGCCTTGATATGAGCGAGTGTCGGGTAGAATAGAATGGAACCATTCTAAAAATTCTGTGTTAACTTCTGGTTTAATCTTTAACTGTAAATTAACGAGAATCATAAAAATATCTCCTAAAGTAGTTGTGGAAATCCTGAGTACGCAACTATGTTATTGAAGGCTTGTCAGTGTACCACTTTTTAGTTTACGCCCTTGTTACAGAGGCTTTATGGGAGTTTACGCTATTTTTTAGTAAAAAATTCTCTCTGTATAGTTTCTTAGTTTTTGAGCTTTTAGGAATTTGGATTAGAACTTTTCACGAATGGCCTGAGAGTTATTAGCGACTGCCGAGCATATAATGATCTACGCGTCGCCAGGAGTACGCAATGCTCGTTGGCTTCTTTCCAAGCGTTTTAAATGCTCCTTCAATAAAGGCTTACGGTGTCTGGCAACTCCTGTTGCCAACACATCAATAACCACCAAATGTGCTATACGAGACGACACCGGCGTAAAGGACTGAAGATCTTCTTCCATATTTACATAGATGGGAATGCTGCACTTGTGTGAAATCGAAGTGTTTTGAGGTGTTACCCCAATTACCGTAGCGCCTGCTTCGCGGGCAAGGTTTACGCTTTGCAGTAAGGCTTGAGTTTCTCCTGATTGCGAAATTGCCACTACTACATCCTTGGTACTCAAGGAAATTGCAGACATATGCTGAATATGAGGATCGGTATAGGCAGCCGTAGAAAGTTGTAATCTAAAAAATTTGTGTTGGGCATCAGCAGCCACGGACCCAGATGCGCCAAAGCCATAAAACTCAACACGACGTGCATTACTGATAGTGTTGATAGCCTGTTCTAATACCTCAGGGTTTAGTTCGTCTCTAACAGTAAGCAAGGACCCTATCGTAGTATCGAACACTTTGTTGCCAAGATCAGCAACGGTATCGTTATCATCCACCGCGAACTGAGTATAAACAGAACCTAATCCAAGCTGCTGTGCTAGTTGTAACTTAAAAGATTGGAAACCATCGAAACCGAGTGCACGGCAGAATCTAATGACTGTAGGTTCACTTACTTCCGACTGTGCTGCCAAATCGACTATCCGCATTTTTATGACATCATTAGCATGAGCAAGCACATAAGTGGCTACTTTCGCTTCAGATTTACGAAGCGATTGTTGGTTATCTGCCATACGTCGAATCAGATTAGGTGAATCCATTTGACACCTGTAACATTGGTTGCGGATACCATGCTACTGAATTTAGCAAACCCAGGCCAATAGAAATCTAATGCCAGAGTTAGAATTAGTTTTTGTCGACTCCATTGCTGAGATTGGAGACAAGGATTGGAATAGGCTTGCCGGCACCAAAAACCCTTTCATGCGTTATGAGTTTCTGTATGCGCTAGAGTCAACTGCATGCACTACTTTCGAAACGGGCTGGAAACCACAACATGTTTGCTTAAGGCAAAAATCCGAGAACAGGGGTTCGGATGGCGATACCGTCAAAACTGTGGCTGTTATGGTGCTATACCTGAAGACCAACTCATGGGGTGAATATGTATTTGACTGGTCGTGGGCAAATGCTTACCAGAGCCACGGGCTAAATTACTACCCTAAATTCGTAACAGCCTCTCCCTTCACACCTTCTGCTGGAAACAGGTTTTTTATCGAGCCAGAGCTTGATCGCCAAGAAATCGTTCGAATAATTATAGAAAAGATAAAAGAGAAAGCAGAAGCTATTGACGCCTCTTCGTGGCATGTGCTTTTCCCTACGCAAAAAGAGCATGAGGAATTGTTGGAGCTAGGAGCACAAGCAAGAATAGGAACTCAGTTTCATTGGTATAACAGGGACTATACTGACTTCGATGACTTTCTTAGTACGCTTAATTCTCGTAAAAGGAAATCGATTCGAAAAGAACGCAAACATGTCAATGAGCAGGGGATTTCCTTTCGCATAACAGAGGGTGCAGAAATTTCAGAACAACAATGGGCAGATTTTTATTTATTTTACCAGTCTACTTATTTAATGAGGGGTATGGAGGCATACCTAGAAAGGGGTTTTTTTGAAGCCATTGCTATTTCTATGCCAGAGCAACTGTTATTAATTAACGCGGTGCAAGAGGGTCAAGATATTGCTGCTGCCTTGTTTTTTAAGAATGAAGAAAAACTTTTTGGGCGTTACTGGGGCAGTAGAAGGGATTATCAATTTCTACATTTCGAGACCTGCTACTACCAGGGTCAGGAATATGCTATTCGAAATCAATTGAAATCATTCGATTCCGGCGCTCAAGGAGAACACAAAATTCAAAGAGGCTTTGAGCCGACTTTTACGTACTCGAATCACTGGATTGCGAATAAAAGTTTTTCTGAGGCTATCAAAAATTTCTTAACCGATGAGCGCGGCCACATCGATCGTTATCGAGCAGAAGCTGAATCTTTGTTACCATTTAAAAAACAGGCTTGATCGAATACGGGTGCTTGGAAGAAGAAAAGTCACTTTCAGATTTGAAGTTAGCGCGAAGCCATATGACCAGGCACAAAGGAGACCCTACAATGAACAGGCTCATTAAATATTCAGTTGTTAGTATTGTCGTCATAGTCGTCGTTAGCCTTGGCACCTTGCGCTTTTTAGGGCTCGAACCTAAAGATCAACGACCAGGACTTTGGTTAACTGGTGAGTTAGCCACGGAGCCTGTAAATGACTGGTCTTTCACAGATGATTATGGGGAGATTCATCTTCAAACCAAGACCCCTTACCTGATGCCCCATTCGGTGACTGTTTATTGTGCGAGTTATAATGGCGAACTGTATTTGCTGTCGGCCTATTACACGGGCGGCACCTACCCTGAGATGCGTTCCTGGAACCGCAATATAGTGCGAGACCCTAGGGTAAGGCTGAAGATAGGCGATCAACTTTTTGACCAAACTGTCAGCTACGTAGCAGATGAATCAATCAGAAAGCCGGTATATGAGACGCTGGGAGCGAAATACCCAGAATGGGAGAGGCCTACGTTTGAGAATATGCATATTTTGCTCGTAGAGCCGCCCGTCTAAGTCAACTTGAATAATAAAAGCTGGTTGTTTGCTGGCATGGGATTGTCTTCTACAAACATTAACCCGGCATCCGTAGCTAATTTCATAACAGTTTCGAAATCTCGAATTCCACTGAGTGGATCTTTCTGCTTCAACCAATCATCGAAATGAGCATTACTTTCTGTAGTGAATTCGCCGCCATACTTAAATGGCCCGTAAAGAAACAACAAGCCATTTTTAGTCAAACACTGATAGAGGCCTCGAAAGAAGCTAATCACAGAATTTGCTGACATAATGTGTAAACTGTTTGCACTAAACACGCAATCATGAAAACCACAATTCCAGATTGGCTCATTCACATCGAGAGCAATAGCTTCAGGAAAGTTTGCTAAGCCTCGAGCTGTAATCCTTTGATTAGTAAGGCTTATATTGGAGGGAATGTCGGAACAGTTCCAATGAAGTGCTGGGAACTGATCTACAAAAAACTCCCCATGTTGTCCTGTTCCGCTGCCGATTTCTAGCACTGACTGAACTTCAGTCAAATAGGGCCGCAAGATTTCAAGAATTGGAAGCTTATTGTTTTCACTGGCCTGGCTGAACGGGAGTGCACTGCTTAATTGCACGAGTCAACTACGCCGCTCGTTTGCGCTTAAAGACTAGCTTCGTGTCACTCGATTCTTCCTTGCTGAACCTATAGCCATCAATATTGAATTCTTTAAGCTTGCTTGGTGAATTAATTCTCTCTTTTATGATGAAAGCAGCCATTTCACCTCTTGCTTTTTTTGCAAAGAAGCTTAGAACACGAAATTCACCTCTAGCCCAGTCTTTAAATTGCGGAGTAATTATTTCCGCATCGAGAGTTTGGGGTTTCACTGAGCTAAAGTACTCATTACTGGCGAGGTTGATTAACACTTTCCGTTTATAGGCTTGACTATCAAGCTCATTATCAAGGGCTTTGGTGATCTTTGATCCCCAAAATTCATAAAGGTTTTTAGAGCCGTTTACACCAAACTGCCGCCCCATTTCCAAGCGATAGGCTTGCATCAGATCCAGGGGGCGTAGCAACCCATAAAGCCCAGATAGAATGCGCAGATGCTTTTGGGCAAAATTTAAATCAGCCGCACCGAACTCTTCTGCTTTAAGCCCAAGGTATACATCACCTTTGAAAGCGTAGATAGCTTGCCTGGCATTTTTTAAATTAAAAGGTCGCTCCCAATTCTCATAACGGTAAAAATTTTCTTGTGCCAAGGCATCACTAATATTCATTAGTGAAGACAAGTCTGCCGGCTTGAGGGTTCGTAACTTACCAATAAGCTGCTCGGCCTCATTTAAAAAAGTTGGCTCAGTATGTTTTTTGGTTTTAACTGGACTTGAATAATCCAAAGATTTAGCAGGGGAAACAATGGTTAACATGCAGGGATACTTCTCTGATAATCAATTATTATAAAAAATTATTTTTGTGGATCAAAATCTAGCCACCATTCCAAGGGTGTAATACCGTCTTCAGGGTCATAGACATTGCCATAGTACCAAACAGTGTCAGGATTATCGCCACAGGCATCATTAAAGAGCTTTTCAATAGTTTGAAATCCAATTGAAACATGAATACTGTAAACTAGCGCTCTTTCGGTTTGTAAATCTAGACTTCCACCGAGTTTTTCTAAATTTGAAGTCAGGTTTTGTTCCATTTCCAGTTTTTCTGTCGCGTCAAATACTCGAATACATACATTTCCGCTCCGCGATATGATTTCGTACTCAGCGGTCTCGGGGTTTAAGACCTTCAAGGTATCGCCAGCAGCTAGGCTGCGCGTTAGTAGGGGGGACTTCAACAATCGAACGAGGTCTGGGTTATCCAGTAGAATTTCGACCTCCAGGCTTTCGAAGACTGGCTCGCCAGAACTGCCGAGACCAGCTAAAAAGGGCAATTCTGTTTTTTGCGAATTTTGCAACGACAAACCTGATTAGTCTATGAGCCTTGGTAAAGGTTAAGCTTGGGCCAGACTCGAAAGAACCAGCTAATTTGAGAAACGTTATGATAGAGCGCCTCCAGCGAATTGCTACTATTTTGCATCGATTTCGGGCGCTGATTACTTTTCTGGGGATCACTAGCTTCGGCGTTTTTTCCATAAGCATGTTTAACAACCCATGGATTGACGGCAATGTTTGGCTAATCCCCAGTTTATTATTGCTCTGCTGGTCCCTGGCTTTGTTTAGTTTGTTGAGCCTGTTTCAACGGATACCAGATAAAGTTGCTAAGGCTTCACCTTGGCGTAAGAGACTCTCTAACTCATTTCGGCGCGGCGCTTATTCGCTCGCTGGTGCTGCATTCGTAGCACTAAGCAGTGCGCTTCTAATGTTGACTTATCAGCTCCTGCGGGCCTGGGCTATGGGATAATCAAGAAATGCTAGATCGTGTTATTAAAATTATTGATTACTGGACCGAAAGGCTGGGGCGGCTGGGGTCTTGGATGGCTCTTGTAATGGTAATAGTAATGGTAGTCATCGTATTGCTGCGTTATGCGTTTCAGGTTGGCTCGATCGCCCTGCAAGAATCAGTTATGTATATCAATGCGATTATTTTTACTGTTGGTGTGGCCTACACTTTGAAAGAACAAGGCCATGTTCGGGTAGATATTTTTTACAATCGACTCAGTAACAAAGGCCAAGCAATGGTGGATATGTTTGGGTGTATTGTCTTCTTAATGCTTACATCTTGCTTTATTATTTGGTCCAGCTCTGACTATGTTGGTGTCTCTTGGCGTATCCGAGAAGGCTCAGCTGAGTCCAGCGGTTTACCCTTTGTCTATCTTTTAAAATCAACCATTCTTGCCATACCAATTTTGATAGCAATTCAAGGTATCGCCGAATTTTTAAAATCGTTTAAAAAATTCAGAAAAGGTTAGCTGTGTTAGAACTGTTGCCACTTCTTCTCTTCGCCATAATCTGTGCGTTTCTTATGGTCGGCTATCCAGTCGCGCTAACTTTGTCAGGTGTGTCACTGCTTTTTGCAGCCATCGGCGCATTTGCAGGTGTATTCGATTCAGCGTTTATCTCGCTAATACCGAATCGGATATTTGGAATATTGGTAAACCCAAACCTATTTGCAGTACCCCTATTTGTGTTTATGGGTTCGATGTTAGAAAAATCACGTATCGCAGAAGATTTACTTAAGAACATGGAATTGGTTTTCGGCAGGCTTCCAGGGGGCCTAGGAATTGCAGTTATTCTTGTAGGCATGTTGCTGGCAGCTAGCACCGGTATTGTGGGTGCGACTGTCGTGACAATGGGGATGCTCTCTTTACCCACCATGCTCAAAGCGGGTTATCGCCCTTCTCTGGCTTGCGGGACTCTATGTGCCACCGGAACTTTGGGTCAAATTATACCGCCTTCAATCTGCCTGGTGCTGCTGGGCGAAGTTATATCCAACGCTTACCAGCAATCGCAATTAAATGCTGGTGTTTTTGCACCAGATTTCGTTTCCATTGGAGATCTGTTTGCAGGGGCAATAATTCCAGGGCTTTTACTAGTAATTTCTTATGGTTTGTATGTATTTGTCGTTGCAATAGTAAGACCAGATGACGCGCCATCTGTTAAAGAAGTTGCCGCAGACATTTCAGCCTTCGAATTGCTAAAGGCATTGTTTAAAGGGCTATTACCACCGGTGCTTTTAATGGTGGCAGTGCTCGGATCTATTCTGTTAGGAATAGCGACCCCAACAGAAGCAGCTAGTGTTGGCGCATTAGGGGCAATGCTATTGGCACTGAGTAGAGGGAAACTGAGACTTAATATTGTTCATGAAGTTGCACTTGAGACCACGCGCATTACCTCTATGGTTTACCTAATCCTTGTTGGGGCAACTATTTTCTCATCAATATTCCGTGGTTTTGGTGGCGAAGAATTGATTGAAAGCCTGTTGTTTGGCCTGCCTGGAGGCGTCGTGACAGCAACTGTTATTGTAATGCTACTTATTTTCTTATTGGGCTTTATTTTAGATTTCATTGAAATTACATTTATGGTCGTGCCCTTGGTAGGCCCCGTGCTTTTATCCATGGGACTGGATCCGATTTGGCTTGGGATAATGATTGCAATTAATCTGCAAACTTCATTTCTTACCCCGCCTTTTGGCTTTTCATTGTTTTATTTACGAAGCGTTGCGCCAGAATCTGTGGCGACCAGTGAAATTTATAAAGGTGTGCTTCCTTTTGTTGCGATTCAGTTACTATTGCTTTTGGTATTGGGATTTCAACCAGGGCTTGTGACATGGCTACCTTCGATTCTGAACTAATACTAAAGGAACTTAAGCCGCTCAGTTGCTCGGGAGCTTGCGCGCTTCGATAAATGCTTCTTCGGCAATACTGTTGTAATTCATCACGCCTTCTTTGAAGGTTTTCCATGAAGCATAGACTTTTGCAGTAGCTTCGTCGGCTTGTGCCATTTCTTCTACAACTTCATTAGAAATAGTCCTGAGCTCAATTAGAACATCGTCCGGCAGGCGTCTGAGTTGTACCCCATGATCTTCAACCAAAACTCTAAGAGCCTCATTGTTTTTCGCGGTTAGCTCGTCCAATAGCAATTGGTTCATCATTTCTGTTCCAGTGATCAAGATAGCCTGGAGATCTTCCGGCAACGCTTCAAATCGTTCTTTATTGAAAATTGCTTCGAGAGTAGAGCCAGGCTCGTGCCACCCAGGGTAGTAATAGTAGTCAGCTACGGTGTGATAGCCTGCAGCGAGGTCGTTATAAGGGCTAACAAACTCGGTTGCATCCAGCGCGCCAGTTTGCAGTGCGGTAAATACTTCGCTGACCTGCATGGTTACTGGCACACCGCCAGCTCTCCTAAAAACCTCGCCGCCAAGGCTAGGGATTCGCATTTTTAGTCCCTGCAGGTCTTCAAGCGAGTTTATTTCTTTGTTGAACCAGCCAAACATCTGTACGCCCGAATTACCACCACGTGCTGGAATTAAATTGAAAGGTGCATAGAGCTCTTTCCATAGCTCATTGCCTCCACCATATCGTAGCCAAGCATCTTGTTCGTAACTTGTTAAACCAAAAGGAATTGAAGAGAAGAAAGGAGTGCCAGGTATCTTTCCTTGCCAGTAATAAGCGCCTGAATGACCAATTTCGGCAACACCTTGGGATACGGCATCAAAAACTTCTAAACCACCTACTAATTCGTTGGCACCATAGACACGAATTTTCATGCGCCCATTACTCATAGTTTCCACTATGTCTGCAAAATATTCAGGCGAAGTACCAAGGGCAGGTAAATTTTTAGGCCAGGAAGTAATCATCTTCCACTCATAAACGGTTTGTTCAGTTGTTGCTTGGGCATCGGGACTGCCAACCGGTTCTTGATCACTGCAACTCGCGAAGATTATTAGACAAACTGATACAAAATGTCGGCTATTTTTTTGAAAAAATCTAGTTGTTATTATGTTCATTTCTGGCTCTTCTAACCAATAAATTTATCCAAGGACTTCCAGCTTGGCATAAGACAGCACTAACCATTTGCTGCCTACTGCGTCGAAGTTTACTTGCACTCTAGCATTAGAGCCCTGACCTTCGTAGTTTAATATGACCCCTTCACCGAATTTCCCATGGGCTACACGCTGACCTAATGATATATCCGTGTTTGGCACTTCAATATCGGCTTTGATACCTATACTCAAACCGGCCTTGTGGCGCTGACTACCTAAACGACTTATTGTGGTTTTTAGCCGAATCTCTTCAATAAGCTCTTTCGGCACCTCTTTTATAAAGCGAGAAGGTCTGCATAAGGCAACGTCACCATGGAGCCGTCTCGACTCGGCGTGGCTAAAATATAATTTACTTTTTGCACGAGTAATACCCACATAGCAAAGACGTCGTTCTTCCTCCAAACCCGCTAAATTTTCCATAGACATCTTGTGAGGAAAAAGACCTTCTTCCATGCCAGCAAGAAAAACTAGTTGAAATTCTAGTCCTTTGGCGGAGTGTAACGTCATTAATTGCACAGCGTCATCAGATTCATCCGCTTGAGTGTCACCTGCGTCCAGGGACGCCTGATCAAGAAAAGCTGTTAAAAATACTTTTGAAGTTAGATCCAGGCCCTCACCTTCTTCGACTTCGATATCTGCATCATCAAAGTTTCCACAAGCGTTAACCAATTCTTCTAAGTTTTCAATGCGACTTCTTGCTTTCTCCCCGCCCTCTTTTTCATGATGCTGCACAAGGCCGCTTTGGGTAATTACCTGTTCAGCTTTTTCATGAAGCTCCATAGTGGCACACTCTGCGTCAATCTTATCGATTAACTCCATAAAAGCGAGAACGGCATTTGCAGCGCGAGACGTTAAAATGGACTCATTGATACATTTTTCGCACGCCTGCCAGAGAGAGCAACTTTGTTCTCTTGCGACGGCCCGAACAGTATCGATAGTCCTTCCACCAATTCCTCTGGTTGGCACATTGATGACGCGCTCCACGGCCGTGTCATCATCTCTATTGATTAGTAATCTTAAATACGAAAGTGCGTTCTTAATTTCGAGACGCTCGTAGAATCGGTGACCACCATAAATTCGATAAGGCATTCCCACCCGCAGTAATGCATCTTCCAGTTCTCTGGACTGAGCATTCGAGCGGTAGAGGACAGCAGATTCAGCACGGCGATTGCCATGATTAAACCAATCTTGTAGGCGGTCTACAATGAAACGTGCTTCATCCTGTTCATTAAAGGCTTCGTATAAACTAATGGGCTCGCCTTCAGCGCCATCTGTCCACAAATGCTTACCTAGCCTGCCTTGGTTATTAGCAATTAGATTGTTGGCGGCATTAAGAATGGTCGAGGTTGATCGATAATTTTGTTCAAGGCGGATAGTGTCGGTATCTGGAAAGTCTACATTGAACTTCTGAATATTTTCTATTTTAGCGCCGCGCCAACCATAAATAGATTGGTCATCATCACCAACTACCATCAGCTGGTTTTTGCTTCCCGCAAGCACCCTAAGCCAAGCGTATTGAATTGAATTAGTATCTTGAAACTCATCAACTAAAATGAATTGAAAGCGATTCTGGTAATGGGCCAGGATTTGGGGATTCTTAAGCCAAAGTTCATGAGCTCGCAGGAGAATCTCGCCGAAGTCGATCATTCCGCCACGTTCGCAGGCTGCCTCGTAGGCTTTATATACCTCCAACATGGTTTTGGTGTAATCGTCCTCGAAGTGTTCGATATTGATAGCCCGCAAGCCTTCGTCTTTTTGGCTATTGATGTACCACTGACATTGTTTTGCATGCCACTTCTCTTCATCAATTCGTAGTGATCGGATTATCCGTTTAATTAACCGTAATTGATCATCAGCATCAAGAATATGGAAATCTTCAATGAGGCCTGCTTCCTGCCAGTGAGAGCGCAAAAGTCGGTGGGCCAGGCCATGAAACGTCCCCACCCACATTCCGCCATAAGACTGGCCCAATAGCTCTTCGATTCTCCCTCGCATTTCCCTTGCTGCTTTGTTAGTAAAAGTGACCGCGAGCACTGCAAAAGGAGAAACATGCTCCGCCTCAATTAACCAGGCAATGCGATGGACTAACACTCTCGTTTTGCCACTTCCAGCGCCAGCCAGCACTAGGAGATTTTTAGCCGGGCTCGCAACGGCATTGCGCTGTTCGTCGTTAAGAGAGTCAAGAATGTGTGATACGTCCATGGCGGCCTATTCTATTAAAAATACGGATCTGGTGCTTGAGTTTAGTTGGATTCGACCCTTAGAGAATGGGCTGTTTATTTGCTAGAATGACGCGCCCTCTTATGCAGGCAAAGCATTAAGAGTGATGCACATAGCAACGACCAGAATTTGGATGTATTTAGGAGACACTTATGTCTGTCAGAGCGGACGATGTGCCATTTAATTGGCAAGATCCTTTTCTTTTAGAAGAGCAGTTGAGCGAAGAAGAGCGCATGGTGAGAGATACTGCTAAACAGTATGCTCAAAATAAGTTATTACCCCGTGTTCGTGAAGCTTATCGCAATGAGCAAACAGATCCAGCAATTTTTAGGGAGATGGGTGAATTGGGTTTACTCGGACCCATGATTGAAGGCTATGATTGTGCAGGCATGAACTATGTTTGTTACGGGCTAATTGCCCGAGAAATTGAAGCCATTGATTCCGGCTACCGCTCAATGATGTCGGTACAGTCTAGCCTGGTTATGCATCCAATTAACACATTTGGAACTGAGGAGCAGAAACAAAAATACTTACCCAAGCTTGCATCTGGTGAGTTCATTGGATGTTTTGGGCTTACAGAGCCTGACCATGGTTCAGATCCCGGTAGCATGAACACGCGCGCTAAATCCGTTGACGGAGGCTACAGCGTTTCAGGCGCAAAGAATTGGATCAGTAATTCGCCGATCTCTGATGTTTTCATAGTTTGGGCAAAGAACGACGATGGTGTCATTTGTGGTTTTATTCTCGAAAAAGGAATGGAAGGGCTAAGTGCGCCGAAAATTGAAGGTAAATTAGCGCTACGGGCATCGATTACTGGTGAAATTGTAATGGATGATGTATTTGTTCCGGAAGCCAACAGACTGCCCCTAGCAAAAGGCCTTAACGGACCTTTCAGTTGTCTAAACTCGGCTCGCCTTGGCATAGCTTGGGGTTCGCTTGGTGCCGCAGAAACTTGTTGGCATACTGCATTGCAATATACGCTCGATCGCAAACAATTTGGCCGACCACTTGCGGCAAATCAGCTCATCCAGAAAAAACTGGCTCAAATGCAAACGGATATTTCTCTTGGATTGCAGGGTTGCTTGCAAGCCTCTCGTCTGAAAGATGAGGGCAAACTTGCACCAGCGCTGATTTCTCTGCTTAAACGTAATTCTTGCTTAAAAGCACTAGACGCAGCCAGGGAGTCAAGAGATATGCTGGGGGGTAACGGTATTTCAGATGAGTTTCCGATTATGCGACATTCGCAGAATCTTGAAGTGGTGAATACCTATGAAGGTACTCAGGATATCCATGCATTGATACTTGGACGAACCCAAACAGGGATTCAAGCGTTTACAGGCGGGTAACCTGACAGGAAACAGGTTTTACCGAGAGACTCTCAACTCGTCACTCAAAACCAAGCAAGACTCTCGCTGAAACCTTTTGTGATTAATCTAGTACCACTCAGAAATTCTTAATCAACTCCAGTTGTTAATTCACAAGTAATGTAGAAAGGTTCCAGTAAAAATAACAGCACCAACCCAGTTATTATTGATAAAAGCCTTGAAGCAAGGTCCTGGCAATCGATGACGAATCAGATATTGTTGGTAAATTAGCAATAAAGATGCCACGCCCAATGATGCATAAAATACGGTTCCCATTTGAAACTGCCTGGCGGCCAGCCACAATGTAATGATGAACATACCTTGTAGCACGCCAATAATTAAGCGGTCTGCGTCACCAAATAATATAGCAGTAGACTTAACTCCTATTTTTACATCAAATTCTCGATCTACCATTGCGTATTGTGTGTCATAGGCAATCGTCCATAAGGCATTTGCAATAAACAATAAGTAAGCAGCTTGTGGGATTTCGTTTATTTTCGCGGTAAATGCCATAAGAATGCCCCAAGAGAATGCCAAACCCAAGACCAGTTGTGGCAAATTCGAATAGCGTTTCATAAATGGATAAATCGCGATAAGTGCGACTGCTCCAAATGATAGCAGCACAGTTTTCCAATTAGTTAGAAGTACTAATAAAAAACCTATGGCGGATAACACAAAAAAACATAAAAATGCGTCTTGGCGCTTTAGCGCTCCTCTTGGAAGAGGCCGTTGCTCAGTTCTTAGTACTTTTCCATCAATATTGTAATCGGCAAAGTCATTGACACAACAGCCAGCAGAGCGCATTACTGCTGTCCCAAGCACAAAGATTATAAAGAGAGAAAAACTTGGAAATCCTTCTGATGCGATCCACAGCGCAGTAATTGTCGGCCATAGTAATAGATATATGCCAACCGGCCGATTCAATCTAGTCAGATCTATAAGTGCTGGCAGCTTCTCATAGAACTCAGGAAATTGAGCTCGGAAATGATTAATAAACTTTGACCAAATTGGCCTAAAAGATTTCATGATTGCTACTACAGGGAAGCCACTATCCGGTTTTAATCTGTAGCATAAAAGATTTTGGGATAAGTAGAAATCCCAAATTGAATTTTCCCTTTCCAATAAAGTCGAGCTGCGATACTTCCTTGACTAAGAAAATCAGATGACACTATATTTATCTCAATTCTAAAATCGGCAATTTGCTTTACTATTTCATTCTTTTCTGTGGGCATAAATCAAACCACCTGTAGATAAAAATCGTAGGCTGGCCATTTTGGGAATTTATTTAGGGTTTCGATAGCGTTAGATGCCTTAGACATTCGCATAATGTTCTCGCTCTCCCAGCCACCGCGATATAAGGGGTTCCACTATTTCCTCATGGTTTTGTAGAATAGTTTCTGACGCGTCTTTGACGATATCCAGCAGCGGTGCGTCCCGTGCTATGTCCGCGACGCGAAAGCTCATTAGCCCTGTCTGCTGCGTTCCGAGCACTTGGCCTGGCCCTCTAAGCTCCAAATCTTTTTCTGCAATATAAAATCCATCGGTGCTATCCCGCATAACGGACAGTCTCTGTTTGCCCGCATTGGACAGCGGAGTTTGATATAAGAGAATGCAGTGACTTTGAATACTGCCGCGTCCAATGCGACCTCGTAATTGATGTAGCTGCGCCAGCCCCAATCGTTCCGGGTTTTCGATTACCATTAAACTCGCATTTGGTACATCGACGCCCACTTCAATGACAGTTGTTGCTACCAATAATTGAATTTCACCAAGTTTAAATTTGGCCATTACTGCCATTTTTTCTTTCGGCTTCATTCTTCCATGTATAAGGCCAACGCTAATGAGAGGCAACAAGCGGTGCAACTTTTCTGCAGTAGCTTCCGCAGCTTCACGTTGAAGCGCATCAGATTCCTCAATGAGGGTGCACACCCAGTAGGCTTGATTCCCTTTCCCGCACGCCATTTTTATACGCTTGATAACCTCTTCACGCTTGGTGCTTGAAATAATCGCAGTGTTCACTGGTGTCCGTCCAGGCGGCAACTCATTAATTACTGAACTATCAAGGTCGGCATAGGCGCTCATTGCCAAAGTGCGAGGTATCGGTGTTGCAGTCATCACTAACTGATGCGGATTAACCGCACCAGCGGCAGCTTTGTCTCGAAGCGCTAGGCGTTGATGAACACCAAAGCGATGTTGTTCATCAATAATGATTAGCCCTAACTTCTTATAGATTACTTCATCTTGAAACAAAGCGTGTGTTCCTATAAGTAGCTGACACTCACCATTCGTCAATTCAAGTAGCTGCTGTGTTCTAGATGCGCCTTTGGTTTTTCCGCTTAACCAGCCAACATTAATTTCTAATGGGGTGAACCACTGTCCAAAATTAGTTAAGTGCTGCTCAGCAAGAATTTCTGTGGGAGCCATTAAGGCAACTTGATAACCACAACTGATTGCATGAAGAGCTGTTAGAGCAGCGACTACGGTTTTACCCGACCCAACATCTCCTTGTAGTAAGCGTAACATTGGACAGGTGCCATTTAGGTCGTCTGAAATCTCTCGATAGGTCTTTTGTTGAGCATTAGTCAGCGTAAAGGGTAAACTTTTGAGAAAGGTGGATAACAGCTCATCTTTGGCTTTTAGCGTAGGCGCTTTTTGTTCATCGGACACATTCCGAAACCGCCGCATACACAGGCGATGCGCCAGTAACTCCTCAAATGCTAAGCGCTTCTGGCCAGGATTAACCCCTGAGCTAGTCCAGCTTAAAGGCGCCTCGATTGGTGGCTTATGCAGAAATTTGACTGCATCAGTAAGATTATCTAGTGACAGGTTTTTAACCATAGCAGTTGGTAAATAATCTTGAACAGCAGGAGAATGTTCCATCAAAGACAGGGCTTGATAAATCACGTTTCGTAACCTGGTTTGCTGCAACCCTTCTGTGGTTGGATAAACTGGAGTCAATGATTCTGCAACAGGAATGGAATTAAAATCTGGCATAATTTTATATTCCGGGTGATAGATCTCCAACCCGGATCTGCCGCGCCTTGCCTCCCCATAGCAGCGAATCAATTGGCCGGGGGAGAGAGATTTTTTCTGTGCCGCACTAAAATGAAAAAACCGCAGGCTGATAAAGCCAGTTTTGTCTTGCAATATGCATTGCAGGCTTCTGCGACGTCCAAATTGAATGTTATTGGAAAGGACTTCGCCTTGAAGCTGCACATGATCACCTACTTCAATATTTTCGATTTGATGAACGCGAGTTCGATCCTCATAACGAAAAGGCAGATGGAACAAAAGATCTTGAACATTGTAGATACCTATCTGATTAAACTTTTTTTCTAGAGCGGGACCAACCCCTTTTAATTGTGTTATAGGAATTTTGTCCAGAGAAGGATCGGTCATAGTCAGGGTAGCAGTGAAGGAGATCTGAAAACGAAAAGGCCTACAGCAGAGTATATGGGCTTTTATTAAGCTCCGCTAGAAATGAAAATATTTAAAAGGAGATACTTTTCTTACCCGAGACTAGCTTAAAGAATAAGCACAAGAAAGAATTGAATAGACAATCTAGGTTGACAAGATCGCCTCTACCTCGATGGCCGCGCCTTTCGGCAACGCGCTTACTTCAATTGTTGCTCGTGCAGGATACGGTTTGTTGAAGTGCGCAGCCATTATTTCATTTACAACACCAAACTCATTTAAGTCAGTAAGAAAAATTGTAAGCTTCACAATATCGTTTAGTGATCCGCCAGCTGCTTCTGCAACCGCACTTAAATTTTTAAAAACTTGCTCGGACTGTTCACTAATGCTGCTATCGACTAGCTCCATAGAGGATGGGTCTAGAGGAATTTGACCAGAGATAAACACTAAAGAACCACTCTTAATAGCCTGTGAGTATGGCCCAATTGCTGCCGGAGCATTAGATGTTTGAATGGTTTTTTTTTCTTTCATTAATGGGCTCCTAAAGCACTCTTTATGGTCTTTTTTACTTTGCGACTTTTAACTCGAGTAACGCGGCTAACAGGTTTGATAAGTCGTACACGCTTCATTACCCTCGCTAGATGCACACGGTTTTTTACGTTTAACGACAAATTAACAATACTAAAGCGAGCGTCTCGTTCGAGCGTGCTTATTTTCTCAATATTTGCTTCTGCCCCTGTGATGGTTGTGGCCAGTGTTGCAATGATGCCTCGCTGATTCTCCAATTCGACTTGAAGTTCGACAGAAAACTCTCCCTCAACTTCTGTATCCCAAGTCACTTCAAGGCATTTCTCTGGGTTGTCTCGGATGTCTGAGATGTTATTACAATCGTCAGTATGAATTACCATGCCACGTCCGGAACTAATGTGGCCAACAATAGGGTCGCCAGGAATGGGATGGCAGCATTTCGCGTAATTCATGACCATGCCTTCAGAGCCTCGAATAGCCAGAGTGCCCTGGTTTCCCGACTCGGTTTGTTCATCAGAAGAAGAGACATTGCCATGTGCAGCGAGCCTTTGAGCGATCATGTAAGACATGCGATTGCCTAGCCCAATTTCTTCCAGTAATTGTTCTACTGATTTCAAATTGGTTTGCTGTAAAACTGCGTCGATATTTTCTTTTGGAACCGAATCGATCTGGGCTCCGAATCCAGCCAAAGCCTTATTGAGCAATCTTCTTCCCAATGCCACAGATTCGGAGTGTTTTTGATTCTTCAGATAATGGCGGATATTACTTCGAGCTTTGCCGGTTACTACGAAACTTAGCCAGGCCGGATTCGGCTGAGTGCCTGGCGCAGTAATAATCTCCACGGTTTGGCCACTTTGTAAAGGTTCGCTTAATGGAGCGAGGCGACGACTTATACGACAGGCAACACAAGAATTACCAACGTCTGTGTGAATAGCATAAGCAAAATCTACGGCGGTTGAACCAGCTGGTAACTCAAAAATTTGTCCCTTAGGCGTGAACAAATAGATTTCATCCGGAAACAAATCAATCTTTACGTTTTCAATAAACTCTAGTGAGTTGCCTGCATGTTTTTGCATTTCCAATAAGCCATTCACCCATTCCCTTGCGCGTATATGTGCGTTGCTCGGCAAATCATCACTGGACTTATAGAGCCAATGGGAGGAGATGCCGTTGTTTGCCATCGCTTCCATCTCTTCGGTGCGAATTTGGATTTCAATGGGTACACCATGCATTCCGAAAAGCGTTGTATGCAATGATTGATAGCCGTTTGCTTTAGGGATTGCGATATAGTCTTTAAAGCGTCCGGGAACCGGTTTGTACAAGCTGTGAACAGCGCCTAACACTCGATAGCACGTGTCAACACGATCAACAATAATTCGAAAAGCATAAACATCCATTATCTCGGAAAAAGATTTACGCTTGCTGCGCATTTTTTCATAAATGCTATAAAGATGTTTCTCGCGGCCGGTTGTCCAGCCGGGTAGCTCCTCACGTTCAAGACACGCTTCTAATGATGTCTGAATCTGACTAACTATCTCCTTACGATTTCCACGGATGCGTTTAACTGCCGCACTAATTCGATTAGCCCGCATAGGATACAAAGCACTAAACCCCAATTCTTCAAACTCTACCCTGACATTATTCATACCTAAACGGTTTGCAATTGGTGCATATATGTCGAGGGTTTCTCGTGCGATACGACGACGCTTATCTGGTGCCAACACATCCAAAGTACGCATGTTATGTAGCCGATCAGCAATTTTTACCAAAATCACTCGCAGATCTTTAGCCATGGCCATGGCCATTTTCTGGAAATTTTCCGCTTGCGCCTCTGCTCGCGAACTAAAAGTGATTTTATTAAGCTTGCTTACACCATCGACCAGGTCAGCAACTGTGTTGCCAAATTGAGATTTAATGGCTGTCTTAGTAATTCCGGTATCTTCAATTACGTCATGTAGCATGGCTGCCATCAAGCTCTGATGGTCCATATGCATTTCACTAAGAATTGAGGCAACAGCTAGAGGGTGAGTAACATAGGGATCGCCGCTTCGACGAAATTGTCCGTCATGGGCCTGCTGGGCATAAAAATAAGCACGGCGTACGCTGTTTACTTGATCTTTCCCAAGATAGTTAGAAAGACCATCGGCAAGGGAGTCAATGTTGTCTAAAGTAGCAACTTGCAAGACTCGAATCCTTAAGGTTAGCTTTCAGATGGAGGCAGTTCGTCCTTTTCGCCAGCAGAATCTTCAGCAGTAGCCTTTTCAATTTCAGCTTTTTTGTCAACCGCGGCGACAGCAGCAGCAGCTTCTTCCAGCTCTTCTTCGACGTCGTCCAGCTCGACGCTTGGCTTTTCTACAAGAATAGCGGCGTTAACAAAACCTTCGGCGATTTCTCGAAGGGCAATGACAGTTGGCTTGTCATTATCTACCGATACCAAGGGATCCTTACCTCCAATTTGAAGCTGACGGGCTCGTTTGCTGGAAACCATCACTAACTCAAATCGGTTGTCTACGTTTTCTAAACAATCTTCTACCGTAATTCTTGCCATATCCGAACCTTAAAAACACCATTGGGTAATTGTTAACTAGTATAAATTTGGGCGAAATAATCGCAAAAACAATGACTTCTTGAATTGAGTTCGATCGCTTGCGACTTTACTAGTCCCTCTTGGGTCTTACCTGAAAGGACCGGGGATTCTACAGAATTCCTTTCAAAATTGCATCACTTCCAGGGGTAAGCGAAAGAAAGGCCTGATTAGCCCCGTATCAGGCTGCTAAGCAAGTCGCTCAAATTACTTTGCTGAGAAGTGACCATCAGTCTCTGGGATCTAATTATTGCGCGAATATCTTGAAGTGCCGTCTGAAAATCATCATTTACGACGACGAAGTTAGCCTCAGCAACGTGCTCCATCACCCCTTTGGCTTGCTGCATGCGGTTATCAATGGTTTCGCTATCGTCTTGGGCTCTTTCTGTTAATCGCTCCGTTAACGCCTCTATGGACGGGGGTAAAATGAAAATTGAACAAGTATCAGGATAGAGCTTACGAATTTGTTGTGCACCTTGCCAATCGATTTCTAGGATGACATCGAGCCCCTTATTGAGTTGTTCACTAACCCAAAGCTGGGAGGTGCCATAATGATAACCATAGACTTCTGCTGATTCCAAAAAATCGCCTTCCGATAGCCTCGTTGTGAATTCTGATTTTTCGATGAAATGGTAATTAACACCATTTTCTTCACCGGCTCTAGCAGGCCGCGTCGTATGGGAAACTGACACGCTTAAGTTTTTATCTTGGCTTGCCAGTTCGTGAACAAGCGTAGTTTTCCCAGCTCCGGAAGGCGCGGTTATTATGAATAGTTTTCCTAAATTCATATTTTTATAAATCTATTCTATATTCTGAATCTGTTCGCGCATTTGCTCTATCAGTACTTTTAACTCGACAGCACCAAGGGTCGTATCTACAACAATTGATTTCGAAGAAAGAGTATTTGCTTCTCTATTTAGCTCCTGCATCAGAAAGTCGAGACGACGGCCTTTTTGCCCAGCAGATTCAACAACCCTTTCAACTTCGCTTAGGTGAGAGTCGAGCCGATCCAGCTCTTCGTCGACGTCGGCTTTTTGGGCAAGTATCGCTACCTCCTGCTCTAGGCGAGTCGGTTCTAGTTCCGCTTTAAGGTCAGCCAGTCGGCCTAACAAATTTTTTCGTTGACCGCTTATGATTTCAGGCATCTTTTCTCGGATACTCGAAACTATTTCTCGTATCGACACGATTCTCTGGATTACAAACCCTTTAAGTGCATCACCTTCTCTTTGGCGCGAGCTAATTAACTCTTCTAGAGCTATTTTAAAAAGAGCTAGTGCTTCAGCGGCGATTATTTCACTATCGAAATTTTGATCTACAATGACTCCAGGCCAGCGTAAGATCTCTGCGGAACTGAGTTGTGATTCAGTGCTGGCCAGTTTTTGAATTTCAATATTCGCTTGAACCAGCATTTCGATGAGTGCCTTATTTATTTGCAAATCTGTTTGACCAGCTTCGGCTGATTGAAATCGTAATTGGCACTCAACTTTGCCGCGATTCAATTTTTTGCGGATAGCTTCTCGAACTGAATTTTCTAACCCGCGGAATGATTCCGGAAGCTTGACACTGATTTCTAAATACCGATGATTTACGGAACGTATTTCCCAAGTAAGGGAGCCCCATTCCTTATCTATTTGCTGCCTGGAGAAAGCAGTCATACTGAAAGTCATAATTTGTAGCTCAATTTCGGAGAGCCCCCATTCTAACTTATTACGTTCCTAAACACAGTTACCAATCTAAATTCTGCTGCGCTCGCAACCGGAACTCTTTTCAAGGATAATCCGCGTCATCTTTTTTTGTGGAATCTAATAAGCTGATGTCAGAGCCTTCTCGCCCAAGTAATCGTAGCGCCAATGATTTGCGGACCGTCAACATAACCCGGAGCTATACCAAGCACGCGGAAGGTTCGGTATTAGTAGAATTTGGAGCGACCAAGGTCCTCTGTAACGCCAGCGTTGAGACGTCTGTTCCTCGATTTTTAAAAGGTACGGGACGGGGGTGGGTAACTGCAGAGTATGGCATGCTGCCTCGCTCCACCAACACTCGGATGGATAGAGAAGCGGCCCGTGGAAAGCAAACCGGTCGTAGTTTAGAAATTCAGCGCCTAATTGGCCGCTCTCTGCGTGCTGCTGTTGATTTAAAAGCCCTTGGAGAACATACCATCAAGATCGATTGTGATGTGATTCAGGCTGACGGTGGAACACGCACAGCGTCAATAACGGGTGGATGTGTCGCCTTGCATGACGCGATAAGTTATATGTTGTCGAAGAGCATGGTTATGGAATCTCCATTTAAGCAAATGATCGCCTCGATATCTGTAGGAATTCGCCAGGGTAAAGCGATACTCGACCTAGACTATATCGAAGACTCTTCCGCTGAAACTGACATGAATGTTGTTATGACAGAATCTGGTGGTTTCATTGAGATTCAAGGCACTGGTGAAGACGGCGATTTTTCTTATAGGCAATTGCAGGAAATGATAGGTCTCGCAGAGGCAGGAATTCAAACACTAATTAGTAAGCAGCACGGAGCACTAGGTACTCCAGTTTAATTTTATTAGGAAACATGATGCAAGATTTCCAATCAGAGTTTTTAGAATTTGTTATTAAAGATAAGATTCTGCAATTCGGCGAATTTACTTTAAAGTCTGGGAGAGTGAGCCCCTATTTTTTTAATGCTGGGCTTTTCAATACTGGTCGCAAGTTAGCGTTCTTGGCTAAGTGCTACGCTGCCGCAATCGCTAATTCCAATCAACAATTTGATGTCTTGTTTGGGCCTGCCTACAAAGGAATTCCCTTAGCTGCAGCTACATCGATAGCCCTTGTTGATAATCATGGGGTGGATAAACCTTTTAGTTTTAATCGAAAGGAATTAAAAGATCATGGTGAGGGCGGCCTTATCGTCGGCGCGGAACTTTCAGGTAAGGTTTTGATAATCGATGATGTCATCACGGCCGGGACTGCAATCAAGGAGGCTATGGAAATTTTACATGCCAATGGGGCTGAGCTAAGTGGAGTAGCAGTAGCAATGGATCGACAGGAAAGAGGAACCGGAGAGCTTTCGGCTATACAAGAAATTGAAGAAAACTATCAGATCAAAGTTGTAAATATAATTAACCTACAAAATATTATCAATTTTCTCGAAGCAGCGAGTGATAACTTGCTGCAACAACATTTAGCCGCAGTTACAAAGTATCGACAGGAATTTGGAATCTGAAAGTAATTCTGTGTATGCAGGTTTGAGCGGTAAAAGATTCCCAGGCTTTTTGAGATAATAAAGAATTCTCAGAATATCAAACAACAGTTCCAGAAGCTGGTGCCGTAAAAGGTGTTAATAGATCTTTACTTAGGAACTCCCATTGAGTGTCCCAATTTTCGAGTGGCGATTGTTTAAATTCACTACGTACGAATTGCACTAGCCTGCCTTCCGCGGAAGCTAACAATAAATTCGCTAGGGCTGCTGGCGAAGTAGTTGGTTTTAAATTTTCGCGAATCTGCGCTTCTCGCAATACCTGCTTTAATTGCGCCTCGATCCGGCTATAGAACTGCGCTATTCGCTCCCGCAGGCGTTCAGTCTCCCCCGTTAAAGCGTCGCCGGTAAGCAAGCGAGTCATGCCAGGGTTTTTGTCAGAAAAGGTTAGCAACAATGTTAGAATTTTTTGGCAACGAATTTCTGCCCCGGACTCTTCAATTAAGATCCGGGAAATCCGCTGGAAAAGTGTCTCTTCGATAAATTTTATTAAGCCCTCAAACATTCTTGCTTTGCTCGGGAAATGTCTATAGAGCGCAGCCTCCGATACACCCACCTCTTTCGCGAGGGCTGCAGTTGTAATCCGCCCGCCGGGACAAGATTCTAGCATGCGAGCCAAAGCCTGAAGTATTTGGTCTTTACGCGATGTTTTGACGCTAGTTTCCATCGAGAATAGTATCCATTTTTTCTGTTTGTGGTTAAGTTTTACGCTTTTACATTATTACTGAATTTTAAATTACCGCTTTCTTCTGCTTAAATCCATTACCAGTAATTAACGTCCCTATTCCTTGGTCAGTGAAGATTTCTAACAAAACAGCATGCTCAATTCTGCCATCAATAATGTGTGCACTGTGAACTCCACCTTTGATTGCTTCAATGGCACATTGAACTTTCGGTAGCATGCCACCATGTAAGGTTTTATCGGCAATTAACTTGGCAACTTGCTCAACACTCAGGCCAGTAAGCACGTTGTCTTTTTTGTCTTTAATGCCTTCAATATTGGTTAACAGAATTAGTTTTTCAGCCCCCAGTACTTTGGCAATTTCTCCGGCCACGGAATCTGCGTTGATATTGTAGCTAGCACCTGTCTCATCAGTGCCTATTGGCGCAATGACAGGAATGAAGTCACTATCCTTCATGACCTCCAATACTTCAGTGTTAATAGTAACAACTTCACCTACATGGCCAATATCGATAATTTCATCTGTTAGTTTCGTTCCTTTTCGGCACAGTTTGAGCTTCTTCGCTGTGATCAAATTACCATCTTTTCCAGTAACTCCAACGGCCTTGCCTTGATTCTTGTTCAGCAGAGTGACAATTTCTTTGTTGACTAGGCCGCCGAGTACCATTTCGACAACATCCATCGTTTGACTATCGGTAACCCGCAAGCCATCAATGAACTTGGATTCAATATTCAATTGCTCTAACACCATTCCAATTTGTGGTCCGCCTCCATGGACTACTATTGGGTTCATTCCTACCAACTTCATTAACACGATGTCGCGAGCAAAGCTGTGTTTTAAAGCCTCGTCAACCATGGCATTGCCACCATATTTAACAATAATAGTTTTTCCAGTAAATTTTTGGATATAAGGGAGAGCTTCAGTCAAAACTTTCGCTATATTTTCTGCACTGCTGATTGTTAATGACATGTCAAATTCTAAAAATCCAGATCAATGTTATTATCTGCGAGATAAAGTAGCGCTTTAAAAGATGCTTTTATCTTTTCCAAGTATTCCCTGTTTGTCGCTTCGAATCTCAAGAGTAAAGCAGGGCTTGTGTTCGAGGCGCGGACCAAGCCCCAGCCTTCATCAAACTCAACCCTTAGCCCATCCAGCATAATTACTCTTCCTTCCGGAAAGTCAGCTAGCTGAATTAGGTTTTCGATTAGTTTGAATTTTCTTTCCTCCGCGACCACAAGTTTAATTTCAGGAGTGCTGACAGTATCGATGAAATTTGCAAATACTTCATTTGTATCACTTGGCTGCCTACTTAAAATTTCCACAATACGAGCAGCAGCATAAATTCCGTCATCGAACCCGAACCAACGGTCTTTAAGAAAAATATGTGCAGCAAATTCACCACCAACTGGTGCATTGGTTTCTTGCATCTTTTGTTTCATAAAAGAGTGGCCACTGCGATGCATCACAGGTTTGCCTCCGGCGGAGTTAATTTTTTTTTGCCAAGGCGCTGCTACACTTAACATCGAAGATTACAGAAGCACCAGGATAATTAGGTAGAATATTATTAACTAGCAACATGAGCCTTTTGTCGGCGTCAACAAACTCTCCTTTATTCGTAATTATGCCAAGCCGGTCTCCATCACCGTCAAAGGCAATGCCAAGATCTGCTTCGCATTCTATGACCTTTTTTGAAAGAGATTTTAGATTGTCAGGAATAGTTGGATCAGGATGGTGATTGGGGAAGCTGCCATCAACTTTGCAATAGAGAGGAACAACTTCACAACCGAGGTTTTCAAATAATTCAGGTGCGACAGTCGCAGGTACGGCGTTACCACAATCGATTACTATTTTAAGTTTTTTATCGAATGAGATGCGCTTAGAAACTCCCTCCAAATATGGCTCCACTATATCTAACTCTCGATACTCACCACTGCCGGCGCTGAACTCATCGTTATCTATTCTCGCTCGAACTTGCTGAAGTTGATTATCGGCTAGACAAGTTTGCTTAAACACAATCTTCAGACCATTATAATTCGCAGGATTGTGACTTGCTGTCACCATTACACCTGAGCCGTAATCGGTAGTATGAGTGGCAAAATAAAGCAATGGAGTTGGAATTAAACCTAAGTTAACTACGTTGCAGCCCGTGCGGGCGATTCCTTTAATCAATGCCTCAGAAAGTAAGGGGCTCGAGAGCCGGCCATCAAATCCCACTAGCAGAGTATTTATGTCGTTGGCCAGTGCTTCACTGCCTATGGCTCTGCTAATTAGCTCAACACTGTCAAAGTTGGGTTGTTCATTGACAATACCTCTGATGCCATAAGCACGAAAAATTGAAGAAGGGATAGCGTTCATTCTGATGATTTGGATTTTATTCTTTCAGAAATTAGCTTTAAAATTTCTTGCGCAACAACATTTTTGTTTGCAGTAGCAATTTCGAATTCGCTTTCAGAAGTAATTGCTGTCAATGATATGGAATCGCTATTGAAAGTTTCGGTCGCGTTATTTGCGAAAAGGAGGTCAAGTTTTTTATCTAGAAGCTTTTTTTTGCCATTCTCGACTATAGAATTTGTTTCAGCGGCAAACCCGACTGTAAATGGGCCTTCACTCAACTTCGCGACTTTACTAATAATGTCTGGGCTCTTAATTAGGGAAAGAGTTAAATCCTCACCGTCCTTTTTAATCTTTTCATGTGCTAATTGTTTGGGTCGATAGTCTGCAACGGCAGCTACTCCAATAAATACATTCGCCTCGCTAATGTTGTCCATAACGGCAGCTAACATATCTTCGGCGCTTTCTACATCAATTCTGTATACAGAATCTGGCGTTGCTAAATTTACTGGACCACTTACAAGCATAACTTGCGCACCTGCTGCCGCAGCCTCTTGTGCTAAGGCAAAGGCCATTTTTCCAGAACTGTGATTGCTTATGAACCTAACAGGGTCGATAGCTTCTCGGGTTGGACCGCCGGTAATCAGCAATCGCATACCAGCAAACCGACCAACATCAAAGAGGTTTCCACAGTGTTCTAGCAGTTGTTTAGGTTCCAGCATTCGACCGGGGCCAACATCTCCACAGGCTTGCTCACCTGATGCTGGGCCAAAGATGTGGTAACCGCGATCAGAAAGTTTGCTGAGGTTTGCTTGGGTGCCAGAATCTGACCACATCGCTTGGTTCATTGCTGGTGCGATAGCGATTGGCGCTGGAGTTGCAAGGACTAGAGTGGTGAGGATATCGTCTGCCTGGCCATGACTGACTCGCGCAATAAAGTCTGCAGTGGTTGGTGCAATGAGAACTAGGTCAGCCCAACGAGCTAACTCGATATGCCCCATTGCGGCTTCAGCATTAGTATCGAGTAAATCTAGTGAAACTCGATTGCCTGACAGCGCCTGCATAGTTAATGGCGTAATAAATTCGGTTGCCGCTTTTGTCATCGCCACTCTTACCTCGGCGCCCGCTTTTGAAAAAAGCCGTGTTAGCTCGGCGCATTTATAGGCAGCTATGCCGCCCGTGATACCAAGGAGTATGCGTTTGTTAGTGAGGCTTAACATGGGAACCGCTGAAAAATCTGGTTTCTTAGTGGGAGAGCTAGACTAGCAGCAAGCTTAGATTGAATCAATTTGCAGACAAATTAGGGTACTTTCTGTGCAAGAGACTAGCTTTTAATAGCGATTACATAAAGAAAGTAATTTGTAAAAGACAACCTTTTGTCGATTAAATTCAGACCTAAAAGCAAGAGAATCAGCGCATTTACGTAACAATACCAGCAAACTTAGGATACTTTAAAGCAATTAACAAACTTAGCTAAAGCTATAATTTACAGGGCTTTAAGTATAAGTTAGTACTTACTTTAAGTGCTAAAATGAAGAGCTCTGTATATTCTCGTTTTCGTTATTGCGATCTTGATGTTTGCGGAGCGACCTTTCTGAATTCTAAGCAGGAGGTTTTAGGGTTTAAAGAATTATTCAAAAACGCGATTGATGATGTTGCTTTCTGCCCCCGAGAAGCGTTGATCGCTATATTGCCCTGAATGCAGTGGCAATAATTTTCGTTCGCAGCAACCCTTCTGGCCGGTTGGAACAGAGCTAGATACCGTTATTACTATAAGATCCTAACTAGTATTAGGTTTGATTGATGTGTTTGTTCGGCCATATAGTTATTGGCGCGAACGAATTGGTTTTACTGTTGGATCGCGCTCTTGTGAAAGCGCTTGGACACGACGTAAATAAAGGGATGGGAGTGGAATGATCCAGTATGTTTTAAAGTGAACATTTTAGAGAGTGCCTTGCTTTTAGGGAGGTGTTTTGGTATAAAACGCAGCTCTTTTTTAGCCCGGGATAGATTTCACTGATTGCTCCCAGGTTTAAGCAATTCAAAGTATTCGAAAGTACGAGGCAGAAAAATGTCTAGGGTTTGTATGGTAACCGGCAAAAAGCCAGTTACAGGAAATAATGTTTCACACGCGAACAATAGGACGCGTCGTAGATTTTCGCCAAATATTCATTCTCATCGTTTTTGGGTGGAATCGGAGAAGCGCTTTGTAAAATTGCGCCTATCCACAAAGGGGATGCGTATTATCGACAAATTAGGCATTGACGCTGTGCTAGCAGATATACGCGCTAAAGGCGCTCAAGTCTAAGAGACAGTAGGTAGAAAGTAATGAGAGATAAAATTAAATTGGTATCAAGTGCTGGCACAGGCCATTACTACACCACAGACAAAAATAAGCGCACCACGCCAGATAAAATGGAAATCAAGAAATACGACCCAGTGGTTCGTAAGCATGTTGTCTACAAAGAATCCAAGATTAAATAGTTTTAACTAATTCAATAAAAAAGCCGGTATTTTTAAGATATCGGCTTTTTTATTGTGTAGCGTTTTTAGTGGGACTATTTATTTGCCTTTGCTCAAGCGCCTCGTGAGCTTTTCAGCAATGGCCAATACCTCTGGATTTTCCTCAAATTCATTTTTAAGTTTTCCTACCGTAGTAGAAACTGTTCCATAACGTTTTAATTTGAACAGTTTTGCAATCGACTGCAGAGTAACCGCCGACAATTCCTGACAAAGGTACATCGCGACCCAGCGAGGCACATTCTTAGAGCCCGGGCCACGAGCAGCTTTATAAATACTAGCTTCGGAAACTTTAAACTGCTTCGCCACGGCTGAAATAATTTGTTTGCATGACGGTCTCCATTTAGCATTTGCGCCACGAGATACCCCTCGTACTGCAGTCGCAGATTTTTTCCGTTGCGCGCTTTTCCTGAATTTGGTATCGCCCATGACCGAGGAAAGATTTTTCTTTCCATAAAAATGCGCTAACTCATCATCAACCCCAGCAGCAACATATTTTTTGTACGTTGCACCCCGTTTAGCATGAGCAACCCTAAGCTGCTTAAGTGTGTCGTTACGGTTGAACCAGCTTGCGGGCTGCGCTTTCCGAGTAAAGTGTGTATAGCTGCTATAAGGATAGTGATTCAAATCTGAGGTTTTAACTTTCGAATGGATGTAACGAGAAAGTGGCAACAAGTATTTTTCAGGCTGGACTAAAACTGCCTTATACCTACCCCTAAACAATGAGCCTTCACTGCGCTTCATTCGCTGGTATTGTTGAGTATACAAACCATCAATCTGTCGCATGAAGCGTGATAAGTTTGCTTCAGGAGTTTTAACTATCAAATGATACTGATCTCGCAGTAAACAAAACGCATGAACCTCAACGTTTAGTCGAGAGCAAGTTTCACCTAAGCCTTCAAGAAAGGCATCGTAATATTTAGCCGAAGGAAATACACGTTGATTATCCAAGCTGTAATTAGAAACGTGATAAACAGCGTCTGGGAATTCAATTCGAAGAGGTCTGGCCATCTTTTTTCTCTGTTATTTATTAATGTATAGAATTATAGCTGACACTATATGAATGTTATAAGTATAACTAACGCAATTAGGGGGGCACGTCAACTCAATTAAGGTTGGTGGTTTTTAAATTGTTTTAAACCGAAAGCATAGAGTGAATTCAAAAAGATGTGTCACTGCGATTGCAATTAGTTTCAATGGCTATTTAGTTGCTAATTAAAGGAGGCTTGACCCCTTTTAATAAATATTATGCAGGCGCGTTTGCAATAATGACAACTCTCTTTGGTGCTGGCAATCCCTCGATTGTTTTCGAAGCGTCGTCTATATCAATAGCGTCTTTAAGTGACTCAAATGGCATCCATTCAGTTTTTCGTTGTTCCTTGTTTTTTGTAATTGATTTATTAATTATTCTCACATTTTTAAAGCCACATCGAGTTAACCAATTTTCTAATGTACCAATGCTGGGAACAAACCATATATTCGACATACGAGCATATTTTTTCAGGGGAGTGAGTGAATAACCAGCAGGACCATCAACATAAAGAGTTTCAAGCACCAGCTCGCCACCAGGTGCCAGGCATTGCTTGCACTGTTGTAGGTGATCAATGGGCGAGCGACGGTGATATATAACGCCCATCGAAAAAGCAACATCGAAACCATGCAGAGACCCAGGAAATTGCTCTAATCCACAGGGCAGTGCATAAATCGGTAAATGGGGCACGAAATGCTTTAAAGCCCAGAACTGAGCAATATAGGCTAGGTGGGGGTCTATTCCGATAACGAATTCAGGCTTTTGATCCAACATGCGAAACCCGTAGTAAGCATTTCCACAGCCTATATCCAGAATTTTTTTACCTTCCAAGGGAGGCAGCTCTTTTGATAGCCGCGCCCATTTCAGGTTGGAAAGCCATTCTGAATCAATAGAGATTCCGCACACATTGAAAGGACCTTTGCGCCAGGGAATCATTTCTTGCAGCAAAGATTTAATAACAGCAAGTTTTTCTTGGTCTAAATCATTATTGTCCCCAAACTTGATGATATCGCCAAGCTGAACAGAAGTAATATTTACCGCTGGAAATTTTCCTAGCAGTTCTCTCCACCTCGGAAAATCGCCGTATTTTAGTTGATCGAGATAATCGCTCTCAATGAAGCTTGTTAGCGGCTCTAATTTGGTTTCGGTGAGTAGTTCCTTGAGGGCGCTGTAGTCCATAAATAGTGATTACTTTATTGCGACCATTGAGGCGAAATTTAAACTCTGAAACCAAACTTCAAACGAGCTAAAACCTGCTTGTAAAATTCGCGCTCTATGTGAGTCGAGAGTTTCAGGAATGAGGACATTTTCTAAAGCGGATCTTTTTTGGCTAATTTCTAGCTTGCTGTAACCCATATTCTCTTTGAATTGATGATATAGCTCTATAAACAGCTCATTGAGATGATTATCTGGCGAAATAATTTTTTCTGATATGATAAGAACCCCCCCGCTATTCATGCCCTTGAAAACTCTCTCGATTAGTGCCGCTCTATCTTCAGGTGGGACGAACTGCAGTGTAAAGTTTAGAATTACCACAGAGGCATTTTCTATTTGTGCTACCTGAATGTTTTCGCAGCGACTTTCAATGCAATAATTCGCTCCTTCGAATTTCTGTTGCTTAGTAGCCAATCTTTCTAGCATGGCAATAGAGTTATCAATAGCGACTATTGAACACCCTTGACCTTTTAATCGCTCAAATACTGAGAATGTTGCTCCTCCCAAGCTGCAACCAAGGTCGTAAATTATTGAACCCTTCTGATAGTAACGCTCTGCCAATACTCCGATCATGGCAATGATGGCGCTATAGCCCGGCACTGATCTGTTAATCATATCTTCGAAGACGCCAGCAACTTTTTCATCGAAAATGAAATCGCCCGGCAGCATGTTTTTTGCAAAGATGTGGTCTTTAGCTTGGGGTTTCTTTGTCATGTAGAGCAAAAATATAAGAAGTTAATCATGGTGTTTACATAAATGTAGCTTTATGCGGACTAACTGAAAGATATTTCTCCTAAAGATATTGTGCACTGAAAAAGATTCACTTATTTTACGCATTGCTTTAGCTGCAGTCTTTCTGCTTATTATCCGGTAATCTATGCCACATTCAATTGCCAGCGCTTCAGAGCTATTGGTTAAGAATCTGCCGCTGATTAAAAACTCGATCAGAGGCGATGGTGTGCTTGATTTAGCCTGCGGCAAAGGTAGAAACGGTCTATATTTACTTCAAAATAGCATCCCGGTGACGTTTGTAGACAAGGATGAAGTAGCACTAGAAAGCGTTGCCCAGTCTATTAAATGCTTAAAACAAGAGAATTTAAATAATAAAAATTCTATGGCGGATGCGAAATGTTGGAAAATGAACTTAGAGCAGGTTGAGGTAAGCCCGTTACTAGGTCAGTGTTTTGATACAGTGCTCGTATTCAATTACTTACATCGTCCATTAATGCCCGAAATAAAACAAATAATTGCTAAAGCGGGGCTTATCTTTTACGAGACATTCACAGTGCAACAACCGAAATACGGGAGACCAACCAATCCAGACTATCTTCTTATGAAGAACGAACTTTTGGAGGTATTTAATGATTGGGAAGTAATTAATTATTTTGAAGGCGTAAAAGGCGATCCTGATAGAGCGATTGCCAGCCTCATCGCAAGGAAAAATTAAGCCAAAATGGCAAGATCAAAAGTAATCCCTTTAAATATTGGCGTTGGAACGACGCAAATTAGCCAACCGCTTCAATGCGAAGTGTTGCGGAGCAAGCGCAAAACTCTGGCTCTCTACATCAAAAAGCAGAAAGTAGTGGTACGTTGTCCAAATCGAGCCTCTACAGCTGAAGTTAACGAATTCATTGGAAATAATCATGATTGGATTCAGGAACGCTTGCACGAAGAAAGACTCTTAGAACAGGAAATTCTTAGAATTGAGAAAGGCGCCACAATCTTCTATCGCGCTCGCGAACTGACAATTGTATTTAAAGAAGGGCGTAAACAGCGAATACTCGTTAATGGTGACAAGTTCATTATTCAAGGGCATAAACTCAACGCCGCTAAGGCAAAAATTCAGGTAGAAGAATATCTGATTGACAAAGCCAGTGAGTACATTTTGCCTCGAGCCAGAGGTTTGGCCCAGGTTATCGGAGTTGACCAGAAAGTCACTGAAATAAAACTAAGAAAAACGAAATCAAAGTGGGGCCACTGTACGTCTCAAGGAATTATTCAGTACAACTGGTTAATTATGCTAGCCCCTTATAGCATCATCGACTACATGATTACCCACGAAGTCTGTCATTTGATTCACATGGATCACTCACGACGATTCTGGGACTTAGTTGAATCTATTTGTCCAAATTATGAGGACTACATCCAGTGGTTAAAAGACCACGAGCATCGATTTTGGTTTGATTAAGCACTAAGCGAAAGATTTACGATATAAAAGATCCCATACCCCATGCCCGAGACGCTCGCCTCGTGCTTCAAACTTTGTCCGGGGTCGTTCAGGGCTTTGCGAATAATTTCCCGCTCCATTTTGGTTTTGCAAGCCAGCATTAGCTTCAAGGACTTCCATCATATGCTCCGCATAGGGCTGCCAGTCAGTCGCCAAATGAAGAAGACCTTCAGGTTGCAATTTGGTAGACAGCTTTTCAATAAACTCAGGTTGAACCAAGCGCCGTTTATTATGACGTTTCTTAGGCCAGGGATCTGGGAAAAGAATAAGAATACGTTCGATGGTGTTATCAAGTATGTTTTCGTCGATTACCTCTTGCGCGTCTTGGCAGATTAATTTCAAATTTTTTATCCCTAGGCTTTCTATTTCATGCAGTACTTTGCCGATGCCAGGTCTGTGAACCTCTATACCGAGGAAATTTTTTTCTGGAGATTGCTGCGCCATAGTTAACAAAGAAGACCCCATTCCAAAGCCGATTTCCAGACTCACTGGAGCAATCTGTGGAAACAGAGAATTGAGATCTAAGGGCTGAGGTAAAAATTCAACAACATAGTCATCCCAATAGGATGCAATAGCTTTGCGCTGAGACTCTGTAAGCCGCCCAGAGCGAATAACGTAGCTGCGTACGGGTCTATGTTTGTTGTCGGAAGAATTCGAAGCCAAGAGGCTCACCGTAGATATCTTTAGAGTTTTTTAACTATTCTAGAAAAATGTCTCATCACATTTTGGATCATCTTTACTGATGACAGCCATGTAAAAGACTCTAGTGGTTAACTTTTAGCTTAAAGGCACACCGTAACAAGCTTGCCCAAGCAGCGAGAAAGAATACTCCACCAATTGGCGTTATAACCCCCAACCAACGAAGTTCGGATAGCGCAAGTGCATATAAGCTCCCGGAGAAGAAGAGTATACCTAGGAGAAAAAGAAATCCGCTTAGTCTGAGTAATTTTTCTTTGGGGAATTGAATTGCCAGCGCTGCTGTTCCGATTAGCGCGAGTGAGTGATACATATGGTATTCAACCCCAGTTTGAAATGTATCCAGCAAGTCTGCAGTTAACATTTCCTCCAGGCCATGGGCACCAAAAGCGCCAAGACTGACAGCGATAAATCCGTTTGCGGCGGCAAGTATTAGTAAGAGTTTTGACATGACTAGACACTGTAGGCAATTCATTGACAAAAAAAAGCCGCGACCCTTGCGCGGCTTCTGTGTGCTTATTTCACTCTCATGCTGCCATGTGAGCCTTAATCTTGTTCATTGCATTCTTTTCTAATTGACGAATGCGTTCAGCCGACACTCCGTATTTTCCAGCCAGCTCATGCAGAGTTGATTTTTCATCCCCTAACCATCGGCTTTTAAGAATGTCTTGGCTACGTTCATCAAGCTCATTCATTGCTAAACTTAAGTTATGATTAGTAACTTTTTCCCACTGAGCATCTTCTACATTAGCTGCTATATCGGAACCTTGGTCTTCCAGGTAGTAAGCTGGAGCGCGATAAATTGCTTCGTCATCACCGTCTAGTTCGGCATCGAAAGAAGTGTCGTAAGAACTCATACGACCCTCCATTTGCCGAACGACTTTCGCATCTACGCCTAGATCTTCGGCAACCGCTTCTGCTTCAGCATTGTTTAACCAACCAAGACGCTTTTTAGAGCTACGCAAATTAAAGAAAAGTTTTCTTTGAGCTTTGGTAGTTGCAATTTTTACTATGCGCCAGTTGCGTAAAATATACTCATGCATCTCCGCTTTAATCCAGTGGACTGCAAAAGATACAAGACGTACACCGACTTCTGGATTAAAGCGCTTAACAGCCTTCATCAATCCAACATTACCTTCTTGAATCAGGTCAGCCTGAGAGAGCCCATAACCAGAGTAAGTTTTGGCCATGTGCACAACAAAGCGCAAGTGAGCCATTACTAATTGGCGAGCAGCATCGACATCGTCATCGTAGTAGTACTGTTTAGCAAGCTCTCTTTCCAGCTCAGGAGTCAGCACAGCAATGCTGTTAACAGACGAAATGTAGGCTGTTAAATCGCGACCCGGAGTGGTTGGACCAATAGCTTGTAAATTCTTTCCAGTGCTCATATCTGTGTCTATAGCTACTTTAGCTAAACCTCTATTTGTTTAACGCTTTACTAGTTTGATGCATTTGACAGCGACCTATTCTAGCACTTTGTTGCTCATTTCGCCATTTATCGATCGATGCTTAAGCCCGGATTTATTGGGCTGTGGGAATGTTTCCCTCAGCTCTCAGTAAGGCGCCAGTGCCTGCCGAAATCTTTTTTAACCAATGTGCTAAAGGTTGGGGCACCAAATTCGCTTTTCAAGTCGAAATATTAAAGTGGGACGGGCATTTTCCAGTATTGACAACAATTGTAAAGCCCCAGATTACGTACTTATCGCGTTAATATATCGATATGCAGAGATGATAGCCGCAAGCCAGCCAATTAATGCACCGCCGAAAGCTAGTGTAATTAGCATGGCAGGGGCGAGCAATGGCAAGGTAAAGCTACTGTCGTAAAGACTGAAGATTTCATTCAAGGGGTCACGGAAGCTCAGGAATATCGTGGCCTGCAGCAGGCTGGCAAGAAGTCCGCCCAGCAAACCATAGAATAACCCTGTATAGAGAAAAGGCCTGGCTATATAACTGTGGGTACCACCAACCAGTTTTATGATCTTAATTTCGTCTCTGCGGTTTTCAATATGCGAGCGCACTGTATTGCCGATGATAAAACAAAGGCACAGTAGGACTACAAGCCCCAAAGCCTGAGCCGCAAGTACAATCAGTTCGGAAATTGCTGCGAGCCTTCTTAACCACAAACTGTCAACTTGAACCAGTTCAACTTCTGGCATTTGATCGAGACGCACCGCCAGCTGGTCCAGGCCTGCCAGCCCAGCAAGATTAGGAGTAATTACAATACTCGCTGGCAATGGATTAGCCTCGAGGTCCGCCACAATTTGAGAAAACCCGGCTGCTTCACTGAAGCTTAGTAAAGCCTCTTCATTTGATATGAAGTCCACGCTATCTATAGCATTAGAAGTTAGTAAGCTATTACTAACTTCTAATGCTTGGGAGTCGCTTGTGTCTCTCGTAAGGTATAAAACGATGCGTGCATTATTTTGAAACTCAGCTAGTAGTGTTGTGATGTTAGTGTTGAAGGCAAAAAGCAGAGAAGGCAGCAGCAATGCGCCTGCGATTGCAATTACGGTCATGGTGCTTGAAAGGGGCGAGAAAAACATGCGAGCTAAGCTTCTTCTGGCATCTTTTCGATGATTTCGCAGCAGCTTTGTGAAGTTTGATGGATTTTCGTGACGTCTTGTATTCGAAGCCTTGTCGCTCAAGAAAGTTCCCCATGCCCTGTATCGCCTATTAGTGCTCCCCCATTTAGAATCAACGTCCTGCAATCCATGCGATTAATCAGAGAGATATCATGGCTGGCAATCAAAAGGCTTACACCTACGTTTTTGAATTGCTCGAAAACCTCCATAGTTTCCATAGAAAGCTCTGGGTCTAAATTTCCTGTTGGCTCATCGGCCAGAATAATGCTTGGTCTGTTAACTACAGCTCGAGCTATCCCAACTCTTTGTTGTTCTCCGCCAGAAAGTGCAGCTGGGAATTGTTTCTCCTTGCCGAGTAAGCCCACCTTGTCCAAAGCAGCACGTACGCGCCGTCGCGCATCACTTCTGCTAAAGCCGCTGATGTCTAGGGGCAGAGCGACATTGTCTGCGACACTGCGATCATTTAGTAATTGATGATCTTGAAACACCATGCCAATACGTCGGCGGAAAAAGGGTATTTCACGTTTACGAATGTGATTTAGGTCCGTGCCATTCACAACCACATGCCCAGAGGAACATTTTTCTGTTGCCAAGACCAACTTTAACAAGGTGCTTTTGCCCGCACCAGAGTGACCTGTGACAAAAGCCATTTGCCCTTTGTCAATTTCGAAAGACACGCTCGCTAGTGCCCATTGACCAGAGATATACTGCTTAGAGACTTTATCAAAGCTAATCACAGTCAGATTTAATCTCGGCGCACATTGCTACTCAGAAAAAAGTGCAGAAACAAATTGTTTTGCATCAAAGGGTTTTAAATCATCTACTTGCTCACCGATGCCTATGAAGCGAATCGGCAACTGCATTTTTTTTGCAATGGCAAACACAACTCCACCCTTTGCAGTACCATCGAGTTTAGTAAGAACTAGCCCAGTTAAATTAGTTGCAGCATGAAAGCTTTCTGCCTGACTTAAAGCGTTCTGGCCAGTTGTTGCATCCAATACAAGTAAAATTTCGTCAGGCAGTCGTTCATCTTGTTTTTTCAGAACACGTACAATCTTTTCAAGCTCACTCATTAAGTTGTCTTTTGTATGGAGCCTTCCCGCAGTATCCGCAATAAGCACATCAACCTGCCGTGCTTTAGCGGACTGGAACGCATCGAATATGACCGATGCACTGTCAGCTCCAGAAGACTGAGCGATAACTGGAACGTTATTTTTCTCTCCCCATGCTTGTAATTGTTCCACCGCCGCAGCCCTAAAAGTGTCGCCGGCAGCCAGCATCACACTTAAACCCTGATTTTGAAATATTTTGGTAAGCTTACCAATAGTAGTAGTTTTTCCGACGCCGTTAACTCCGACTGTTAGAATCACAAAGGGTTTAGTTTCGAGATCAATTTCTAAAGGCAAAGAGCAAGGTTTCAATATTTCAGCGAGTTCTTCCTGAAGAGCAGCCATTAATATCGTAGGGTCCGACAGTTGTTTACGGGCAAGCTCTAATTTTAGATTACCAATAATCTGATTGCTTGCGTCAATACCAATATCCGCAGAAAGAAGTTGAGTCTCTATTTCATCAAATAGATTAGCATCGATCTCTTTTTCTCCAAGCACCAGCGCACCTAGCCCATTACCCAACTTGACCCTGGTTCTTGCGAGCCCCTGTTTTAGTCGACCCAAAAGGCCGGTCTCTGCGGGCTTCTCCGGCATCGGGCGGGCTTCGGCTTGGCTCACATCTTTTGCTTTTTTGCTGAATCCAAACATAGATACTTTTTTTAAAAACTACTGCGATTACAACTACCTTTTTAGAGGGCTATGCTAACACCTACTTAGTTTATGCGATAACGGATAGCGGCGGGTAGTAGAAGTTCCAAACTGTTTGAAGAAGAAGTGTTTCTTTGCCTCAAGCGATAGATTGTGCTTGGATTGTAAGCAATGAAAAAACCTGCAAATTCAGTTCGAATAATTTCCGGCCACTTACGCCGACGTAAGTTCTCATTTCCTTCAAGTAAAGCAATTCGCCCCACGGGAGGCCGAGTTAGAGAAACCTTATTTAACTGGTTGCAAAATGAGGTCGCAGATTCTAGCTGTTTGGATTTGTTTGCTGGTAGTGGCGTCTTGGGACTAGAGGCATTATCGCGTGGGGCTAACAAGGTTGTTTTCATCGAAAAAGATCGAAGAATTGCGGAGGCCTTACAAGAAAATCTGGAATTGCTAAACCTTCCCAAAGGGATAGTTTGCCAAGCGAACGCGTTGGATTGGATCGCATCGGCAAAAGTAGTTCCGCCTTTCAATATCGTATTTCTTGATCCGCCTTTCACTGAAGAATTAATGGCCTCGAGTTGTGCTGCACTTGAGGAATCCGATTTGCTTGCCAAAGGCTGCTACTTATATATGGAATCCTCTATCACAATTTCTGAAATACAAATTCCTAAAAACTGGATTCAGGCAAAAGAAAAGAAAGCAGGCAATGTTTACTTCTATCTTTTCATCAGACAGGATTAAACAAAGAATGACACATGGCGTAGTACTAGATAAATTTCACCCTGCATGGTGGCTTCCTGAAGGACATTCTCAAACTCTTTATAGAAAATTTTCTCCCTCTGATGTAGTGAGGCAATCAAGAGAAAGAATCGAACTGGAAGATGGGGATTTCGTTGACTTAGACTGGTCAGCGGATGCACCAAACAAATATGAGGCAAGTCCTGTTACGGTTTTTATTCTCCATGGCCTTTGCGGCTGTTCAAAGTCGTCCTATGTATTGTCGTTACAACGTTTTCTTTCAAAAAACAATATTTCGTCTGTAGCAATGAATTTTAGAGGGTGCAGTGGCGAAATAAATAGAAAGGCCAAGGCTTATCATTCGGGCGTATCAGCAGACGTAAACGAGGTATTTTCAAAACTGTGTGAAAAGTATTTTAATAAACAATTCGCATGCATTGGTTACTCTCTGGGGGCAAGCGTATTACTAAAATGGTTAGGGGAGATTCAGGAGCATCATAAAGTAGTCAAAGCGGCTGCAATCTCCACTCCTTTTTCATTAGGGGAATGCTCTAAAGCAATGCTATCGGGAATGAGCCAATTATATGGGAAATACTTCGTCCAGCGCTTGGTCGGTGATTTGAAAACTAAAATGGAATTGTTCCAAAAAAGAAAGCAAATTGAAGAGCTATCCTTACTTGAAAACCTTGGTGATTTTTCACGACTACGCAATATCTGGGAATTTGACGAACTTGTGACAGCTCCACTCAATGGATTTAAAAACGCCTTAGATTATTATGAACAATGTAGCAGTCTGAACTTTTTGTCTAGTATAAAAACAGAGACCTTGTTAATTCAAAGCAAAGACGACCCGTTGATTCCGGGTAAATCTGTTCCCCTTCCCGAATCATTAAACAGCAATATTCAACTACAGCTTAATAGCGCAGGAGGGCATGTAGGCTTTATCGCGGGATACCGAGAGAGGTGGCTTGAGACCCAATTGTTAAACTATTTGGTCAGCTGATTGAGCAAGCTATATCAATTCGCTATTATGCCTTTCAAGCTAGGGTAACGAATTAAATGAAAAGTATTAAAATTGCTATATATCCGGGGACTTTCAATCCTATTACTAACGGCCACACCGATCTAGTTCAGCGGGCCGCAGGCCTTTTTGACAAAATTATCGTGGCTGTTGGAACTAATACACAAAAAGGCAACAACTTGCCAACGGACCAGCGAGTTGAATTAGCAAAAGAAGTATTAGCTGGTTTAGAGAATGTTGAGGTCACATCTTTTGAAGGCTTATTAACGGATTTTGTTAGTCAAAGAGGAGCAAACATAATTCTTCGTGGCTTAAGAACTGTGGCCGACTTTGAATATGAGTTCCAACTAGTAGGAATGAACAGAGTGCTAGATCCTTCTATTGAAACTGTGTTCCTAGCTCCAGCTGAACATCTCTCTTATATTTCTTCTACCTTGGTTAGAGAAATCGCATTGCTTGGAGGTGACATCTCTAATTTTGTTCATCCAGCTGTGGCTGCGGCGATAAATGCTAAATAAATAATTTCTAATTCTGACACCGAGTGCAATAGACTGTGCTACGTTGGCCGAGTCGAATTTCCTTTAATTCGTTGTTACAGCGGATACAATTTTCGCCTCCTCTTCCGTATACATTAAGAGATTGTTTAAAGTAACCTGGCTCACCACTACTATTGGTAAAATCTCGTAATGTTGTCCCGCCGACCGCAATTGCCTCTTTCAAGATTCTTTTGATACTCGGTACAAGTTTGTCATACTTGGTCTTAGAAATTTTTCCAGCAGGACGTTTTGGGTTAATACCTGCGAGAAACAAAGCTTCATTCGCATAAATGTTGCCTACTCCCACTACAATCTTGCTATTCATAATAAATGCTTTGATAGCGATAGACCTACCGCGACTTGCTTTAAATAAATAGTCACTTGCGAATTCGTCATTAAGGGGTTCAGGCCCTAAATAATTGAGAAGAGGATGTGAATCAATGTCGGACGCTTCCCAAAGTACACAACCAAAGCGCCGAGGATCGGTAAAGCGCAATGCTTTCCCATTCTCCAATACCAAATCTACATGATCATGTTTTTCGGCAATTAGATCTTTATTAACGATACGCAGACTACCGCTCATCCCCAAGTGAATTATCAGAGTGCCGTTGTCGCTAGCCAAAAGTAGATATTTTCCGCGACGCGTTACTGTGAAGATTATTTTTCCAACCAGATCCCTAGAGAGATTATTCGGCACTTCCCATCGTAACTTTTTTTGACGGACAATAATTTCTTCTACCCGTCTATTTATAATGTGGGGAGAGATACCTCGCTTTGTCGTTTCTACTTCGGGTAATTCGGGCACGTAGGTTCCAGGTAGGATCAATAAGATTATTGGTCGTTGCTAGTCAAAGAGAAGCCAGCAGTTATAATCTTTCCTCTAGGAGAATGAAAGTCTTAGCAATAAACACATCGAGTTGAGTGATAGCAATGATGGGCACAGTAAGAGACGTGACAATCTTGGGCGTAGATGCAGGGGGAACTTTTACCGACTTCGTCTGCATTGACGCTGGCCCAGAAGCTTCATTCAGGATCTATAAAACCCTATCAACTCCAGAGGCCCCAGAACATGCAATTCTAGCTGGAATTCGAGGGTTGGGGCTGACACGGAAGCTTGAGAGCGGCGATCTTCATGTCATTCACGGCAGCACCGTGGCTACGAATGCAGTTCTGGAGGGCAAAGTCGCAAAGACTGTATTCATAACAAATCATGGCTTCAAGGATATGTTGCGCCTTGCCAGACAAACGCGCCCTGCATTATACGCTTTGGAATTCGAGCCCATTCAGCCACCCGTGTCCCCCGAGCTTTGTTTGGAAACCGGCGGTCGAATAGCTGCCGACGGAATGATAGTCGATACGTTAACGGAGGAAGACGTGTCCAGACTGTTAGCACAAATCGCAAGCCTGCAACCAGAAGCGGTAGCAATTAACCTTCTCTTCTCATTTATAGATGACGTCTTTGAGCGAAAGCTTGAAGCAGCAATAAAGAATTCTGATTTAGCAGTTTTTATCAGTCGGTCTTCTGCTGTCTTGCCCGTGTATAAGGAATATGAGCGAGGAATAGCAACTTGGTTGAACGCTTCACTGGCACCAATTGTAAGCAAGTATTTGAGCCTACTTAGGGACCAATTAGGGGGGTGTTCATTACAAATTATGCAATCCAGTGGAGAAACAGTCGCCGCAGACAGGGCGTCAGATTTAGCTGTTAATCTCTTACTGTCAGGCCCCGCCGGTGGCTTAACTGCAATTCAATTTCTAGGTCGACAAATTGAAAACGAAAAACTAATCAGTTTTGACATGGGGGGCACTTCTACTGATGTCGCCCTCATTGATGGGAAAATCAACACGACGACGGAAGGGCAAATAGATCGCTATCCCATTGGTGTCCCCATGGTGGACATGCACACGATTGGAGCAGGAGGAGGATCGATTGCTTTTGTGGACAGTGGAGGCATGCTAAAAGTGGGGCCCCAATCCGCTGGGGCAGACCCTGGCCCTGCTTGTTACGCAAAGGGTGGTGAGGTAGCCACAGTTACAGACGCAAATTTAGTGCTTGGTCGATTGTTAGTGAGCTCCGCTCTGGCAGGCAGTCTAACGCTCAATTTAGCGAAGTCTCAGTCTGTAATTCAGGCATTGAGCAATGTATTGGGCATATCCGTCGAAGAAACTGCATTAGGAGTTGTTACAATTGCTAATGAGCATATGGCTAAAGCTATTCGGCTCATTTCTGTCAACCGAGGGTATGACCCTTCAGAATTTGTTCTTGCAAGCTTTGGTGGAGCGGGGGGTTTGCACGTGTGTGCAGTCGCTGAAGCTATGCAAATGAAGCGAGCGATAGTGCCCGTTTATGGAGGGGTATTGTCAGCCTTAGGAATGATGGTTGCAGATCGCGGACGGCAATTCACTAGGACCGTAAGCTTGTATGCAGAAGATGCAGTAACTCAAAACATTGAAGAACAGTTTCTTGAGTTGGCGGAACAAGGGCGCTGTGAATTGATAGATGAAGGTTTATCACGCTCGAAACTTCAGGTGAAATATTCTGCTGATTGTCGCTACCACGGACAATCTTACACGTTAAATATCCCATGGGTTAATTTGCGAACTTGTTGCACCGCCTTCGCGGGACTTCACAAACAACGCTATGGTTATGATTTGAGCGCAAGCATTGAAATAGTCAATATTCGCGTAAATGTCATTGCCGCTGCCAAAGCGTTTACGCTTCCACTAAATTCCTGCGCAGGAGAAAACGATAAGTTTGGATCTATCCAGGTCTATGGTTCAGAAGAGCCTGCGAAAGTTTTTAACCGAGGCCAATTGCAGACAGGCACAGAGTTTGAAGGCCCCGCGATAGTCAGCGAGTATGCTGCAACGATTTTTGTTGCTCCAGATTGGAAAGCACGAGTAGATCATTACGGCAATTTGTTACTCTCAAAAACCATTGAATGAAAAAAGCGCATCTGGTCGATTTTTACTGTTAATGCTTTCAGGAAATAACTTAAATAAGCTTGGAGATGTTTACACGTGAAATTCACTGGTGATATAACAGCTACGCTCTTTAGCTCTCGGGTTTTCGTTATCGCGGGGGAAAAGGATTACATTTCCTAAAAGTGGTGCAAGTATTCAGGAACGAATTTCGTCACAAATTAGGAAAATCCATCACGGATTCAAGCTAAACATCATGCGCAGTATTTCATTCAAATTAAGCCTCCGCCTATGTGCTGTGCTTTTCAGCATCAGCGCTCAACAGCTCTATAGCCAGGGAGAAGATGCTGCCTCTTTGCCTGCAGAAGAGCCAGCGCCTGCGAACGTACACTACATTGAAGTTCCAGCCCCTATCCAGCCGGGTATAGACCCTCAATTCCCAGAGTTACCGCCAAAAGTTGAAGAGTTCGACCCCGAAGATGATCCTGATTTTATCCGCCGAATGAATAGCATTCGTGAATACTCAGAAAACGTAGATTCTCTGGAAGGGTTCGGGGGTGCGTGGGACAGCGGTTTATCCGAGCAACTGGCTTCCATTGGGGATCTCGAGCAACAACAAGGAAATCATATAGGTGCGATCGAAGCATTTGATCGTGCGGTTCATATCAATCGTATTTCTAATGGCCTTCACGCGCTTGATCAAATTCCGATGGTTGAGGAAATGGTCGAGAGCTATTTGGCACTTGGAGACTGGGAAAACACAGATCTGTACAACAATTACTTATTTTTTGTGCAACAGAAGGCCTACGGAACAAATGATCCTCGCATTATTCCAGTGCTAGACCGTTTAGCATCATGGAACATGCAAGCTTTTAATATTGGCTACGGTGCTGCTTTGGGAGTGCGCTTAAGCAGTGCCCAAATGCTCTATAGCACTGCTGTCCGCATGGTAGAGGTGCATTTTGGCAGGGACGATGAGCGATTCACCCGCTACCTTCGAAATCTTGCTATCTCTGCGTATCAGGTCTCCCGTTATCCCCATTACACAATGGAAGTAGATCGTCCCGAATATAGAAACGACCAGGAAGTATTGCGACAAAAATTGAATGAGCGCAAGTCCATCTTGCCACAGGGCTATAATATCGGTGTAGTTGCCTTGCAAAATATCGTAAGTTACCAATCTACAAGGCCTTTTAATGCCTACGCGATGGCTGAAGCGATTACTCACTTAGCTGACTGGTTCTTGATGTTTGATCGGCGCCGAACGGCAGATGACTTTTATCTGCAGGCATGGGAATTATTAGCTTCTGAAGAAAATGGCGACGAGCTAATTAAGAAGCTATTTGGCCAGGTAGTGTTGCTGCCGACCTTTGCAGAAGATCCTCGCAATTTGAAGATGAGCGCTGGCGATGCAAAGAGCCGGAATACTTTAAGCCACGCTTACGCGGATATTTCTCTTGATGTTACTGAGGCCGGCAGACCCAGAAACATAGAAGTTCTATCTGAAGAAACAGAAGAAAACGCATATAGGCTTTCCCAATTACGCCGTGAAGTCCGGGCTTCGACGTTTCGACCTATGCTGGTCGGTGGCAAGCTGGAACGTACTAATGGACAGGTGTTTCGCTACAGGTATTGGTACTAATTTTCAGTAGTAAGATGTAGCATCCAATGATTGGCTGTTCTATTGTTAAGAAAAGGCAAAGGGGGCTGGATTACAATTAAGCTGCACATTTTCAGCGAGTTATAAATTTCGACTATTTGTTTTGATATGTTCCTATAAATCGAAAATTGTCGAGAAAAAGTAGCTAAAATCACGAAAAATGGAGTGCAATTTAGAGCTGCTTCAAATCCAAGTTAAATCTATGAAAAAGTTTAATATGATAATGCCCAAGATAGTTTTGCTAAGCGGAATCAGCTTAAGCTTTCTGGCATGTCAAAGCTCGAGTCAGAGCTCATCCTCTGCGAGTATGCCATCGATGCCCTCTTCTTCGAGCCCGAGCTCACAAAGCTCACAATCGATGCCATCATCAAGCAGTTCTAGCTCGAGGTCACAATCATCGCCGTCAATGCCTTCTTCGAGCAGTAGTAGCCGCTCTCAATCGAACCCATCGCCCTCCGGTAGCTCTTCCCAGCGCTCGCAGGGAGCCCAGAGCAGCTCTCAAACCCAAGCCAATAGGGATAATCCGATGCCGCAGACTTCATCGAATTTTCCACAAACGAGTGGGCGGGGTTCGGCGAATAGTGAATCTAGGGATCAAGGTGCGCGTGATAGCTCTGTGCCTTCTAGCGATTCTGGAAGTCAGGCATCTGGTGGGGGGCAGCAATCAGCACAGCAAAGTCAACAGGGGCAAGGTAATCCGGCGGGGCAGCAAGGTCGGAGAAGCGCTCCAACCTCCGGCTCTGGCAATGCAAGTGGCGACATTTCTACTGGAGATCTAAATTCAGGTCAAGGTGGGAACTCTGGTTCAGATGGCGGGCTTTTTGAGAACCCCAGTGGGGATTATAGCTTAGATACGCTGCCAAATAATGTTTTAAGTGGAAATAGCTCCATGCAAACTCAGAACACTGGACCAATGACCTCTGTTGAAAGAGCAAAAGTATTGGACGAAAGACTACGTCGAGGCTATGAAACCTTTGACGGCTTCATTCTCAGTGAAAGAGAACAAGCTCAGAATGAAAGTAATGCTGCAGGCAGCGCGCAGCCGGGAGGAGATGCTGGTGGCGGTAATACTTCTGCGCAACCACAAACACTCCCTGAAGCTGGAGCCCCCTCGGGCGTTGCTGCATCGCGCCCTTCTTCATCTTCCTCTCCACCGCCACCGACTGAAACTTTTCCACCACCGGAAGATATTCCCAGTGGGAGAGATGATGATGTGGTTGCTCGACAGCTAAGAGAGGCTGCAATGAGTGAGCCTGACCTGGAATTGCGTGAGGCGCTTTGGGATGAGTACAGAAACTATACAGGTATTAGTGAAGGTGAAGAGCAATGAGATTCCTTGCTAAAAATGCAATTGGCTTGTTAGCGGCCGCTGTTTTTTTAAGCGCCTGTGCAACGCATACTGTCAAAACAACTTCTTACACACCGGTTGTTCGAGACAGCCAAGGCGTGCCGGAGGACTTGCTTTTGGATGTTGGTGTGGCAATGTTTGATCCGGGGCTGGATGAGTTGGATGGTGATCAGGAAGAACTTACCAATCATCAGGTCAGAGTTGCGGAATCACGTTATGCGCCTTATCTATTAGCAGAGACGCTGCAGCGCTCTGCAAATTGGGGCATCGTCCGCCTAATGCCTAATCACTCCAGTCCAATGGATGTTTACATTACGGGCACTATTCTGGAATCGAATGGCGAATCAATGAGCATGCGCGTGCACGTTGCAGATTCAACGGGCAAAGATTGGTACACCAAAGTTTATGATCAAGAAATTAGCCAGTTCAGTTACGACCCATCTCAGCGCCAGCAGAGCGACCCTTTTCAGATTTTGTACAACAATATAGCCAATGATTTGTTGGCCTGGAAAAAAAATAATATTACTGACGAAGAGGTAGTTGAGATTCGAACAATTTCTGAAATATTGTTTGCGCGACGTTTCTCTCCAGATGTATTTGATCCCTACTTAACAACCAGTCGTAATGGGATTTATCAGATTAACTCGTTGCCTGCGGATTCTGACCCAGTGCTGGAAAGAATTCGAGATATTCGTGAACGAGATTTTATGTTCATTGATACGGTTCAAGATTATTACGCAACATATGTTCGGCAGATGCGTTTGCCTTACGATTCATGGCGTGAACAGAGTTATCACGAAACAATAACACTACGAGAATTAGAGGCCTCTGCTAAGCGTCGATTTATTGCTGGTGCTGTCGCTGTTGTTGGTGGCTTGGCTGCCGCAACTCAAGGCAGTAACTATGCAACACAAGCTGGCGGGGCGTTTGGAGTCGGAGCTGGCGCTTATTTGATTAGAAGTGGATTCGATAAACGAGCCGAAGCAAGAATTCATATGGAAGCGCTTGAAGAACTCGGCCAGTCTCTTGAAAATGAAGTGGCACCTCAAGTTATAAACTTAGACGACCGTACAATTACTCTCACCGGGTCAGTGGAAGAGCAGTATGAGCAATGGCGTGAAATCTTGGCAGATCTTTATGCGGCGGAAGTAGGGCAACTGTAAGCAGACGTCAATAACTGGTCTGTTCCATCTTCAGAAATAGATATGTCAGAGAAAGATGTCGAAAAGAACAAGCAAGAGTCGCAGCAATCTGGATTTACTGAGAACCAGATTTATGTCAATTCCTCTGCAGCGTTAGAGTCTAAAAGTCCCCCTATTTGGATTTGGGTTAGTGTGGCAGGTTTACTGCTTGCTGCCCTGCTTGTTATTTTCGTATTGCCAGCACTCGTCACTGAATATGAATTACCCTTAGAGCTCAGAGTTGATGTCACAGAGTTGCAGCCATTGCCGGCAGAGACGGTGTCAACGATTTCTCCTTTCGAAGAAGCACAACGTTCGCGACAAAGGAAAGAAGCACAAGACGTCCTAGCAGAACTCTTAACCCAGCAAGAAGTTCTGGAGCTTCTCGACGTAGAGCAATGGGCACAGGACGAATATACCGCCGCGTTGGAAGTTGCAAGTATTGGAGATGAATATTACCGAACTCAAGATTTTCAATTAGCAACTGAATCTTATACCCAAGGGCGAGACGATTTAGTTGAGATACAAGCTATGGTTCCCGTGGTGCTGAATCAAAACTTGGTAGATGCTCAGAGCGCCCTTGATGCACAAGACTCGTTCGTGGCTCAAAACAAGTTTTTACTAGCGCTTCTCTTAGACCCCGACAGTGAGGTTGCGCAAATTGGCTTAGAAAGGGCGCGCGCGCTAGACGAAGTATCTGGACTATTAGAGGAGGCAGATAGCCTGCTAGAGGATGATGAGTTAGAAGCGGCGCAAGTTATTTATCGACAAATAGTCAGCTTAGATAGTTATAATCAGGATGCTCAACAGAGAATTTCTGAAGTTGCAGGATTAATTTTGCAGCGGGAGTTTTCTTTCATAATGTCATCAGGCTATGCCTTTTTGGAAAGCGATAACCCGGATCAAGCCATTGCAGAATTTGAGCGAGCCGCGAGTTTGGGAATCAATCAAGAACAAGCACGTGCAGCAATAACACAAACTGAAAATGAAATAGCGAATGTAGAAATTTCAGTAATCCAATTAAGAATCACAGAAGCTGAAAGCCAAGAGCAATGGCATATGGCAGTGGTTGAGTATGACAATGCTTTGGTAATAGACGCAAACCTCGTGTTTGCAATTAACGGCCGTGATTATGCCAGTAAGCGGGCGCAACTCGATGATCTGTTGGTTAGTGCTATCGAAACTCCTGATAGATTCTACGAGCAAGATGTTTTCCAACAAACCTTAGACGTTTACTACACAGGGAGAGCAATCGAAAATCCTGGTGCTCGAATATCCGATCAACTCCAGAAGTTGCAGCTATTATTAGAGACTTCGCAGGTGCCTCTTGATATTCAAATGGTTTCTGACAACCTGACAGATGTGACTATTTTGAGAATCGGAAATCTAGGGTTGTTTGAACAAACCATTGTATCTTTAAAGCCGGGCAGATACGTTGCTGTAGGAAAACGTATAGGCTATAGAGAAGTTCGCGAAGAATTTGTAGTTGGATTTAACCAAACGCCAGATTCAGTTCTTGTTCAATGTGTTGAACGTGTAGTTGCCACAAATAGGTGATGCGAAAGTGGACGACATCGAAATTAGTGAGAATAGTGGGCCAGCCAGCCCTATAATTCCGATTGACTTTACGCCTCATGATGAAAAAGGGCCGCGAGTCACATTTAAACCCAAACCAGTACACTTTGTCGTTGGTGTATTTGTTTTGTTATCAGGCATTGCAGGCTGGTTTGTTCTAACTGCGAGATCTGTATTTGTGGAAGTTAATCCAATAACTGCGCAAATAGAAATTAGTGGTGGGTTGAGAGTTCGTTTAGGGCAAAGGTACCTTATCAGGACTGGGTCTTACGAAATAAAACTCACCAACGAAGGCTATCATGAAACAAATACTCAACTCTTAGTTACTAATGAGCAGTCACAAACCGTTCCCTTTGAAATGCGAAGACTTCCGGGCATTGTTTCAATTGCGACTATGGAATTAAATGGTGCCCGAGTACAAATTGATGGTGTAGATATTGGGGTTACTCCTTTAGTCGACATTTCTATTGAGCCTGGACAGCATCAGATGACCATTTCTATGGACCGATATCTTGATTATGGCGAAACCATTGATATCGAAGGAAGAGAAGTCGAGCAACGTTATCAGTCCAGTCTGGAACCGGCCTGGGCAGTGGTTAGTTTGTCAACGACCCCGCCTGGAGCAGATGTCTTTCTAGATGGTGTTGTGATTGGGACTACCCCGGTTAATTCCGAGATTATTCAGGGTCGTCGGGACCTTACTCTCAAGCTAGCAGGCCATAAAGCCTGGCAGGAAGATTTTGATGTCATCGCCGGCGAAGACTTCACGGTACCTCAGGTTGAACTAGAGCCGGCGGATGGATTGGTATTTATCCGCAGCAACCCCTCTGCAGCGGCTGTAACCATCGGTGGAGAATACAAGGGCCTCACTCCGTTGGAGGTTGCCTTGCCTCCTGGCCAAAATCATGATCTGACATTTTTGAAGAACGGTTATCGATCTAGTAGAACCTCAATTCGTACTGAACCAAACCAGGAAAGAGAACTAAGCATTGATCTAGATCCAGAGTTGACCAATGTTAGTGTGATTGCCCATCCCGAAGATGCAGAACTTTACGTTAACGGCGAATTTAGAGGCTTGGCCAATCAAACTGTTGCGTTAATGGCGGCTAGTCAAAAGATCGAAATTCGTAAAGAAGGCTTCGTGCCTTACGCTAGCGAGTTTACCTCCAGGCCAGGTTTAGACCAGGCGATTAGGGTTACTCTGAAATCTTTAGAGCAGGCCCGACTGGACCAAATTCAACCGGTGATTACTACTGCAACGGGGCAACAACTAAAGCTTTTTTATCCTGGCGCATTTACCATGGGGGCTTCGCGCCGAGAAGCTGGGCGTCGCCCCAACGAGAACTTGCGTGATATAGAGTTAGATCGTCCTTTTTATATTAGTTTCCGTGAAGTAAGAAATACAGAGTATCGTCAGTTTGATCCAGAGCATTCGTCCGGTACTGTCTCAGGTGTTACTTTGAATAATGAAGAACAACCAGCTGTGCAAATCAGTTGGTCCCAGGCAGCCCGCTATTGTAATTGGCTTAGTGAACAAGAAAGCCTGCCGCTCTTTTATGAAATAGAAGGAGAAGATGTAGTTGGATTTAACTCCAACACAACCGGCTATAGGCTGCCTACTGAAGCAGAATGGGCATGGACGGCTCGAACTGATGGCAGTGGTAATCAACTAAAATATTCTTGGGGTGATGAGCTTCCGCCTCCAGAAAATGCTGGTAACTTTGCCGATATTACAGCCCAAAACTATTTAGGCGAAATCATGTTTAACTACAATGACAATTATTTTGCCTCAGCGCCAGTTGGATCATTCACTCCAAATCAGTACGCAATTTTTGATATGGCAGGAAACGTATCGGAGTGGGTGCATGACTTTTATGGTGCGGTTGGTTCGATAGGCATTGAAGTTGATCCTCTTGGGCCAGAGTTGGGACAGTTTCATACTATTCGTGGATCCAGCTGGGCGCACGGTGCAGTCACGGAAATGCGGTTGTCTTTTCGAGATTTTGGGGAAGAGCCGCGCGATGATGTAGGTTTCCGAGTAGCGCGCTATTTGGAGTGATCTATGAGTACACTAGCTAAAGAGAGCTATTACGTGAAAAAAACAATTCTGCTATTTGCTGGACTGCTTTCCTTAAGTGCGGGGGCTCAGGACAGTCAATCTGCTGACACGGAACAGGAAGCTCAAACTGAACAGCAGATTATTGATACAGAATTAACCCTCGAAGAATTGGGCGTCGCTGACAATGATGAATTGATCCTGGGGGCAGACGAAGGAGGCGAGGAAAGCGAAGAAGAAAACTCAAACTCTCGTTTCATTCCAACTGAGCAAATATCTCAGGACTTGGGTGTTTCATTTCCGGTTGATATCTAACAACCTGGTTGCTCGAATAAAAAAGGAAAAGTTTATGAAGCAAGGCTCATTGTATGAAGCGCTCTTCCAAATTGGTACTTTGATTTTCGTGATTATCATAGTGCATGCCACTTATGTGACGGTGATCAGGCCCAATGCAGAGCTAATCCAAGAACAGCAGCAATTAATGCAGGAACAAAATCCAGACATAGTACCGGAGCGTTCCGTATTCATAATTGTTCGCGATTATGAACAAGAGTTTTGCATAATTTTCTTTCTTTGGGCCGTTACTATCATCGGCATGAAGACTCAACACACCTTGCGACAACGAGCTTTACTCGAAAGGACGCTGGTGCAACTGCAAGATGGCATGAGTATCTTGCCAGAGGATTCTCGCAACTACGCCAGACCAGTTCAGGCGCTTGGGCCTAAAGAAAAGGAATTTCTGCTACCGCGTGCTTTGTTGGCAGGGTTACATCGATTTCAAAGTACACAAAACATACACGCTGTCTCCTCGATCATTAAAGATACATGTGAAACTGAAGCAGACCGAATGGAAACGGAACTTTCTATTGTCCGCTATATTGCTTGGGCAATTCCTTCAATCGGATTTTTGGGCACTGTTCGAGGCATCGGCACTGCTTTGGGGCAAGCTTATCAGGCCGTCGCGGGAGATATTGCGGGAGTTACCCAAAGCTTAGGAGTTGCCTTTAATTCCACATTCGTAGCTCTTGTTGTGAGTATTTTCTTAATGTTTCTTCTGCATCAATTGCAATTGCAGCAGGATAGATTGGTGCTCGACTGTCAAAACTATTGTGATGAACGATTGATTCGCCATATGCAAGTTCCAGAAAAAGCGAATAGCTAAAATGGTTGCAAGTAATACATGTCATTAAAAGTAATAGAGCTAAATGACCGCGAGATTAAGGTCAGTGATGAGAGTGGCGTCATCTTAGAGAGCCCCGGATTTGCATTGGCAGCAGATGACAAGCTCGAGGTGGGGGAATCTGCGGAACGACAAGCACGATTGCGACCAACCAACAGCTTTAGCAAGTATTGGTGCGATCTGAGTCTAGAGCCCATTTCCCACAGCAAAAAAGTTAGACACTATGCTGATCTGGCATATGCTCAATTAATGCACCTGGCCGATGCCGGCGAGATTGATGCAGACGTTATTTTTGCAGTGCCAGGTAACTTTACTCGACCACAGTTAGCCATTCTACTAGGCCTTGCACAACAGTGTCCTTTTACGCCGATTGGTGTTGTTGATTCTGCGTTAGCAGCAGCACTGGTATCCTCCAAAAGAGAACAAATTGTCTATGCTGATATCCAATTGCATCAGGTAGTACTTTCGAAACTGACACTTGTTGATGAGCATCTCAGTACGGATGGTGTTATTCAGATTCCTGGAGTTGGCAGTCAGAACTTTATGAATTTAATGATGCAAATTGCAACGGACATGTTTATTCAGCAGTGTCGTTTTAACCCTCAACATAACGCTGAATCTGAGCAACAGCTCTATAACGAGTTGCCTTCGTGGTTATTGCAGGACGAGAAAGAAAAAACACTCTTACTGGAGCTTAAAAGCGAAAGCGCCATACATACTGCTAAACTTCCGAGAGAAAGCCTGATAAGGAATCTCAATGAATATTACAAAAAAATCAATGATCAGATTAATTCATTAGTTGATAGCATCAATGTTGATATCTTATTCAGTCAAGCCATCGCAGACCTTCCTGGCTTTTTAGCGTCTACCGATACTACGGAAAATTTCGTTGTAGTTAAAAATCATTTAGTTAACGCAGCTTGTCATCAGAACCAGGCTCACATCGTTACTGCGAAGGGAGGCATTCACCTCGTTAGCAGACTGCCGTTAGCAAAATTAGATCGAATTAAACCGACTAAGCAAAATGAAAAAATAAATAGCGATAGAGGCGATAACCCGACTCATGCACTTTATGCTAATCGCGCTATTGCAATTGATAAGCTTGAAATTAGGAACAAGCCAGTACTGAATGGAAAGTCGCTGGACACAAATACGCTAGTCATGGGCATAGAAAATTTACCAGAGTCTCTGGGTCGAATTGAGCTGCGCGAGGAAGGTGTTTACCTCAATAGTGGGGTGCAGGAAGTATTTTTGAACGATAATCCAGTAACAGGCGAGCAATTACTGAAGCTGGGTGACTGTATCCAATTTGAAAGCAACGGTGACGAAATAAATCTGATTCAGGTTAACGATGGCTAGCAATAGTAAATCAAATAGACGCAAAGTTAATCCATTAAGCTTAGCCTTTCTTGACGTCATGTTTTGTGGCTTTGGTGCTGTGATTCTTATTTTTCTAATCTTGGATCATGCTAGCTCCGTCTCTCCAGAAGCAACCAGCCCAGATCTGACTGCAGAAATAAATTTGTTGGAAGAAGAAATTCAGGAAGGTCAGCTTGGCTTGGTTCGGGTTCGCAATATTCTTTCTGATGTCGATTTTGAGGTAGTTGCGGCGGAAGGTCTTGCGCGCCAGATCATGGAGCAAATCGACACGTTCTTGCAGGAACTCGCTGCACTTGAAAACAACAGTATGGCCAGCGTCGAAGACGTGGCTCAACTTCGTTCAGATATAGAGACTCTGGAAAATGAGTTACTGCGATTGCAGGCAAGCGCCTTCGAACAGGAAGGCAATAGTGTTCGTCAATTTCTAGGGGATGGGAATCGTCAGTATCTCTCTGGCTTATTTCTTGGCGGTCAAAGAATTCTTGTGCTCATAGACAGCTCGGCCAGTATGCTGGATAGCACTATCGTAAATATCATTCGCACACGCAATATGGATGACGAGCGCAAGCGTAATGCGCCCAAATGGCTGCGTGTTGTCAATACTGTGGACTGGGTGAGTACCCAGTTACCCATCACCAGCCAATATCAAATGTGGAATTTCAACACTGAATACAAAGCCGTGCTGCCTGGTACAGAAGATAGGTGGTTAGAGGTTGCGGATCGAGACCAACTTAATCAGGTAATTGATAACGTAAAAGGCATAGTGCCGAACAATGGCACAAATATGGCCCAGGTATTTCGGGCAGTGGCAAATATGTCACCTAGGCCAGATAATATTTTCCTAATTACCGACGGCTTACCTACCCTTGATGACCGGGGTGCCAGAGGTTCTCTGATAACACCCGCAGACCGGGCGGAATTATTTGAGGAAGCAGTTGAAGAATTACCTCAGTCAATTCCGGTCAATGTCATATTGATGCCATTGGAAGGGGATCCAAGTGCTGCAGCTATTTACTGGCAGTTGGCGCAATATACGAAAGGCTCTTTTTTAACGCCTTCGAAAGATTGGCCTTAGCTGGAAGGGCTATAAGCACTGGCAGAACTGGGCTGAATAATGTTTGTAAATTGACTCAACGATTGCGTTAAAAAATAAATATGGCAAATCGTAAGAACAGAGAAACCGATTCCTTTACAGTCTCATTCCTAGATGTCGCATCCTGTGGGTTTGGAGCGATGATTATTCTGTTAATGATCACCAAGTCTTCGGCACCAACTACCTTGGAATATGTAGAAAACATTACGCCAGCGGGCGTGGTTTCTGAACTGCAGGAGCAACTGTTTGAGATTAGAGGAGAAACTACGATCTTAAACCGTGAGCTAAATGCCAAGCATGAGCAACTCTCTGCAATGGAGGATCGTATTGCCAGGTTGCGCCGTGACTTGAATGACATTGAGGGTCAATTCAGTACAACTAAAGAGTTGTCTGACGAAACCACGGATGAATTTGGCCGCCTGGTTCTGGCGCAACAATCTCTCACTCAAGAAATGCAACGTTTGCTCGCCAACACGCGAGCCCCCGAGAACAATGCTATTGGCGGTGTTCCCGTCGACAGCGAGTACATTATTTTTGTAATCGATACCTCTGGCAGCATGTTTCAAAACCCAAGTTGGGACAAAATGCTTGGTGTCATTAGAGATACCTTGGATGTATATCCTGAAGTAAAAGGAATCCAAGTAATGAATGACATGGGTGACTACATGTTCGAATCTTACCGCGGAGACTGGATCCCGGATACCCCAGGCAGACGCAGTCAGATTATTCAGACTTTAAGGTCTTGGAACCCTTACAGCAACAGCAGCCCTGTAGAAGGTGTGACACGGGCAATAGATACGTTTTATGAATATGATAAAAACATAAGTATTTATGTGCTCGGGGATGATTTTCAGCCGGGCGGCTCGATCCAAAATGTTCTTCAAACCATTGATCGCATCAATGTTGAGGATGAGAATGGTGATCGCCTAGTAAGAATTCATGGGATAGGCTTTCCTGTCATTTTCGCGGGCCCTAGACGATTTCAGCAAAGTGTTTACCGATATTCCACTCTAATGCGGGAGATGACGCAGCGAAATGGTGGTACATTTGTAGGGTTGAACGATTATCAGTGATTTGGCGTATTAGAATTACACGGTATAAGAATTTTAAGGAAATGGCGATGAATCAGCCGAACATGACAATACAAGCTCTTCTATACAGGTTTGGCGCTGCGTTACTGCTCCTGCTAGTTTCCGCTTGTGGCGCTAGCAATGTTGTCATAGAAGGCAATTTCCCTACCCCGAACGTAAACAAAATGCCGTTGTCCGTAGCGGTCATTTATGAAGACGCTCTGCGGGAATTCGCATATATGGAGTACAGCGAAACCGGGCGCGAAGAAATAAATATAGAGAGCGGCCAATCTCATATTCGATTGTTCGACGCTGTGCTTCCCGCGATGTTTGATCGGGTCGTTAACGTGGATACTATGGAAGACGCCGTCGAACAAAAAGTTGATGCAGTGTTTGCTCCCGTAATTGAGGAATTTCAACTTGCACTGCCAGCAAAGACCAAGCTTGATGTGTATGAAGTCTGGATAAAATACAACATGCGCTTAGTTACAACCGAAGGTGACTATATTGCGGATTGGGTCTTAACGTCCTATGGGAAGACACCGACGGCAACTTTTCGCTCAGTACAGGACGGAATCAATGGAGCTACCGTTGTGGCATTACGAGATCTCGCTTCTAGTTTCTCATTGAGCTTTTCTCAAGTTCCGGAAGTAAGTGAATGGCTAAGAAACCTCTAGACTGGGGTACTCGAGAGGGCGTCAATATGAGCACTATAAAAAAAGCGCAAATTGTACATGTCGGTGTCGCATTTTTTATTGCGAGTCTACTTGCTGCGTGCACCAGCACTACAGTGGATGAATTTCGCCAAGGTGAAACCGGAATTGAAACTGACGAATCTATTGTAATTTTAGGGCGTAGACAGGCTAGCGATTACGAAACTGATTCTGGATTCGTTGAGTGTGTTGGTGATCGCATGCAACGCGGCGAGAATGCGATAAGCGTAGTTCCTGAGCAGGAATTTATCGATTCGATGTTTCCTTGGTTCGAACCTCGTACGGCACCACTAAGAACACGTGATTTAGAGCAGCTCATGGCTGAAGATGTAGTCGCAAACAAAATGAATGACTACGGAATTCGTTACATTGTGTGGGTTGATGGTTTTACAGAAACCTCTGGCCGCACCGGTTCAATTTCTTGCACTGTTGGTCCGGCCGGTGGCGGATGCTTTGGGTTTGGCACTTGGGAAGACGATGCTAATTTCAATGCGCGCGTATGGGATGTCGGTTCTCTGAAAAATGTCGGAACAATAAATGCTGACGCTACTGGACAATCCTATTTGCCGGCACTTGTAATACCAATTCCCCTGCTAGCCCGGGTTGAAGCAAATGCTTGTAGTCGTTTAGCAATTCAACTCAAAGATTTTGTAAATGGTAGTTAGACATGCAAACTGCATTAAAGAAAGATAATTGGCACTATTAAAAATATTGAGCCCCTCTAATAGTCGGATTTACTGATGACTAAAATAAACTATAGTTTTTCCGTCGCGCTAATCGTATCGGTATTATTGTTACCTTTTCTTGTTGGTTGCGCTGTCAATCCAGCTACTGGTGGAGCCAACTTAGTATTGATGACAGAAAATCGAGAAAAGGAAATAGGCCTGGAAGAACACGAAAAAGTAATGAGCTCCATGTCGCTTTTTGAAGATGAAGAACTCGTTGCCTATGTAAAAGAAATTGGTAATAAGATGGCTATGGTTAGTCATCGCCCCAATCTTGAATATCATTTCCATGTAATAGATAGCCCAGAAATTAATGCGTTCGCATTACCTGGAGGTTATGTTTATGTGAATCGCGGCTTGTTAACTTACATGAACTCAGAAGCCGACCTAGCAGCAGTACTTGCCCATGAAATCGCCCATATTACTGCTCGGCATGCAGTTCAGCAGCAGGCTAGAGGTGCGCTCGCTCGCGGAGCCGCAGTCGCAGGTGGACTGGTCGCCGGTATAGCAACAGGCAGCGGCTATGCGGCTTCACAAATCAGTGAGGTCGCCTCTATCTGGGCACAAACGGGGCTTAGCGGTTTTGGCCGAGAGCAAGAGTTAGAGGCTGATAGTTTAGCAGCGGAATATTTAGTGAATGCAGGATACGATCCTGCAGCAATGATTGAAGTTATCACTGTTCTCAAAAATCAGGAAGACTTTAACCGCCGTGTTACTGGCGGTGGCGGAAGTTACCACGGCTTGTTTGCAACGCACCCACGGAATGATCGACGGCTTCAGGAGGCTATCTCTGAAGTTGGCCAGTTAGAAGGGACTGGCGTAACAAAAACCGACAATGATACCTTTAGAGAAGAGCTCGATGGGCTTATCGTTGGACAGAGCAATGCCTCCCAACGAACCGATCAGCGCAATCGCTATTATCAGGATTTATTAGGTTACACACTGGTGCTCCCCGATGGTTGGAGTGTTATAGAGACTACTACAACTGTGACTGCTAGCGGGGGCAATGTTGGCAGCTTAAAAATTGAAGCCCAACGCTTGCAGGAAAATATCGAACCACGTGTTTTTATTAGAGACAACATGGGCATTGGAAATTTGCAACAATCTGAGCCTCTCTCTCAATTTCGATTGTTAGGTCATACTGGTGTGGCAGTAAACCCGGATACTGGAAAAATTGAGCGAGTGGCGACTATTTACTTAGGGCCTCGAGCGTTTACATTTCGCGGCGAAATTGGTGAAGGTGCTGAGTCTGAGGCAACCGACGAAATGCTTTTGGCCGCAATTAGATCTTTCCGATCAATACAGCAAGGAGAAGTTGTCGCTGGTAGTGAGTTGAAAATCAAGTACGTGCAGGCAAGCGAGTTTTTTGATTTTTCTGTAGTAGCTCAATCTAGCAAAATCCCCAATTTTCCTGAAGAAACACTTCGTCTTCTTAATGGCTATTATCCGACAGGGTCTCCAGAGGAAGGTACATGGATTAAGCTAGTTGATTAGCCAAAGGTGGAGAACCCTGGTGAAGGCTGGGAAACGTTATTTAAAATGCGGAAAGTAAAAGTACCGAAGGAAATATGGCTTATCAAAGGTTGCCCCCATCTTCATGAAAAAGGTTTTAGAAGGCGCTAGGGGATTAATGAAAAAGGCATGTTATGCTTATGACTAAAGGGTATGAAAAAATAACTTCAGGCCACACAACATCCCTTGGGGTGCTGCGCGCTGCAGTTGAGACAGCAAAATACTAATAAGCACTTCTATAGATTCGGGACTGCTAAACCCAACAACTAATTGAGAAAACCGGAGACCATGGTAATAGCCTCAGGTTCTGGTTATGGCTGAAAAAACTAAACAAAATATTTTAGTGATTGGGCCATCATGGGTTGGAGACATGGTGATGTCCCAATCTCTTTACATCCGCCTAAAGCAGAACAACCCAGAAAACCGCATTACTGTGATGGCACCAAGTTGGACACGCCCCTTATTGGATCGAATGCCTGAAGTTGATGCTAGACTAGATTTTGATCTAGAGCATGGCGAACTCAAATTAGCCGCTAGGCGCAGCCTGGGAAAATCACTAAGAGATTCACATTTTACCCAGGCAATAGTCTTGCCGCTTTCTTTCAAATCAGCATTAGTACCTTTTCACGCAAACATAAAAATCCGCACTGGTTGGCGAGGAGAATGGCGCAATGTTTTGCTTAACGATTGCCGTCCGCCTCAGGATGAGAATTTCCCATTAATGGTGCAACGCTTCGCAGCTCTCGCCAATCCGAGGGCTTCGCTGCCACCTGAAAATATTTCTAACCCTAAACTTAGTATCCAACAATCAGATGTAAATTCTTCCTTGTCAAAATTTGGGCTGATGAAGGAACTAACAATATTAGCGATTTCTCCTGGCGCAGAATTTGGAGAAGCAAAACAATGGCCATCAGAGTACTATGCAGAGCTGACGAATGCGGTTCTGCAACAGGGCTGGCAGGTTTGGATTTTTGGCTCTGTTAACGATGCGCTAATAGCTGAGTCCATACTGGCAGACATCGATAGTAATCTTTTGGATCGATGCAAAAATCTAGCAGGCAGGACTAGTTTGGCTGAAGCCATAGACTTGATGTCACTTGCATCTGCAGTGGTATCAAATGACTCGGGACTAATGCATGTGGCGGCAGCACTGGACAAACCAGTAGTCGGCATTTATGGATCGACGTCACCTGATTTTACGCCGCCTTTGGCAGATAAGATAAAATTATTGGCAACGGACATAGAGTGCAGACCCTGTTTTAGAGAGAAAATGCCTGTTTGGGCATCTGCGCTGCTTAACTGAGTTGAAACCTGCGCTCGCTATAGACGCAGTAAGACTTCTCACGGAAAGCGAGTAAATAGGAAGACCATTCATTGCGAGTTCTGATTGTAAAAGTATCTTCGCTAGGGGATATTATCCATACGCTGCCAGCCGTAACTGACGCCAAAAGGGCTCATGCAAACCTTGCTTTTGATTGGGTAGTTGAAGAAAGTTTTTCAGAAGTCCCTTCTTGGCACCCGGCGGTCGAAAAAGTCATACCAGTTGCAATGCGTCGCTGGCGACGCAATCTATTCCAGTCTTACTTAAATCACGAATTTAGATCTTTTAAACGGGCGCTCCAAGACGTTCACTATGATCTCATAATCGATGCCCAGGGCTTAATCAAGAGTGGCTTTATCAGCAGATTGTCCCGCGGTTTAACAATTGGGCTTAGCAATAGAACTATCCGTGAACCCTTGGCTACACTTTTCTATAATAAAGTTTACTCAGTGCCTTGGACTGAGCATGCCGTAGATAGAGTGCGCGAGCTCTTTTCTCGTGCTCTAAAGTATCGCTATGATAAAGATTCCATTGATTATGGAATCGATATAAAGCGAATTGATAGTAATGGGGAAACGGCAAGCAAAAAACAGTTACTCTTTCTTCATGGGACCACATGGGCAACTAAACATTGGCCAGAACCTTATTGGCGCCATCTTGCGCATATTGCTACAGAGGCCGGATATAAAGTACTAGTTCCTTGGGGAGATAATAGAGAAAAGCAACGGGCAGAGTTTATTGCTAAAGGCAATGAGCGGATCAAAGTCCTAGATAAGCAATCTCTCTCTAGCCTGGCACAACATATTAATAACTCCAGTGGCGTAATTGCTGTTGACACAGGCCTAGGACATTTAGCCGCAGCTTTAGCGAAACCCACAGTATCCTTGTACGGTTCTACCAACCCTGGACTTTCTGGAACATTTGGCGAGAATCAACTTCATCTAAATTCCAATTTCAATTGTGCCCCCTGTGTTAAAAAAGTATGTACTTACAGCGGCCCAGGAATTATGGATGAATTTTCGGGCCAACAATTTGCTGTAACACCACCTTGCTTCTCTGCGCATAAACCAGAACAAGTTTGGCAGAGGTTCGAAAAGCTGATACAAAATCAATAACTCTTACTCATCCGCAAGAATGAAATAGCTTATGCAAAGCGGATAAAGGATCGGATTCTTAAATGAAGTTTAGCTTTCTGATTTATTCCTACTTCCCCTTCGGAGGCCAACAGAGAGATTTTCTTCGAATCGCCAACGAAAGTGTTAATCGAGGCCACCAAGTTGACGTCTATTTCTTACGCTGGCAGGGAGAAGTCCCAGAAAATTTGAATCTAATTAAGGTACCGGTTAAGGCGTGGACCCGCGTCAAGCTTTACCAAAATTATACAAAATGGGTCGCTCAGGCCCTTGCTAATGCAGAACCTTCAACAATTGTGGGGTTCAATAAAATGCCGCTGCTAGACATTTATTTTGCAGCAGATCCTTGTTTTGCGGAAAAAGCAGAAACCCAGCGGGGGTATTATTACAAACTAACCCCCCGTTACCGACACTTTTACAGCTACGAAAAAGCAATCTTTGGCCCTGGAAAAACTACGCAGACGCTAATTTTATCCCCCCAGCAACGAGAAGCATTTGAAAGGCACTATCCCGGTTGCGGTGATCGGCTGCATAAACTGCCGGCAGGCATCGCAATTGATCGTAAAGTAGAGAGCCGTGAATTGGCCATACGGCGCCAGTTTAGGAAAGAATTCAACATCGGTGATGATGACTTGTTGCTATTGCAGATCGGTTCGGGTTTCAAGGTAAAAGGAGTTGATAGATCACTGACAGCGATGGCTTCCTTGCCAGAGCCCTTGTTAGAGCGAACTAAATTTATGTTAGTTGGTCAAGACAAAACTGCGACAGTAAGCCGACTTGCTCATCGTTTAGGCCTGGCTAAGAAACTAACCATACTTCCCGGTCGAGATGATATTCCGCGTTTTCTGGCTGGTGCGGATCTGCTGGTGCATCCCGCCTATGTGGAAAGCGCTGGTTACGTTTTATTAGAATCTACTATTGCTGGGTTGCCCGTACTCACAACTGCTAGTTGCGGCTACTCTTTTCATATTGAAAAAGCGCAGTCTGGAAAAGTCTGCGCTAATCCATTTCAGCAGCTAGAACTAAATGAGAAATTAGCCTTTATGTTAGATTCCATAAAGGATGCCGATTGGTCCGAGAACGGGTTGAATTATGGTAAGCAAGCAGACCTGTATTCGATGCCACAGACCGCTGCAGACTTAATCGAAAAATTTGCAGTAGTGAGTTGATTAGCGCATGTTCTATTTGAATGAAGAATTTGCAAAGAATTTTGGAGGATCTGATCCTTATGAAGTGCTTCAGTCGAAGGAAGGCAATATCTATCGTCAAGTGAAAGGGCGCAAAACTTTTCAGTTTTTTCTTAATGGCAAGAGCTATTTTGCGAAGCTCCATTCTGGTATTGGTTGGAGAGAGATATTTAAGAATCTCGCCCAGCTTAAATTCCCAATTATCAGTGCTAGGAATGAATGGGAGGCAATCCATCGCCTACAAGAACTCAATATAGCCACCATGAATGTAGTTGCTTATGGCGATCGCGGATGGAATCCTGCGAGTAGAGAGTCTTTCATAATTACTGAAGAGTTAAGCGAAACAATAAGTCTTGAAGATTATTGTAAAGATTGGAAATCATCGCCTCCTACGGAGCGAGCTCGACGCAAACTAATTGAGCGGGTTGCGTCTATTGCCAGTGCACTGCATAAGAACGATGTCTGTCATCGAGATTTTTATCTTTGCCACTTTTTATTGCATCCAGAATCTGAGCCTTTTCCAAAGTTGTCATTAATCGATTTGCATCGAGCACTTATCCGTAAAAATCTTGCCAGGCGCTGGATTGTTAAAGACATTGCTGGATTGTTTTATTCAGCAAAGGAAATAGGCTTAAGTAATAGGGATTTATTGCGATTTATGCGGCACTACCATAGTAGAGATCTCCGAAGAGCAGTAACGGACCATAAACAATTTTGGGTGGATGTTAAACAAAGAAGCGATGCAATGTTTAAGAAGTTAGGGCCAGCGGTATAATTATATAAATTATTTGGCTAATTGATTAGAAAATAGCTTGGTATATATCATTAGGCAATGAACAAGTTTGATTGTGAACATTTGATCGCAATGGGAAGGCACATCCCTACGCCTTTCTATATCTCCGTGGCGGAAGAATCATCTGAAGAAGCAATAAAGATTGAAAAAATTCTTAGAATCGTACCTGGCAAACGCTTAATTGGGCTATCAAATTGGCAGAATCAGTCTGTCATCGTGAAACTATTCTTTGGCCCTGGCCGTTGGAAGCGAAATTTATTGAGAGACCTTCGCGGCATTAATTTGTTAAAACAGCGGCATATACCCACTCCGGATATAGTTCACCAAACCAATATGGCAGATGGACGCGGCGCAGTGCTATTAATTGATTACCTGGGGCAGGGCAAGAACCTTAATCTCCTTGTAGAAGAGACAAATAATTACACCGAAAAACTATCTATTATAAAGGTGGCAGTTGCCACTATTGCTAAGTGTCATCGCATTGGGCTGTGGCAGGACGACATTCACCTCGACAACTTTATGCTCGTAGGCGAGAGCTTATACTTACTTGATGGTGGTGACATTAGCGCAGTGGATAATGACATTGATCTGCAAATAGCGCTCGACAATCTAGCATTGTTTTTTGCGCAATTCAGCGTGGCGATGGATAGACATATTCCCCAACTGCTGGAATATTATCGGGAGCACAATGATAGTTTGCCTCAAATAGAAACTACCAGCATGACATCTCGAGTTATTTCACAGCGCAAACAACGTTTAAGCCAGTATGAGAGAAAGCTATTTCGTTCTACTACGGCAAATCGTAGTGTTCATACGTCTAACAAATTCGTGGTTTACGATCGCAATATACACTCCGAAGAGCTGAAGAAATTTATTGCCAATCCAGATGCCTATATTAATGAAAATAATCTTTTAAAAGCGGGAAATGCATCAACAGTGGCGACTATCACTTTGGCGAGTAAATCTTATGTTTTGAAGCGCTACAATTTAAAGTCTCTATGGCATAGTATTAAGTATTTGTTTAAACCAAGCAGAGCACACCATAGTTGGCTGAATGCTTCAGTTTTAGAAATGTTAGGAGTTGCGACTCCCCATCCATACCTTTTCTACGAGGAACGGATTTTTAGGGTTTTTCGTCGTCGTGCTTTTTTCTTGAGTAAAAACTTGGACGCGCCAACATTGCTCGAACAAATACAATCAAAAAGAGAGCAGTCATTTCCAATTGAGAGGCTTGTGCTGGCATTTAAATATCTATTTGACACTATGTGTACTTATCGTATTAGTCATGGCGATATGAAAGCGAGCAATTTTATTTTCGATGGTGACCGATTATATGTATTAGATCTTGATGCAATGAAGAGGCATGTAAATGAAGAGGTATTTCTGCGGGCCATAAAAAAAGATCTAACTCGATTTATGAAAAATTGGCAAGGGACTGTTTTTGAAAATAAGTTTAAGAAGCTAGTTGATGATATAGAACTCAATCCATAACTAATGATTTTTGTTCTAGTAAATACTTAAATTATTGAAGAGCTAATGAACCAAGAATGACAGTTGTTACATTAGGCTTATCTGGAGCAATAGGCCACGACCCCGCAGCCGCGCTATTTATTAATGAGAAGCTAATTGCGGCAGTGGAGGAAGAGCGCCTAGTCCGTCGTAAACATGCGAAGGGTGAATTGCCTTATCATGCTGCTCGGCAGTGCCTGCAAATTGCAGGCTTGCGTGGTTCTGATGTTACCCATATAGCAATTCCTTATGCACCGATCTCGCTATTTAGTAAAGCTCGTTGGCACTATGCTTATCGGCATTGGTATGCCCCAGATCGGAGTATTGATAGTTTATTCAATGGCAATAGGCGTTATCGTCGCTACTTAATCGATCTACGCATGTTGATGGAACAACTGCATATTTCAACCTCTGAAACTCAGCTGGTGCCTATAGAGCATCAGTTAGCTCATGCGAGCAGTTGTTATCACCTAAACGAAAGTAGTGAAAAAACCGCTATTTTTTGTGTGGATTCCAAAGGCGAATACTCTAATATTTTTCTTGGCTATGGACACGAAGGTAAGATTATAAAAATAAAAGAGTTTTATAATCCAGATTCCCTCTGTGGCATGTATGCGGCATTAACCGATTATCTTGGGTTCGAGATTCTTGACGGAGAATTTAAAGTTATGGGAATCGCCCCTTTCGGTGATCCTTATAAATACGACCTTTCTTCGCTTGCTCATTTCGATGGAAAGAATTTCAAAGTAGATAATAAACTTATTAGCACAATTGGGTTACGTCGCTACAAAGCGAAGTCAAAGGGCCACTACTTCAGCAAAAAGCTAGTAGAGATGTTAGGCCCACGCCGAGCTGGCAATTTGATGGAAGATCCCTATGTCCATTATGCTGCCGCGATTCAGAAACTATATGAAGATATTTCAGTAGGACTCATTACCCATTATCTGAAAGATGTATTAGAAGAAACTGGCCGATTGGCAGTAGCTGGAACTGGCTCAATGAACATTCGGCTCAATCGGCGCTTGAGCTCCTTGCCCCTAGTAAAAGAATACACTGTGCATCCCGCTTGTTCTGATGCGGGAACAGCGATTGGTGCTGCCTCTTATTCGGTCCGAGCGCTTGGTAAGAAAATCGAGCCAGTCACGAATATGTACCTGGGCCCGAGCTATGACAGCGATCAATGCATCGAAGCATGCCTATTGCATCGAGAGAAGCCTGAGTGGGAGGTTCTAGCATCTCCCCATGAGAAAGCAGCAGAGCTGTTGGCGAACGGGCAATTACTAGCATGGTTTCGGGGCAAGATGGAGTTTGGTCCTCGCGCTCTAGGAAACCGCAGTATTTTGGCCAACCCGAATCAAATAGGTATTATCGATGCAATTAATCACCAAGTGAAATTTCGTGAACACTGGCGACCTTTTTCTCCAAGTATCATTGATTCATTTGCAAAAGATTTTCTCCCTAAAGATCAGCAAGATGAATACATGAGTATGAGCTTGCCAGTGAGCTCTCGTTGGCAAGAGCGTTACCCTGTCATTGTTCATAAAGACGGAACGACGAGGGCTCAAGTAGTGACAGAAAAGACTAACGAGGATTTTTATCGTCTACTAGAAGCATTTCAAGCTAGGACTGGACATGGCTTACTTATTAATGCCAGCTTGAGTCGGCCGGGGGAAGCTTTAGTTTGCACCCCGGAGGATGCAGTCAATATGTTCATGGGAACTGATCTTAACTATATGATCATGGAGAACGTGTTAGTCACAAAGCGCGAGGAATCAGAGCCCTGGTAATCAGTAACTTATGGTAAGTAGCGCTTAACTTTTATCTTAACGACTAAGGTCTATTTTTTTTTGTAAACCGCAAGTTGTTGGTTGTCTATACTAGGGAAGGCAGTTTGGAATTCCAGCAAGTCTTTTATTCCGTCACGCACTACCAGTTCTGTCATTTCATAATGCATTTCAATTACAATTAAATCACCAGGTTGAGCGCTGGTTATATCCGTTTCATTTAGGAACCTTTCAACTTGATCATAGCTTTCTACACGATTGCTGTAATAGGCTACCATGTGATTGTTAGTCACTAAGCCATTTGAGCCATTCGATTCTGCGGTGATCCAGTCGATTGAGTTATACACAAATACTTTCGATTCACCAAAGCTGATAAAAGAGTCGAATGCACAATAGCCAAAAAATAAAATAAGTATCCGCACACCTATGTTTTTGAAAGATGATTGATTGAATTGCCTAACAATATTGGCGAGTATGATTGGTACGAATAGAGCTAAGAGCAGACAGAATAGCATTGTGTAACGACTAGAAGTATAGCGAGTTACCAGTATGAACATAAATACGATAATAAAATTAGCTAATAAGAAAAACGCTATTGGTACGCAGCGATTTCTGTCTAGTTCTAGAAAACGTTTATAAACGCCATAGGCCAGCACCCAAAAGAATGGACCACCGATGCCTGAAAATAACTTTGCTATCAGAATGGTTAACAAGCCAGTGATAAGAAACAAATTCAGGTAAGGCCCAGAATAGGAAGATGCATGCTCTCCAAACACTGCCGTACTCAATGCTGAATTATCAGCTTCACTTGAATTTAATGTAGTCTCTATAAAAGGTTCATAAACTGAAAGAAAATCTATAAGCATCCCTGCAAAACTAATCCCCATTAAAGCCAGCGCTAAAAGTGAAAATCCCAAGATGCCAATTGACATTCCAATGGCCCTAGCGAAGTGGTGACGAGAGTTTGAAATTTCATGGCGTCTATCGAAGAGCAAAGCGAATGGGGTAACTATAAGATACACGATAGCTTCGGGGCGAAAACTTGTAGCAATTAAAAGACCTACTCCAAAGGCGATTAAGTTCTGATTCCTCTGTTGTTCGTAATAAAGCAGGAATTGCCAAAGTGCAAACAGGCACAATGCCCAATAGCCAACATCTCGAATAATATCAAGCCGAAACTCATTTAGTTGTGGGTAGAGCAATATACAAAATGCTGCGAGAACGGAGACGAGTGCAGTGTTATCGATAAGTCTTACAATACTGAGGAACGAATATACCAATAGCGCATAGAACAAGGAATTAATAAGATAAGCTGAAGCAAAGAGATCGAAGCCAAGTAAACTGATGGCAGCAATTGTTAAAGAGTAACTTGCCCAGGCATAGTGTTGAATGGCAGCACTGATTCCCTCATTGAGCGCTATGTCAGCAGTTCGAATATAAGCATAAGCGTCGTCGTTAGGTATGTTGTTAATTAATAGACTTATCAATGAGACTAAGAGGCTAGCGCCTACTGCTATTAGGCGGATATCTATTCGTTGCCAGTTGTACCTACTCACAATAATTTCTTATCCAACATGTTAATAAGGCCGTGCTGATTTTCCCGCTTCTTGAGTTTTAAATCGCTTGTGTAACCATAAATATTGATCAGGTTGTTTTCTGATTGCTTCTTCTATTATTTTGTTAATAATTATTGCATCACGCTCCTTATCACCGGTTGGATAATTCTTAAGCGCCGGGGAGAAGTCTAAATGATAACCTGAATTATCTGCATTGCGATAATGACTATAAAATACAACTTCTGAATCATTAAAAGCTGCGAACCGGCTCGTGGCTGTTATCGTTGCTGCTTGGTTGCCGAAGAACGGAACAAAAACTGAATGCTTGGCACCGTAATCCTGATCTGGCGCATACCAGAGGATATGACCTTGTTTAAGGCCGCGCATGGCACCGCGGATGTCCTTGCGATCGAGGACAGCTGGATGATGTCGAATCCGGCCATTGTACATGGCAGCATCGAACAGTAGATTATTGTTCGGACGGTAAGTGACATCCATTTTGCCGTTAAGGTTAAATAGAAAGCCGCCAAATTCAAGTGTCGTAAAATGCGCACATAGTAAGAGCACACCTTTTCTTTTTGCTACAGCAGTTTCTAAATTTTCTAACCCTGACACAGTTACTCGATCTCTGAACTCTTCTGGCTCCCTGTGCCAGGCGATGGCTATTTCAACTAGACCAATAGCATTGGAGATAAAGGTTTTCCGAACTAACTGGTTCAGTGCTTTTTCATTCAATTCAGGGAAACACAAGCGCAGGTTCACTTCGCAAATGTGTTTACGTTCAAGTGCCAAGAAATAAGTGATAACTCCTAGTAACTGCCCGACCTTGATTTGGATAGCGAATGGCAATCGGGCAACAGCCCACATTAGGCCTAGTCCTATCCAGGTAGGCCAATAGCGAGGAGCCAAATATTGGCCCAGGGGTCGGTATTCTGGATGCATTTCAGGATGAGACATCACCGCTTAGCTCTAAATCAATTTTGTGCAGGTGTAGATTGTAGCAGATGCTCTTCTCAACCTCATTTTAGGGATGTTCGGTACGAAAAGGATAAGATATACAGATTATTTCCCACATTTTAGAAATAAAGTGCACATATTACCCATAAAATTCCCACTTCCCAGAAAATGAGCATCTATTGATTAGGCAACGCCTCTAAACAACGATTAACGCTGTGGTATGATCACCCGCCTGGATTCGGGCTGTTCGCCCTAATTGGAGGAAAAAGATGAAGCTGGAGATGCCGGCCTTTCAAGAAGCACGGCTATTAGTAATTGGAGATGTCATGCTAGACCGTTATTGGCATGGCGCTGCTTCCCGTGTCTCACCCGAAGCACCGGTGCCAGTGGTCAGGGTTGGGAATCGGGAAGACAGACCTGGCGGAGCAGGAAACGTCGCATTGAACATTGCAGCTTTAGGGTCAGCTACCCGCCTGATAGGTATTGTCGGAGAAGACGAAACTGGGAGCGAATTGCATTCCCGGTTGAGCGCCGCTGGGGTCTACTGCGACTTTATAAAATTGGATGATAAGCCAACGATTACTAAACTGCGGGTAATCAGCCAGCATCAACAGCTTATCAGGCTCGATTTTGAAAAACCGTTTGAGCCGGCGGATATAAATGGATTGTTTGAAAAGGCGAAGGCCTTAATTGACGACACGCAGGTACTTGTTCTCTCAGATTATGATAAAGGCGCATTGCAGGAAATACAGCAACTAATTAAATTGGGTCGCAGTCGTGGCATACCAATCATTGTCGATCCTAAAGGCTCTAATTTTGAAAAGTATCGAGGTGCTACTTTAATTACTCCTAATCTAACTGAATTCGAAGAAGTAGTAGGTCTTTGCCAAAACGAAGAAGAATTAGTCAATAAAGGCTTAAAGCTTGTCAGTGATTTGGATTTGGAGGCGATGCTGATCACACGTGGTGAACATGGTATGACTTTGATCAGACCAGATTCACCGGAATTACATTTGCCAGCGCGCGCACAAGAAGTCTTTGATGTAACCGGCGCTGGCGATACCGTTATCGGTGTTCTAGCGGCAGCAATGGCAGCAGGTGATAATTTAGCTGACGCAACAGCGTTGGCTAATCTATCCGCAGGATTGGTAGTGGGCAAGTTAGGGACGGCTGCGATAAGTGGCCCTGAGCTGCGTCGCGCAATACTAGCGGAGCAGAATTCTGGGCGAGGTGTAATGACTTCTGAGCAATTATTGTTCGCAGTTCAAGATGCAAAAGCGCACGGTGAAAAAATAGTATTTACTAATGGTTGCTTCGATATAATTCATGCTGGCCATGTTGGCTATCTGGCAGAGGCGAAAGAATTTGGTGATCGACTCATTGTTGCCATCAACAATGATGAATCTGTTCGTAGAGTTAAAGGGCCAGGTCGCCCAATTAATCCAGTAGAAAGACGGATGGCTGTTTTAGCAGGACTCGAAGCTGTAGACTGGGTAGTTAGTTTCTCAGAAGATACTCCAGAGAAACTATTACAGAAACTTCAGCCTGAAGTACTAGTTAAAGGTGGCGACTATACGCTTGATCAGGTAGTTGGTGGAGAGTTTGTCCAATCGTATGGTGGCATAGTAAAAGCACTTGAGTTTCTTGATAATTGCTCGACATCAGCTATCGTTGAGAAGATGAAAGAAGTTGGTGAGTAATAGTTTTTATTTTCAACAAATTAAGCCAAAACTTTTATTGCAGTTTGCACATTAGCTTCCAAATGTGCTGAGCTAATTGTACCGAATATTATACTTGTGACGCCTGGGTGATTCAGTGAGAAGTCAAAGTTTTTTTCGACACCACCTTCACAATCGTGACCACTGTTGAGAGCTTTCTTAATTAACACGCCCTTTCTATTTGCCAGCGCGTGGTCTATTACTGCCTCGTCTTTGCTACAGGCTGGGTTGTAAGTCACCATGACAGCATCAGTTAGATCTACCGCTTTTTGACCGCCTTCAATGCTCTTGGTAGACATCCCAATTGCTCTGATAAGCCCGTTTTCTTTAAGCTTGGCTAAGGCCTCCAAACAATCTGTTGATTCAATAATTGCCATGTCATTGCCGTCGGAATGTATCAAAACCAAATCCAAATAATCTGTGTTTAGGTTGAGCAAGCTTCTTTCGACGCTCTTTTTTACATGGTTCGCAGAGAAATCATAAAAAGACTTTCCTGTAACAAATTCTTCGCCAACCTTGGTACAGATTACCCAATCCTTACGATCACTTAGTAGTCGGCCAAGACGTTGTTCGCTGCTGCCGTAAGCAGGTGCGGTGTCCAATAAATTGATACCGAGAGATTTTGCCTGGTCTATCAGCGAAACGATTTCTCTGTCGGAAGGCAGAGCAAAATTCGAGGGGTACTTAACTTCCTGATTACGGCCAAATTTAACTGTTCCTAAGCCAACACAAGAAACAGAGATACCTGACTGACCTAGCTCGCGATGCTCTAAAGACATTAACAACTAATCCCAATAGTTCTGTGCTAATTCTGGCTGTGCTAATAGCTTACCAAGCGCATTTATTGCGCCATTGTTTGTGGAAGCGGCAACAGAATCACTACGTAGCGTATTGACTACTTTATCGGCCAAAGAAGGTGTAAGAGTAAGTTTGGTTGGCCATGCAGTGATAACATTAGCTTCTGATAATAGGTAAGCATCATCAGGGCGATAATTATTACCAATATCTGCCTCCGCCCGATTGATTAGAAAGCTGTTCCACTCTGCAGTAGAAGTATCAAGCCCTGGAAACAATTTATGTACTAGTTCTTTTGCCACCTTTATTTGTTCAGATTCATTTTTGCGCACGCCTGCCTCAGCCAATTCGCCTCCCAAATACCAGACGGTTTGCCCTTGTTGATCTGTATGAGAAGTTATTGTCAGTTTTGGTGTAAGACTAAAATTATCACCAACACAATGTACAAAAACTCTAGGCAGTTGTGGGCTTTTTAAATAAACCATGTGCAGCGGCCTAACTTGAGCCTTAACGGACTTAATGTCAGTTTGTGCAATGAGTGCGGCGTTTCCTTCACCGGCACAGAAAATAAATCGCTCCGCTTCAATGAAAAATTCTTGATTATCGAGATTCAAGACCAGTGAATAGTTTGATATATCTCCTTCCTTGGTAAAATGATAATTACCCTTTTCAATAGAGAAGATAGGAGGCACGACCTTAGATACATTGTCGCGAAGTTTTTTTACCAAAGAAGAAGAGTCAATGACAAAATCAGGCAACTCGTATAATGATCCATCAATTACATTATTTTTGAAGAATTCCGGATACTGGTCTCGTTCAAGCGACTGAACTCGACCTGCTAGACTCTTACTGCCAAGAAATGTTTTTAACTTAGAGCGAAGGCTTCCATCTGACCACATATAGTAATTGTCACTTAGAATTGAAATTCCAGTTAAATCTACGTCACCATTTCCTTTTAAGCATTGTCGCCAAGCTTTGGGCATGGACGCGATTGCATTTGCCGCCTCAGTTAGTGAGCCACCCAGGGCATATTTTAGGCCGCCATGTATAATTCCTTGGGATGCAAGAGTCTGACCCCCTCCAAGGCACTCAGTTTCAATGAGAAGAGGATTATATCCTTCATTTTTCAGCCGATTCAGTAACCACAGTCCGGCTATACCACCGCCAAATATAACGATGTCTGTTGAATAGCGTAATGTCATTGGTTACCTTTGCAAGTTGACAAGATGCTTTGCTCAAAACGACTAGAGTATATCGACATCAATCTTATTTTCCCAACTACAGCCGAAGGCGCAGACCTAACACTTATTTAACTATGTTGAGAGTTCTTTATAGCCTTATTTTGTATCTATCTGTGCCACTGATAATTTTGCGATTGTACTACCGAGCAATTCGCGCTCCTGGCTATAGGCACCGAATCTTAGAGAGATTTGGCAACTTTACACCCCCGGAGGATTACGGTCGCCAGAAAACAACGATTTGGATTCATGCCGTGTCAGTTGGGGAAACCTATGCAGCACAGCCTCTAATTAAGGCCCTGCAACAATCTTATCCAGATTCTCAATTCTTAATAACATCCATGACGCCGACGGGCTCTGAAAGTGTTAAGACGCTCTTTGATGGTTCTGTATTTCACGCTTATCTACCCTATGATCTGCCCATGGCGATCAGGCGCTTCCTTCATACTACTAACCCTGATCTGCTAATCATTATGGAAACAGAGCTATGGCCTAACTTAATTTATCACTGCAAGCAGCGTGATGTAAAAATCCTTCTGGCGAATGCTAGATTGTCCGAAAAATCTGCATTGGGCTATGAGAAAATTTCAGGCCTCATGCGCAAAATGCTGCAATCCTTTGATGCGATTGCTGCGCAGTCAAAAGAGGATGCGGATAGACTTCAAGCATTGGGAGCAGATATTGAAGAGCTCCAAGTGACTGGTAGCTTAAAATTCCATGTACAAAAAAACGCTGGTCTAAATTCTGACGAACCTTTCTTCGACGCTATCAAGGCATCAAATCGTATTGTAATAACCGCAGCAAGTACTCGTGAAGGCGAAGAAGAAAAAGTCCTAAAAGCTTACAAAGATGTGCAAAGTAGAAATCCCAATGTGCTTTTATTATTGGTACCCAGGCATCCAGAAAGATTTGATGAGGTTACGGCTTTGTGTGAACGATCACAATTGCAAACCATGCGGCGATCATTATCTCAAAGTGCAATAAATGATATTAAAATTATTGTTGGTGACAGCATGGGAGAAATGGCAGGATATTATTCTGTTGCTAACATTGCATTTGTTGGAGGCAGTCTCGTTAACACCGGCTGCCAAAATGTCATAGAACCAGCTGCGTTAGCTTTACCAATATTAGTGGGGCCTTCTCAATTTAATTTTGCGCAGATTTGCAATCAGCTTGAATCTGCTGGAGGTCTGCTAACAGTAAGCGATGAAAGGGGACTCGCTGCGTCGCTTAACCAGCTGGTTGAAAATGAAGCTTTACGTAGGCAAATGGGAGATGCCTCGAAGTCAGTGGTCGAAGGAAACCAGCAGGCATTGCCTGCATTGCTCCATATAATAGAGAAGCTAATTAGCTAATCGAGGCTAACTTACTCGAACTGACGAGTTAGGTTCTCTACACCATCATTCGTAACAAGCACATTGTCTTCTACTCTTATACCGCCGCAACAGTAGAGCTCTTCTACCAGCTTCCAATTGATAAACTTACTTCTCGCTTCACTTCGTACTGGTTCCAATAAGAGTGGTATAAAGTAGCAACCTGGCTCGATAGTAAACACCATGTTGACGTCAAGCTGTCGAGTATTGCGAAGTGTTGAGGTATCAGTCGGAGGCACCTGTATTGAACCAGCAATATCTTGTTGATGTCCGCCAACGTCATGAACTTGCAGGCCTAACAAATGACCAACACCATGGGGCATAAACAAATGAGGTATTTTTAATTCGATTAAATCCAGCAAAGACCCTCGACAAATCTCGAGATCGATTAGGAGCTGAGCTATTTGGGTTAGTGCAGCTAGATGAATGTCTGGATAGTTGACGCCGGGTTTGACCATGGCGACTAATTGCTGCTCTATGCGATCCATTCCAGTCAATAAGGCCTTAAATGATTTATGTACACTTGCCTTAACTGATGTACGAGTTATATCGGAGCCATAACCATTTACGCGATAGCCAGCATCGATCAATAGAACATTACTGTCGTCCGCGGGTGTGCGTCTTTTGTGCTGGTAATGCAAAATAGCTGCCTTTTCATCCAGTGCAACGATATTGGTGTAAGGGCTCTCGTCTTCGAGCAAAGTACAGGCTTGTAAATAAGCCATGTGAATTTCATATTCATTGCCGCCATCAAGAAATTTCTGGCGCGCAGCATTGTGTCCGGTAAGCGATAATCGATTCGCGGCTTTAAGTTGTTCGACCTCATAAGCTGTCTTGTAGGCTCGTTGAAAGTCTAGATAGCGGATTACGGTTTGGGGATTTAGCCCTTCTTTTTTGATACCTAAATCAGCTGCGATTGATTCATTAGGCCCAAGATAACCGAGCTGCCCAACTATGCTCTTAGGCAAATGCTTGGCGATTTCCTGTACTTTACTTAAACGGATAATGCGAAAACAATCGGCCCACCAACTGTTGTTCTCGATTCTTTGATCATACCAATAGTCTTCAGGCACGATTTGGAAGTAAATCGGTTGTTCGCCCGAGCAAAAATAAACAAATTGATCTGGCCTATTTACGGGCAACCAGTGGATTAAGTGTCCATAGGACTGAAAGGCAATACTTCGATCGTCACCATAGTAATGGTCTTCGCACCCACTGTGCACGAGCAAAGCTCGCAGATCTCCGCCCTTTTCGATAGAGTTGGAAAGAGCTGCCTCATAGTTAAGTACAAGAGTTGCAATATGTTGCGTAAAAAGATCTTTAGTCAAAGTCGTGCACTTGTTTTTTGTCCAGCAAGGCTCCGAATTATACTGCTTCTTCACTGAATAAGGACAAACTAATTTAATAGGAAAGATTTAAATTTTATCTCATATTTTTCTAATGATGCTGACCCTTACAGTTCTTTCACAAAAATTCAGGTGTGAATTACTTTGGTTTTAAAAGTCAGTGCGACATACAGTTATTCATCTAAGCTGCAACAATTTAGCCCATTGAAAAGCAGTGTTTAGTTTAGCTAATTTGTGTGTACTTGCAGTATTGATTTCAATATTAATAGCAAGAGTCGAATAGATTATGCTTTTATAATTGCACTCTTGGTTTATTTAAATTATTTTTAAACTAAATAATTATGGAGACACTTATGTCTGAGATACCGGTTTATATGATTGCTAATCTCGTTGTGCGCGATGCGGACGAGTATCGAAAATATGAAAAAGGGTTTTTTCCAATCCTGAAACGTTTTGGTGGCGAATTTGTTACCTATGACGACGGTCATGAAAATTTGGAAGGCTCTGAGCCAATAAAAGGGCGAATAATTCTATTCAAATTTCCTTCCGAGCAGGCTGCCAAAGATTGGTACAACGACGACGAATATCAAGCCTTATCTGAATTTAGACGTGTTGGCACACATTTGAATTCTTTAACACTTGTACATGGCCTACAACCAAGAAATACCGATTAATTATTTAATATAGTAAGTTCAATTGAATTGATTGGCGGTCTCCTGAGCGCCTCACAAACACAATTAAGTAGAATGGGAAGTATATTCTCTGTTCTCCAATTACAACGAATCTTTATTGTGAGAGATGCACAACTCGTACATCGCTCCAAAGCAAAAACTCTAGGTTAGCTTTTCTTACTCTTCATAATTTTCAATCGCTGGACAGGCACAGAACAGATTTCTATCACCGTAGACGTTGTCGATACGATTGACGGCTGGCCAGTATTTACTGTCCATACTGCCGCCCATCGGGAAAGCCGCTTGCAACTTGCTATAGGGCCTTTCCCAATTTTCATCGACCATGTCATGCATGGTGTGTGGTGCATTTTTTAATGGGTTGTTCTCTGCATCAATCTTGCCGCTTTCAACCTGATCAATTTCTTGACGGATCTGAATCATTGCTTCGATAAAGCGATCCAATTCTTCTTTTGATTCACTTTCAGTGGGCTCGATCATTAAAGTTCCGGCAACAGGAAAAGACATTGTCGGTGCATGAAAACCAAAATCCATTAACCGTTTGGCGATGTCTTCTTCACTAACTCCCTGAAGCCTGCTTAAGAGGGCGCATGTCGATGATGCATTCGTGGGCTACCATTCCGCTGTTCCCCGTATACAAGACGGGATAGTGCTTACTTAATTTTACGGCGAGATAGTTAGCATTAAGAATGGCTACTTGGGTTGCTTTTAGCAGGCCTTGCCCGCCCATCATGGTGATATACATCCAGGAGATGGGCAAGATGCTAGAACTTCCCCAGGGAGCAGCTGAGACAGCAGTGTTTTCTCTTTCTGTACTTCTAATTTGAATAATTGAATGGCTGGCAAGATAGGGCGCAAGATGCGCTTTTACGCCAATGGGCCCCATTCCTGGGCCTCCACCACCATGCGGGTATACAGAAGGTCTTATGCAGATTCACATGGGAGACATCGGCGCCGATTTCTGCAGGTTTGGCTACTCCGACTTGAGCATTGAGATTGGCCCCATCCATGTAAACCTGGCCCCCGTTGTCATGGATAATCTGACAGATTTCTTTTACAGCAGCTTCATAGACGCCATGAGTAGAAGGATAGGTAATCATTAGTGCAGCCAGGTCGTCTTTGTGGGACTGAGCTTTGGTTTTGAGATCTGCAACGTCGATGTTGCCGTTTTCATCACAGGCAACCAGAACAACTTTCATCCCAATCATTTGAGCACTGGCAGGGTTGGTTCCGTGGGCTGAGCTGGGAATTAAACAAACATTTCTAGCTGATCCGCTTAGACTTTCGAGATATTTTTTAATTGCTAACAGACCCGCATACTCTCCTTGAGCACCCGAATTTGGTTGCATGCTGATTGCATCGAAGCCGGTTATTTCCGCCAGCATATCTTCCAATTCAGCCAATCATTTGTTGGTAACCAGCCATTTGATCCAACGGAGTAAAAGGGTGAGGTTTTGCAAACTCGGGCCAGCTAATGGGAATCATTTCGGCCGCTGCATTGAGTTTCATGGTGCAGGAACCTAAGGGAATCATGGTATGGGTCAAAGAGATATCTTTGTTCTCCAATCTCTTTATATAGCGCATCATCTCAGTTTCACTATGATAGCGATCAAATATAGGATGTTGTAAATATTCACTCTGACGAATCAGTTTATCTGAGATAACTGGCGCTATTTTACCTTGCGTGATTGCGGTATCGATTGTCGTTACTGAAAGATTTTCTCCATCCTTGCCTAATAAAACTTGCCAAAGGCGTTCGATATCTTGTTCCGTTGTACACTCATCTAGGCTTATGCCAACGCTACCAAACTTTTCGAGACGGTCCATACGCAAATTAATGCCAGCAAGCATTGCGCGTTCCGATAGCGCCTGGACTTGCTCGGCGTCAATTGAAACAGTGAGAGTGTCGAAATAGTTTTTGTTAAGGATCGATAACCCCGTTTCGCTCAAACCCTTCGCTAGAATTGTGGTTAGTCGATGGATTCGATTAGCAATTTTTTCTATGCCGATGGGGCCATGATACATTGCATAGAGTGCTGCGATATTGGCCAGTAAAACTTGTGCTGTGCAAATATTGCTATTGGCTTTCTCACGACGGATATGTTGTTCCCTGGTCTGTAACGCCATGCGATAGGCCTGTTTTTCTCTGGCGTCTACAGATACTCCAATGATGCGACCAGGCACCGCGCGTTTATATTCTTCTTTGGTTGCAAAATAGGCGGCATGGGGGCCGCCATAGCCCATAGGAACACCGAAGCGCTGGGTGCTTCCAGTTACGACGTCGGCACCCATTTCTCCTGGTGGTTTTAACAATGCCAGGCTCATTAAGTCTGCAGCGACAGCAGCTATGGCTTTGTGCTCATGCAGACCTGCAATCACTTTAGTAAGGTCTGTGGCCTCCCCGAGCATTGAGGGGTATTGAAAGATGGCACCAAATAATTCCTCGCCTTTTATCTCATCAGTGCTACCAATGACGAGTTCGAAACCAAAGCATTCCGCACGGGTCTTAATCACATCAATAGTTTGTGGGAAGCAATGCTCATGGACAAAAAACTTATTTGCCCCTCGATTTTTACTAACCCGTTTGGCTAGGGCCATCGCTTCTGCTGCTGCCGTGGCTTCATCAAGCAAGGAGGCATTGGCTAAATCCATTCCCGTGAGATCCAGCGTAACTTGCTGGAAATTAAGCAGGCACTCTAGTCTTCCCTGAGATATTTCTGGTTGATAGGGCGTATAAGCGGTGTACCAGCCAGGGTTTTCCAACACATTCCGCAGAATCACGTTGGGAGTATGTGTATCGTAGTAACCTAAACCGATAAATGATCGAGTCTGTTTGTTTTTAGCAGCCATACTTTTAAGTTTTGCTAAGGCATCATTTTCTGGCAACGGGTAAGCTAGCGCCATTGGCTTGCTCGATAAAATCGAACTTGGCACAACTTTCTCGATTAGCTGTTCAAGAGAATTCAGCTCCAAAGCCTCTAGCATGTTGGCAACTTGGGCATTGCAGGGCCCGATATGACGGTCTATAAATTCATCCCAATACTGGAGTGTTTCCAAGGTTGGGGCAGAATCATTTTGAGCAGAATTTGATGGCACGGATGAGGATTTCGCTGGGGTCTGCATAGATTCCTTTGATGAGTCTTTCAATTTACTCAAAAAAGCATTCGCCTAATTAAGCAAATGCGAAGTCTGAAAAGCAGAACAAATTCTCTGTCTTTCGCATGATAACTACTATTCGATTAAATCGGTTCCAAGGTTTATCCGTCTTCGCAATGTTCTGTGTACCCTTCGGCATCCATAAGTTCTTCTAGCTCAGCGGCATCGCTGACTTTAATTTTGAAGAACCAGCCATTCTCATAAGGCGATGAATTAACCGTTTCGGGAGCATCCAGCAGCGCCTCGTTTATTGCGATTATTGAACCTGAAACTGGGCTGTAAATATCCGAAGCAGCTTTTACGGACTCCACAACGGCCACTTCATCTTTTGCATTCACGCTAGTGCCAGGCTCCGGCAATTCAACGAAAACGATGTCGCCTAAGGCATCCTGAGCATGATCACTAATCCCGACGTTGGCGGTGCCATCGTCTTCAATCCGAATCCACTCATGACTTGTTGCATATCTTAATTCGTCAGGAATATTACTCACAAAATGAACCCCTCATTCAGTCCTTCACAGGGCGAGCGTATTCGGCTCGTTTGTTTTTATTCGAAAACCTTTTTACCGAAACGAACGAAATTGGGCTTCACAATTCGCACGCCGGTCAGTGTACCTCGAAGGTCAACTTCACAGGATTGACTACTGATCGGGATTCTAGCTAATGCAATTGAATGCTTCAATGTAGGAGAGAAACTTCCGCTAGTAATTACCCCCCTCACCTTTGTCAGTCACCACCTTTTGTCCTTCTCTTAGCACACCACGACCTTCGAGCACCAAGCCCACTAATTTTGGAACTTCACCGGATTCATACAAATGCTTGTGGGCGATCAAGGCTGGTCGGCCGATAAATTCGCGGTCTGTTGGCTCATAGGCAATAGTTTGATCCATATTCGCCGCTAATGGCGAAATGGATTCATCCATATCGTGGCCATAAAGATTCATGCCGGCCTCAAGCCGCAGGGTATCGCGTGCACCCAGACCTATGGGCAGCACGCCCACAGCCAATAGTTTCTCCCAAAGTTCGGGAGCCTCTTCTGCTGGGAATATGAATTCTAGACCTTTTTCTCCCGTATAACCGGTGCGTGCCACAAACCAACTATTCAACTCGATGCCACGGAAGTTTTTCAGTTCGCGAATGCAGGTTGCTTCGTTGTCTGCAACGACTTCACAAACTTTCTCAATAGACTCAGGCCCATGTATAGCCAAAATGGCTAAGCGCGGCTTTTCTTCCAGTGAGACTCTAAAGCCATCGGTGTTTTGAATCATCCAACGTATGTCTTTACCGCGGGTTGCACAGTTCACTACTAGCCGATATCCAAAGCTCATACGGTAAACGATTAGATCATCGAGTATGCCGGCGTCATGATTGAGCATGGCGCTATAGAGTGCGCGACCTACCTCATCCAGTTTCGCCACATCGTTTGCCAGCAGGTAGCGTAGATACTTTTCAGCATCATCTCCCCCTACATCAATGACGGTCATATGAGAGACATCGAATACGCCCGCAGCCATGCGTACCTGATTATGCTCCTCGATCTGCGAGCCATAATTGATAGGCATATCCCACCCGGAAAAATCCACCATCTTGGCGCCGGCATCGAGATGTTTTTGATAAAGAGTGGTTTGTTGGCCCACCGACATGTACTACAAATTTAAGAAATTAGAAGACCGTAATTCTACCTATTAGCCATGGTATTTGACAGCGCTCAGAGGACATTGCCTTGTGGCTCCTCAAGAGCTTATTTGGAGCAGGTTCCTTTAGGTGAACTCCGAACATTTATGGGAGCATCTGAATCGCAAAAGAGTGTATTTTTATATTAGCGATTTAGGCAGCCTTAGGGTTGCCAGGCATAGCTAAACTTGGCGAAGAAGGTTCTATTGGTGTATTCAATGGAATCGTAAACATCATCTTGAAAGCCTGAATCTGAATAGCCAACGAAAAAACGCGTGGCGGCATTCACTTTATAACTATAAAGGAGCTGAGTACCTAGATCGCGAGATCGTTTGTCGACAGGAAACAGATAGTTTTCCTGATTACGCTCGCGGTCAGAGTATTGCAAAGTTAATCTGAGAAAACTGCGGGCATTGAATTGGTAAGTAGTTCTTACATCAGTGAGGTTAGCGGTAAACAAATCTCTTCCGTCTGACTCGAAATCTTGAAATTGATGCGAGACATCGAGTGAAAAATGACGACCAAATCGGTATCCAACTCGTGGGCCCCAACGTTTCGAATAGCCAAGTCTAGTGTTGGCAAAATCCACTACATCTTCAAAGCGTACTAGTGAGCTTATGTTCAAATTTGGCATCGGTTGAAAACCAATATTTATCATATTGAATTGTTCGTCGAAATATTTTCCATTCCAATAGGTCTCACTGCCCCCAAATAAACCATTTAAGTATGATTGCTTCGGCCCACTCATGTTTAGAAAAATTTCTGTTTCTTCTTCCAGCTGTAAACCGGATTGATCTTCTGTACGATCGTAATCTAGCGCGATACGGATTCGGCTAAAGAAACTATCGCCATCGGAGCGCCAAGTGTGACCGAGAGTACCTACAATGTGTTTGTAATCGACGCGATTGATAAAACCGAGATCGGCGCGGAAATCATCACCCCAGTCATAGTAGCCAAGGCGCCAATCCCAGCGCCGATCGCTGTGATTATATTCAATGACATGACTATTATCGCTAAGGCTGGATTTTTGCGCATACTGATTTTGAATCATTAATGGGTAGTCTGAACTCGAATGCATACTCTGAATGGATATGGTGTCGGAATCAGTCGGTCTTAATGATGCATCAAGACTAAAAACAGTATTGTTGTAACCATTGCCTCTACGATCTGTTACCAAGGCACCAATAGTAGAGTTTTCAAAGATATCCATCCGATAACGACCTATAGCCACTTTGCTCTGCATAGCCTCGATGGAGGCAATTCGCGAACTCAAATTTTTAGGAATGATGAAGCTGGTGGTCTCGTCATTAGCAGCCATAATCCCATAGGTATGATCACCCGTTTTTCCTGTGAGTTTTAATCCATATTCTGGCGAAGCAATATTTCGCGTATGCACCAAATTTTCATAAGAATCAAAATAGTCAGCGCCATCGAGAAAGAAGGTTCGACGTTCAGGGAAAAACAAACTAAAGGTATTGTTAATGTCTAGTTGCGTGCTGTCCGCTTCTACTTGAGAAAAATCAGGGTTGATTGTTGCGTTTAGATAAAGATCCTGAGTAATTCCCCAGCGCAAATCAAGGCTACCTTGTGGATCAAAATCTTCTCGCCTCCAATCATCTGCAGCGGGATCACGGTTTTCGATTGAAGACATGGTTACTGTTGGAATGATTTCCAGGTTGCGGCTTGCCTCAAGATCTTCAAAGCCCTGAAGTTTGCTTATCTGACAAAGATAGCAAGAGACATCACGATCCACTTCTTGAATTGTTATTTGAGTACTGCGATCGCGAGGATAGTGACGAGCAATATCTATACCCCAAGTTTGGAGTGTATCGGTAGCTGTGAATCGTAATTGTTTGAGCGGTATTGCAAGTTCTACGTTATAGCCAGACTCTGTTATTTGGCCAACACTGTCCCAAATTGCATTCCAGGAGTCGTCCTCTCTGCCATTAACGTCATCAAAAATAGCATCGATTTGCACACCCAAAGGATTTACGATGAACTCAAACGCTCTCCGCTCATCATTAAACGTATCCAGAATAATAGCGATCCAGTCATCTTCCCAGGCACGGTCACGATCTTGATAAAAGCCTCGAATCTGGCTTGGGTCTGGATCTTCCGCAATGTAAGCAACGTAGAGTACCTCGCCGTCCTCCATAAGGAGCGCTTCGGCTAAGACTTCTGCTTCAATGTTATCTCCAGGGTCTACTTCAATATTGATGAGTACGCTAGAGGCTTGTGCCCATTCGTTTTCCTCAAGCACTCCATCGATGGTCGGTGCCTGATTAGTTCGAGGAATTGTGAAGGCTTGCGGAGGTTGAGCAGCTACCAAACCGCCATATAGCAGTGCAATAGAACTGACAATAAAAGCAAAAAGGAATTGGATACTAAGTAATGCAGGCACAGGGGCTACTCCGCTATCAAGAACTAATGAGAGCGTGATTAATATTCCTACAGTTTAATCGACATTTCTGTATTAGTGTTTGGCAATTTGTAACTGTTAGCCGACAAACTAGACAAGAAGCTTTTAATCTTGCTGTCTTTTATTTTTTGATCGATCTACGGAGTTGTGGGCTAGTGATCACAAATTAGCAGCGGCCTCCAAGACATTGCCGAGGTCAGGTCGAATTCGATAACCTTCTTCAGAAAACTTATGTCGAATTACACCGTCAGGAGTAATAAGAAATATCCCTGGGTGAGGAACTCCATAAGCTCGAGAGTCAGGTTCATAATCTTCATTAAGAATTCCAAGCGCATTTATGTGAGTGATGCCAGCATCACGTAGTAACGAAAAACTAATGCCTTCATCTTCTTCTACAGACTTCAATATTTCTACTGAATCATAAGTCATTGCAGCAATATTAACGCCCATAGTTTTAAATTGATCACTTACCTCTACCAGCTGCACGAGCTGGGATTTACAAAAGGGTCACCAATCAAACGAACGACTTAGCATAAAGAGCAGACCTTTTTCACCTACTAGGCCATCGAAGGTTTGAACCATACCATTTTGATCTTCAGCTGATATATCAATAATCGATGAGCCGACAGGAAAACCTGAAGCCCAGTCATAGTCCTGCCCATTTGATAATTGAATAGCGTTCAGAAACGTTAGGGCAAGAAGTATCTTACTTAGTCGCACAATTCGTTGGCGGAACAAGTGCATTACATTTCCTCGTCAAACAACATTATCGAAATAGTTAAAGTTACGAGTAATAATGCGTGACTTAGCGGTAATTTATTAAAAAGTCCGGAAAGATTGGTGGTAGACGGCATTACTAGATTGGGTTGTTATGCTGAAACGGTGAGTCTTAATCTAGCTCTGCCAAGAAGCGTTCACCGCGAGGCAGATAACTCTTATCACTGTCTAGCGAGAATACAACAGAGGAAGAGCGGCCGATAATTTCTTCTCTTGGCACAAAACTGTAGGTGCGGCTATCAGCACTATTGTCACGGTTATCACCTAACACAAAGTACTGATCACTAGGCACAACTGTTGGTCCATAACTGCGGCGACCCCGATTAGCAAAGCCATTAGCTAGCCTGGCTCGATGAACTTTGTCTGGCAAATGCTCTTCGATAATTACAGAGTTTCCTTCTCGTGACAACACATCGTAATCGGCTGCGACGCCATTAATGACCAAAGCATTGTTTTGCATATAAACAGTATCGCCGGGAATTCCAACGATGCGTTTTACCAAACGCTTATCTGCGACTTTGGAATCTATGATGACGATGTCACCACGAATGGGGTCAGAAACTTCAGCCAGAGAAATTTCTGTAAAAGGAATTTTTACATCGTAAGCGAGTTTGTTTACCCAAACTTTGTCACCATCCAACAGCGTTGGCAGCATGGATGCACCAGAAATCGAACTTAGATCAGCAATGGCACTTTTAAAGAAAATAATGCAGAAAAGCAGAGCAAAGAATTGTCGATTTTCTTTCCAGAAAACGCGCATATAACCCTGCATCCGTTTGGGAAGTTGGTGATTATTTATGTCATTCACAAAAAATTTCTCTAGTGTTGAATATTTAAACTAGCGTTGCTTCTGCCCTGTGTCAATCCAACTAGCTCTCAATTAAGACCATCGGGAGCAATTTTCGGTCTATTTCCTGTAAGTCCTTTAACTTTTTTCTAGCTAATTTCAGGATACTTCCGCTTCTTTTAGACCCAATTATAATGGTGTTTATGCTATCTGAGCTTGTTCTTGCAAACTCCTTTTGAGTCCAATAAGCTGTATACCCATACAGTATTTTAGTGCTGTCTAGCTCAGTCGGTCCAAGACATGTCCTTAATAACTTTTCATCCTGCCAGTGCAAATTGGTTTGAATCTCAGTTTGGTCAGGCAACTCAGGCTCAAGCCCAAGCCTGGTCTGCGATTCAGAGTGGCAAACACACGCTCATAGCAGCCCCTACCGGCAGCGGTAAAACCTTGGCTGCTTTCTATGCGGCTATCGATAGCCTAGTGCAGCGCGGAGTAAAGAGACAATTAAGTGATGGTGTGCAAATCCTTTATGTTTCGCCGCTAAAAGCCCTTAGTAACGACATCTATAAGAACCTAGAACTTCCACTGGATGGAATTGCTGAGCACATGCACTTGCTAGGTCAGGCCCCGGTGGATATCTCTATAGCAGTTCGGACTGGGGATACGCCGGCAAGCGAACGCCAAAAAATGGTAAAGAATCCTCCTCATATCTTGGTGACAACGCCTGAATCACTTTATTTATTGCTCACCAGTGCCGGTGGTCGGACCATGCTTTCCACGGTTTCCATCTTAATCGTGGATGAGATTCATGCCCTGTTAGGGGACAAGCGCGGTTCTCATCTCGCACTCTCTATCGAGCGTCTACAAAATCTGATCCGTGTTAACTCGGGTCAGCATTTGCAACGAATTGGGCTTTCTGCAACGCAGAAGCCCATTGATATGGTAGCGAGATATTTAGTTGGCGACGAGGGTATAACGGACGAGAAAGATGAGAAAGGTGGGGTAAAATCTAATGTCGAATGTGAAATTGTCAATGCTGGTTTCCGACGGGAGATTGAAATTAGCGTAGAGGTGCCTGGTTCTCCGCTGACGGCTTTAATGAGTAATGAAGTTTGGGAAGAACTTTACCAGCGCCTGGTTGAACTAATTCAACAGCATGAAACCACTTTAGTTTTTGTAAATACCCGACGCTTATCAGAAAGGCTCGCACTCGCACTTTCTGAGCGTCTTGGTAACAAATCTGTTTGTTCACATCATGGGAGTATGAGTAAAGATCTTCGTCATGATGCTGAACAAAAGCTTAAAGCAGGTAATTTGAAAGTCTTAGTTGCTACAGCATCTATGGAACTTGGAATTGATATAGGATCGGTGGACTTGGTTGTACAGTTTTCATCACCGAAGAGTATAGCGACATTCCTGCAACGTGTAGGTCGAAGTGGTCACTCTATTCACGGAACTCCGAAAGGAATTTTATTTCCTTTAACGCGAGATGATCTGGTTGAAGCAGCCGCTTTATTGCAAAGTGTTAAGCAAGGCAAACTAGATCGTATCGTAATGCCAGAGCAACCAATGGATATTCTGGCTCAACAAATAGTTGCAGAAGTTTCATCAAGCCCATCCGCCGCAAATAATGGCGGTGACAATACTGAAGGTTGGAGTTTAGATAAACTCTATTCTCTCTTTGCGAGTGCCTATCCTTACCGACATTTATCAAGAGATGAGTTCGACACAGTGATTCGTATGCTATCGGAAGGCTATACTACTCGACGCGGTCGGCGCGGCACTCATCTTCATTTGGATGCAATTAACGATAAAATCAGGGCGCGCCGTGGTGCAAACCTTATTTCGATAACAAATGGTGGCGCTATACCTGATATGTTTGATTATCAGGTAGTACTAGACCCAGAAGATATTGTAGTCGGAAGCCTTAATGAGGACTTCGCGCTTGAAGCGCTCCCTGGTGATGTATTTACCCTAGGCACACATGCCTGGCAAATGTTACGCATTGATGGTCTTAAAGTAAGAGTCAGAGATGCGGAGGGCATGCAACCAACTATTCCTTTTTGGTTTGGTGAAGGACTGGGCCGCACTCAAGAACTCTCGCTAGCAGTTTCTAATCTTAAACAGTCAATCTCTGATTTGCTTATAAGTGATTCGGCCAATGGGGCAATTCAGTTTTTGGCAGATGAGATAAGCCTCCCTCGATCAGCAGCAGTGCAACTTACTGAGTACTTACAGTCTGGTTTAAATGCTTTGGGCGTAATGCCAACACGTGAGTCAATTGTTATGGAGCGGTTTTTTGATGAAGTTGGTGACATGCATGTTGTTATTCATTCGCCTTTTGGCAGCAGACTAAATCGCGCGTGGGGTCTTGCTCTAAGGAAGCGATTTTGTAAATCATTTAATTTCGAGTTACAAGCAGCAGCTAATGAAGACAGCATAGTTATTTCACTAGGCTCGGTACATAGTTTTCCTTTAGACGACGTTTTTAAGTATTTGCAAAGTGCTACTGTTCGAGAAGTATTAATTCAGGCCATATTAGATGCGCCCATGTTCGAAGTACGATGGCGTTGGAATGCGACTCGCTCATTGGCGATTCAGCGTAATAGAAATGGCAAACGGGTTCCGCCACAGTTTCAGCGCATGGACGCTGAAGACCTTGTCGCTCATGTTTTTCCAGATCAAATCGCTTGCCAGGAAAATATCACTGGTAGGCGAAACGTACCAGACCACCCGTTAGTTAATCAAACAATTAACGATTGTCTTACGGAAGCTATGGATATAGTCGAGTTAGAACAGCTTATCGTCAGTATTGAAAATAATGAATTAACGTTGATTGCAAAAGATTTAAGAGAACCATCCCCATTTGCACAGGAAATCATTAACGCCAGACCTTATGCGTTTTTGGATGACGCACCTTTCGAAGAAAGAAGAACCAATGCAATCCGTAATAGAAGTTGGGCAGATCCAGCCGAGGCAAAAGATTATAGTTTGCTCGACGCTGATGCAATAGTTCGAGTTCAAGAAGAGGCATGGCCATTTGTTAGAAGTGCAGAAGAGCTTCATGATGGGCTCTTGTCATTAGCTTACATCACTGACCAGGAATTTGAGCAACAGAAATACCAGCGTTGGCAAGAACAGCTCGCCAGTGACGGCCGTTTGTTGCAATTACAAAGCCACCCTAAAAAATTGTGGATCGCTACTGAATTATCGCCGCAATTTAAAACCCTATTCATTGAGTTTGACGAAAAAGTAAATTTACCAGATTCGCTCCTAAGTAAAGAGTGGACGCCCGAAACAGCATTAATCGAAATAGTTAGAGGTAGGCTGCAAGGTTTAGGTCCTGTGACTGCTCCACGGATTGCAAGTGAGCTTAATCTCAGTATAAGGAAAATCGAAGCAGCACTCATAGCATTGGAAGTAGAAGGGTTTGCCTTTCAAGGAAACTTTACTCCAATTAGCTCCCGACAATCGGTAGCTAGAGAAGGCTCAGAGAAGAATCAAACAACGGAATGGTGTGAGCGTCGCCTACTACAAAGAATTCATCGCTATACCATCGATGCACACCGCAAGACGATTAAGCCTGTTTCATTGGAAGCCTACACAGAGTTTTTATTCGATCAGCATCAGTTGTTATCGTTATCAGAAAAAACAGTAGATACAGCTCCTGCTTTGGATGGACAGACACAGCTGCAGAACGCGCTAAATCTTTTGGATGGTGTCGCGTCTCCTGCTGGCGCTTGGGAAGCTGACATTTACCCAGCACGTATAAAAAATTATGATCCTAGCTGGCTCGATGTCCTATGCATTAGCGGCAAAGTTGCTTGGGGTCGTTATAGTCTGCCTTCAAATTTATATAGGCCTGGCAAACGAAAATCTTCAGGTCCCGTTAAGAGTACGCCGATCACAATGGCTAGTAGGCAGAATTTGGATATTTGGCAAGCATTAGCGCAATCACAGGTAAGAGAAGAAGTAATTGAATACAGCGCGGTCGCTACTCGAATTGAGGACGACTTAAAACAATTCGGTGCTAGTTTTTTTGATCAAATTCAAAGCCGTACTAGATTATTAAAAACGCAGCTGGAAGAAGGTTTAGCGGAACTCGTAAGCTATGGCCGAATTTGCAGTGATAGTTACACTGGATTGCGCGCACTGCTAACGCCTGCTAATAAAAAACCGAGTGCACGTAGACGGCGTGGCCGTAAAGCAATGTTCGGAATCGAAGATGCAGGCCGTTGGAGCTTGCTTGATACTTATCAGCGAGCAACGGCAAAGGTCGAGGCTACGGTTGAAATTAGGAAAAAGATATCGTACAAATGGGAAGCGTTAGATGATGAGCAAATGGAGCGATTAATTAGTATCTATCTGCAACGATGGGGAGTACTAATTCGGTCATTGTTAGAAAGAGAATCTTTCGCACCACCTTGGCGTGTTCTGCTAATGCATTTGCGTAAACTAGAGTTACGTGGTGTCCTGAGAGGTGGCAGGTTTGTTGCTGGAGTTGGTGGGGAGCAGTTTGCTTTTCCTGAAACTGTTGATGATTTGCGCAAGTTTAATAAGAAAATTACAAATTCTTCTAATAAAAAATTTTATTGCCTGTCAGCTACTGACCCACTGAATTTACTCAATCTTACTTTACCTAATCGCAAATTACCCCGACTCCTTAAGAACCGAGTTCTCTTTCAAGGGGGTATTCCAATTGCAGTGTTAGATAGTGGGGAAGTCCATTATCTGAGAGAAGTAGACCCACAACAGGAATGGAATACGCATCAAATGTTGCTTAAAAGAAATTTCCCAATACGCTTACGAAATTATTTAGGTAGTCTTTGAGTAATTCAACCCAACCCGACCAAAACATACTTGAGAGACAAAAAAAATCCCGCTGCTGCCGAAGCAACAACGGGACCCACTACTTGTGGGAGCGAAGGAATATCAAAATTGTTAAATATTCCCCTCCAGCATTTCAACACTGACTAAGCGTAGAAATAACCGGAGGCTCCCTTAATAGATTGACTATTGATGGGATCACCTCCTTTGAATACCAGGGTAGCCATGGATGTCAGAAAGCTCCCCCTGTTAGAACTTCCAACACATTTCTACATTTCTTATATAACAACTACAACTAAGAGTAAAGTTCCTATTACTGATCAATTATTGAACACCGGCTCGCATTTCTGGAAAGTAAATTCTGCATTCTTTAACCGAACTTTTTAATGGCTTATATGGATTGGTTTCATGAATACGAGTTGATTCTAAGTCATCATTAGCTCGCTACTACAATTTAATAGAAAAAGATTACACGTTAACTATTCATGACAATGAACGTACTTATGAAACAGATGATTTCTAGTATATGCCTAATTAGTCGTTCCTGATCAGAACGTTAAAAAGAACGCTAAAGAAAAATATAGCACCGCAACGGCTAACCCCATATAAAGAATAAAACGAGATGGATTTTCGGTAAAACTGTGCCATAAAGTTTTAGCTTCGCCACTTTGTTTTTCTTGCTCATATTCTTCATGCATTTTTAAAGATCTTTGTTGCTGATAGTCATCGATGAGTCTCCGTGCGCGCTTATACTGCCCCTTTTTTTTTAGCCAAAGTGCTGGCATCGAGACACCCCAGTTTCCAGCAAAAGTTTCGAAAAACTCAATTTTATTGCTAGCCAACAATTCACGAACTTCCTGGGCTTCATCTTCAGGGACATGGCGCATTTTGAATAGAAGCTTTGACATGGCTGATAATGACTCAAATTGGCTTTTTATACGATCTTGCGCATACTAGCTTAATTCAAATTTATTGCGACAGAAACTGGTAAGGGTTCAGCTATGAGAATAAAGAGAATATTGGGGAAAAGGACAGTGCACAAAATACAGAGAGTATGTAGTGTAAAGCAAAAACTGAACATGTTTAAAGCGCAGAGAGTGTTGAGAAGCATAAGGATGGCTTACTTCTTATTGCCTTTTTTGCTTACATTTCCGATCACTAATAGAGTAATTGCAGATTCTGCAGTTTGGCAAATTACCTCAGGTTTGAATTCAGTCTATTTGGGCGGCACAGTTCATCTGCTGCGCCCAAGTGACTATCCGCTGCCCGAAGAATATGAACAAGCCTACCAAAATTCCTCGCAGATATATTTTGAAACTGATTTAAGTGCAATGTCAGACTTGTCGGTGCAAACGCAGATGTTACAACAGCTTACTTATCAAGATGGACGTTCGCTAAAAGGCGTTTTGTCAAACGAAGCCTACGCTGCATTATCAGATTACATTGATGAAGCCGGAGTTCCCTTAATGATGATGGAGAAATTCAAACCAGGTATGGTTGTGAGTATGCTCCAAGTGATGGAATTTCAACGGATAGGATTTACTCCGGAAGGAGTCGATGCTTATTTTAATGCGCGGGCAATTAGCGATTCTAAATCCATCGGCCAACTGGAAACGGTTATGGAGCAGATAGGCTTTCTTGCATCAATGGGCGAGGGTAACGAGAGCGAATTTATACTTCTATCCTTGCGAGATCTTGAAGAAACAGCTGATCTAATGGATGGTATGATTGCAGCCTGGAGATTAGGCAATAACAGCGAGTTAGCAGATTTGTTTATTAATGAAATGAAAAATGAGGCGCCGGAACTCTACAATAGCCTGCTAAGGCAGCGAAACCTCAATTGGATCCCTCAGATTGATCAGATGCTGAAAGATAATGACACCGAGTTCGTTTTAGTTGGCGCGGCTCACTTAGTCGGAGATGAGGGCTTATTGAAGCTACTAGAACTAAAAGGGTATCAAGTTACCCAACTATAAACCGCTTAATCATAAACTACAGAATCTGGAAAAACAGAGAAACTTATCTATCTCTCTGTTTTTTAAGGAATAATTCTTATCAACTAGTTTTATGGCTTAGCACTATCTGTCGTGGGCCACTAGTCGAGGTCTGACCACTAACACCTGATGGAATTTGTTGCACTTTACCTCCTGCTTTCAAGAACGCTTCGATATGCACTGCGAGGTCAGCGCGGGTATTAACCACCGCGTCTTTTTTTGATGCTTTGCTAGCCATATATCAATTTCTCACTACTTCAAAAGCCGGCAAGTATACATGAAACCGCGTATTTCGGCTAATTGAGGACACTTTCAATGAGCGTAATAGAACATCGCAATAGAGGTTTGGTACCGAGTTTGCCGAGCCTAATCCTGGCCTAGCTATGAATTGCAGAGGAAGTGAGGTTCTTGAATACCTGGCTCGAAATACTCAATTCTGGATATCGTTAAACGAAAATTTCAATTTACGAGATAACCAAAATAAAACGGGTAAAAAGTTTTACTAAGTGATCCTTTAAACTGCGCCGTTTTCTTGGCCTAATAAAATAGTCAGAGTCGTAATCGCCAGGTAGCCCACCTATCAATTCATCTATGCTGGTTTTATAGATTGCTTTCATGTTGGCCAAAAGTTCTAGATCTCAGTGACAACTATAGTTGCGAACAGTTTTGATATCTTCCAATTGTTTTCGCGAGACATCGAGTAATCGTGTTCCTTTGTTCATCGAATAACCAGCTTTTAATCGCAGCTGCCTGACGTTTTTCTTAACACTTAACGCAATGAACAAAAATTTTGAGTACTGTGGATAATCCATAATATTTGACACAAACATTGAGACTTAAGGATCGCCTAGAAATCAATACTTGCGCGCCTGTAGTCAATTTATTTGTTGACAATTAGTAATTACTGAATGCTTATTCAACTAGAGTGAGTTTAAGTTAACACAACCGCTTTATTATGATAAATATTTCTTTAATTCAGCTGGGAACCTCTATCGATTAATCAAAGTAGTCAACAGAAGCTTTAAATTTATAGTGAGTCTATTGAACTATTTGATAGAATCCTGAAGAATGAATCACAACATGACGATCACACATGACTGAATCTGAAAATACACAAGATGAAGCTTCTCAACCAGCGGAAACATCGAATGGCCGTATAACTTCGAATAAGGTAGTCGCGTTTCACTTTCGATTATGTGAGGTCAATGAGCAAGGCGAACATAGCGAGTGGTTAGAGCAATCCAATAATCGAGAACCTTTGTATTACCTCCATGGTTTCCATAACGTCATTGTCGGTGTTGAAAAAGCGCTAGATGGAAAACAAAAAGGTGACAAGATCCAAATTACATTGGCGCCTGACGAAGCCTATGGTCAGCGCAATCCAGAGCATCTTCAACGCATTCCTTTAAAACACTTGCAACTACCCGATGGAATTAAGAAAGCTGCAGTTGGGGGCCTTGCTAGAGCAAGGTCGGAAAGAGGCTGGCATAACGCAATTATACTAAAAGCGGGAAAATTCACAGCTGACGTTGATTTTAATCATCCATTTGCAGGTCGTACTTTGCACTATGAAATTGAAGTTGATACGGTTCGCGATGCTACTGTTGAGGAGATAGCTCATGGCCATGTTCATGGTGCGGGCGGACATCAGCACTGAAGGGCTATGTATTAAAAGAGGAAATAGACTCGTTAAGATGAGACCTCGGAATGGGACCAAGTAGTATTGTTGTGATAAGGTTAATCGCTTGCTAATTTAAAACTATAACCGCCCAAATTTAAATTGTCGGAATGGGCCAAAAAATAAGAGAGATGACAACAATGAACCCTGAAGATAAAGGTCGACGCGATGTCCTTAAAGGTGCTCTAGGCACTGGTGTGTTAGCTGCAGGTGCAGTGACTGCCCCTGGCTTGCTTTTTCCAGCACTGGCACAAGGAGAAAACTTAGTGCCTTTCACTGATGATGCGTCTGAAGCCTTTCAATGGCGCCCTATTGAGCCTAACACCACTCACTGGCAAGACACTCGGGAAATTAACTCATTCTTCACAGGCAATGATGATTTCTACCTGGTTCAACACTACGGTCAGCCGGAGGTAGACAATAGTGCGTATCGGCTAAAAGTAACTGGCATGGTTGATAACGAACTCGATCTTTCACTAAGTGATTTAATGAATGGCGATGTTATCGAGCAACAAGTAGGTTTCGAATGCGGTGGAAATAGCCAGAGATTATTGTATGGCCTAATCGGGAATGCGAATTGGCGAGGTGTCACATTGAGCAGTATTCTGGAGAGAGCCGGTATTCAGGAAGGCGCGAAGGAAGTCGTATTTTTCGCTGCTGATACAGCAACTGAAGAGATTCGTGGCAGAGAAGTTGAGAAAGCCTTTGCGCGGAGTTTATCTATACCAGATGCACTGCGTAGCGAAAACATGCTCGCATTTGAAATGAATGGGGAACCTCTTCCTCATTATCATGGAAAACCACTAAGACTAGTCGTTCCTGGCTGGTATGGAGTTGCTAACGTTAAATGGCTAACCCAAATCCATGTCCAAGATACCCGTTATATGGGGCGCTTTATGGGTCGTGATTATGTCACCCTGAAGAAAACAAACGTAGGCGGGGTTGAGCGTTGGGTAGAAAATTCAGTGACAACCCTTAATCTCAAATCTGCCATAGTTCGAGTGATAGAAAGTGGCGGACAATATTCAATACAAGGGTTCGTGCTTAACGATGGTACACCTCTCGAAAGCGTCGAAATCAAAGTAGATGATGGGCCATGGCAAAGAGCTGAATTGAATCCGCGGAATACTAAGTACTCTTGGAAATTGTTTAGTTTCGATTGGAGTAATCCTGGCACTGGAGAGCATACTATCGTCTCTCGAGTCACCGACATAAATGGAAATGTCCAAGCGACTAATGAGGAACTTCCTGAGAAAGTTAGTTTTTGGGAAGATTTTGGGCAGTTCCCCCGTCAGGTAACTATCTAAGAATAGATTTCGAGTACTCCTCGTCTAAGGGATTTTTGCATGCCAATTCATGTTATTTGTAAAGGTCCCCTAGTATTCTGGAGGTGTGATTGTAGTCTCTAAACAATCCCCTCCCTTAAGTGCCTTTCTCCTAACTCGGCAGTGGAAAGAGTCTAGTACTGGATTGGAATTAATTTTCTGGTTCGCCTCGAGCAAAGGTCCACTTCGGCTTCATTTGCCCAGACAGGAAGTAGTTTGTTTCTTTCCCTCGCGCCAAACAGGTGAAGTGAAGAAAATTCTAAAAGGTCAAAAAACCTGGCGCATAAACCCGACTGAGCTTCTAGATTTTACAAGGCAAGAAGTATCGGCTTTGTACTTCTCCAGTCAACGACAACTATTCGATAATCGTGACCGATTAGCAATAAGAGATATTCGATTACTTGAAGCAGATATTAAACCTACAGATCGTTTCTTGATGGAAAGATTCATTAAAGGTGCCGTTGAAGTTCAAGCTGAGCAACAAGACAAAGAACTTTACAAAAACCTCATTAATGTACGTCTCAAAGCAACAGACTATCGACCAACATTAAGTGCTATTTCAATAGATATAGAAACGGATTACGACGTTAACCAACTCTACTCGATAGCCTTGTATTCAGATCATATTGCTAAAGTTCTTATGATTGGGGAAGGAGAGGCAAAAAGTAGAGTAATTCAATCTGACCAAAAGCACTCTATTGACTTGCAGTTTTATGCCAATGAAAAAAATTTGCTTAAAGCCTTCCTGAAAATTATTGCTGAATTGGACCCCGATGTGTTGATCGGTTGGAATGTTGTTAATTTCGATTTGAAATGCTTACAAGATTTCGCTGATAGAGCGAGTGTTAAATTAACACTTGGTAGGAACAATGAACTAATTAATTGGCGACAATCCAGAGACAGTGATCAGCGATTTTACGCTTTAGTTCCCGGCCGTGTGATTCTTGACGGAATAGAGCTAATGCGCTCAGCTACATATCAGTTTGAAAATTTTTCTTTAGAATACGTGTCTCGTCGCCTGCTCAAAAGAGGCAAGCTAGTAGAAGACGTTGAGCAAAGAAGCGAGGAAATAAGCAAACTATTTCTAAAAAACAAATCAGCATTAGCCAATTACAACCTCGAAGACTGTCGGCTAGTTTGGGATATTTTTGAGAAAGAGAATTTACTCGGTTTTGCCATAGAACGGAGTCAGTTAACAGGCTTGGAATTAGATCGCTATGGCGGATCTGTAGCAGCTATCGATTTTCTCTATTTACCGCAATTACATCGTAAAGGTTTTGTCGCACCGACACTGGACCAACTAGATCCTTCGAATATGAGCCCGGGAGGACATGTTATGCGGTCGATACCCGGAATCCACGATAACGTTATTGTCCTTGACTTCAAAAGTTTGTATCCGAGTATCATCCGAAGTTTTCATGTGGATCCACTGGCGCTGATTGAGGGGTTAATTGAAGATAGTGCAATCGAGGGTTACGACGGTGGCCTTTTCTCCCGTGACAAATATATATTGCCTGAACTTATAGAGGACCTTTGGTTAGCTCGAGACAGAGCAAAAGCAAATAATAACGAAGTGCTCTCTCAAGCAATAAAGATAATCATGAATTCATTTTATGGAGTACTAGGCACTATAGGGTGTCGATTTTTTGATTCGCGCCTAGTCAGCTCAATTACGAAACGTGGCCATGAAATTATTATCCAGAGCAAAGAATATATAGAAAATAAAGGTTACCAGGTTATCTATGGAGATACGGATTCTGTATTTGTACTTCTAGGAAACGTTAAAAAGGATGAAATTGCATCAATTGGCGCTTGCATCTCTAAAGATTTAAACAATTGGTGGAATGAAAAATTAGAAAAAGAACATAGTATTACTAGTTTTCTAGAAATTCAGTTTGAAACTCATTATCAAAAATTTTTAATTCCTACAATAAGAGGCTCCGATGTGGGAAGTAAAAAACGTTACGCGGGTCTACTTGCAGATAATAAAGTTCAATTTAAAGGCTTAGAATCCGTCCGCAGTGACTGGTCTCCTTTAGCCCGTGAGTTTCAAAAAGTGTTGTATAAAAAAGTATTCCTTGATGAACCGTTTGATGACTATGTAAAAAATATCGTCAAAAAATTGTTGAATGGAGAGTTTGAAGACGAATTGGTGCTTCGAAAGCGCTTGCGCAGAAAATTGGATGACTATGTAAAGAATGTGCCTCCTCACGTCCAGGCTGCGCGCAAAGCAGAAGTAATTCGTGACGAGAGAAAACTACCCAGCCTTTATAAGTCAGGGGGTTGGATTGAATACTTTATGACAACCAATGGTCCAGAACCTCGTCAGTATCGCCAAGCATCAATCGATTTTGACTTTTACATTGATAAACAGTTGACACCTATTGCTGATGCTATTCTTATCTTTAAATCGTCTTCTATGAATGACATTATTAATCAACAAATTGGCTTATTCTAAACTTTAGGCCCATTGTTTTAGTTGGTTGGTTTAGTTTTTATTTTTTTCGAGAGGTAAACGATGACTACTTATTTAGTACTCACGGCAATTGGTGAAGATAAGCCGGGGCTGGTTGAGTCCCTCGCTCGAATAATTTCAGATAACTCAGGAAATTGGCTGGAAAGCAGCATGTCGCAGTTAGCTGGAAAATTCGCAGGAATTCTGCGCGTTAGTGTTAACGACAATAATGTGGACAAGCTTATTCAAGCATTAGAAAATATTTCAGATCAATTAAAGTTAGTGATTGAGCGAGCTGATGCTGACGGAGACATAGAGTTTCAACAAGCTGTTAAGCTAAATTTGGTTGGCAATGACAGACCTGGAATAATTCGAGAAATTTCTCATGTCCTTATGAGTCTGTCAATCAACGTGGAACAGCTTTCCACAGAGTGTGCACCGGCGCCAATGTCCAATGATGTATTGTTTAAGGCAAAAGCCAATTTAAGAGTACCAGTAGATTTAGAGCCGGAAGTGTTGCAACGGAGGATTGAACAAATAGCAGATGATTTAATGGTAGAGATTCAAATAAGCTAGAGTAGCATTGAAAGTTTTATTTCTATCAACTCTAAATTATCATTATCGATTATATTTGCTGATAAATTTATGCTCTCGATAAACATTTATCCACGCAAGCTTAGTATTTGCCAACCTTTTTTTTGCGAAACCACAGCAAGTTTTTGATCTGGGTCAACCGCAATTGGCTCTGATACCCTCTGCATCAACGGCAAGTCATTAATTGAATCTGTATAGAACACACTGTTTTTAAGAGAAAGTGTCGAATTTGATCGAGTCAGCCACTGTTCTAGTTTCCTTACCTTACCTTCTTGAAAACAAGGCGTACCATCAATACGGCCGGTTAGTCTACCGTCAATAACTTCCGCATCTGTTGCAAGCAATAGATCTATTGCGAACAACTGCGCAATTGGCTTCGTTAGAAAGTTATTCGTCGCTGTAATTATTGAACAAAAATCTCCAGCAGCTTTATGCTTTGCAACTAAGTCAAATGCTGATTCCAATAAAATTGGATTTATCGAATCCTGCATATACTTGGTATGCAATGCGTTTCGCTCTGATTCTGTATAGTCAAGTATTGGCGACAAAGCAAAAGCGACATAGGCATGAATATCCAAGACACCTTCTAAATAGTCTTTATAGAATTTAGCGTTGATTTTTCGGTGTGCAATATCATCAATTAAACCCTCTACTACTAAGAATTCTCCCCAGGCATTGTCGCTATCTCCAGCAAGCAGAGTGTTGTCTAAATCAAAGAGGGCGAGGCGCTGTGTCATGTCGATTCTGTCCAAAAACCACATTATATAGTGAGGATCTACCGAACTCGCACTAAATTCCTCAGAAATTATTTATTACCGAGACCCATAAATAACGTCTAAGTATCTGATAGGCATAATAAAAATGGATTTTCTTAGTGCTTTCGCCATTGATCCATTTAGAAATAGTGTGAAACAATAGCGAAAAATATTTGTCTAATAATTTATACGTATGATTGATTCAGAGGGCTTCCGCCCAAATGTGGGAATTGTAATTTGTAACCAGCACGGTAATTTGCTGTGGGCAAAACGAATCGGGCAGTCGGCTTGGCAATTTCCTCAAGGAGGCATAAAAGAAAGTGAATCTCTGGAACAAGCCCTCTATCGTGAGTTAGATGAAGAGGTTGGATTGATAGAAAAGGATGTCAAAATTCTTTATCAAACTACAGACTGGTTACATTATCGTCTGCCAAAAAATTTCATTCGCTATAACAAAGACCCGCTATGCATCGGGCAAAAACAAAAGTGGTTCTTATTAAGCTTGGAGGGCAAAGATAGTAAGGTAGAACTAAGCCGGGCTGGGCGCCCAGAATTTGATGATTGGCGATGGGTGAAATACTGGTATCCAGTTGGACAAGTTATTGAATTTAAGAGAGATGTTTATCGCCGGGCTCTTACAGAATTAGAAGCTCCGCTTAATAGCTACGTAAATCAACAATAACAAAATTCTGTTAACTAATTAGAATATCCACCGATTAAGCTGTGCTGGGGAAACCTTTCTCTCATAATGCGAGAGCACTCAATGTATAGTTTGGAATAATTGAATCGGTGTTGCCGGGATGAGGTATGCTCGAACAACTACGAGGCATCGTTCAAAAGGTCAATGCGGCGAAAGATCTGCAATCCGCATTGAACATTATTGTTCATCGGGTTCGCGAAGCACTCTCTACTCAAGTTTGTTCTGTTTATCTGCTAGACACCGATATCAATAGCCATGTCTTAATGGCTTCCGAAGGATTAAAAGAGGAAGCGATTGGACATGTCAGCCTTGAGCTAGGCGAAGGTTTAGTAGGCTTGGTCGCAAAGCACGCTGAACCTATCAACTTGCAAGATGCATCCAATCACCCCAGTTATTACTATATCGAAGAAACCGGTGAAGAAGTCTTCCATGCCTTTCTCGGCGTACCAATTATTCACCATCGCTCTGTCCTTGGCGTACTCGTTGTTCAGCATGAAGAACGGCGCCGTTTTGATGAAGGAGAAGAAGCATTTTTAATTACTCTCTCAGCTCAATTAGCCGGTGTGATCGCCCATGCAGAAGCGACAGGTGCGATCGAGGGCCTCAGCCCATCAGGTCATAAAGTTTCTGATACTGTATTTCCTGGCATCTCGGGTTCATCAGGGGTTGCTATCGGCCAGGCTGTAGTTGTTTTTCCGCCCGCTGATCTAAACCAAATACCTGATCGTCACACGAAAAATATTGAAAAAGAAATTGAGTTCTTTAACGCATGCCTAAATGCAGTTCAGGACGATATGCGTGAGCTACATAATCAATTGGCTGGACAAGTTGCTGAAGAGGAAAGAGAGCTCTTTGATGTCTATGTACGTATGCTAGATGACGATGCATTAGGTAATGAAGTTGTAGAAAGAATAAAAATGGGATCTTGGGCCCAAGGCGCACTTGCCTACGTTGCTAACGAGCACGTTCGCACATTTGAAATGATGAGTGACGAATATCTCCGCGAGCGGGCCACAGATATTCGAGATTTGTGTAGCCGGGTTCTTTTCTACTTACAACAAGAAGAACCGGTTACTACCGAGTACCTCGACGATACTATCTTGGTAAGTGAGGAATTAACGCCTGCCATGCTAGTAGAAGTACCCACGGAGAAACTAAAAGGCCTCATATCTGCAAAGGGCTCAGGCAACTCTCATGTCGCTATTCTCGCTCGAACAATGGGTGTGCCTACTGTCATGGGAGCAGTTGATTTGCCTTTTAACCAGCTAGATGGAAAGCAGATTATCTTGGACGGCTATCGAGGGGAGGCAATTAGCAACCCTTCTGAGCAATTACTTACTCGCTACGAAAATACTATTAAGGAACAAGACCAGCTAGTAGCGGGCCTTGAAAATCTAAAAGACCTACCCTGTGAAACTGCTGATAATCACCGGGTTCATCTTTGGGTAAATACCGGTTTAATGTCAGATGTAATGCATTCATTAGATCAGGGAGCAGAGGGGATTGGGCTTTTTCGGACCGAAGTTCCCTTTCTTCTCAGTGAACGTTTTCCTTCGGAACAAGAGCAAACCAAAATCTATCGCGAGCAGCTCGAAGCTTTTGCTCCGAAGCTTGTTACCATGCGAACCTTAGACGTTGGAGGTGATAAAGACTTACCTTACTTTCCAATTGACGAGGAAAATCCATTTCTTGGATGGCGCGGAATTCGAGTTACTCTCGACCATCCGGAAATTTTCATGGCACAAGTAAGAGCAATGCTTCGAGCTAGTATCGATCTTGAGAATTTACAGATCATGTTGCCAATGATTAGTAATGTGAATGAAGTTAACTCAGCGACACAATTAATTAAGCGAGCCCACCGCGAGCTCTTGCAGGAGAATCTAGACGTCAAATATCCACCAATCGGTGTGTTGATTGAACTCCCTGCGGCGGTTTACCAAACCAGGGCTTTAGCCAAGTTGGTAGATTTCATTTCCGTAGGAAGTAACGATTTGACCCAGTATTTGCTTGCAGTGGATAGAAACAATCCTAGAGTCGCGAATCTCTATAGTGCTTTTCATCCTGCGGTTCTTAATGCGCTCTATCAGGTAGTTTTGCAGGCTCAGGAACAAAAGAAACCCGTGAGTATCTGTGGTGAGATGGCAGGTGATCCGGGCGCTGCGGTGCTTTTACTCGCCATGGGTTTCGATACACTATCGATGAATGCATCTGCTTTACTGAAAGTAAAATCTGTAATACGCAGTGTGAGTTTGGATGCGGCCAAAGATTTGCTGGATCAGGTTATGCAAATGGAAGATGCGCAAACGATTAGAAGTGCGGTCGACCTTACTTTATATAACGCGGGAGTCGATCGATTGTTACGCTCTTCTCGAACTAATTAATACTTACTAAGAGACATTCTTTGCTAATATCGTAAAGAGCTTGTTCTTTTCAACCAGATGCTGCTCATATTCTTGTGTAGTCAAAGCACCCTCCAGAATCAAACATACCGAGTTTTTCTATCACTTCCCTAGAGTGGATATTGTTTCCTTCAGTCGTGAATTGCAGTGAGTTAGACTTATAAAAACTCCACAATGCCGCTTTCGAGGCAGTAATCTGCCCCGATAATCTTAAGCCCGCTCTCTGATCTTAATTGGCGTAGAATTTCCGACTCATTAATAAGATTGTTGATTGACGTCTGCACATTCGCTCTAACGGCTTTTTGAATTTTTTCATCATATGAATCTAAGTCACTTATAGAATCTTTGATTCCAGGTTTGATACTGTCAACTATGGCTTTTAGGTTTGGTGATTGGATACTGTTTTCTTGATCTAAATCTTCAAGAGCAGCTTTTACCGCACCGCAAGAAGTGTGGCCGAGTACTACAACAAGTTTCGTTCCAAATTTTTCAGCAGCGAATTCAATACTGCCTATCTGGGAAGGAGTGGCGACGTTCCCAGCTACACGAATAACAAACAAATCACCTAATCCCTGACAAAAAATAAGTTCTAAAGGCACCCGAGAATCAGAGCAGCCTAGAATAATGGCAAAGGGAGATTGTTTCTCCACGACATCGAACCGTCTAGCTTCATCTACCTCGATAAGTGTTGTTCCATTACGAAACTTTTTGTTGCCTTCTTTAAGGCGTAACAGAGCGGTATTGGCATCTATCATATAGAGACTCAGTTAAGTTGAGATAAAGTTATTGGTACGCGATTGGTTTATCGTTAAATAGCAAGCCTTCGGATTTCTTATTAAGAGCAGTGTCTTGACGGCGACTCTATTGGAGCGGAATGCTAGCATGATCTTGCTCCATTTCGCTTACGCTTGAGCATAGCCTAGGAATATACATTTCAATTCTCTATTTTTAAGTGTGTTGGATAGATCCTAAGAGTTTTCTAAAAACTTGTAGTAATGGCTGTCTACCGCTATTCCCGTCACATCGTAATTTTGTTCGTTGAAATGTGTGTTTCCGTTTGCTTCCTTTATTATTGCCGTAGAGCACAAAGTTCCGTAACCGTGGCCAGTGTTCATGATGAAAGCTGGAGAGGTCACTTTTTCAAGTTTCATAGTTTGTCCGGTATCAGGTAAATTAGTATCAGGCGATAGCTCGCGGTCGTTCATCATAGCGATAAGTTGATCCGTACTTATGGGCTTTTCCTTCTTTATAAGTTGCTGTAAACCTTTTCTACCTCGATTAACTTTAGGCCAATCGGAATTTAATCTGCCATTTGATAATCCATAAAAACCGGGTTCTAGTTTGGTCACCACCCTTTCGAAGTTATTGATGTAAAACATGTTATGCCCATCACCCAAAAGAAGGTTAAAACCCGCAAATTGATCAAATTGTCCAGCCAGGCTGTTAGTATATTCGTCAACACTGATGTCACTTTGTAAAAAGTTAATCGTCAGTTCGCCACGAGATCGAGGTTTTTGTTCTGATTCAGAGAGGTCTTTTATGTTTGTAACTGCGCTGAATCGACCATTTCGAGTAATTCCTAACCAGGTGCCTCCAGAAACAAGGTCTTTGCCTGCCAAGATAGTCTTGTCGCGGCAAGAAGATTTCCAGAATGTCGCATGTAGAGTGGGGCGGGAGAAAAACTCATCCCGATTAGCTGCCATAACCAGGGGGTAACTAGGCTCAGCCTGGTGGGCAAAAATGATAAGACACATAGATTCTTCTATTTCCTTTACTAAATGTTACCGCAAATCTCTGCGAATAGGTGCAATCTTGATATACTTTGTGGCTCAACTTCCCTGTAAACCTAACAAGTTTCTCTCGACAGTGGGTAATTAAAGTAGTGTTAAACTTCCCTCAATTTGACCCAGTCCTAATTGCTATTGGCCCTATCAGTATTCATTGGTACGGAGCAATGTACATAATCGCCTTTGGTGGGGCATGGGTTCTTGCCAGCTATCGCCGCAAAAAGATTCCAGACCAGTGGAGTGAGGAACAAATCTCAGATCTAGTTTTTTATGGTGCCTTAGGTGCTGTATTTGGTGGTCGCTTTGGTTCTGTCTTTTTCTATAATTTTGATCGGTTTCTCGATGACCCCACTTGGCTGTTTCGAGTTTGGGAAGGCGGCATGTCATTTCATGGTGGACTATTTGGTGTATTATTTGCCTTTTATTTCTATTCTAAGTCTATTGAGAAAGATTTCTGGAAGACCATGGACTTTATTGCCCCACTTGTTCCATTCGGGTTAGGAGCAGGGCGCCTGGGTAATTTCATTGGCGGCGAACTTTGGGGAAGGCCTACTGACCTCGCTTGGGGTATGGTTTTCCCTCATGTTGATAATTTAGCTCGTCACCCCTCGCAGCTTTATCAAGTAATGCTTGAGGGGGTTCTTCTATTTACTATCGTTTGGTGGTTCTCATCTTCCACTAAACCACGTATGGCCGTTACCGGTTTATTCTCACTATGCTATGGCTGTTTCCGTTTTTTTGTAGAGTTTTTCCGAGAACCGGATTCGCACCTCGGCTTTATTGCCTTTGATTGGATGACGATGGGACAATTGTTATGCATACCAATGATTGTTATTGGTCTCGCACTCATTTTCTTTGCCTACCGCAACGATTCTATCCGCAGCGTTAATTAATCTAGATTTTCGGATACTGAGACTATGAAGCAATATCTTTCCTTATGTCAGCGCATTATCAGCGAAGGCACTTGGATAGAAAATAAGCGCACAGGGAAAAAATGCCTGACAGTTGTCGATGCAGACCTTACCTATGATCTTGCTAATAATGAATTTCCATTAATCACTACTCGTAAAAGTTTCTGGAAGGCTGCCATCGCGGAATTTTTAGGTTACTTGCGAGGCTATGATAATGCCTCCGATTTTCGTGCGCTTGGTGCCAAAACCTGGGATGCCAACGCGAATGACAACGAAGCCTGGTTAAACAATCCTGTTCGTAAGGGTGAAGACGATATGGGCCGAGTTTATGGGGTGCAAGGTAGAAGTTGGCTTAAGCCCGATGGCACGCCTCTGGATCAGTTACGGAAGATTGTAGACAATCTGTCTAAAGGCCTCGACGATCGCAGTGAAATTCTAAGTTTCTATAATCCTGGAGAGTTTGAGCTTGGTTGCTTGCGTCCTTGCATGCACACCCATACTTTTTCCTTATTGGAAGATACGCTTTATCTGACCAGCTACCAGCGTTCTTGCGATGTTCCTTTAGGTCTAAATTTTAATCAGATTCAGGTGTTTGCCTTTCTTGCACTCATGGCGCAAATAACGGGTCATAAAGTAGGGAAGGCCTATCATAAAATTGTAAATGCACACATTTATGAAGATCAGATCAAGCTAATGAGAGACGTACAGTTAGTTCGCAAACCCTTTCCACCACCAAGTTTGCATATCAATCCTGATATAAAAACTTTGGAGGACATTGAGACATGGGTCACGCTTGATGACTTCTCTGTAGAGGGTTATCAGCACCATGATCCAATTGTTTATCCATTCTCTGTGTAAACTTCGATATAAGACTCAGTAGAGCGAAAACATAAATGAACCTCGCATTGATTTGTGCAATGGCAGAAAACAGAACTATTGGTCGCAACAATAGATTGCCTTGGAAGCTTCCAGAAGATCTTAAATACTTTAAGCGGACTACCATGGGCAATAGCATCATTATGGGTAGAAAAACTTGGGAATCTATAGGTAGGCCATTACCAGGGCGGACCAATATTGTCATAAGTAGAGATTCAAATTACGAAGCGGAAAAAGCTAAGGTTGTTAATTCACTCGGGGCAGCTATAACGCTTGCAGAAAATCTTGCTGCTATCGATGGTTCAAAAGAGGCTTTTATAATTGGGGGGGCAGGTCTCTATAAAGAGGCACTGCCGTTAGCCGACCGATTCCACTTAACTCGAGTCCATGCACAAGTTGAAGGTGATACATTTCTCGCTGAATTCAATGAAGACGAGTGGAAAGAAGTGTCTAGAAAGTATTTTAAGAAGTCAGACACGAATCCCTATAACTATACTATTTGTTTATTACAGCGCCGATGAGCTAATTGAGTAATCAATTAGCTTATCGCTTTTTTGAGTACTTTAGATTTACGTTGCAGATTGTAAAGATTTTTGCGCTGGTCTGGTAAAGCATCCACTTCGATCTGTTCAAACCCTTTTTCAAGAAACCAATGAGATGCTACTGTAGTCAGGACAAACAAAAAGCTGAATCCTTTTTTAGATGCAGTTTTCTCAAGATTTATTAGAAGCCGATCTCCCAATCCATCTTTTTGATAATCAGGGTGAATGGCAATACAGGCCACTTCACCCGTATCTTTGCTAATTGGATAAAGCGCAGCACAGGCGATTATTGAATTTTCTAATTCGATAATGACAAAATTTTTAATCTCCATTTCAAGCAGTTCGCGGGACCGCTCAACTAAGATGCCAGCTTCTTCCAAAGGCTTAATGAGCGCCAGAATTCCTGCTACATCATTAATAGAAGCTGGTCTCAATTGATCGAAATTATCATTACTAATTAGAGAGCCGCTTCCATTTCGGGTAAACAACTCCTGCAAAAGCGCACCGTTTTGTTTAAAGCTGATTAAATGCGAGCGATGAACATTGTGTGAACAAGCGTGTAAAGCGGCGTCAATGGCATGACTTACACAAAGTTCCTCTGGATCTCCAGATAATGACAATTTACTTGCGTGATTCTTGGCTTCCTCTTCGTTAAGCGATGTGACTAATTTTCCCGACTCATCTAACACCCCATCAGCTGGTATCATTAGAATTAACTTATCTGCGCCCAAGGCGATTGCTACCTCTGTTGCAACTTCTTCAGCGGAAAGGTTGAAGACTTCGCCAGTTAATGAGTACCCTAAATTGGACAGCATAACGATGTTGTTGTTATCAAGCTCTTTTTTGATCGCTAGAGATTGAACCTTTCTAACGGCTCCTGTGTGATGGAAATCAATACCGTCATGTACTCCAAAGGGCTTCGCGATTATAAAATTTCCTCGGCATAGATGGATGTTGGCGCCGTGCATCGGTGAGTTACTTATGCCCATAGAAAATAATGCTTCGAGATCGACACTTAGGCCCCCCACGACTTGTTTGATTGTTTCTATGCAATCTGGCTCGGTCACGCGAAGGTTGCGATGGTAGTTTGATTGTTTGCCCTGGGCGGCAAGTGCTTCTGTGATTTGTGGTCGTGAACCATGTATGAGAACGATTTTTACACCAAGGCTGTGTAATAGCGAAAGATCGTAGACTATATTTGCTAGATTATTATCTGCTTGAGCTTCACCGCCCAGAGACACCACGAATACTTTGTTTCTGTGAGCATTGATATAAGCGGAAGAAGCTCTAAACATCTCGATCATTTTTTTATTTACAGACATAATCTAACTATTGCCGTATGCAGTGTTTAATGATGAGTCTGGTGAGTACGTCAATGCTGGGATTAATCATATCTAGAGACATATATTCATCAGGTTGATGGGCCTGATCTATATTTCCCGGACCCATAATAATAGTGTCCATGCCAAGTTGTTGTAAAAAAGGCCCTTCGGTGCCAAATGCGACACTGATACCGCTATGACCAGTCAACTCCTCTGCAGCCTTAAGTAGTGCGCTGTTCTCCTGTGTAAAAAATGCAGGCACACCACTGAAGATTTCTGCCATTTCAAATTGAATTTTTAACGGTTCCGTTACGTTTCTAACTTTATCGCGAATTTCGGCTCTCACTGTATCTATGTGCATTCCAGGAGTTAAACGTACATCAAACTCGAGTGCACAACTTCCACAGATACGATTAGGGTTGTCGCCTCCATGAATACTTCCCAAATTTAAGGTTGGATAAGGGATAGTAAATAATTCAGAGCTATAGCGATCTTTTAATTGGTCGCGATAATCGATCAATTGAGAAATTACCTGATGCATTGCATCAAGTGCATTCTTTCCAAGGGAGGGATCAGATGAGTGGCCGCTCTCACCAAATAAACGAATGCAGTCCATCATAATTCCCTTGTGGGCTTTTACCGGTCGCAAACCAGTTGGCTCTCCAATGACTGCCGATCTAGCTTTTGGGCGACCAAGCTCGGCTAGCGTTCTAGCCCCCTGCATGGAAGTTTCTTCATCAGCAGTCGCAAGAATTATTAGTGGTTCTACAAAATCTGCTTCTGATATGGGTTTTATCGCTTCCATCGCAATGGGGAAAAAGCCTTTCATATCAGTAATACCCAATCCAAATATTTTTCCATCTTTTTCTGTAAGCTGGAAAGGGTCGACGGACCAGAGTTCTTGGTCGAAAGGAACTGTGTCGGTATGGCCAGCCAACACTAAGCCACCGGGACCGCTACCCAACGTCGCGATCAGATTAAATTTGTTTTTGTTGTTGTTGCAGGTAATAATTTCACAGCTAAACCCCATGGACTCAAACGCTTCCGCAAGGAAATAGATAACTCCCTTATTGCTCATATCCAGCTCTGAATTTGCCGAACTTACGCTGGGCAGACTTATAAGCTGATCGAGTTGTGAGAGCAGAGCTGGCATTACCAATGACATAAGCGTGTTGTTGAATTATTCATGTAGACGCTGAGATTTTAGCAATCATGTCAGTTTTTGCTGCCATGATGAAGTCGTTAACGTGTAAACCATTTATCTTGTGAGTCCACCAGAAGATAGTAACTTTGCCCCACTCAGTGACGATTGTCGGATGATGATTTTCTCTTTCTGTCAAACTAGCTATTTTATAGGTAAAGTTAAATGCATCTTTGAATTCGATAAAATGAAATTCTCGAATCAATTTTTCTACGCCATCATTAAATTCCTCTTTTCCAGGCAGGGATACTTAACAGCAGTTCATTTGCTTCCTCCTCGGTCACTAAAGGTGCACCGAGCTGACATGCTTCACAATGTTTTTCATACAAGGCTTTCATTAGAGAAACTCCTCCAGTACGCTGTTTAAAAATCGATAGCCAGTAGTTGTGGTTGAAAAAAATTCTTCGCCATCCTTTTCTGTGCGCTGCATTAAGCCATTTTCAATTTGGCATTCTACTCTCTTTGAGATGACGCTGAAAGCCAGCCCAGTTCTGCTTTCAAATTGGATTTGATTGAAACCATCTTTTAATCGTAGAGCGTTCATCAGAAATTCAATTGTTCGTTCTTGTTTAGGAATATCTTTAAGTTCTGCTTCTCTGCGAACTTGCCCTTGGAGATAATTATTTGGTTGCTTCTGTTTTCTGATACGAATCAATTTGTTTTCACTGGGCAAGGTTAGTTTTCCATGAGCTCCGGCACCAACTCCTAAATAATCCCCAAAACTCCAATAATTATGATTATGTAAAGAAGTAAATCCGTTTTTCGCGAAAGCAGAAACTTCATATTGCATATAGCCATGACCTTCTAATAGGTTTTGACCGTCTTCTTGAATTTTTTCGAGTATAGCTTCATGGGGAAGTTGGGGAGGATAGCGATAGAATGTAGTATTGGGCTCTATTGTTAATTGGTACCAGCTGATATGGGTAGGTGCAACGCTAATAGCTATTTGTAAATCGTTTAATGCTTGCTCTGATTCTTGACCAGGCAGCCCATGCATAAGATCAAGATTGAAATTTTTAAAACCAGCTGCCTTGGCAATTTCAATCGCATTTAGTGATTCTTCAGAATTATGAATACGTCCTAACTTAAGCAAACAATCATTATTAAAACTTTGTATGCCGAGTGATAAGCGGTTTATACCGGCATCAAGATAGCCTGAAAATCTTTCTGCCTCTACGGTTCCTGGATTTGCTTCCAAAGTTATTTCTATTTTCGCAGAAAAATTTACTAGCTCAGAAATTCGACGTAACAGTGTTCTATAAGAATCACCACTAAATAAACTTGGTGTTCCACCGCCTATGAAAATAGAAATTAGCTCTCGCTGATCTTGTCCAAACCTCGAAAACTCATGAGCTAGATCCTCTAAAAGTGCCTCTATATATTCATCTTCTGGTAACGATGAATTTGATTCATGAGAATTAAAATCACAGTAAGGGCATTTTCGAATGCACCAGGGAATATGAATGTAGAGACTTAAGGGAGGTCTTGCCAGCATTTCAGGAGTTGGCGTAAAGCCTGACCACGATGACTCAATGAATTTTTTACTTCCGGCTGCAGCTCAGCCGAAGTACATTGATGAGTTGGAACATAGAACAAAGAGTCATAGCCAAAGCCATTTTCTCCACTCTCTTTGAACATAATTCTGCCCTTCCAAGAGCCCTGGCAAATCAGCGGCATTGGATCTTTTTCATGACGGAGAAACACAATAACACATTGAAATCGGGCAGTGCGATCAAGGTCAGGAACCTGCTCGAGCTCTTGTAACAATTTGGCGTTATTTTCTGCATCCGCTGAGCTGCCATAGGTATCAGAATATCTTGCAGAGTAGATTCCAGGCTTCCCATCTAAAGCATCTACTTCAATCCCGGAGTCATCCGCTATGCAGGGTAGGCCTGTCTTAACACAGGCATGCCTTGCTTTAATCAACGCATTCTCGACGAAACTTAGCCCAGTTTCTTCCACCTCACTAATATTGAAATATGCCTGAGGAATTAGTTCTACGTCATTCGCAGAAAGTATCGCTTGTAACTCAATAAGTTTTCCTTGGTTACCGCTTGCTAGGACGATTTTTTGCATATTGAGGCTCTAACCCTTTAGCCCTTAGTTATGTGATAGATGGCGATTTCACCCAGAAAATTTGGCCAGGATTTTACCGCCCAACTACCCTGATGTTGAGAGTCGACAACAGTGCGTGTTAACACGCGAATATTCTTAGTTTTGCAAAGCGCATCAAAATCTTTAACTGTGCAGAAATGAATATTAGGGGTGTCATACCATTGATGAGGCATGAATTTTGAGACAGGCATACGACCTTTTGTGGCAAGGTATAGACGGCTTTTCCAATTACCAAAATTTGGAAATGTAACAATCCCTCTTTCACCAATACGTAACATCTCATCGATGAGTCTGTCTGGATTACTTAAGGCTTGAAGGGTCTGCGCTAATAGAACAGTTTCAAAACTGCCTGACTGAAAATTTGATAATCCCTGATCGAGGTTTTGTTCGATAACATTTACGCCATTTTGGATGCAACATTGAATATTTTCCTCATCTATCTCTAATCCAATCCCTCGGACTTGTTTGGTGCTTTTCAGATAATTGAGTAGCGTGCCATTACCACAACCTAGGTCTAGCACACGACTTTCCGGCTCTATCCATTGTTGAATTATTTCCAAATCAGGGCGCATCTTGGCAAATCTCCTCATGCACCCGGCATAGATAAGAGCGAAACGCACTTATGTAGCGCGGAATTGGCAACAGGAAGGCATCGTGACCTTGATCTGCTTCTACTTCCAGATAAGTTACTTCTCTTCCTGCTTTTAAAAGATCGTTGACAAGTTCTCGCGAACGCTCTGGGGGAAACCGCCAATCTGTAGTGAACGAAACAAGCATAAATTTGCAGTCACTGTTTAGGAATGCATTGCTAAGATCGCCTTCGAAATCAACCGATGGGTCAAAATAATCCAAAGCTTTGGTCATTAGTAAATATGTATTCGCATCAAAGTTCTCAGAGAAGCGTTCTCCCTGATAGTGAAGATAACTTTCAACCTGAAAGTCTACATCAAAACCAAAGCTGAGTTTGCCAGAACGGAGGTCGCGTCCAAAATTCGTCTTCTCAGTCTCAAGATCAGACACTGTTTTCCCAAACTTTGCGCGCATTGCGCTATCCGATAAATAGGTGATATGCCCAACCATCCGCGCCAAGGTTAATCCTTGCTTTGGATATGTTCCATGTTCCAAATAGTATCCCTGGTGAAAATCAGGATCTGAAGTTATAGATTGTCGTGCAACTTCGTTGAACGCGATATTTTGTGCTGACAGTTTAGGCGCAGCAGCAATACAAATTGCGTGAGCTATTCTTTCTGGATAACTAATGGCCCACCGCAGTGCTTGCATTCCTCCTAGGCTGCCACCTACCACTGCTGCCCATTTAGGAATTTCAAGCCGATCCATCAGCATTACCTGGCTTTTCACCCAATCTCTAACTGTTACTACTGGAAAGTCTGGGCCAAAATATTTTCCTGTCTCGGGATCTTTCGAGGCAGGTCCAGTGCTCCCACCACAACCGCCTAAGTTGTTCATGCAGACTACAAAGAATAAATTTGTATCAATTGCCTTACCGGCCCCAATACAGGAATCCCACCAGCCAGGTTTTTTTGTATCGCCGTTATGGTACCCAGCCGCATGATGGTCTCCACTTAAGGCATGACAAATAAGGATAGCATTAGATTTTTTAGTGTTTAGTTCGCCATAAGTCTCAAAGACGATATCGTATGCAGGTAAGACCTTACCGCTACGCAGGCTTAGCGGTTCATCAAAATGGAGTTGTTGTGGCTCAACAATCCCAACAGAATCTTCAGGTAATGTAATAGTCATAACTCGCTATATTTTACTAATCGTGAACAACATTGGTGAGTTCTTAGGCTGTTCAACCAGCTATACTTTTCAGTGTATTACTTAAATAACTAATAATAGTAATGGTACTTTGTTTTACTTGAAACTCTTTTGTCAAAAATCTGATTAATTGCTTATTGGTTTTGCCGCCCGTAGGCGATGCAGAACGTCATATCTTAAGTGCATCACCAACTACAACGACTTAACAAGATATTCGCTTTAGGTTGAATAAAGCAGTTGAGAAAGGGATTGTTACTATCCTTGCTCTAATACATATTAGAGGCCAATAACGACCAGCGCTATTTGCTCACTTACGCCAAATGTTTGATAAATAAAATTACGAATCAAACCAATTGAAATGAAAATGAATATCGGTGAAAAATCCAAGCCACCCATAGATGGGATGATTTTCCGAATAGGTGCCATAACAGGTTCAGTTAATTGCCAAATCAACCTGAGAATTGGGTGAGGGCTCATGTTGCCAGAAAACATCATCACGAATGACATTATGATTGAGCCGATTATAGCGTAGTAATAAATCATGATCATGAAATGCAATACACCGACAAAAGCCCAGGTGACGATGAACCCTGCTGACGGGATGCTGCCTCCATAAAGTATAATTAATACACAGATCGCCATCGCTTCAACCACCAATGCGAGTATTAAACTAGAAAAATCGATGCCTTTATACCCTGGAATAAAACTGCGAAAAATTCTTACCATTGGATCGGTAATTCTAAAGACAGCTTGTGACATAGGGTTGTAGAAATCCGCACGGGCAACCTGTAGCAGGAAGCGTAATAATATGGCCAATAGATAGATGCCCGTTAGTGTATTAAAAATAAGTGCAGCAGAACTTCCCATAACTTGTACTCGTTAACTCTTCATTTCTTTAGACAGCTCAATAGATCGTTTTTTTGCGTCTACCAATGCGCTATTTACTAATTTTCTGATTTCACCTGCTTCGAATGTGTTAATTGCGCGCTCGGTGGTACCTCCAGGTGAAGTCACTTTTCTTCTTAGTTCAGCTATTGTGTCCTTGCTTTGTATCGCTAAGTCTGCCGCTCCTGAAGCTGTTTGATAAACCAATTGTTTTGCTAGCTCTTCTGATAGTCCTAGTTCTTTTGCAGCATCTTGCATAGCTTCCATAAACAAGAAGAAATATGCAGGACCGCTTCCTGATACAGCAGTGACGGTATCTATGTCGGTTTCATCATCAACCCATACAATTATTCCAACGGCTTCCATTAGTGTCTGCGCTAGTTGTTTTTGCACACCCGTTACATGTTTGTTCGCATAGAGCCCGCTGGCTCCTTTACCTATAAGAGCTGGAGTATTTGGCATACAGCGGACAACTGCAGTGTTACCTCCTAGCCAGTTCAGCATCTGTTCAATGGTAATGCCCGCCGCAATCGAGACAACCAGAGGCGCGCTAACATTTAGGGTAATTTGGTTGCAGACGGTCTCCATAACTTGTGGTTTTACCGCTAGCACAATGATATCTGCTTCATCAGCGATAGATTGGTTATCGCCACAGCGAACTCCGCATTCCGTGCCTAGAATTTGAAGTTTTGCTTGGTCGACGTCTGCAACAATTATCGACGAAGGATTACACCCCTTCACCAATAAACCACGAATAAGGCTATTTGCCATATTTCCAGCGCCAACAAAGCCTATTGTGGTGTTTTCCAATTTCACTCCAAATTAAAATGCTATTGCAGTTTTTTGCCGTACTACGATCAGTGGCTATTCTATCTCATTCAAGCCGATTCGAGTAATTAGACCCTTGGCCCGAATAGTGCCGTGCCTATCCTAACCATAGTTGACCCTTCGGCGATGGCGGCTTCAAAATCTTTACTCATACCCATTGAAAGCGTATCCATAGTGGGAAACAACTCCCGCATGCGATAGAACTCCAGAGCAAGCTTAGCGAAGCATTTGCGTTGTCGATCGAGATTTGTCTCCGGTGCTGGAATCGCCATTAGCCCTCTTAAACAAAGATTAGGCAGTTCATTTACCAGCTTACCTAAGGTTTCGGCACTCTCTAAACTTATCCCGGATTTAGAAGATTCTTGGGATAAGTTGACTTGGATACAGACATTCAGGGCAGTTTTTTCATTAGCGCGTTGTTCATTTAAGCGATGAGCGAGTTTTTCTCGGTCCAGGCTTTGTACCCAGTCAAAATTCTCCGCAATGCGTCGGGTTTTGTTGGATTGAATTGGTCCAATAAAATGCCAGTTCAGTTGAAGGTCGGCCAGTGCTGTCATTTTTCCTTCAGCCTCTTGCACAAAATTTTCCCCAAAATCAGTAATTCCTGTTTTAGCGGCCTGTCGAATGCTTGCTACGGAGTGGCGCTTGCTAACAGCCAATAGCTTCACACTTGATTCAGGGCGACTATACTTTTCTTCTAGGCTCCGAATCATCTGGGCTGCAACTGATATATTTTTTGCTATTTGTGTCACGTTTCGCGTCTTTAAACAGATTGTTGGTCTAAAGTATTCCCCAAAAAAACAGGATTTATAGCTTATACCTAATACTTTAGTGCTAAAAAATAAAACCTCTACTTAGTTTGCGAATTAAATTCTGCGAACCAGTTTTCAAGAATGATTTGAGCGGCAATGTCATCGACAGCCATCTGCTGTTTATTCTTATTTTCCTCAACGACTTTTTCGATTGCTGCTTTTGATGAAAGGCGTTCATCCATGCCGAAGCAGGGTAAGTTAAAACGGCCGTTGATTCGGTGAGCAAATTTTATCGCGCGAACGAGTAATACGCTTTCGCTGCCGTCGAGATTGTAGGGCAAGCCAACAACACAGAGGTCAGGTTTCCACTCAATTAATAAAGTCTCAATTTCATCCCAATCTGGAATTCCATCTTTTGCCTTTATAACGGCAATGGCTTTTGCCGTGGCAGAAATACTCTGTCCAAAGGAGACACCGATACGTTGAGTTCCGTAATCGAATGCAAGCGCAGCAACCGGTTTTGAACAATCGCTGGGGAAAAATTTAATTGTCATGGAGATTCGTATTCGATTAGTAACTAAGAATGGCCTGCCTCGGGGGAGATTTTTTGTAAGTCTATGCCGAGTAAGGCTGCGGCCTCACGGGCTTTGGACCCATAATTGTTGGAGAAGATGACTTCCGTATTCGCGGGAGCAGTTAACCAGGCGTTCTCGACCATTTCCTGTTCTAACTGACCTGCTTCCCAGCCTGCACATCCTAGTGCAACTAAGAAATTATTTGGACCGCAGCCTGCAGCTATGTCTTTTAGAATGGATTTTGAAGTGCAGATGGTAATATTCGGTGCCAATGAAATTGATGATTCCCATTGATTACCTGAATCGTGAATTATAAACCCTTTATCTCGCTCAACAGGGCCACCTGCTAGAACATGTTGCATATGGAATCGATCGCCCTCGATATCACAAATAATATCAAGCTCATCAAAAATGTCCGCAATACATGCTCGTAGGGGTTTATTAATTACAATGCCTAAAGCGCCTTCTTCGTTGTGTTTCCAGAGATAGGTAACTGTGTTCGCGAAATAAGAACACCCTAGCTGGGGCATCGCGATAAGGAATTGATTTTCAAGGTTGTTGCTAAGATGACTCTCGGTCATTAATGTAACCAAACGCTGATCAGAAACTACTAAGCGCATTCCCTTCATGAAAGCGCCAAGTTCGAATGATTTCGAGTATATCAGCTTCGGCACGCATTGCCTCTGGAAATGGATCGAACGGAGCGGCAAGGTGAATGATTTCGATGGCGGCGCTATCGAGTATGCTGTGTTTGGAAGATTGTAAGATCTGAATTCCCTCCACTTGTCCATCTGGTAGTAGAGCAACTAGCATTCTTAAGCTACCGTAGATTTGTTGCCGGCGTGCTTGATCAGGGTAATTAATATTGCCGACTGCTTCAATACGTCTGCGCCAATTATCTAAATAAAGCGCGTCATGGCTTTTCTTGGTCGAAGCAGATGAAATAGTATATCTGCGAGGTCGCTTCGCATAGGCTTGCCGCTGACGATCCAGTTGGGTCTGCAGGCTTGCTATTTCCAGGCTTAAATCTTCCGGTGTGACTTCTTCAGCAATCCGTTTCTCACCTTCAGGATCTAATTCTTTCAGTAAATTCTGCATCTGAGCATCACTGTCAATAGAAGAGACCAGTGCAATATCTTGGAGTTCGAATTCATTAAAAATTTCGGGTGAAGAACGAACAGGAACTACTTCTTGAATGACGTCGTCATTAAAATCAGATTCGAACGGTGTGCTCGGTGCAGCTCGCTCTTCCAGGATGCCACTGCCAATTTGATTTTCTTGAGCAAGAAAATCGGCTTCATCAGATTTTAGCTCGCTGCGATATTGCGCTATGGTAATTTCCAGCGCTGGCTCACTCTTTAGTTCTTCAAGGTAAGTGAAGCCGACACCGAGAATAATGATGGCGTGAACACAGGCTGAGAGAAAGAATGTAAAACCGAAACGTTCTTTTGATAGTTCGTTGTCGATAGAAACCATAATATTTTATTGTGTTTCTTTCATCAGGTTAATGACGAAGCAACAATTAAGCTTAGCTTCTCAGAGTTTTTGCTGAATACAATCCATTAAATCACCAGCAATGTCTAAACCAAAAGCCGCATCAATCTCTCTTAGACAGGTTGGGCTAGTAACATTTATTTCTGTCAAATAGTCTCCAATAACATCTAATCCTACAAATAGTAACCCTTTTTCTATCAGTGCTGGGCCAACTTCCTTGCAAATCCAGCGATCTCGATCACTTAATTCCTGAGCTTTGCCATTGCCGCCGGCTGCAAGATTTCCTCGAGATTCACCGATTGCTGGCACTCTAGCCAAAGCATAATCAACGGGCTCTCCATTAATTAGTAAAATTCGTTTATCACCATTGGTAATTTCTGGAATGTACTTCTGCGCCATTATTTGACGTTGACCACTATTGGTTAAAGTCTCAATCACTACGGATAGGTTAGCATCGTCCTTCATAACTCTGAATATCGATGCACCACCCATACCATCGAGGGGTTTATATATTACGTCTTCGTGCTCTTCGTGGAACTCCTTCAGTCTATTCTCACAACAAGCCACAAGCAATGGCGGACAACATTGTGGAAACTGAGTGGCAAACAGTTTCTCATTGCAGTCACGCAAGCTCTTTGGATCATTTACTATAAAGGTGCCTTCCCGCTGAGCTTGTTCTAGTAAATAAGTTGTATAGATGTAGTCTAGATTAAATGGCGGGTCTTTGCGCATGAGAATGAAATCGAGTTCGGACAGAGCTCGATCGGTTTTGCTACCTAGTTCATACCATTCCTCTTGATTGTCCATGACAGACAACGTTTGCATAGTAGCTCGAGGTGTACCTTGATCCATGCATAGATCTGATTGCAACATATAATGGATAATCCAGCCTCGTTTTTGAGCTGCTAGCAGCATAGCTAACGTAGTATCTTTTTTTACTGTGATGGATTCGATTGGGTCCATCACAACGCCTAATTTAATGCTCATTCCCTACACCTGTTTCAATGGGCCAAAGCCAGTGATAGCGCAAATGCCACATTTCTCGATGGCAAAATCATATCTCACTTTTCTGCTATAAGCGATTCTATAACTCGTAAGCTTTCGATCTTAAACAAGTTTTTCGCTAGCGCTATAAACCGTTTATAATACTCACTTTCTACTTAGGCGAAAAGAATCTGTGAAAGCAATAGGCTATACCTGGGGTATCGTTGGCGTGATTTGGCTTTTGCTGTTTGCGATCTATCGATTAGCACCAATGGCACTGGCTTTGGGAAGTTTTCCAATGAATTTACTGCATTGGTTGGCACTAATATTCAGTATTGTCTACATGGCTTATGCTGAGGGCTATAAAGGCTTTCATTTGGGCTTTGCGCCCCGCGTTGTTCTGCGCGCAAATTACCTGAAAGAAAACCCCCGTGTAAGTCATGTCATTCTCGCGCCTATTTTCTGTATGGGGTATATCCATGCCACCAAGAGAAGAAAATTACTGTCCATTGGTCTAACCATCATGATTATATGTTTTATCATGGTTGCTCGTATGCTCCCGCAGCCATGGAGAGGAATACTTGATGCTGGTGTCGTAGTTGGTTTGAGTATAGGCATTAGCTCAATTTTGTATTTTGTTTACATAGCTATTCGTAAGCCTGAATTAATTTCTGTTTCACCCGACGTGCCTGAAGAGAGATCTCATTTGGCACCTTCTTAGCAACAGAGTCCAGATTAGAAGAACTTATTGTTAAAGTAATGGATATCGAAGAGAAAATAAAAAGTTGCGCGATCGTAGTTACTCATAAGCCAGATATTACCGCATTATTAAAACTATTGGGTCAGCTCAATAAAGAAACAGATTTTATAGTTGTTGATAATGGCTCTCCTGAGATCGATCGACTATCAGAATCAATTACGGTCTATGAGCGCTCTCAGAAATTTTTGCGGCTGGACAAAAATCAAGGCTTGGCAAAAGCTCTCAATATCGGCATTAAATTTGCCCTCGAAAACAACAATGACTATATATTCCTTTTCGACCAAGATAGCAGTCTGTGTGATTTGTTTATCAGTCGGATGATAGCTGCTTATACCGAAGCCAATAAATTCAGCAAAAAAGAAATAGCTGCTGTTGGGCCGAGAATTATCAATCCTCAGACGATGCGACAAACGCCATTCAAGGTATTTAACCGGTTAGTTTTTAGAGCAGATCGTCTTTATGCAGCTAGTAGGGTGCATTTTGTTGCAGATTTTTTAATTACTTCTGGGACTTTATTGATAGCTGAACATATCGGCGCGATAGGCAGTATGAAAGAGAGCTATTTTATCGACAACATAGATTTAGAATGGTGTTTTCGAGCGAAGTCCAAAGGCTATGATTTGATAGGAACTAATGATGCGGTACTCTACCATGCTATTGGTGAGCGCAGTTCAGATCCTCTTGTTAGGGCTGGGATTATTGCGCAACATAACCCCGCACGAACTTATTACTCTTCAAGGAACAGAATTCATCTCTATGGCGCAGCCTATTCACCAATAGGCTGGAAACTAAGAGACATAGTTCGATTTTTCATAAAAGTGGCTTGGTTACTTATTTCATCAGATGACCGTAAAAAATATTGGCAAAATATTTGCTCCGGAATTAAAGATGCGAAATCGCTTAGTTAGCTAAAGATAGGCAGATAAAAAATATATGAACCCGACGCCGAAGATCTCCATTCTTTTATCTACCTACAATGGTGCAAAATATCTTGCAGAACAGTTAGATTCATTGCTGCAACAAAGTTATACAAACATAGTTATTGTCATTCGAGATGATGGGTCAACAGACACCACAAGTGAGATCATCTCCCTCTATGCTCGGAAACATGAAAATAAGATTCATCAGGTTGGCAGTGAAAATGAAAATAAAGGCGCCAGGGACAGCTTTTCTTATCTTATCGAGTACGTATTGGCGAATAAAATATCATTAGAGCTAGATGCAGCTTATATGATGTTCTGCGACCAAGACGATATTTGGTTTGAAGATAAAGTCGAGCAACAAGTCGCAGCAATGTTAATCGCTGAAAAAGAAGTGGAAGGCAATAAGACTCCATTACTCATCCATTCAGATCTCCAAGTTGTGTCTGAAAAGAATCAACTTATTGCCAATTCTTTGATCGACTATCAGGGGCTTGAAATAGAAAGAAATAGATTTACCAACATGGTTATCAGTAACCTTGTTACAGGTTGCACAGCACTTATAAATGAAGCACTAGCGGTCAAAGCAGTGCCTGTGTCCAACCAAGCAATCATGCATGATTGGTGGTTGGCCTTGGTGGCTTCTGCTTTCGGCGAAGTAATTTTTTTGGCAGCGCCATTAGTTCACTATCGGCAACACGACAGCAACACCATAGGCGCCAAGGAATTTGTTAAACCAACGCTGATTTCTCAATCGTTCTGGCAGCGAGTATTCGGTCGTAAACCGAACGATCACTTGATAGAAGTTGCCCGCCAGGCAAATGAGTTTAGGCAAAGATTTGGGGCACAGCTAAGCACACGAGAAAACTTGTACTTGCGGCTGTCTGCTGGCATGTCTGCGCAGGTTGGAATCATTCAGCGAGTATTCTATCGGCTAGCACGATGTTTTTAGTCCAGATATATACGCACCGCTAATTAAAAAGGGCTTTCAGATTTTCTTGAAACCTAGAATCTGAACAGTCTTGCGCGACCGCGCTTAGCTCAGCCTCTTGTATCGATTGCCACAAAGCTTCATCTCGATAGAGCCGGACACATTGCTCAGCAAAGCTTTCAGCATCTTTGCCTATCAATAGTTCTTTCTCATGTTGCCATTGCAATTGCATGGCTAAGAGAGGGGTAGTTACACAAGGTATCCCCATGGAGGCTGCTTCATGAACTTTATGAGGAATACCTGCAGCAAAGCGAGTGGGTGCAACAAAAATCCGACTACTATTGTAAACGCTTGCGACACTATCCAGGCGACCAAGAAATGAGATGTTGTCCTTATCAATTGAAGCTAACGATGGAGCGGCTTTATCACCTACGACATAAAGTTTAATGTCCGGTATGGCAACTTCAATGATTGGCAAAATATTTATAACAAACCACAGGAGTGAATCAACGTTTGGGGAACCTTCATCTCTTAGTGCGCCTACAAAGAGTATGCCCTCTCGGCTAGAAAACTCCTTATTGCCAGGCGTTGCAGGTAGTGTATGGCCCAACACACAAACATTATTTATCCCATGTTGGCGATAGACATCCGCCTCTCCAGCTGATACGGCAATGACTGTTTCTGCTATCGCGGACTGTTGCATCTCTTCTGCGATTAAGTCTTCTTTTTCTTTCTCTGTTGCTGGTCGACATAAAAGTTGCCTATGCAAGATTTCTCGTGATGCTGTTAGAGCTTCAGCATCATAGATGATCTTGCTGCCTTCGATTAGACTGGGATTGGTTTCGACAATTTCTCTAAAGAATTTCATATTATGAATGCGGCTTACTACGATGTATTGGAAAAAACCCTTTCTTGAATTTAAAAAAGCATAAAGCCCACTCCGGCCCTTTTCTAGGACTACCTCAATTGATTTAGAAAGAGTAGAGTATGTTGTCTTCCAGTCATCAATTGGAAATTGCAATGGAAAGAATGTGACATTCAAATCTAGCTTTTCCATGCTGTTCAGTATGTGAGCAGAGCGAGGATAACCTGACCCTAAACTTGGATGTGGAACTCGATCATCAATTAACAAAACATTTGGGAACTTATTGGCAGTGCGAGCTTGAATAATGAGTGCAGGATTGTTTTGGGATTGATTGCGTAGCCAGTCGCCATGTTTTGCACATAGTATTTGTTGATGGTCTTGCTGTAACTTCGAAGCACTGCTCATTCCATCAGAGCTGGCAAATTCATAGTGAGTGATTTTGGATGTTGGGTTATAGACAACGCGTAGGCCTTTCTTGTGTAGGCGGATACAGAAATCCGACTCTTCATAGTAAGCGGGTCCATAATCCAAGTCGAACCCATCAAGCTCTTCAAAATCTTTGCGCCGAAACAGCAAGAATGCGCCTGAGCAATAATCTACATCTCTTTCAAACATATAGTCACTTGCCATGGGGTCATCGCCACGCCCATAACCCAAGCAAGAACCATCGCTCCAGATAATACTTCCAGCCTCTTGCAGTGACCCATCTAGCAGAGAAATCTTTCCGCCCACAGCTCCTACGGATTCTTGCTCATGTATTGAGCTCAAGGCAGACGACAAGGTTTGTTGATGAATTACCGCATCATTGTTCAGCAGAAGAATATATTCACCTCTTGCATGCTTAGCACCTTGATTGACAGCCTTAACAAAACCGAGATTCTCTTCATTACTGAGGACCACACAGTTGTCTAATGCTGCGAGTAAGTCTGTACTCGAATCATTGGAGCCGTTGTCTACAATGATTAATTCAAAAGGTACGTCGGCGAACTTAATCAGGGATTGTAAGCAAAGCAAACTTAGATGAGCTTGATTGTAAAAAATAAGAATAATAGAGATCGTGGGTTGATCTCGCTTTTGTGAATCCGAGGCGATCGTCAGATTGAAGAAATCTTGTTAGGTCTTTTTTAGCTTTAGTATCATAGCTTGCTTTATTGGACTCGTTAATAGGTGGGGGAGGTTCATTCTTAGACGCTACAACAGGGTCCACTTGAGTAATTTCTGCGATACTTTGAGTTGGTGCCTCCTTCTTATGCTCTGCCGAGCTGGAAGAAATCCCGATCATCCTGCCGATGCGTCTAAGCGGACCCAGCAGACGCCATGTT
>CAXYEH010000011.1:0-27386 GCA_964275945.1 uncultured Pseudomonadales bacterium
CTTATCAAAATCAAAGAAAACAACACCAATCTTGGCGTTGCATACTACCGCCTCCATAGCACTATTGGTTACCTGGATTCCGATATCAAACCCATACCGATTAAACTTGCTCACGCCCACTTCGACTATTAAATAGTCATTAGCAAAGGATTCTGATTGATAATCTACCGCAAGATCAGTAACTACCAAACCTAGGCCATAGATATTGGATTCAGTAAAGCCAAGGCTAGCAAGAAACTGGAGACGTGCCTCATGAAGAATATTGACCATTGAAATGCTATCGAGATGCTTTGCGTAATTAACATCGCTGATTCCAACTATTCGCTCCATCCTGAATAGAAAATGTTCAGGTACGGCTACTTTAATGCGAGGCATCTCGGCTCCTTCAGGTGGTATCGCGATGCGTCAATATGATCTGACAACTAAAATCAAGATTGGTTCAAACAAGTTTGCAGAGGAATTTCCACAAACCTTAGCAGATTTTTTTGAATATCCCGAAGATGGTTTGCTTAATTTTTGAGCACTATTGCTTAACTATCTGAATAACTTTAGGATTACCGCTCTTAAAAAACCACGCTTAATTTTCCTCAGTCCCAAGGAGAGTCTCCACCCATGAGGTATTCAATAAGAACGGGATCTCCCGAGAAAATAAATGCAGATTGCATAGTCGTAGCTATCTGGAATAAGGGTGCGTTGTCTGATGAAGCGAAGCTGCTAGATACAGCCGCGCAAAAGGTAATTACTAAAATAATTCAATCTGGCGATTTCACTGGCAAACTAGGTGAAACGCAGGTGATCCACAATATCAATGGGGCTGTCGGAAAACGAATCCTACTAGTGGGTGCTGGGGACAAGAAAAAATTAAGCGGCAATTCTGTAGCCAAACTAATCAGTTCAGCATTGAAAGCTAGTCGCAAGCTTAAAGCCAGTTCCTTGCATTTTGCTTTACATAGCCTGAACGTGATTGATCGCGACAGCAATTGGCTAGCAGCAAGGCTTGCCCAAGAAGCAGAAGTTTCGAACTATCAGTACGATACAACCAAAAGCAAAAAAGCGAAGGCTTTCACAACGAAGTCAATTACGGTTTCCGCCCTTCCCGGCAGCGGCCGCAAAAACACCGAAACCGCACTCAGAGCGCGGCCAGGCTATCGGCAAAGCTGTTAATCGCGCCCGGGAACTCGGTAATTTACCCGGCAATGTCTGTACCCCTACCTATCTAGCACAACAGGCGACCATTATCGCTGATCGCAACCGCTCAGTAACAACGCAAATTCTTAGTGAAAAACAAATGGCGAAGTTAGGCATGGGATCGCTTTTATCAGTCTCCGCCGGCTCTGCGGAAGAAGCAAAGCTAATCGTAATCCGCCACAAAGGTGCCAGAGGCCGACAGTAAACCCTATGCAATTGTTGGGAAAGGCATCACTTTCGATACAGGCGGCATTAGCTTAAAAGCTGGCGGTGGTATGGACGAGATGAAATTCGACATGTGTGGTGCAGCGAGCGTCATAGCTACGATGGCCTGCGTGGCGGATCTCAAATTACCTATTAATGTGGTCGGAATCGTGGCAGCTGCAGAAAATATGCCTGGCAGTCGCGCCACAAAACCCGGCGACATAGTGACTAGTATGTCGGGTCAAGACTATTGAGGTACTCAATACCGATGCAGAAGGGCGTTTGGTGCTGTGCGATGCCCTCACCTATGTGGAGAAATTCAACCCTCGCAGCGTCATCGACATAGCGACGCTAACCGGCGCTGCGGTGGCAACCTTTGGCTCTCTCGCAAACGCTCTTTTGAGCAATAATGACAAACTCGCAGAGACTCTCATCGACTGTGGCCAAGATGCTTTGGATCGAGCCTGGCAGTTACCACTTTGGGATGAATACCAGGGATTACTTAATAGTAATTTTGCAGACATAGCCAACATCGGCGGGCCTCGTGCTGGCACTATCACCGCTGCCTGTTTTCTTTCTCGCTTTACTGAGAAGCAAAAATGGGCTCATCTTGATATAGCCGGTTCGGCCTGGCATTCAGGCGCCAAAAAAGGTGCGACTGGAAGACCGGTGCCCTTGTTGGTTGAGTATTTAATCCGCCAGAAAGCCTAAATAAGATCTGGATTAGTTTGTAAATGTCTCAAATCAGTTTTTATTCTCTTACACAAGGTGATGCAGATTCTCGCTTACAAGTCGCCTGTCGACTTGCGGAAAAAGCCTTTGGGCTTGGCCATAGAATATTTATTCAAGTTAATGATGAACAACAGCGACGTCAGCTAGATGAACTACTGTGGTTATTCAAACCCAATAGTTTTATCCCCCACGCTACTGGCAACTCTGGATCTGAATCAGTAGAAATTGACATCGAACCTTCTTCAATCCATCAAGATGTGCTCATTAATCTTTCCTCAGGCAGCTGTGAGCAATTTCAACACTACAGTCGCATTAACGAAATCGTTGGCCCAGACAAAGACAGTCTAGATAACGGGCGGCGCAATTATCGTTTCTATAAAGCTCAAGGTTTTAAGCCTGATACCCATAAAATATAAGATGGCAGACATTGAAACCCGGTAATAACCCAGGCCTTAATGTATACTTGCGCCTTTTTTTGACATAGCTGCTGCAATAGAGAGATGGACAAAACCTACCAACCACAAGACATAGAAGACCGCTGGTACCGTGAATGGGAAAAGCGAGGTTACTTCGCACCGCAGGGAACAGGCGAGCCCTACTGCATTGTAATCCCCCCGCCCAATGTAACGGGCCGCTTACACATGGGTCACGGCTTCCAACACGCTATTATGGACGCCCTTACTCGCTATCATCGTATGCTTGGTTGCCAAGCTTTATGGCAAGTCGGTACCGACCATGCAGGCATCGCAACGCAAATGGTAGTCGAACGGAAACTCAATGCAGCCGGGACCAGTCGTCAAGAAATTGGTCGCGAAAGCTTTGTTAAAAAAGTTTGGGATTGGAAAGAAGAATCTGGCGGCATTATCACGCAGCAACTTCGACGCATGGGGTCTGCCCTGGATTGGTCCAGAGAACGCTTCACCATGGATGAAGAATTATCGGCAGTGGTAGAGAAAGTTTTTGTCGACTTATTTGATGAAGGGTTAATTTATCGCGGCAATCGATTGGTAAATTGGGATCCCAGTTTGCGCACAGCAATATCTGACTTAGAAGTTATCTCTGAAGAAGAAAATGGTTCATTGTGGCACTTCCGTTACCCACTAGCAGATGGAGTAACCACCGCGAGCGGCGAAAGCTATGTAATTATTGCCACTACTCGCCCAGAAACACTATTAGGGGATTCTGCTGTGGCGGTGCACCCAGAAGACGAGCGCTATGCCAGCTTAGTAGGCAAATATGTTGATCTGCCTTTGTGTGATCGGCGCATCCAAATAATCGCCGACGACTATGTCGACCCGGAATTCGGTACAGGCTGTGTAAAGATAACTCCAGCACACGATTTCAATGACTATGAAATCGGGAAACGCCACCAGTTAGAGATGATCAATATTCTCACCAATAACGCTAGTATCAATGATAATGCACCAGTGCCATATCAGAGAATGGACCGTTTCGAAGCGCGCAAGCAAATTGTTACCGATATAGAACAACTTGGCTTTCTCGAAAAAATTGAAGCACATAAATTAAAAGTGCCCAGAGGCGACCGCAGCGGCGTGATCATTGAGCCCTACCTAACTCATCAATGGTATGTAGCGATACAAAGCCTGGCCGATCCCGCAATTAAAGCCGTTGAAGACGGCGACATTGAATTTGTCCCAAAGAATTGGGAGAACACCTATTTTGCCTGGATGCGAAATATTCAAGACTGGTGCATAAGTCGACAATTGTGGTGGGGTCACCGAATCCCTGCCTGGTATGACAATGATGGCAATGTCTATTCCGCTTCCGATGAGGCAGCCGTCCGAACCAAGTATGATTTGGGTGCAGATGTCGAATTATCTCAAGATGAAGACGTATTAGACACATGGTTTTCATCTGCATTGTGGACATTTTCTACCTTAGGTTGGCCTAACGATCGTGAATATTTTGATAAATTCCATCCCACAAATGTATTGGTAACCGGCTTCGATATTATTTTCTTTTGGGTTGCCCGCATGATTATGATGACCCTTAAATTTACGGATCAAATTCCTTTTAAGAAAGTTTACATTACAGGATTGGTTAGAGATGAAAACGGGCATAAAATGTCAAAGTCAAAAGGAAATATCCTCGACCCTATTGATCTTATTGACGGAATTGAACTAGACGAGCTAATTGCCAAGCGCACTGCTGACATGATGCAGCCCCAGCTTCTGCAAAAGATAGAAAAACATACTCGCGAATCATTCCCAGAAGGCATTACTGGTTATGGTACAGATGCTCTAAGATTTACATTCTACTCACTGGCTTCAACTGGCAGGGATATAAAATTTGATCTAGGCCGTACTGAAGGGTTTCGCAATTTTTGTAACAAGATTTGGAATGCTGCTCGCTATGTATTGATGAATTCCGAAGAGAAAACCATTCCGACAGAGCTATCTCTTGAGCACTGCTCCATTGCAGACAGGTGGATAATGAGCCGCTTCGATCAAACATCTGCGCAAGTCGCTGAAGGAATGGAAAATTATCGTTTCGATTTGGTCTCTCAGGCTTTGCATGAATTTATCTGGAATGAATACTGCGATTGGTATGTAGAGCTTTCTAAGCCTGTTTTATGGGACGAAGAAGCGAACCCAAAAACAGCACAGGCAACTCGACTGGTACTTCTCTCTACGCTAGAGAAAAGCTTGCGCTTACTGCACCCCTTCATGCCTTATATTACAGAAGAAATATGGCAGAAAGTTGCTCCTTTGGTCAGCAATACTGACGAAAGCATAATGACGCAGGCTTACCCTGGCCCAAATCTAGACTCTAGTGATAAGGAAGCTGAGGACCACATTGAGTGGCTAAAAGGTGTGATTCTTGCAATTCGCAATATTCGAGGTGAAATGGATATTTCTCCTGCGAAATCGATTAATGTAATTCTACGCAACGGCTCACCTCAAGATCAGAAAAAACTTGAAGATTACCGCCCCTATCTGCAAAAACTGGCAAAGCTCGAAACAATTGTGTGGCTCGCAGAGGGCCAAGAAGCTCCTGCCGCAGCAACACAGTTTTTTAAAGAACTGGAAATTTTGGTACCGTTGGCTGGGCTAATTGATGTAGAGGTAGAGCTTACAAGGCTATCAAAGGAGATTGCTAAGCTTCAAATGGGCTTAAGAACAACCTCAGGAAAACTTGGCAATCCGAAATTTGTCGACAACGCACCAGAAGCTGTTGTGGCTAAAGAACGGGAAAAACAAGGACTGATGTCTAGCGCTTTGGAAGCTTTGCAGCAAAAACTAGAGCAACTTAAATCTGTCTAGCCCGTTGAAGATCTTTTAGAGAGGCTTTCAAAGAAATTATCGCTTAAGACCAAGGTCATTATTACTAAATTCTTTGAGTCTAAGTTCTTTAGGCATCGAAAAAACAATATTTTCTTCTACACCCTGCAACTCTTCGGGCTCAATATGGCCAATTTCTTGTAGGTGTTTAACAACCTGCTGTACTAATACTTCTGGAGCCGATGCTCCTGCCGTAATGCCAAATCTAGATTTACCTTCAAACCAACTGTCCTCAATGTCATCCACGCTATCGATTAAATAGGAATCGCACCCGAGTCGCTCAGCCAACTCTTTTAACCGATTTGAGTTCGAACTATTTGGTGACCCAACCACTAATAACAAATCACATTCCAGAGCCAGTTGCTTGACCGCGTCTTGGCGGTTTTGCGTAGCATAGCAAATGTCATTCTTGCGCGGACCTTGGATAGAAGGATAACGGTCACGCAGGGCTTCAATAATTTTTGCTGTGTCATCCATCGAGAGCGTTGTCTGTGTTACATAAGACAACTTATCAGGATCATGGACTTGCAAGGATTGCACATCATCCACTGACTCAACCAAATATATTTTGCCACCAAAACTCCTGTCGTACTGCCCCATAGTGCCTTCAACCTCAGGATGGAATTGATGCCCAATCAAAACACACTCTCTTCCAGCTCGACTAAACTTAGTCACCTCGAAATGAACTTTCGTTACAAGCGGGCATGTCGCATCAAATACTTTAAAACCTTTTTCTTTTGCTCCCTCTTTTATTTCCTGGGATACACCATGAGCACTGAATATAACAATAGAAGATCTGCCTTGCCGATCTTTCAAGGGGATGTCGACTAAATCATCTACAAAGATAGCGCCTCTTTCCTGTAGCTTGTTTACCACAAATTTATTGTGCACAACCTCGTGCCGAACATAAATTGGCGCGCCAAAAATATCCAATGCTCGATTAACTATATCGATAGCGCGATCAACACCAGCGCAAAAACCACGAGGGTTTGCGAGACGGATCGAACATGCTGATTCGGCATGAGTCTGGACAGTCATAGTTATAACTTCCACTTTATATTCTATACTTTTATTTCGATAGCCTCAGTTCCAGAGGCAACCACTGAGATAACTTTAGCCCTGAAGACAATATCTTTTCCTGCCAATGGATGATTGAAGTCTACTACCATCTCTTGCGCTGTGACTTGCTTAACAATCCCAGGGAGATCGAATCCTGCTGGATCCTTAAAAGAAACAACACTTCCCTTCTCAGTCGGAATCAATTCATCTTCCAGTAAATGTTTAAATTTAGCAATGGGGAAATGCTGTATGTTTTTTGGATTTATCTCGCCAAACGCACACAGGCTCGGAATGATTTTTTCAATCTCATCACCAGCGCCCAAGCTTAAGAGCTCTTCTTCAAATCCAGGCAACATATTGCCATCACCGATGCGGAAGCTTACAGGCTCTTTGTCAAAGTTAGTGTCGATTACTTCGCCATTCACCAAGGATAATGAAAAGTTCAGTGTTACCAATGAATTGCTTACAATCAATGCAGCAGTAGAATTATTCACGCGCTTATTACCAAGAAATTAATTAGGCGAAACTTCTCTGTTCGCCTTCACCATCTATATTGATTACACAGCGCTGACAGAGTGAAGGGTGTGTAGAATTTGCCCCTACATCAGGTATGTGATGCCAGCAACGTTCGCACTTGGTAAAGCTGGAGGGGCTAATCAAGAGTTTAAGCCCGTCTACCTCAGTCTCAGCTGCCGCGCCTACGTTACTATCTATAGAATGAATAGATGCTCGAGACACAATCAGGACAAATCTTAGTTCCTCTTCGAAGCGAGCGAGCAAGTTTGCAAGATCCTCATTGCAATACAAATCGACTTCAGCGCTTAGACTCGAGCCCAATTTTTTCGCCGCACGCTTTGCTTCTAGCTCTCTATTCACGGCGGTCTTTACTGCCATCACTTTTTGCCAAGACTCATCAGAGAAACTTTCTGATTCTGAAAATTCAGCAACAGACTCAGAAAAATCTGAGAGGAATACTGACACTGCTCTTTCTCCTGGAATACTTTGCCAGATCTCGTCAGCAGTAAAACTGAGAATCGGAGCAATCAACCGACTGAACATTTCCAAGACATGATACATCGCAGTCTGAGTTGAACGCCGTGCCAAACTATCTGCTTGAGTCGTGTACTGTCGATCCTTAATTACGTCCAGATAAAAGCCGCCAAGTTCAATAACACAAAAATTATGAATCTTTTGATAGACATTCAAGAAGTTGTATTCATGGTAATTTTTTATCAATTCTTTTTGTAGCAGCTGACATTTCCGAACAATCCAATAATCTAGTGCCAACATTTGCCCCGAAGTCACGCCATCTTTAATTGGGCTGAAGCCATTTAAATTAGCCAGCATGAATCGAGAAGTATTTCGGATTCTGCGATAGGCATCAGCTACACGCTTGAATATTTCATCAGAGACTGTCATTTCGCCACGATAATCAGTAGCAGCAACCCATAATCTTAAAACGTCAGCGCCATACTGTAGAAATATCTTCTCTGGGGCTACGGTATTGCCGAGAGACTTCGACATCTTTTTCCCTTCCGCATCAACAAAGAAGCCATGGGTCAACACTTCTTTATAGGGTGCGGTGCCATTCATGGCGATAGCAGTTTTTAGAGAAGATAAAAACCACCCTCTGTGTTGATCTGATCCTTCCAAATAAAGATCTGCCGGATATTGCAGCTCTTCTCTTTGCCCCATAACTGAGTCATGAGTTACACCAGAGTCAAACCAAACGTCCATAGTGTCAGTTACTTTTTCATATCGGTCAGCATCCGATCCCAGAAGCTCCTCTGGAGCTAAATCAAACCAGGCATCTATTCCTGAGACTTCAATTCGCTTGGCAACTTCTTCAAACAAAGCTGGCGTATCAGGATGCAAGGCTTGCGTCTCTTTGTTTACAAACATGGTTATAGGAACACCCCAGGTTCTTTGCCGAGACACACACCAATCTGGACTGCCTTTTAACATTAATTCGATCCGAGCCTGACCCCAGTCGGGAATCCATTTAACATCTTTCACAGCTTTTAAAGCAGCGCCCAGTAAATCCTGCTCAGTCATACTTATAAACCACTGCGGTGTTGCCCTATAAATCAGTGGTGTTTTAGTACGCCAACAATGAGCATAGCTGTGGGTAATAGTTTCTTCTGCAACCAGGGCCTGTTTATCTTTAAGTGTATGAATTATCATCTCGTCCACTTTGTAGACATGAGCGCCACTAAACTCACCAGCACCAGCAGTAAAGACACCATTTTCATCAACTAGATTCAAGGTGCTCAAGCCATAATTCTGGCCCACATAAAAATCATCAAGACCATGATCAGGTGCAGTATGAACGGCGCCTGTACCCGCCTCAGTCGTCACATGTTCACCAAGGACTAAAGGCACTTGTTTGCCCACAAACGGATGCTGTAGCAATATATTTTCCAAAGCAGCACCTTTCACTTCACCCAGGACCTCAGGATTTTCTGCTCCGTAACGAATAAGCACATCCTCAACCATGTCCTTAGCTAGCAAAACGATTTCTTTGCCCTGCGCCGTTTCACATCTGACCAACGCATAATCCAGTTCTGCATGCAAGCAAACTGCTTGATTTGAAGGCAAGGTCCATGGTGTCGTAGTCCAAATTACCACGGAAACCGGGTCAGATATCTCTCTTACCAATGGATCACCAAAAGCACTTAAGAATTTTTCCCGTTCGGCGACAGAAAAACGCACATCGATAGCGAAAGATTGTTTGTCGTGGTATTCAACTTCTGCTTCAGCCAGGGCAGAGGCACCAACCACGCTCCAATAAACGGGCTTATAGCCTTTCACCATGTGCCCATTACCGACTATTTTGCCGAGAGCTCGAACGATGTTGGCTTCCGTCGTAAAATTCATTGTCAGATAAGGACTCTCCCAATCACCGAATACGCCCAAGCGAATGAATCCAGCTTTTTGAATTTCTACTTGTTTTTTAGCGTATTCACGACAGTTTTTCCTAAACTCAGCAAAACTAATCTTTTGACCTGCTTTTCCTCTTTTCTTTTCTACATTATGTTCGATAGGCAGCCCATGACAATCCCACCCAGGAATAAATGGCGCATCAAAACCACTCAGTTGCCGTGATTTAACAACGATGTCTTTTAAGGATTTATTGATTGCATGACCTAGATGTAATTCCCCATTGGCATAAGGAGGGCCATCGTGAAGTATAAACTTGGGCCGACCTGCATTTTTTTTGCAGATCTTTTTGTACAAATCCAAGTCCTGCCATTTTTTCAACATAGCAGGTTCCCGTTGGGCCAGATTTGCCTTCATAGGGAATTCTGTGTGTGGCAGATTGAGTGTGTCTTTATAGTCCGTCATGTGTTTTAGTAAGCAAATCTTAGACTTTTGCGCTTACGATAACCTCTCATTAAATACTTCTCTTACTTGTTGTACGTCGACACTCATCTGCTGTTTCAGCGCTTCAAGCCCATCAAATTTTAATTCTTCTCTAAGTTTCTGTCTGAAGATGATTTCTATAGTTTTACCATAAAGATCTTCATCAAAATCTAAAATGTGTGCCTCCAATAAAGCGCTTCCCTCCTCCGTTATCGTCGGTCGGTACCCAATGTTTACCGCAGCCTGGCGATATCGATCACCCAGCCTTACTTCGCAAGCAAATACTCCATTTAATGGAATTTTGCGCCGACCAGGATTTAAGTTGCAGGTTGGAAATCCCAAATCAGTTCCCAGTTGCTGTCCATGCTCTACCTCGCCTTTCATAGAGAAAGGTCGACCCAATAACTGTTCGACTAGACCAAAGTCATCATTAGCTAATTGCTCACGAATAAACGTACTGCTAATCCTTTGGCCATTTCGCTCATAAGCTGCAGTTTCTATCACCTCAAAACCAGCCTCGGCACTTTTTTCTTTTAACAACGTAAAATTTCCAGTTCGTTTATGCCCAAAACGAAAATCGTTGCCAACAATAAAGCTTGCAACACCGAGCCCCTCAATCAAAATATCTTCAATATATTTTTCCGCACTTAGCTCACTCATTGCCTGATTGAAATTTAAATGAAAAACAAAATCGATTCCGAAGCTCTCCAATAGTTCTAGCTTTTCCTCCAGGGTGGTTAGGCGAGCAGGACAATCATCATCGCTTTTGGCAAAAAATTCTTCCGGATGAGGCTCAATCAAGATTACCAGGGAAGGCAAATTGAGTCGTTCGGCTTTTTGTTTGAGCTGGTCGAGAATTAATTGGTGGCCAAGATGCACACCATCAAATTTCCCAATAGTTGCTACGCAACTCTGCTGCGATTGAGAAAACCGGCTTGTCTCTTCAAATATTATCATCGATGGGGACAGCTGATGCTAAAAGCGCTGGATTATACTCCTTTCTCTGCAAGCTGTGCAGATGAAAGAACTATTCCTGGGATTCTTCTAAAATAGTGCCAGAACTATCTGAACGCAGACCTTTCAGGCCTTTGCGTAAGCTAATGCTGGCTAAAGCGAGCATGCAAATAATCAATATTCCTTGCCCAATAATAGCATTCACTACGGAAATGGTCTCAGGACGCATAGAGATCAAGATTAAATTAACTGCCGTTGCTAGCGCAAAAATGCCCAATACGACAGTCGCGAGCAATTGGAGCAGGGCGACGAGTTTTTTCATTGTTGGATTATATTCGGCTTAAGCAGATTCTGGCAATTTATGCTGCGCTAAAAAGCGTTTCACCCCTTCAGCCCCCAAGAAGCGAGATAGGGTTTTAAAGTCAGTTTTACGAGCATCTACAATAATGAGCCCTTCCAGAGAGTCATTAAAATTGGAATGAATATTGAAGCACACCATTCTTCCATTGAGGGATAAATAATGACGTAACAAAACTGGAACTGCTTTTCCAGGATCACAACGACCTATCAATTTACCCAACATCTTTATATTGGATAATTCCCTCAAAATGTCTTGTGTCCAAACACGATTCTCAACTCGGTGAGGCGTAATAGGCCTTACTAAGTCGGCAAACTCATTGGCTTTAAAATTGGTAAGCAATGTGTCCGCGATTAATGATCTGGCGAGATCGCTGTATTCTCGGGAAATACTTACTGAGCCAAATAGTGTGTGATATTCAGGTCTAGAGACCAATATACAGCCAATCCCTCGCCATAATAAATTCAGCGATACTGGCCGGCGCTGGTAATCGGGATGAATAAAGGATCGCCCCATTTCGATAGCAGAACCCAATTGATTTATAAAAGCATCGTCATAATGGTACAGAGATCGACTATAAAGACCTTTCACTCCATGCTTGGCAACGATCTCATCTACTAAACCGACGCGATAAGCTCCTGCTATACGATTTTCTGCCTTATCCCATAAGAAAAGATGCAAATAATGCTGGTCAAATTTATCTGAATCTTTCGCCTGCCCAGTTCCCTCTCCCACATCTCGGAAAGTGACCTCTCGTGCAATGGCGATTTGCTCCATTATAGCGCCGAGGCGATCAAACGGTGCGCAATAAACATCGAACTCTTCATGATTAATCAAGCGAAATTCTTTCAAATTAGCAAGATCATTTTTTAATTCAGAGAAATTCATATCATATGGAGACTCGTATATGCCTTCCTGGTTCTTTATTTCAAAAATAGCTGGCTCTTGAGCGAGTGCATCAGTGCTTACGCGCAAGTATTCCGTGATGGCCTTCGGGCTATCCAATAAACGAATTTCTTGAGAAGAGACTGGCCTACCAATGATAAGCGGCAACTTAAATCCTTGTTTATTTGCTAACTGTCTCGGCAATAAAAGCGTTCGTAAACGAGGATGAATGAAACCTGCAGCATAAAAATAGAGACTATTGCGGCCACCTACGTGAACAGGGACTGTTGTGCACTCATAGCGCTTTATTAATTGCCCCACCAGCCGACTCCAAGGTCTGTCCTGGATTCGACGCTGACTATATTCATACGCAGAGACCATACCTGCTGGGAATATTAATACTGCACCACTGGCCTTTAGGTGTTTATGCACTTGTTTAATGCCCCCAACATTGCCAGCAACAGCATTGCTCGATAAGACATCTACACCAATAAATAAGTCACTAAGCTCAGAAACTCTGCGCAAGAGTTCATTGGTTAATACTTTTAAGTCTGGCCTGACTTTGAGAATCTCATGGGCAAGTGCCATACCCTCCAAGCCACCCAAGGGGTGATTCGCTACTATTAACAAAGGTCCTTCGCGGGGAATTTCATTAAGATTTTCTGCATTAGTAACTACATTACTCACTCCTAAAGCACTCAAGATGTAGTCGAGAAAATCCTTAGGAATTGTTTCCATTGGCCTTCGATCATAAATCCTCCCCAGAGGCCGCAAACCTAGCATTCGCTCGAGCAATAACGCTAGAAATCGGGGTTTTATAGGTATATGAGTTGGATTAGTCATTATCGGGGTAGAGCTTCACTAGCTTGGTTTCAAAACGCCAAGCTTTATAAAGTGCAAAAAGACCTGGTGTTTTATACCCTCTTTGCCGATTTTCGTTACCGATTTTAAACAGCGTATGGTACTGATGAAATAAAGTGCTAATTGCTGAACAAAAACTGGCATTGCGATCCCAGATATTTATTGATTCTGAACTAGCGCCATTGATTTCAAGAATATCGTAATTACGACCATCCTTTAAATTTTCGACATCTTGAAACTTAATATCTAACCTTCCGTAGTAATAGCCCGGTATATCGTTAAATATCTTATCCAAACTTTGTGACAGTTTAGCAGTTATTAATTCTTTGCCATCTCTAAACACCGCTCCGCGACTATGGCTCGCCGCAAATATCAATCTGAATGGCTCACCCGCGGCAATCACTGTATGCCAGTTCTGTTGATGGCGTTCATTGTATAAGTGTTGAAGAACTCCTGCTCTCGGGTCTGCCTCAATCAACTCGCTCAAAGTACTATGCCCGTCGCCAACGACATAGGGGGTGTATTTCAGGGTTACAGAAGTCACTTCACCGCTGCTTGAACCGGGATAGCGTACATAAAATACCCCTGCTTCTGCATCCCATTGACTCAATTTTTGAAATTGGATGCGGCCCCCTGTTGGAATATTACCTAGATAATTAGCAAGCTCCTCTTCATTCTTCAGCAACTTTACACCAACCCCACGACAGCCGATTTCTGGTTTACCCACCAAAGGTAAGCTCAATTTGCAGTTAGAGAGAGCGACCAACACTTTTTGAGTTTGCACCTCCAAAGCTTCTCCTGACACCTCGTATACATACCAAGGCAATATCCATTGCCGGGCCTCATTTCCAGCAGCATCAAAAACTGACGATTTTGCGACACCCACCATGCCAGATAAAGGCACCGCGGGATTTGCAATAAGTGGAAGAGAAAAACTGCGATAACGTAAAGAAAGTAATAACCACTGCAAGAATACGGGAGCGTATATAAGCCAGAGTGGCCAAAATTCAAAAAACGATGTTTTTCGACCGTTTAAATCCAGCGGCGGCATGCCTGGGGAAACATAACAAATAGCTTGGTTTACTGGTTTATTCAAAATCTTAAGTGTCGGACGATATAGTGGGATAGACCATAGTGGCAAATTATTTTTTTCATTATTGCATCGCCATCAATCGGCCTCAATTCATGCTTTAGCCTGATTAGGGGCAAAGTGACGCAAGCACTGTTATCATTAAGCTCTTATCGAACGAGGCTTGCAGTCGGATACAGCGAAATGGTTGGAAAATTCCTCATTACCATGGCAGTCATTATCGGCGCCTTTTTTGTCATCCGACAACGTCATACCAGTGGCGAAAATGACTCTAGATCTATTAAGACAGAAAAAACCAAGACCCTTAAGTCAAATAAAAAAGATGAATTGTCTGCGGATTTACGTGCAGGTGCCTACATGTTCTTGTTTCTCATGGTGGGCATAGGCGCGACCCTTTATTATTTCGATTGGCAGGATGACCATACGGTTCTAACTGTAAATCTGCATCGTGATAATAATGCTGCTGTAGTCAGTTATGAGGTTTACAAATACCAATTAGAAAGTCGCTCATTTATTACGACCGATGGACGCTCGATTACGGTCGCTAGCAGCGAAAGAATAGAAATACTGGGATTGGAAAATTAGTTGCTGGCTGAGCTCAGCTGCGCCACTGCCAACTTAGCGGCCTCTCTAAGATCAGCTCCATCATCTTTTATGTACTCAATAATTTTTGCTTTCATTGATGGGGCCCAAAATCTTTTCATATGGTCAGCAGTTCGATCTGCGACAACTTCTATGGGATCTCGCCGGCTTAGATTGTCGGCGATTTGGTTTGCCATTTTTACGAGGTGAGTCAATTCAGAATCGGTCATATTTTCATTACTCAGTTTTAGCCTACTTTTCACTCACCTTGAATTCACATACGTAACGTGTCTATTTTTGCGTGCAAATCCAATTAGAGTTACGCCCGCTTCTCGAGCAACATCCATTGCCATGGTAGTAGCTGCAGACACCGCAACCAGTACTGAGGCATTAATCATGGCAGTTTTTTGTACCATTTCGTAGCTAGCTCTGCTGGAAACCAGAACAAACCCATTATTCAGACTCTCAAGTTCTAGTAAGTTTTTTTGTGCCAAAACTCCAATGAGCTTGTCTAACGCATTATGTCGGCCTACGTCTTCACAAATTTCCAAAATTCGACCGTCAGTATTACACCAGGCAGCGCCGTGCACAGCTCCAGTAGAAGCCTGCAAGGCTTGCCTACCGTTCAACTCTGTGACTGCCTTATTTATAGCCTCTGGGATTGGCTCACAGTGGCTGGTGACAGGATCTACCGCGAGCCGAACTTGTTGCAATGAATCAGCCCCGCAAATCCCGCAACCAGTTCGCCCAGTAATGCTGCGACGCCTATCCTTAAGCTTGGCAAAACGTTGGCTAGAGATAGTTAATGCGACTTCGACACCATCATTCAATTGTCGAATTTGAATGTCATAGACTTCCCTGCAATCTTGAATAATTCCCTCACTAAGACTAAAACCAAGAGCAAATTTTTCAAGCTGGGCAGGTGTTGCCATCATCACAACATGAGAAATATCATTGTAGACAAGCGCTACTGGAGTTTCTTCGGCGATAAAATCTTCGCGTCGGTCTATACTCTGATCAGACCAGATATCTACTAAGCGTTTTTCTGAGCCAATAAATTCATTCACCAGAAGATCAAGTTTCAGCTTCGTTAAAAAATTCGACTTGTTGTTGAGAAAATTTTTCGTAACGGGCCTGCCAGTCTGACTGGCCCATCATTTTGCGTACTTCAACCGCGGTCACCTTATATTCAGGACAGTTGGTTGCCCAGTCAGAATTTTCAGTTGTAATTACATTAACTCCTGTTTCAGGGTGGTGGAAGGTCGTGTAGACGACACCGGGCTGAACACGGTCGGTAACCCTAGCTTTTAGCTGCGTGTCTCCGGCACGGCTAGAAACTTGCAACCTATCGCCATCAAGAATTCCTCGATATTCAGCATCATGGGGATGAATTTCTAGTACATCTTCACTATGCCAACCCATGTTTTGGGTGCGTCGCGTTTGCGCACCCACATTATACTGCGAAAGAATACGCCCAGTAGTAAGAAGAAGCGGAAAACGTTTTGTTACTTTCTCATCGGTAGCAACATAATCCGTCACTGCAAAAAAACCTTCACCTCGAACGAATTCGTCTACATGCATTATGGGAGTACCGTTGGGATTAGCTTCATTACAAGGCCATTGAATCGACCCTTCCTCTGCTAATCGCTTATAATTCACACCGGCAAAAGTGGGCGTTAGTAGAGCAATTTCATCCATGATTTCAGAAGGATGCTGATAATCCATTGGATAGCCCAAAGCATTAGAGAGAGCCATAGTTCCTTCCCAGTCAGCTTTCCCACTTAAGGGTGCCATTACTTTTCTTACTGGCGATATACGTCTTTCGGCATTGGTAAAAGTGCCATCTTTTTCCAAAAAAGAAGCACCGGGTAGAAAAACATGAGCAAACTTTGCAGTTTCATTCAAGAAAATATCTTGAACGATTAAACATTCTAAGCTTTTTAACGCACTTTCCACATGCTGTGTGTTAGGGTCTGACTGAGCTATATCTTCACCTTGACAATATAAGGCCTTAAACGTACCCGAAACTGCTGCGTCGAACATATTAGGAATTCGAAGCCCAGGCTCATTATTTATTTTTACTCCCCACAAATTCTCAAATGGCTCCCGCACACTATCAATTGATACGTGACGATATCCTGGCAGCTCGTGTGGAAACGAACCCATATCGCAGGATCCTTGAACATTATTCTGACCACGCAGTGGGTTTACACCAACTCCTTCTCGACCGATGTTGCCAGTAAGCATGGCTAGGTTTGCTATCGCCATTACCGCAGTCGAACCCTGACTATGCTCTGTCACCCCAAGGCCATAATAGATAGCGCCATTTCTTGCCTTAGCAAAAAGCTGAGCTGCTGCAATAATCCGTTCCGCTGCGACACCTATAACTCCTGCCATGACCTCAGGTGAGTTATTGGGCTCCACTATAAATGCTTTCCATTGCTGGAATGCTTCGCCCTCACAACGTGCCTCAATAAACTTCTTATCTTCCAAACCATCTCTTACAATGACATGAGCTAAAGCGTTTAACAGTGCAACATTCGTACCTGGCAATAAATTCAAATGATATTCGCTGTTTACGTGGGGGCTTTTAACAAGATCAATACGACGGGGATCCGCAACAATTAGCTGCGCCCCTTCACGCAAGCGCCGCTTCATTCTAGAAGCAAAGACCGGATGCGCATCAGTAGGGTTTGCTCCAATTACTATAACAACATCAGATTTTTCGACAGAATCAAAAGTCTGGGTACCGGCAGATTCTCCGAGCGTTGTTTTAAGTCCATACCCTGTAGGTGAGTGGCATACTCGTGCACAGGTGTCGACATTATTATTTCCAAATGCGGCTCTAACTAATTTTTGAACTAGATAGGTTTCTTCATTGGTACATCGGGAAGAGGTAATTCCGCCTACCGAATCGCGACCATACTTTTCCTGAATAGCCCGTATTTTTTTCGCAGCAAAATTAACTGCGTCGTCCCAACTAACTTGTTGCCAGGCTTGATTAATACTTTCTCTAATCATAGGCTTGGTAACACGATCCTGATGGGTCGCATAGCCAAAGGCAAACCGTCCTTTGACGCAAGAATGGCCACGATTTGCTTTACCTCCCTTGAACGGAACCATTCTTACAACCTGGTCACCTCTTACTTCTGCTTTGAAGGCACAACCGACGCCACAATAAGCACAAGTAGTAACAACATCATGTTCCGGCAGCCCCTTCTCTATAATTGAGTTTTCCATTAGGGTTGCGGTAGGACACGCCTGAACACAGGCGCCACATGACACACATTCAGAATCTACGAATGACTCATTCTGGCCTGCGGAGACTTTAGATTCAAAACCCCTACCCTCAATAGTCAGGGCAAACGTGCCTTGCACTTCTTCACAGGCTCTTACACAGCGTGAACAAACAATACATTTTGCTGGATCGAAGGTGAAATAAGAGTGGCTCTCGTCTTTTTCAGCATCAAGATGATTCTCTCCCGCGTATCCATAACGTACTTCTCGTAATCCCACTTCACCGGCAGTATCCTGCAACTGGCAATCACCATTAGCGGAACACGTTAAACAGTCCAAGGGATGATCCGAAATATAAAGCTCCATCACATTTCTTCGAAGTTTCGCCACTGCCTCTGACTGTGTACGCACTACCATGCCTTCCTCTACTTGTGTTGTGCAGGAAGCTGGAAAACCTTTGCGCCCTTCAATTTGCACCAGACAAATACGACAAGAACCAAAAGCTTGCAATGAATCAGTCGCACAAAGTCTTGGCACATTGATATCGAGATGAGCGGCGGCGCGCATTATGGACGTGCCGTCTGGAACTGTTACTGAATGTCCGTCAATAGATAGGGTTACAAGTTCCACTCGCTCTTCATTATTGAGAGAAATTGCGGGCGTGCCATAGTCGCGATTAGGATCGCTTTGCTGCCCTGTTAAGGAATGCTTGTCTGGGTCGTAGTACTGCAACATAGTATTTAGAGTAAACCGTTTAACTTGGGTCAAAATCGTCGGCAAAATGCTTGAGCGCGCTGCGCACTGGATAGGGTGTTAATCCTCCCATAGCACAGAGAGAGCCAGCTACCATTGTATCGCAAAGCTCGAGGAGTAAGTCTTTGTTTTCGTCTGAATTTTCTCCTTTAATTATACGGTCAATTACCTCTGCACCACGCACAGACCCTATGCGGCAAGGGGTGCACTTACCGCAAGATTCGATACTGCAGAATTCCATAGAAAATCGGGCTTGCTCGCCCATGTTGACGGTGTCGTCAAAAGCGACAACACCCCCATGTCCTAACATTGCCTCAATAGCTGAGAAAGCCTCATAGTCAAGAGGTGTGTCCCATTGACTTTCTGGCAAATAAGCGCCTAATGGCCCACCCACCTGAACAGCCCTCAAAGGCCGACCAGTCCTCGAGCCACCACCATACTCGTAAATGAGTTCTTTTAATGTGACTCCGAAGGCTAATTCTACTAATCCAGCATTCTTGATATTGCCGGCAAGTTGAAATGGCAGCGTTCCGCGAGAACGATTCACACCATAACTTTGATAGGAGTCCACGCCATTAGCCAAAATTGAAGGCACTGAAGCGAGCGAAATCACATTATTAATGACTGTCGGTTTCCCAAAGAGTCCTTCGATCGCCGGCAATGGCGGCTTTGGTCTAACTTCTCCGCGCTTACCTTCAAGACTCTCAAGCATCGAAGTTTCTTCACCGCATATATAAGCACCTGCACCAAGCCTGATTTCTATATCAAATTTCTTGCCGCTATTTTGGATGTTGTCACCGAGATAATTTTCCAATCTCGCAATATTTAGTGCGCTATCAAGCACTTTATAGGCTAGAGGATATTCGTCCCTTAAATATATATAGCCCTTCGTGGCATTCACAGCAAGGCCTGCAATTATCATACCTTCAATTAGGCAGAAGGGATCGCCTTCCATCAGCATACGATCTGAATAAGTACCCGAATCACCCTCATCAGCATTACAGACGATGTATTTTTGATCGGCTTGTGTATCAAGCACGGTTTGCCACTTAATCCCTGTGGGAAATGCGGCGCCTCCCCTGCCTCTCAGCCCCGATTCTTTTATGATGCTCACAATTTTCTGTGGCGAGTTAGCCAAAGCTGCTGTGAGCCCTGCAAACCCGTCATGCTCGCGGTAGTCGGCTACAGAGATTGGTTCTATAAGGCCAACTCTTGCAAAAGTTATACGCTGCTGCTTCCTTAAATAGGGGATATTTTCTGTTAGTCCTAAATACTTATCGTGTTGGTCGTTAATTTCCCAACATTTTTCTGCAATGAATTCTGAGACTTCTTCTGGCTTAATCGGCCCGTAGGAAAATCGGCCAGCTTCGGTTTCTATTTCAATTAGCGGTTCCAACCAATATAACCCCCGAGAGCCATTCCTGATTACTTCAGCAGGAACCTTGGAAGTAACAAAATGCTGCTGCAACTCCTCTGCGACTTTGTCAGATCCGAGCGAGCAAGCGGTAGTATCTCGCGGCACAAATACCTTAATAGTGGATGTGGGCATTGTTAGTTTTGAACCTCAAGCTTATCCAAGGCTAATTCAGAAATTATAGTATTGAAAGACTCAACCCCTACATGAGCATGTATCTGATCACCAACGCGAACTGCTGGAGAACAAGCGCAATTACCCAAACAGTAAACAGGCTCGAGAGTAATTAATCCGTCTTTAGTAGTTTGGTGATAGTCGACCCCTAGAGAGTTTTTAGCATGAAGTTCTAGCTGCCGGCTTCCCATTGCCTGACAGGACTCAGCACGACAAATTTGCACGATATAACGCCCGGCTGGGCGTATCCGGAAAAAATGATAAAAACTAATGACACCATGAATTTCTGCCCGAGATAAATTCAACCCTTCTGCTATCAATGGCACTGCGTCAGAAGGAATGTAATCTAGCTCTGCCTGTACAGCATGCAATATTATTAATAGAGGGCCAGGTATCTCTTTATATAAATTTACGATCTTTGTAACGATCTCTTCCTTGGATTTACTCACTAAATTTTCTCATAAGATGCAATAATAAAAAGGTTCGAAATAAAAATATTATCTATATTCGAAACGGGCAATGCGATTACTGCCTGCTATACCACCAACCCAAATTTCGTCTCCCACTTCAATCGCTACTGTTCCTAACAAGAATCGATAATTAGATGGATAATTAATAATTTCTCGCGCTGTTAAATTATTTACATCGACGCGCGTTACTCTGGTCGAGACGCCTTCGCACTGCTGTTGAGAGAGGCAAGTAATTATTGAGCTCGCCTCGGGTCCCACGTGGCCAGCAGCTAACAGCGAGCCGTCTGTGGCCCAGCGCACATTATCCACATGATGAGGCAAGGACACAGAATCGATTACCACATTGCTTTGACCCCGAGATAATTTGATTATAGAACGAGTCCCCCAACCCCCGACATAAAACCAGTTTCCATCCGCAGAAATCTCAATGCCGTTTGGCCCAGCGCTTTCGCTCCCTGGCACTTTCTGCCAACCTGAAGTTGATCCCCATTCATAAATCGCACCCACAGGGAGTTGCATATGAGTAGCGGCCATACCCGCATCAGGCGTAGCCACCACGGAATTAAAAACCACATCGGCTGGCGCAATCACGCAACCGACCCAAGTTATTATGGGCGCACTGGTAGTTTCTTCTATTTCGAACACCTCAATAGATTCACGAGAACCGTGACGAACAACCAGTAACTCATGAGTGCCATTATTCCCCGCCACCAAGTTTATTCCGTGAGGTCGAAACCCCACTGTAGACGGCCCAGGGCATTCGCGGTATCGATTATCTAATTGATGCTGCGCATCTGCGACGGGATAAACTGCAGCAGAGCTTAAGGTTTCGCTATTGGTGAAATACAGATAGCCATCGTCTTCCATTCCAGAGGCAATTATCCAGGGAGTGCCTGGAATCTGTGCTAAATCTTCTGGGCTAACAGGCCCACATAAGAATTCAACCAAACCATCAGCCTCACATGCGTTTGACGCACCATAGCCATTCGATATCCAAGATAGAAGAATTAAGCTCATTAGGCAGCGAATTGTTTTTCTCATTGTATGTTCCTAGCTTTTAGGGCATGAATTTTGAAGTATTTCCAGCTGTTACCTCTGTAGAAGCATAAAAGCATTGGTGGATGAAGTCCATTAGGGGTAAGCGACGGCTGACTACTCTACAGGACGCCAATTGGACACAAACAGGTCTAAAACAGCCTAATGGAAAGTCCACCTGTTATGGCTAAGCTTTTCCACATTATTAATTGTTTTTTCTAGCCAGTTAGAACGATAAATGCTTCCGGTGATGACTAGCGGCCTGCCGGGCACAAACAAGTCTCTCAAGAGTCATCGGCATCAATCACAAATTACGCCACATAATGAGAACAAAGTACGCCGTTTAAGACCAAAGCTGGCCACCTTATATCGGCACTTCCTTTTGCTCTTCGAACCACAACCATTTAAGGAATAGCTTACAGGAACGATGACTATTTGTAGCAATCGCATTTGCTCCGGACAAACATTTATTTATGACACGCTTTAATCAATTATTCCCTGTTTGGGCGTTATGCCTATCTTGCATTGCCTTTGTTGCTAGTGATTTTTTGAGTAGTTTCGAAGAAGCAATAGTGCCTCTATTGACCTTAGTCATGTTCATGATGGGCCTTACCTTAACTCAGAAAGACTTTAAACGAATTCGCAAAGAACCAAAGGCAGTCTTTATTGGTGTTTTGTTACAGTTTCTTTTAATGCCTGTTCTAGCTTTAACGCTCGCCGGCATGTTACAGCTTTCGAATCAGTTAACTGCAGGCATGGTGTTAGTTGGAAGTTGTGCCGGTGGAACCGCATCAAACGTAATGACTTATCTTGCTAAAGGTGACGTTGCCCTATCAATATCCATGACAATGGCATCAACATTGATTGGGGTATTCGCCACACCTTTCTTATGTGCATTTTATCTATCCGAAACGGTCAGCGTCGACACACCTGGAATGTTACTAAGCATTATGCAAATGGTGTTTCTGCCAGTCTTCGCAGGTGTTATTGTAAATCACTTACTGCAAACTCAAGTTGTAAAATTTGAAAGGTTTTTACCCTCCCTTTCAATTCTATTAATACTTTGCATTATCGCCATTGTTGTTGCATTAAATTCAGAGCGCTTAGTAGATATTGGATTGCTAACTTTGGTAGCAGTGATTCTTCATAATAGCCTTGGGTTAGCTAGTGGTTTTTTTGTAAGCAGGCTTTTCGGATTTAACCTAAAACAAAGCCATACTATTGCGATCGAAGTTGGTATGCAGAACTCTGGATTAGGCGTCGCACTGGCGTTACAGTACTTTTCTCCAACTGCCGCGCTGCCCGGTGCACTTTTCAGTGTGTGGCACAATGTAAGCGGCTCAATTCTAGCTTCCGCCTGGGGAAAAAAGCGAGATTCAATTGAATATTTGATTAAAGACCAGGAGCATATTAAATCAGACAAAACGCACTAAATAATCTCGATAGTCGCTTGACATAAAAACTAATAAGCCAACCATCCCCACCTCAAAATTTTACGATAATGAAGATAATGAACACTCTAAATTTTTTAACAAGCATGTGGACGAATGGAGCCTATCCGGGCCATCCGTTTTACTCGCGCGTGGCAAAAACTAGGGAGACCCACTTAGGGTGATTTGTTGACTAATACTCGAATAAGCAAAATCTTTAAGAAAAGATCTCTAAGTTTAAAAACCTAGAGGTCTTTTTTTTTGCAATTAGAGTTCATTTTTACTCATAGATTAAGGGAGATTCAATGTTGTGCAGGTATAGAAACTTGCCTAGCTTTCTTCTATATCACCGGTAGAAAAATTCAGCGCCGCGCTGTCACATAAGCAATCCCTCCTCACTGGAGTGGTAATCATTCATCCAATCCTTCGCTATGAGTGATTACTCTCCTTTTTTTACAAATACCTACCATTTCAAAAACTTGGTTCGTTTCTTGCTATTTTAACTAATAATTCGTACACCAATTACACTCATGTTCATAAACCGAATCAAGATCATGTGCTAGTTTGGTGTCCTGATTAAGGCATGGCTAGGTTTCAGTGCTTTTATAGATCTGGTTGGGCAACCTGCGATTAGTTGTTCAGGCAGTCCACGAATCAAGATCATTGCACCAAAACAATTCATGGCCAACAAAAACGCACCAAAATAATGCAGGAGAAGAATAATGAAATTGATAACCGCAATTATAAAACCATTCAAAGCCGATGACGTACGCGAAGCTCTATCGGATATTGGGGTTAGCGGGGTAACTCTCACTGAAGTTAAAGGATTTGGACGACAAAAAGGGCATACAGAGCTTTACCGCGGCGCTGAATATGTAATCGATTTCTTACCGAAGTCCAAAATGGAAATAGCTGTATCTGACGATTTATTGGATCAAGCTATCGAAGCAATCTGCAAGGCAGCGGGTACAGGCCAAATTGGAGATGGGAAAATATTTGTCACCAATTTAGAACAATCCATTCGCATAAGAACCGGTGAAACCGGCAATGAAGCCTTATAGAGGATTTTAAATAAAATGATTAACAAAATATTAAAAAACAAATTTTTGTTGGCCGGTGTATTGTTGTTCGTTCCTTCAATTGCTTCTGCCCAAGAATTAAATGGAGCTAATACTGCTTGGATTCTAACCTCAACAGCATTGGTGCTTTTTATGACCCTGCCGGGTCTTTCGTTATTTTATGGCGGCCTGGTCAGGACAAAGAATGTGCTATCAGTGCTAATGCAATGTTTTGCCATTGCAGTATCCATATCGATATTATGGCTCGCTGTTGGATACAGTATTGCATTCGGACCTTCTGAATCAGCGTATTGGGGTGGTCTTAGCCGCATGTTCTTTAGTGGCATAGACATCAACTCAATGTCCGGCGACATTCCCGAAACAGTGTTCGCGGGTTTTCAAATGACATTCGCAATCATCACCCCAGCTTTAATTGTAGGAGCTTTTGTCGAGCGCATTAAATTCTCTTCAATGCTTATGTTCAGTGTGCTGTGGACTTTGGTTGTTTACTTCCCTGTAGCTAACTGGGTCTGGGGTGGCGGCTGGCTCGGCCAAATGGGGCTAATCGACTTTGCTGGCGGCACGGTGGTGCACATTACAGCCGGTGTAGCCGCACTAGTGATTGCCCTCTTTATTGGCCAGCGTAAGGATTTTCTGCAAGCTGCGGCTTTACCTCATAACCTAACCATGAGTTTTACCGGAGCTGCGATGCTTTGGGTTGGGTGGTTCGGTTTTAACGCTGGCTCTGCACTGGCAGCTGATGGCGCAGCTGGTATGGCCTTATTTGTAACGCATATTTCAGCGGCCACAGGTGCCCTCTCCTGGATGATCATCGAATGGATTAAGTATGGCAAACCCAGTGGCCTCGGAGCTATTACCGGCATGGTGGCGGGGCTGGCAACTATTACGCCAGCCTCTGGCTCAGTTGGTCCCGCCGGAGCTTTGTTAGTTGGATTGGCTGGCGGCGTAATTTGCTATTTTGCGACTACCTTTCTAAAACAAAGAATGAAAATTGACGATTCCCTTGACGTGTTTCCAGTTCACGGTGTGGGTGGCATTGTAGGAACTTTCCTTGCAGGCATATTAGTGTCCAGCAATCTTGGAATCTTCAGTGGCAATGGCCTTGCGGATGGTATGACAATAGGTTCGCAAGTTGGCGTTCAAGTCACCGGTATTTTAGCCGTTGGCATCTATACCGCGATTGTCACTTTTATTGTGTTAAAAGTTGTTAGCGCAATGACTTCTGGCATTCGAGTTAATGATGAGCAAGAGCAAATGGGTTGTGACATTGTTGACCATGATGAGAAAGGCTATTCAATGTAGCAAGCTATTCGCTATTCGATAAACAAAAAGCCGGCCCTTGCCGGCTTTTTTTATTGAAACTAATTACTTTTTCTTAAAGTTGTAATGGCGTAAACCAATTTATTTCCTTCTGGGTCACTAAAAGTCGTAGCGATCAAGCAAGTACTCCTCCCGTCATTGATTAATTCGCCCTTTAAAAAAAAGTGCGGACCTTCTACTGGCGAAAAATAATCAATACGCATATTTACCGTCGTGGACCACTTAAATTTGCGTTCCTCGGCGATCGAGGTTCTGGCCACATAAATGGATATCATATCCACATAGATGCCATGAAACCCACCGAATAATTGATTCCTAGGGTTCAATAAATGCTCCGGCAGATGGGCATCAACTTCAACCAGCCCAGGTTCTTCTTTTAATATCTTCCACTGATGAGACTGGACCAGATCTCCGGCATTATGGCCAGGTGAGAGGAAAATAGGCTTGCTGCTGGCAGGTAATTGACTCATTGCTTTTCTACTACTAGATTTCGCAAAGGGATGGAGCATGAAGTAATTAGGGCGACTGGTCAAATCTAGAACAGAACTCTATACTCGTTTCAAACATCAAAACTGTTAGGAGTTTCTATGCTTCCTCTAATAACAAGCACAATAAAAACCCGTGGCCGGCAATTACTTATTCTCGTTGCTGCTACATCAATCGCCTCTTCTACCTGGGCCAATGGCCTGCCCACGGCCACACCAGAAAGCGTAGGAGTTTCCAGCGAACGGCTTGATCGACTATCGCAGTCGATGCAGCGCTATATCGACTCGAATCAATTGGCTGGCACCGTTTCTCTTATCGCTCGTAAGGGAAAGGTCATTCACTTAGAGCCCCAAGGCTGGAAAAGTAAGGAAAATAAAGAAGAAATGTCGGACGACACAATCTTTTTTATTATGTCCATGACTAAGCCCATTGTTTCAACAGCACTGATGATGCTTTATGAGGAAGGCCATTTCTTGTTAACAGATCCAATAACCGATTGGATTCCTGAAGTCGCTGGCAAAGAAGTTATTGTAGAGAATGAATTCGGTGCTCATCGAATTCAAGCCTACCGGCCAATTGATTTCCGCCATGTGCTCTCTCATACGGCTGGGCTCGACCCAAGTCGAGAGGCTTTAAATGGCGATGAAGTCGCTCTATTAGAAAGAATGGATAATCTTGAAGACACAATTCGGCGCAGAGCTCCGTTACCCCTTGCCTTTCATCCGGGAGATGACTGGCAGTACGGCAGCTCCACAGATTACGTCGCACTTTTAGTTGAACGCATTGCCGGTGAGCCTGTTCAGGATTATCTTCAGCGTAAGATCTTTGACCCACTCGAAATGGAAGACACGTTCTATGCAGTACCCGCTGAGAAACGTGATCGAGTTGCTTCCGTTTACAGCCCTACAGGTCCCGGCCAAAGCATCGAACTATCCCGGACGAATGAATACTCCGATCAGCCCTTTTTTGGTGAAAATTACTATGGGGGCGTCGCGGGATTATTTTCGACTGCGCCAGATTACTTTCGCTTTAGTCAGATGTTGCTTAATGGTGGTGAGTTAGATGGGGTGCGTTTACTGAGCCCAAAAACTGTGAGTCTCATGATCTCTAATCACAGCGGTGACAACGATGTTTACATAAGAGGTCCTGGTTACACCTTTGGACTAGGCTTTGGCCTGGTCAGTGATGCTGGCAAAGCACGCGACCCATTAACACCAGGTACATTTAGCTGGGGTGGCGCCTGGGGAACAATTTTCTGGGTAGACCCAGTTGAAGAAATGATTGGAATTATGATGACGCAAATTACATCTTATCGACATTTGACTGCCCGCCAAGATTTAGGAGTAACAGCAATGCAATCAATCATTGAGTCCAACTCACCTTTGTTTGGTTATCCAGTTTTAGAATAAG
>CAXYEH010000012.1:0-29702 GCA_964275945.1 uncultured Pseudomonadales bacterium
CTTTACTGAATCCAATATCTATGGCCTAGGTTTGGTAGTTACTGATCTTGCGGTAGATTATCAATCAGAATCCTTTGCTAATGACTATTTAATAGTCGAAGTGGGCGTGAGCAAGTTTAATCGGTATGGGTTTGATATCGGAATCCAGGTAACCAATAGTGCTATGGAGGCGGTAGTATGCAACGCCAAGATTGGTGTTGTTTTCTTTGATTTTGATAAGCACAAAATCACTCAGGTCCCCATCGCCTTTAAATCTATGCTGGGTCATCCAGAGATTCAAGAGGTTCAAGAAGTTCAGGTTGCTTAATCTGTTGTATTGCTTGGCTAACTAGCTGACTTTTATTAACTCATTCGAGTAAACTAAACGCTAGCTCTAATCAGGCACCTTTTCACTTTGATTATTTTCCGCTATCTCAGCAAGCAAATTCTGCAAGTGATGACCGCAGTCTCGCTCATATTGTTGGTGGTTGGCCTGACCAGTCGATTTATTCAATACCTAGGCCAGGCAGTGGCTGGGGAGCTTGCTTCGGACGTTCTGTTGCTTCTAATGTTTTACCGCCTACCTGATTTTTTTCTGGTTATCGTTCCATCTCGCATTCTTTCTTGGAATTTTGCTCGCCTATGGAAGGATGTATGCTGAGAATGAAATGGTGGTTTTGTTCGGATCGGGATTTAGCCAGCGCCGGCTGCTCTTCTTTACCGCAATTACGTCGGTTAGCGTGTTGTTGTTTATAGCTGTTCTTAGTTTAAGTGTTGTCCCGTGGGGAGCAAGGCATACCGAGCAACTTAAACAGAACCAGGATCAACTCACAGAGATCGACCTTATTGTCGCAGGGCAATTCCAGAATTTTAATGATGGCGGTCGAGTAACTTATGCCGAGTCTACCAGCATGATTCCTGAATTAGGCAGGCAATTAGAAAATGTCTTCGTGGCGCTAAGCGCAGAGAGTAATCAAAGGACTAATGACGATGAAGAGCAGGAATCAGACTCGAGTGATTCATCCCCCAGGATATTAATTGCTGAATCAGCTAGGCCGATTATCGATACTGAAACTGGCGCTCGATTTATGCGTATGGAAAACGTTTATCAATATGACGGCACTCCCGGCTTAGCTGATTTCTCAGTAGCCCAATTTGATACGCAGTATCTATTACTTCCCACGTCAACCGAATTCGAAGCAAGCGTTGAGGAAGAGTCATTGAGCACTCTTGATTTGATAGGATCTTCTGAGCCTGAGCATCAAGCAGAATTGCAATGGCGATTATCAATTATTTTTCTAATACCAGTGATTACGATGATTGCTGTTCCTATGAGCAAGGTTGACCCGCGTCAGGGTCGGTACAGCAAATTAATTTCAGCGGCTGTGATCTACGCGAGCTACTTCTTATTGTTGCAGTTGTCACGAGATATGGTGGCCGAAGGTGAGATCAACGCGACGATTGGGTTATGGTGGGTTCATAGTTTATTTATTGCAATGGGCATAATTCTCTATCGAATTCCTGAGTTAGGACGTTTTCTATCGTTAGGTCGTTCGGCATGATACAACTGGATCGACATATTCGTAACACTGTGTTGCTATCAATGCTCGTTGTAATTGGTTTAATTGCTACGCTCGATTTGATATTTAGTTTACTTGATCAGTTTGCAGATACTGACGAAAATTATTCTATGGCGAGTGCATTTGCTTTCGTGTTGTTGACTATGCCGACAAGCGTTTACGAATTACTTCCTTTCGCTGCACTTGGTGGTGCTTTGATTGGGCTGGGCATACTTGCCTCCAGTAATGAATTAGTTGTTATGCAATCAGCTGGTGTTCGTGTCTCTAGAATCGTATTTGCGGTTTTAAAACCTACGCTGCTTGTTATGGTATTTAGCTTGCTTTTGGGCGAATACGTATCTCCACCTTTAGAGCAGTTAGCGCAGAGTAATAAAGCCATTCAACAAAGTGGTACGGAATCAATTAATTCAGAGCGAGGCGATTGGCAACGTATTGGTAACGAGTTCATCCATATTAACGCCATTGCTCCGGGTGGCAGAGAGCTTTTTGGTTTGAGCCGCTACCAAGTTGACGATAATAGACGGTTACTTTCCGTTAGGTTTGCAGAGTCAGCCAGGTATGTTGAGCAACCAAACAGTAGCTATTGGCTATTGAGTAATGTCAATGAAAGCATTCTCGGTGCTGGGGTGGTTGCCGCCCGAGATTATTTGCAGGAAGACTGGCGAGTTGATTTGTCACCGGAGTTGTTAAGCGTTTTGTTGGTGGACCCTGATGAACAATCTATATCGGGGTTGTATCAGTTTGCCCATTACTTTGAGGCCGAAGGTTTGGACAGCGATACTTACTATTTGGCATTTTGGAAAAAGCTACTGCAGCCTTTATCGACATTAGCTTTGGTGATATTGGCAATATCATTTGTATTTGGTCCGTTGCGAGAAGCGACGATGGGTGCGCGTGTCTTTGTTGCCCTGGCTATAGGCTTGGTTTTTACGATATTGCAGCGAATGATGGAACCTGCCAGTTTACTTTATGGCTTTGACCCTTTGCTGGCGGTATTGATGCCGATACTACTATGCGCGAGTGTTGGGTTTTTCTTAATGAGAAAGGTCCGCTAAGCAAATATTCCGCTCTGTATCTCCTGCACTTATGCTTCCATGATAGTTGCGCTTGGATTACTTCTAGGTTTATTTTTTATTCAAACGATTTAATGAATGCCCTAGTGAAGAAGATGTCATTTTAAAATGGTCGATAGGATTTCGGCACTATTACAATTTTGCTGCGGGAAACTTTGTCATGAATTGTGTCGCCCTGCTTATCTAGATATAGCCAAAGAAAGCCTGTGCCTAAAAGGAGAAAAGCGGGCCATGCAATGGAAAAGCGGACTATAGCCTGCGACATTTTGAGTCGCCCTCCATCAAGTGAATCCGCCCGTATGCGCCAGGCGAGCATGCCCAGGGTTTGGCCGCTACGCATCCAAAACCAGCAATAGAAAGAAAAACTGCTAGTTAGCATTAAGAAGAACAAGAGATTATTAACCATTGGGTCGGTAATTACTTGACCATCAATAATCTGGTTGCTGTCAGTGCCGACAATTAATTGCAGTATAAGGCCCAGCAACATCCAAATTGCTGCCACTAAAAACATGTCATATAGAAGGGCCGCTAAACGCCGGAGGAGACCAGCGCGGGGGAGTTCTCTTTCTGCTTCGGTTGCTTGACTCAATAGTTAAGTGAGCTCTTTGACCGCCTGGATTAATTTGCTAGCAGCTTTCTGGCCATCTCCGAAAAGCATCTTTGTGTTATCAGTAAAAAACAAGGGATTTTCAACCCCGGAAAATCCTGTACCACGACCGCGCTTAATGACAATAACGTTGTCGGACTCAATAGCATCGAGAATAGGCATGCCATAAAGAGGGCTGCTAGTATCAGTTTTAGCCGAAGGATTAACTACATCATTAGCTCCTATCACTAGTGCTACGGTGGTATTTTTGAAGTCAGCGTTTATGTCTTCCATGTCATAAATCATATCGTAGGGTACCCCCGCTTCAGCCAGTAATACGTTCATGTGGCCGGGCATGCGACCGGCTACTGGATGAATGGCAAACTTAACAGAGACGCCTTGATCGTTAAGTAATTGCGTGAGTTCCCAGATCTTATGCTGGGCCTGTGCTACGGCCATTCCGTAGCCAGGAATAATAATGACCTGGCTGGCAAAGGCCATAAGAATTCCAGCGTCTTGTGCTTGGATTTCTTTCATTTCTCCCTCTGTTGCCGTGGCAGAACCGCCTGAGTTGGTTCCGACACCGGCGAAGAAGACATTAGCGACAGAGCGATTCATAGCAACTGCCATAAGATGAGTTAACAAGGAGCCCGCCGAACCTACCACGATTCCTGCAATAATCATTGCGGCATTGCCCAAGACATAGCCTTCAAAGCCAACCGCAAGCCCGGTCAAGGCATTGAATAAGGAAATAATTACTGGCATATCCGCGCCACCAACTGGGACTGTAATAAAGATCCCGAGCACCAAGGCGAGGCTATAGAAAATAACAATAGTAGTTAAATCTGCACTAAAATAGATGGCAATGGCGAAACCTACTGTCGCTATTGCAATTACTGCATTAATCAAATGCTGTGCAGGTAACAATTTACTGCGATGCAGTCGTCCATCAAGTTTAGCCCAGGCAATAATACTCCCGCTAAAGGAAACGGTACCAATAATAGCGCCAAGTATCCCTAATATAGCCACATCAGGGCCTAGAGCATCGGCAATTGTCATTGTGCCAGTAGGGTCATGCGAGGCTTCAGCGTTAGCTTTTAGTAGTTCAACTGCGGCAATGGTTGCTGCCGCACCGCCGCCCATACCGTTATACATGGCAATCATTTGTGGCATATCGGTCATAGCGACTCGCTTACCACTCCACCACGCATAACCACCACCGATTACAATGGCAATTACGATAAGTGAGACATTAGTAAGTGCTTGGTCGCTACCAGTGATTTCAGGTGCCAAGAACGTAGCTAGAGTTGCTAGTACCATAGCGGCGCCAGCCCATAAAATACCTCTCCGAGCGGTAACTGGAGAGCTCATTTGTTTTAGGCCGAGTATAAATATGACCGCCGCTATGAAATATGAAGCTTGGATTATGGTTTCCATGATTTACCCCTTGCTTCCTTCTTTCTTGCTGGACTTGAACATTTCCAACATGCGTTCCGTAACAACATAGCCACCAACAGCGTTGCCTGCACCAAGCAAAACAGCAATGAATCCGATAATTTGTTGCGTAGTGGTTTCAGCAATTCCCAGGGCAAACATGGCACCTACGAGTACTATTCCATGAACAAAATTTGATCCAGACATTAAAGGTGTGTGAAGTATGACAGGAACGCGAGTGATAATTTCATAGCCAGTAAACCCGGCTAGCATAAATATGTATAAAGCTGCGAGGCCTTCAATCATGATGAGACTCCTTCTAGTTGTTCTTTGATTTCAGCATGATGAATTTCCCCTCCGTGGGTGATCACACTTCCGTTTATAATCTCATCTTCGAGATCGATATTTATCTCTCCATCTTGGATCAGTAGCTCTAAAATATTTTGTAGGTTTTTGGCGTAGAGTTCGCTGGCGTGGTTGCCGACCATACTTGGTATGTTGGCTGGACCATATATTTTTACCCCTTGATGTAAAATTGTTTCATCAAGTTTAGTGAGCTCACAGTTGCCGCCGCCTTCGGCAGCTAGATCTACAATCACGGACCCTCCTCGCATGCCTTCTACCATGGCTTTACTTATGATTCGTGGCGAAGCGCGGCCGGGAATCGCTGCCGTACTGATAATTAAGTCTGATGCAGCTACGTGTTTGGCAAGAATTTCCTGTTGTTGTTGCCTTTCTTCTTCGGTTAATTCGCGAGCATAGCCGCCGCTGCCTTCAGCTTTTATCTCGATGTCGACAAATTTTGCACCTAGCGATTCGACTTGCTCTTTAACTGCGGCACGCACGTCATAGCCTTCTACAATAGCGCCCAGTCTTCGTGCCGTTGCTATGGCTTGTAATCCAGCCACTCCAGCGCCAATAACTAAACATTTCGAAGGCCTAATAGTGCCGGCAGCTGTAGTTAACATGGGTAGAAATTTTCCAAGGATATTACTGCCAAGCAGCACGGCCTTGTAACCTGCTATCGAAGCCTGCGAAGACAGTGCATCCATAGCCTGTGCGCGGGAGATTCGTGGAATTAATTCAACGGAAAAAGCGCTAATATTTTTTTCCTTCAATAAATTGAAGCGTTCTAAATCAGAATGAGGATTTAGAAAACCAATCAGCACAGATCCCTCTTTCAGTTGGGAAATTTGTTCCGAGGTTGCTGGATTAACAGTAAGGGTAATATCCGCGTTCCCCAATAATTCCGTACTGCTTGTCACTATATGAGCGTTTTCGTAATCGGCATCGGTATAACCAATTAGTTCGCCTGCTGCAGTTTCAATGTTTACATTTAGTCCCTGTTTGACTAGCCGATTGACAATATCTGGTACTAATGCGACCCGCTGTTCGCCTTTGCGAACTTCCTTCGGCACACAAATCTGTAACGCCATAAAATTCCCCGGTTAACCAAAACTCCCATGAAGCGCGCAAGTATATAACGATGGCGCTTGAGGTCAACGCATAGAAATGCCGGAAATTCAGCTTCTTGCAGGCTATAGTTTTTGTTAGAATCCGGGACCCGCCATTCTTGATCAGTTATTTGAAGGCTCGATAGCCTGTTCTAAGTCCCACTCAAAGGGGCAGGAGTAAGGATTGATTGAGAGGTGATTCCGGCTAAATAACCATTAATCTGGGTTTTTTGGAATATTTGATGACTAACTTTGCAAATGATCGTCATATTCGTCTGATGGACACAACGCTGCGTGACGGCGAGCAGACCCAGGGTGTTTCCTTCGCAGCGAATGAAAAGGTAAATATTGCGCGAGCCTTGCTGCAATCGCTAAAAGTAGACCGTATTGAAGTCGCTTCTGCGTGTGTTTCAGAAGGTGAGAAACAGGCCGTAGCGGAGATTTGTGCATGGGCGGCGAGCGAAGGCATTGTAGAGAGAGTCGAAGTCTTGGGGTTTGTTGATTACAGACGCAGTGTTGACTGGATTACCAGTGCTGGTGGGAAAGTCATTAATCTGTTAACTAAAGGTAGTGAAAAGCATTGTCGAGAGCAGTTAGGAAAGACACTAGAAAGTCATATTGAAGACATCGCGCGCACTGTTGAATATGCCGCTGAGCAGGGCGTAACCGTCAATATGTACCTAGAAGACTGGTCAAGCGGTTATCAAGATAGTAAGGATTATGTCTTTGGATTGATCTCAGGTACCCAACATTTAGGAATCAGCCATTACTTGTTGCCTGATACTTTGGGCTTGCTAGCGCCTAATGAAGTGTTTGATGCGTTAACGGAAATGCAGCAGAGATTTCCAAACGAAGAGTTCGATTTTCACCCTCATAATGATTATGGACTGGCAACTGCTAATGTCTTTGCTGCAATCAATGCGGGCATTAATAATATTCATTGCACGATGAACTGCCTTGGAGAGAGGGCTGGAAACGCATCCCTCGCAGAAGTAGCAGTCGGCATCAAAGACAAGTTGGGCCTAAAGCTCTCCATCGATGAGACACGAATTGCAGTATTAAGTCGTATGGTAGAAAACTTTTCCGGCAAGTGGATAGCTGCAAATACGCCGGTAGTAGGTGCTGACGTCTTTACTCAAACCGCAGGAATTCATGCAGATGGTGATTTAAAAGGGAATCTTTATGTGTCAAAGCTTGGCCCTGAGCGGTTCGCACGTAAGCGAAAATATGCGCTGGGCAAGATGAGTGGTAAAGCGTCTATTGTTAATAATTTGGTAGAATTGGGGATTTCGCTGTCAGCGGAAGATCAAGCAAAAGTACTCGAGCGAGTTGTGAGTCTTGGCGATTCTAAGCAAGTCATAACTTCCGAAGATTTACCTTTCATCATTGCTGATGTTATGGAGAGTAAAGAGTATCAACACATTAATCTCAAAAAATGTGATATCAACACCGGTCTGGATGTGGGCAGCACTGTTTCTATTCGAGTCATTATTGATGAAGAGGAATTCCAAGGGTCTGGCGCAGGCAATGGTGGGTTCGATGCATTTATGGATGGTATTGGAAAGATCCTCCGACAGAAAGAATTTCAAATGCCTTTGCTGACCGATTATGAGGTACATATTCCTCGAGGCGGCAAGACCGATGCTTTGACGGAATGTATTATCACCTGGCAGTCAGATGAGCGGGAATTTAAAACCCGGGGCGTAGATTCAAACCAAGTCATGGCGGGAGTAAAAGCAACTATGCGCATGATCAACATAATGCTGCATGCACAGGCTGCTTCTACTAGCTAGCTTTTGGCTATTGCTTAGCAAGTTCCGCTACAACTAAATCTCCAAAGCCGTCTGTGCTTATCATTGTTACTTCTGCGCCAGGCGTCGAGAGGTCTGGGGTTGAATAGCCTTGACCGAAGACGCTTTGCATTGCGTGCCACACTTTCTTTGCTTCAGCTTCCATATCAAAACTCATTTCTAACATCATGGCCACTGAGCCTATCATCGAATAAGGATTGGCCACATTTTGCCCAGCGATATCAGGGGCAGATCCATGGGACGGCTCGTAATAAGCCTTCTTCGGTCCGACACAGGCTGAGGGCATAAGACCCAGTGAACCCAATATCCCACCTCCTTGGTCTGAGAGAATATCGCCGAACATGTTCTCCATTACCATTACATCAAATTGCCCAGGGTTCAGGCACATATAGGTTGCTGCGGCATCAACTAGAATGTGTTTTACTTCTATGTCGGGGTAATCTGCACCAACTTCTTCGATGATTTCGTTCCAGAGTACGCTGGATTTCAAGACATTGCTTTTATGGATGTTATGTAACACTTTTTGTCTTTTTCGAGCAGTATCAAAAGCGACTTTGGCAATTCGCTTTATTTGATCTTCATCATATTCTAGGCTTTCGTTTACAAATCGTTTGCCATCTTCGTTTATGCCAGTTTCCTTTTTTCCGAAATATAAACCGCCAACTAGTTCGCGAATGATCATAAAATCTATACCATCACCAATAATTTCTGGTTTAAGTGGTGAGAAGTGAGCTAAGCTCTTCGGTAGAAAAACTGGTCGGAAATTTGCGAAAGTGTTATATCGTCGACGCAGAGGAAGTAGCGCGCCACGCTCTGGTTGCATATCGATTGGTATTTTTTTCGAATCTTCATGACTCAGACCTATCGGCCCTTTCAATATTGCGTCAGCTGCATCGCAAACTGCTTTTGTTTCCTCAGGGAAAGAATTTCCATGGGAAAAATAGGCGCAAGCTCCAAAAGGAGCATGTATCAACTCGAAGCTAACATCATTTCGATCGGCGATCAGATCTAATATCTTAATTGCTTCAGCCATGATTTCCGGGCCGATGCCATCGCCATCTAATAAGGCAATTTTGTATGAATTCATGAATTATCCTAAATCAAAACCTGTTTGGAAAATTGGAGGCGTAATTTACCATGGGATACAGATAGAAAACAGCGGCGGTGCTTTAGCAAAAATACAAAGTGTGTAACGAGGATTTTTACGGCACAAATAAAGCGAGGATTTATTAATTCGATGTTTTTATAAGATCCATGGCTTGATGGGTTAAAACTCGAGAGAGTACCAGAAATATTGCTTCGACTAACTCGTAATCTAGAGCGCGTGACTCCAGCTGACTTTGTGGTTAGGCCACAAGAATTGCTTAAGCCGCTCCCCAAAAATCATTTTTGGTGCAGGAGCCAGCTTTTTTTAAGGTGTTTCCTAGTACTAAATTTTGTATCCTTCGGATATAAATATTAAGAAATTAAATAACTCGGCACTAACATTGATTATTTTGTGAGGTATCTTAATGACCCCCTTTAAAAACAGTATTATGTTCGCGGCTTCATTGTTCTTGGCTTGTTCTGCTTATAGTCAAAGTTCGCTTGAGCTAGACGGGGTATGGATCTCTAGCGCTTCTAATGCCAGGGGAGTTGTACAAAAAAAGGATGATGGAAGCTTTGTAGTAACCATGAGCTACCCAAGTGGTCATTCTGATATATATCTAGGCATAATCACCGGAAGCGTAATTTCAAATTTATGCTCGGTAAAAGGGGTCGAGCCTTTTTACGCATGCTTTAGTGCTACTGTCGACTCAACTACTTTGATTTCATTGACTCTGGAAAGTTGCGAAGACACTCAAGGGTTAGACATTTGCGCAAAACTTCCTTCGACTTTTAACCTTGCCCGCGACATATATTATTCGATCAGTGGGATTTGGCAGATTACTCCGGAAAAATACTTTCATGTCGATGATCGAGCAGGGATTCTTTCGGTAGTGGAAATTGATATCGCTAATGGAGATACCGAAGATTTGAGCGGAACACGTAATGGCAATACGGGAAAGGTTTGTTCAACAGACGGTGATGGCATATGTGCTGACTTCATAATGTCATCAGAAACATCCATGGCGGCAGAAATAGTTAGCTGCGATAGCGCGGCAGCTTGCCTTGAAGACCCTATAGGAACGGTTGTGAATCTTTTAAAGGTATTTTAAATAAATTGATAGTAGGGAAGCTATTAACAACTGTTCTACTTTGCTTCGGGTTACTATATAACTTAGGGGGCGATTAACCCCTTAAGTTATAAATAGATAATAAGGTTTAGTAAGAGCCAGCCATTTGAGCGATTCCAGAGAACTTGAGAGTTGCTGCCATCTCCGGTTGTGCGTCAACAGACTGCTGAAAAGCTATCCAGTCAGCATTTGTAAACATAGCAGCATTAACTTCAGCCATGTGGGAGTAGTTGTTATAGATCATTAAGTACATCATGTCGCTTACACCTTCTTGACCATTATTCACTTGATAGGACTCCACTCTTGCGCCCAGTGTTTCATGTATAGATTTGGCAGTGGCGAAGCCTTGACGTAATGCTTCGCTACCCGCAAGGCCTGGAGCTGGTTCCCACCTAAAAAACCCCACCACCGAGCCTGTCTCGGTGAAGGGGTTAACTCTATTGCTAGCGTCATGATTGGTCATCATGAAACTCTCTACCAATTCACCAGAAGGGTTTTCCCCGAGTCTTTGGTAGAAGGTATTCCAGCGGAGGCTGTTGTTTGTAGCATCTTTTAGCCGTCCCCAGCTCTCTAGATCTTCATAGCTAAGAACATAATCAATGTCGCCAGCAGTTCCTATCCCTAACGCGCTGATCGTTACACTAATTCCTAAATCTGCATGTATTTCAGCAGCTTCTTGCATATCAGCAATTAGTTTGTTCGCTTCTCCCGGATAGGGTTTCCAAGTATAGATTTCTAGAATTTCTCCGTGGACGATAGACGACCAGACCGCGGTGAATAGAAATAGACTTATTTTTTTCATTGTACTGTTCATAACACCTACCTTCATTAAAGTTACTCGTATGCGACTATTGCCGGGATTCAGTCACTATGGGAACGGCATACACACATACACATAGTTAATTTATCTTAGTTATCTATCGCATGAATAAGATACTGCGCCCACATTGAACCACTGCTGCATTGCATTGCCATGTCTGGAAGAGTGTTTTGTTGAAAAGCGTCCAAACCAGTGCCGAAATCGGCAGCACTGGGATAGGAAAATTGTATTGTTACTTGTGGATTGCCAGCCTGAATTGCTGGCCCACCGAAGGCTCTTCTAGTTACTGAAGCACGTGCACTTGGACCAAAGGCATCTTCTCCAGCCCTAGCATTGCCTAGCGCATCATCCATTGTAGTGCCATTAAGATCGCATACATATGATGCTGCTAGCGAGAACTCCGCAATATCTCCGTCACGCTCACTAGCAAACCGCATATTAGAAATTCTTACACGATCACCACATGTCGCGATATCAGACAATGTATTTCCAGTTCTACCGCCGGGGCGATTCAGGAAGACTCCACGCTTCTCTACCATGTCTGCATAACTAGGATAGTAGGAGGCGAAAACGAAATCCCAGTCATTTTGGAACTCTCCTGCCACAGCTACTGCTGACCTAAAAATAACCACTGCTGGCGCTGCATCCTCGGACCACTCCCAGTTCCGCGCTACCTCAGCGACATCCCTCATCGTATAACCATCATTTATGTTACACGCGAAACTTCGTTCGACGATATTATCTGTCTGTCCGAAAGCAGGCGCTGTCAGAATTCCCAAAAAAGTAAGAATAATTAATTTAAATTTCATGTTTAAAACCTCAAGTTCTATAATTTTTAGTTTCTTTGCAGTACAGGAGCTGTTACCCACATTGAGGGCCTGTTGCATGAGAACGCTGGCTCGGCATTATTTCTGAAAGGCCTGTAGCCATTAGCAAACATATCCAACCGCTCTGTCACTTCCGGCCCGACTTCTGACAAAATAAAATCCCAATTCCTTTCTAGAGGTCCGCCAAGGCCAGGTAGCCACATTGACATGAGTGCATCGTTCCCGGCATCAGAAAAGTTTTCTGAAGCAGTTCTGAATCTGCTGTAGGCGGATCCGAGCGAAGAGCTCTCGGTATATGAACAAGCACGTGTCAGCATTGCAGTTTGGTTTTCGATATCTCCAGCGGCCGCAGGGTCAGTAATGGGTATACTTCTCATAACCCGCGGTGCATCGCATGAGATAGGAAGACGCCCATAAGCGTTATTGCCAGCTGCTACACGACGTTCGACCATTTCTGTATAGCTCGGGTAGTACAAAGCTATTTGCAAATCCCAAGTATAGTTAGCTGATAAATAGATAGGCCTCCTGAAAAAAATAGAGTCAGGATCATTTTCATCAAACTCTAGTGCTCTTGCTCTTTCAACGACGTCATCAAAGCTAAATCTATCATCGCTGATTACGCAATTTGCTGTTCGGATTACGGTACCTGCAGGAACCTGCAGGTCTTGTGCCTGCGTTAATAGAGACCCTAAGCTCAGTGTGAGAAAAGAGAGCAGCAGAATTATTTTTTTCATCTTTTAGTCCTCGAAAATGTTGATTAGGAATTATTAAGAAAGCGAATTAGGAGTATTACGAGACATTCATCAACTAACAATTTACAAGATGACTATTTTTGAGGATTTATACTTAAAGTCAGACTAAAAAGTTCATGAGATGAATATAATTTGAGAGGGCTAATATTTTCTGAGTACTCTTATTGAGATAGGGCCAAGCCTAGGGGCTTCAGGCGATTGAGTATCAATTTAAAGTGGAGAGGACTAAGTGAGTAATGATATGGGAATCAATACCTCATCGTGACTAGGTGTCGCTGTATTTATTCAGGGTATTCTTTTCTAAAACCAAGCGATTCGGAGTATCCACATCGGTAAGAATATCTTCAAGGTAATCGACTATCTCTGTTTCCATGTTATGTTTTTTTTCGGTCATTATCTGAAATTTTCGCCATTGATCCGCGCGATTTGTAAAGAGTTCCCGGAGGAGAAAAGTTTTTTGTAACAAGAAATCGTTATAGTTGTTATCGCACATGTGGCCAAGAGAAGTTTCTAAAGCGATGGCTATTTTTTCTGCATCGTCTAGAGATATTGCTCCATTCTGTTTTTTGTCTTGAAACCTCTGAATTTTGCTGACATCCATATCTACCAATTCGGCAAAGTTGGCCAGTGTATAGTTTTTCCGTTTTAGTATTTTTCGGAGATTACTACGAAAACTCTTAGAAGCTCCGATGCTGGTGCATTCTTCTCTAGCATTCATTAATTGTAATCCCGTATAGCTTTTTGGTGCGTCTGTTTTTGGATGTACATAACCAGAAATAGTAGCACTATTTTTTAATGGAAAATAGCAGCACTATTTATTGTGCAGGACACTGTTAAAGGTAAAAACGCGATAAACCTACTCAGAAAAGCGTTAAACCATGTGGAGGCCGACTATTCGAAGCACTTTGGCCCCTCGAATTTTCGGTTTTTCCTTGGAGGTGATGCAGATAGCTTCTTTTTTTGGACGTAAAATTAACCAGTAAGGAGTATTGATATTTAGAAAATTTTCATCAAAGCTAGGGAATCTTTTCGATGAACAAATGAGTGTTAGCCCTTTTGAAAAGTATTGGATTCGATGTGCTTTATGTTCGCTCTCAGAGAAAATTGGGACTCGTTTATCTGCCCATATGTTGGTGCCGCCCGGTAAGTAATGCCGCGTTGTAGCGGGCGGCTTTTTGCCAGAAGTTGTTCCATGAATTGAGTAGCTGGAAATATCTGAGGGTCGGTATGAAGGGTCTATTCGGCTGGGTGATATTTTTAGGAAATTTGCGATTTTGACTAAATTCTTAAGCGAAAGGTTACTTTCTCCACGTAAAATAGACCCAAAGAAAGAATCGGACCAACCCAATTGACGGCTTGCCGCAATTTGAGTACTTTTATTCTTACTCAAAAAATGCTGCCATTCGTTCCTTAGGTTGTAAATAATGTTTTTATTGTCTATTGGCATGTTCTCTTTATGCTTTTAATGTTGACTCTTTTGGTGCTCTATAGATATTCAGTGATACGTACATTCCATAACGTTAAAATGACTGATTTAGATCATACACCTAAGTCGATCCTCTGCAAGCTATTGAATCAAGATGTGGGTATCGACAATGAGAATATAATGGCTGCAATAATTGGAATTTAAAAATAAGAAATAAAAGATAGACTAGTAGAGGGGGTTTTGTGAGAAGTATTGTTCTGCTTACCTTTTGTATGATTGTGTCAATCAAAGCCTATTCTGGAGTATTGAGCATTGGCCCTGCAATCGGAGTTGAAAGAGTAAATAATCTGTTTGACGTCGACCTTGGGGCGATCAAAGGTCTTTATAGATTTGATAATGGCGTTACAATCGGAGGCGTCGCTATGTTTGGAGATATAAGTTTCCAAGACGTACCTGGGGAGGCGAGATACGAAGCAATTATAGGTTATTCAACAGCGCCTTCAGGTTCTAATTTTGCCCCTTACGCTTTTTTGAGCAAAGGTGCGCGCGCATATTATTCCTCTAGGTCGAATGTTCTGTATCATACTGTGACAGTTGGCACTCGATATATTCTAACTCCGAAAACATATTTGGATACTTCGTACAGGCACAGAAATACCAATGATATAAATTGGGAATCAAACCTGTATTCTTTAGGAATGGGCTACAATATTTCGGACAAGTTTACCATTCAAATAACCGTCGGAAATACTCGGGGAGATTATCACAGTAGTCAAGTAATGCTGTCACTGGTGAGCCGGCTATAGAGTAAAATCTATTATTAATAAGCAAAAACATATAAAAGTCGGACATCAAGGTAGGGCTAATTGCTCGTAATGAAAATCTTGCGCTACTTTCTCTTTAATGCTCATAGGGTTTGATCACTTTAACCAATATATTGATAATGTTGACCCTTTAAATTTTTGTTCTGGAGTAATTTATGTTTAGTCACATAGTGCTGGGTGCCAATGATACAGAGGCATCTAAGAAATTTTATGACGCGATACTCAGTTGTTTGGGTTATGAAGCTGGAAATCAGTTAGAGTCCGGCCGTACGCTATACAACTATGGGAAAGGTGTTTTTTTTGCATTTACAAAACCATTGGATGGGTCCCCTGCAAATTGTGGTAATGGAAGTACAATTAGTTTTAGTGCCGAGAGCTCTACTGCTATTGACGAGTGGCATGCGGCAGGTCTAGAAAATGGTGGCACTGAGTGTGAGGATCCACCAGGTGAGCGAGATTTTGGTGGTGCTAAACTTTATCTGGCCTATTTACGAGACCCTTCTGGCAACAAAATAGCAGCCCTCTGTAATTTAAGCGACTAGTGATGCATAAGAAGGTTGATGAGGGGCCCCGTCATGATTATCGGTAAATAAGCGGAAACATACGCCACAGATTCGATTGATACTTTTTAGGATGCGCGTTGGAAGCGCAGGAGACTGGATTTCGTTAAATAGCTTCGCATTCAAATATCTGCGTGGTTACCAATTCGCGATAAAACGTATTAGGTGTAATTGAACCACTTAGTTGTGAAAGTGCCGCTTGTCCACTTGTAGGATTCAGAACTAGAAAGTCATACGCTAACCCGCTACTTCTGATGCAGGATATGAATTTTCCGCTAGTCTCGTTAGCATATTCCTCGCATACAAGTGAGGTATTCTTGGAGTTTAATGTTAAATGAGAGTTGGCCCCATCAATCTTCAGCGTCAGTTCTGTTGTCGGAATTCTGGTATTTTCCCACCTATAACCTTCTTCTGTGTTCCAATTGAATCCAGCGGCATTTGTACCCTGACATGTCCAAAATTTAGACGTTTGGCCTTCGAGAGCGGCAGGAATGAGCATTGCCAGACAAATTAATTTCTTCATTGAATTAACGAAATATGTCTTTGAAAATTTCGATCTGGAAGTGCTGCTTTTCATTATTATTTAGGTTCCATCACTGGTTTCTAGTAACATGCATCCGGCCGCACAGCCCCGGGACAAGGTCACACTTGCCCTTTATTTTCACACTGAGAAGATACTAAAATTTTTGTCATAAAACACCGTAAAAAGATGCTTTCCTGCGCCCGAATTGTTTTTAGCGAGGCGATTTATAGGTTTGCTCTTAATTATGATTATTATTTTAGGGGCTCAAAAAGGTTGCTTTTCGGATCGGTTATCGATTTCTTCCGAGCGATCGAAGTTTTGTAGATCTAACTGAAGTAGATTAATTGACAATTAAAATTATTTAGTCATCGAGTCATAAGATCGATTAACAAATAATTCGGATGCCGGAAGTCCTGTGGCGTCATCAAATGGGCTTGAAGGAAAAACATCGGATGCTGGATCGGCATTAATCACTTGTTCTAAAGTCATGCCCTGCTCGATCATTTCAGCTATTTTGTCTCTAACTGTCTCCATTTTCCTGACGTATATTTCTATGTCGCTTTTTTTAGAAATATCTCCATGCCCTGGGACTACTATTGTCTCCTCATTGATTATTCCTAAGACTGCACGGATGTTTTGGATCATTCCATCTAAGGTTCCCCCGTTACCTGAGTCGATGTACGGAAGTCCGGTTAGGTTAGCTACATCACCCATATGAATTACATTCGATTCTCGAAAATATATCATGCTGTCGGTTGTGGTATGTGCAGGGCCAAAATGCATAAGATCTATAGAATGATTATTTAAATTTAGGGTCAGCTTATCTGAATAGGTAATTCGCGGCCTGGCTGCTTTCTCATATGGCTGCTGAGGCCATATGATGCCAACCATGTCAATGTCAGCCCCTTCCAGGAAGTATTGCATAGAATTTTCATGAGCAATTATGTCGGCGCCCATAGCTCCAAAGGCTCTGTTTCCTTCAGCATGATCAAAATGGAAATGCGTATTTATTAGGTAGTCTACTCGTCCGCCCCCCAATTTATCGATTTCTTGAATAATGCCGTCATAAACCTCAGGAAATTGTGCATCCACCAACACAACACCATCTTCACCAACTGAAACTAGTGCATTTCCACCGTATCCAAATATTACACTCAACCCATCTTTAAGTTGCTGCGTTCGCAGAATAGACGGATCAAAGCCCAACCATTGCATTCTCTCTAAAACGTAGTTTTGTTCTTCAGAATATGCGTGAAGTTCTGGAAAAGCTTCAGAGTGGGGCTCGTTTGAGCAGGCTCCCAAGGCTAATACGCAAATTATAAAAAGTATCTTATTCATAATTTCCCTTCTGGCAATACACTTATTTTAAACTGAGTAAAATTACTTACACTTGATGCGACCTACTGCTCATCACCGAACATAACGCTTTTATGTGAGTCATAATTTTCTGCGAAATCTGCAAGATCAGCCAGTGCCTCAGCGAATTCTTTGTTTGTTAACATCAGGGTAAGCATTTCGTTTTGCAACTTTTCAAATTCTTGTGCCAACATTCCAGCTAAGTCCCCTTGAGTGAAACCTACTCCAATGCCTTGCCTGGCATCCCGTGTTAGTTCTACCCGTCGTTCTCTCATAAACCTAGGTTCACACTCCCGCTTCATCATGTAGGTTCCAGTTGGCCTGCGTTTAGTGCAAATGATGTCCATTCTTCTAGAGCTATTGTTGTCATTAAAAAAGCTGAATATTTCGTCTTCCTTCTCGGTAATACGAAGTCGTAACCTGGATAGGGATTGTTGGCCTACTACTGTTATCTCTTCGATGGGCTTGGGCGGCACTGCCACTTCATCTGATGTGCTAGCTTCCTGCGCAGAAACAGTGGTATAGGCTAGACCGAAAAGAAAGCAAAAAGTTAGTATTGCTTGTAGAAATCGATTCATTCCTTTGTTCCTATGTTTCGTTTAGTAAACACATTTAAGGCTTAATTAACCTGATACGATTTTTCAATATTGAGATTAGATGAGCTTGATTTAGCAGCCTTTAGAGACTTTGATGTACCCAGCCGATTATTCCTCTTCGTCGCTGGCATTCTTTTCTGAATCTTCAGGCCGCAACTTGTTTAGTTCATTTTGATACTCTTCCTCAGTTAACGCATGCCAACCAATACATTTTCCTGTTGGACTTCTTCCACACCCACATTCCATGACTAACACCTCACTATTATCTTTGTTGGTAGTTTAATTACAATGTATCTGCTCAATTATCAAACCCGTTGACAGCGAGAGAATCCCTCTGTTGGATACAAGAAGGAAAGGAACTATCTCACCTAATATGCCGATGTTACATGTTTGAGGCATTCCGCTAAAACTAGTTGTCATGTTGTAAGCGAGTAACTCTGAACTTATGCCCGGTGCACAGTAACTTATTAATAGTACAAGTAAATAAATGAATGTTCTAGAATTTATTGACACCCTGACTTACAACGAAGTCAGTTTAACGGATAAAACGCTAAGCTTTAAGTGATTATCATGTGTGCGGCACTCACGGAGACACACTCTCCTGGATAATTCCAATTAGGGCTGGTTAATCGGATTTTCTGGGATAGCCCAAACAAGTTGCCTAATTTTGATTGATAGTACGAATGTTATTAGTTTGTTCATGATTTTTCCTGTCTTACGAAGCCCATAAGAGGTTTCTGAAATTCTGCGCCAAACCCTGAAAGTATTTCTTTAGCCTCGTCATTTACATTGCCAAAAACGATAAATTTTGTTACCTGGACTGCATCTTCAAAGAAATAAAAATATGGCTGCATGTTTTTTCCATGCGCAAGAACCGCCTGATTGTCTAGATAACGTTCGTATATAGTAAGCTTGCTTTCATCTTCATTAAGGCAATATTCATATGCTAACGCTCCAGGTTCATTTGCTTTAACGTGAGCTACTATTTCTTCGAGTTTCTCATCTATAAGCGTTCTATTGACTATCGTTCCCTCATATACCCAATGAATGAAATCGCTCATAATTATTCCTATGTCTTAAAATATTTTAAATTTACTTTTTTGAATGAATGCAGCAACACAAAAACCAGAGTAGGGCTAGTGTTGTTAGCAGTTTCATTGGTTAGGTGAGTGAAGAAACGACATTACTCTTTCATTAATGAAATTTGCGTCGACCTCTGATCTTCCTAGACCAGCCATATGACCCCATAATGAGGGGATTACAACAAATTTGGAGTTTGGTATTAGTTCAGCCTCCCACCGTAAGGCTTCTATATGAAAATATTGATCAGTCTCACATGGCATATATAAGACTTCGGATTTTATTGAGGAGAGAGCTGCTTCACTATCGCCATTAAATCTAGCTGTTTTCCCTATATCATTGCGCTGCCAAGTATTAGCTAACGCAATTAAGTTATTCGCATCCCAAGACTTGACAACGGCTTTGAAGTATTCAATAAAGCCTTCAGGGTTGTCTATACCCATATCCCGATACAAACCCAATCGCAGCCATTCTTGAGAAGTACCCCACGCGGCCCAATGAGTTCCGCCGGCTTCTAATCCAATTGTCGGAGGTTCAGTATAAAAACCACCCATATATGCAGCATCTGCCCTTATCGCACTCTTAAATCCTTCAAGCCTAACGATACCATGAGGGTGCTCAATGGCTGAGCCACAAATACCAACAGTTTTATTCATGAAATCTGGATGGCTCACAGCCCATTGAAATGCCTGCTGAGCCCCCATAGAAAACCCAACGATTGCTGCACCATTTGTGACACCAAAATGTTCAGTTAACAGGCGGTATTGAGCCGTGACATTATCCCTGATTTCAATTGTGGGGAAATTGGGGCCATCAAACGGAGGCTGTGTATTACTAGGAGAGCTAGAATAGCCATTTTGAAACATATCTGTCGCAACGACGAAGTAATCTTCTGGAGAGAGAGCTTTGTCACTGTGTATTAAAAAATCAAATCCATGGTGATCGCCCAGATAGGCCGACGGAACTAAAATGAGATTATCTTTGTCGTCGTTCAATTTGCCATGGGTTACGTATGAAAGGATAGCAGAGGGCAATACTTCGCCACTTTCTAATTCAAAGTTTACGATTTCAAATACTTGATGGCCGCCGTCGCCAAAAGAAATATTTGGTAAAAAACATGTAAATGATATAAGAAGTGTCGCTAATTTATTTTTCATATTCATACCTGAAAGACGCTATTAATTTCGGTTATCAGTAGATAACTACAGAGGTGTTGTTGTTTGTTGTTAGTAGGTTCAAAAAATGTTCTTAATCTTCAACAGCTTTAATGTAATCAAGTTGCACCAGAAATTCATCTAATCGTTCGAGTGTAATTGGAAACCACCTATTATTGTTCACGCCTTTGTTGAAGAATCCATGATCTGCTTCTTCATATCCGAATAAAATACATTTGCCTTCTAATTGTTCTAACTTTCGACAATAATTTTCTGCGTCTGAAAACGGTACAGTTTGATCCTCAATACCATGTTGGATCAGAGTTGGTACTGAGCTGTCTAGAAGCTGATGCAAGGGAGAGATTTCAAGGGCAAAATCTCCCACAACAGATCTTCTTGCTTCTACTCGACCTGATAGCTCGAGTGCTGGATTGAAAAGTGCGAGGGCATTGGGTTTAGAGCTGACCTCTAGATTATCTTTTCGACTGTCGAACCCACTTACTACTGAAGTTGCTGCTGCAAGATGACCCCCAGCTGAGCCACCTGACGCTGCGATTCTTGTGGAGTCTATGCCCAGCGTTGAGGCATTTTCACGTACCCAACGCATAGCAGATTTAGCATCACTAATAGCTATTCTTGCATCAGTTCCATGCCGATTTAGTACTCGATAATCAACCAATATTGTTACCATGCCCCGATTTCTCAGATGTTCAGCGTGAGGGAGAAAATGAGTAATCCGTCCTTGACGCCATCCACCCCCAAAGAAAAATACAATGGCAGGTTGAGGCGAAGAGCCAAGTCTATGAGGTTGGAAAATGTGTAATCTGAGGGATGTATTTTCCTCACTTTTATAGGTATAACTTTTTGCTCCACCAATAAAATCAGGATTTGGTGCTAGCTGCCCTATCGCATGGTTAAAATGAAAGAGAGTTATGAATGATATTGCAGTCAGCACAGCAAGCTTTAACTTAGAATAATCTCGCTTCATTAGTGGCCTCCTTTGCTAACTATTCGTTCAGAAAAGACTAGGGTCATTTCGGAGCGCTATTTACTTGATTGGTAATGCTTCTATTGGAGCTCTGGGTTGGGTTATTCAAAAGGTTAGGTGTTTAGGAATGTTCATCTGGATCTCCCGGGTTCTAGTATAGCGACAATAACTAGTCTGATGAACGCAATGCAGGACTGGATAAATAAATAGAAAACACCTAAAAAATATATTCCTAGATCAGGTTCCACTAAACCGAACAAAGCCGCAAATTGAGCTAATGTAGCGGAGACTGCTAAGAAGGATACCCCAAAAGAAACATAACCATTAAGGTTTCGGCTTGCGAGCACGAAGGAACGAATCAGATAAGTGGAAAATCCGAAAAGATAGACTCCTAGCCCGCCTATGCTCCAGGTCCAGTTGATATGATCCGAGTTTAAAAGAAAAACATACGGTATTAACGACGCCACGATCGCTGACAAGCTGCTGAATACCATTAAACGGAAACGAGCTAAATGGCCTGGGTCCCAGCCGCTTGAATTACTGCCGACCACGGCGATAATTATTCCTGCAAATCCGGCTAAAGCAGCTGAAATCTCCGCCATCGACAATAATACATCGAGATTCTCATCCATGCGTTATCATCTCAAATATATTAATGCCATTAATGCCAATAGTGGAAAAGCAGAGCAGAGTTATTGTTGTAAGTGGTTTGAATCGTGTTGAAACTATTGCCATCTGTTTATATTTTTAAGTATCCAAAAGCCCAGCCACGTCGACACTATTGCCTTAAGTGTCACATGTAAAATCATTGGTAAAGAAAACACCCAGTCTAAGAGAGCATTCCAGAACCATGTGTATAACCACTCAATGATAGGAAATAAAAAGCCAAGATAGTTTCTAATAAACTCGATATTTGATAGTGACAAAATACTATAATCGGTAACGGCAACAATGCCGATACCCCACAATATGAATGCCACCTGGAAAGGAGTTGTCCAAATGCAAATGTAAGCAATCACTCTTAAAAAAGAAATCATTCCTCGTCCTTTCCCTGTATGTATGCCAATTTTGCCTGCCCCAAACAGCAGGGTTATTATTGTTAGTATTTTATTCTTGGCTCTTTTTATTCTTGCCTAGGGTTAGCTTGTATAAATTCCACTATCAGTCGCGCCCATTCTTCTCCTTTTTGTTCTTGGAGAAAGTGACCCGCATTTTCTATCGTAGAATGAGGTTGATTTCTTGCCCCTGGCACTTCTTCTAAAAACCTATCTTTCCAAGAAGCAGTTATTCTATCACTATCGCTAAATGATGTAAGGAACGGCTTTTCCCATCGCTTTAAGACTTCCCATGCCGCTGCATTTTCTGCTGCACCCGGATTATCGATAGTGACTGGAACACGCTGTGGCATCATTAATGGTCCTGCTTTATAAGTTGGATCGGGAAATGGTGCATCATAAGCCAGTTTTACAGATGGGTCTCCCGTGCTTGTTGCGATCAATGTACCAGTGTCAATGTCGCCGGTATTAATCATCCCTTGATTTCTTCTCTTCCACCCCATAAAGGCGCCGCCAATAGGTTCTACCGAGGGATCTGGCAGCCCTGTATTAGCAATAGCGATTCGAGAAAATCTATCCTCATTTTCAGCAACAACCCGCAAACCAGCAAGGCCGCCCCAGTCCTGTCCGACAAAAGTCACATTAGTCAAATCTAGTGCTTCAACAAGAGAAGCTTGAGTGTCCACATGAAACTGATAAGTGTGAACATCCATACTTGTTGGCTTGTCCGACCGACCAAATCCAATTAAATCTGGTGCTATTGATCGATAACCTGCTTCTGTAAAGATAGGGATCATTTTTCTATATAGGTAAGACCAAGAAGGTTCGCCATGAAGCATCAGTATCACTTGACCATCGGAAGGCCCTTCGTCGATATAATGAATGCGGTAACCATCTATAGTTACGTAGTGAGGTTCAAAATTATAGCCAGGTAAATTCTCAAATCGGGCATCTGGAGTTCTTAATACATCAGGCCGAATTTCCTGAGCCCACAAAGAATTTAACGGTATGGTAATTGACATAATTAAGTAAACTATTGTCGTTAGTAGTTTAGCCATAAGTTATTTCTCATTTTATTCTTCGAAACAATCACTTCTATTTCTTGATTCAGCAGAAGTTCACGTTGACAATTTGCGGCTTTTTTACTTCTCTTGTGCGATATAGGTGAACGATAAGGAGATTATTACAAACTTTTTGAAAAAAACCCTTCACTTCGTTGTCTCTGATTATTTCTTCTCTGTGGTTAGTTAAAGGTGCTAGGGTAATCAGCCGCATCTGCTGGTTGATAAGAATCAAAACCAGGGCTGAAAGCTGGTGCTCCACCCCGGAACTTTGCGTCTTGTTCTAGGGTTTTTAATTGCCCAACTGATAAACAGACCTTTGGATTACGCCTAAAACTCATTCCTCGCCAATTTTCATCTTCAGCTTCTTCCCGGAAAGAAATTGCACCAGAAAATATTAGCCAACCTTCAACCTCTTCTCGGCAAATAATTTTTTCATTAAAAGATGAGGAGGCGTTGTACAAAGCTAGTTCGGCTTCATTCATTATTTCAAAGGATGGCCGGATTTCTCCCGCGCAAGAAGATAGGCTGGCTAGAACAATCGATAACAATAGATGACGGTTAGTCGTCATTAGTTTCTTATCTCTTTTATCTGGCTCCATCGCTCTTGATCTAGCTCGTGTTTGCCTTTTATTGCACATAATCCTACAAGTAATTAAACAATTGTTCTAGAAGGTAAGCACCGCCCAACTTATAACGACGTCTATTGAGCGAGTAATGCGTTTTGCTTGAGGTAATTACTATCTGTAGGGCGCCATAAGAGGGAAATAAAATTCTGCTGTCGGGCACTTTTTTTCACATTATTGGTTATAGTGTCAACGGCTATGCTTATAAAAAAATTACACAAAATAATAAAATTGGAGTGTTCTGTGGGCGTCTTTTTAATCGAATCATTACAAATGGTGGGATATATTTTGGATTGACATAACTTCCCTTGATTTTTTTGGAGATGAATCGTTAAGAGAAGTTAATGCAAGGTTAGTGTCGCTGGTAACAAATACAAACTTTCATGAAATGATACCTTGGCTTCGTCCAGATGACGAAGGGTTGAAGAAGTATCATTACTTTTATCTTACCCTCTGTCGAATAATTATTAGTGAATTTTAGAAAGAGACTCTAGAAAAAATGAAACTCAATATTTGTAGAATAATACTTAGGAAATCTAATTAGAGGAGAGATTGTATGAATTGGGAAGCAATAGGGGCGATCGGTGAAATTATAGGAGCAGTAGCTGTTTTAGGTACGCTGTTCTATCTGGCCGCGCAAATTAAAATGCAAAATCATCAGCTAGAAAAATCTAATGAAAATGTAACCGCACAATTATCAATTGATATAAATAATATGATTATTAATAACTCTGATGCCTTGATGCGAGACAAAGAATTTGTGGAGATTTATCAGAAAGGCTTAAGTAATCAGCGATTAGATGAGATTGAGACAATTCAATTCTCTCAATTTGTGAACAGGTGGGTAGCGCTTTGCGAGTCAGTAATAGTTGCAAACAAGGCAGAGGTAATGTTCTCTGGCGACTACGACCTAGATTTTCTATACGGTAATCCTTACATCCATAAACTTATAAACACAGAAGTTGGAGAGCGTTGGTTTAGCGAGGAGGCACCACTAATATATAGCGAGGATTTCTTGACAAAAGTTTCAAAGTTTAGAAATAAAGGTGAATCAGCTCTCGTGCTTTAGAAGAATAAAAAAGGGTTGGCTCAACTCGACTCGCAATATTCCTAGCCGTTTGGAGTTCAGTCTTTTGGCGATCTTTTTAATTCATTTGGGTGGGTCATTAAATAGGTCTCGGGGAATTGCCAGCGCAGCCTCATCGGGATAACCTACGCCTTTGTCAATGATTAATTGAGCAAGGGTGGCCCAAATGGACCGACGTAAGTTTATGAACAGGGCGGCTGCGGTGGCAGCTGCAAGCTTCACTGCAGAAATGACATTAAGTCAGCGTGCAGAGGCCTTCGAAGGAGTAATGATTCAAGGGCTTCCTTATCATGTAGGCAGGCCGATAATCTGTGAACCTGATCGAGAGCGTTCTATGGCACCTCCTGGATCCAGAATTGGGGGAGGGGGCGCCCCCTCGGCGAAGCTGGTAGCTGGTATGGATGATCCGCGCCTGCCACTCATGCCCAAGAAACCGACTTTATTGGACTTCTATCGTTATCGAATTCCGAATCCTTCGCATTTGTTGCAAAGCGCTAACCTCGCAATGAAAAATGGTATGGACGAGAAAGTCATACTCGCCTGTTTGTTGCATGATATTTCTGTCGAAGGATTTTTACGTACCGACCATGGGTTCTGGGGCTCCCAACTTGTTACTCCCTACGTTGACGAAGAGGTCTCTTGGGCAATTCAGAAACACCAGGCGCTGCGGTTCTTTGCCGATGAATCGGTAGGTTATGAATACCCTGCCGCTTATCGGGAGTGGTTCGGCTATGACTACCAGGTAGAGCCATGGGTGCAAGCCGAATACGATGAAGCGCGCAACCATCGCTGGTATATGACCTCTCGCTTGATTACTTTGAATGATCTCTACTCTTTCGATCCCGATGTCACAGATATTGAAATCGATCAATTCGAAGATGTGGTAGGGAGAAATTTCAAGCAACCTAGAGAGGGATTAGGATTCGACGGATCACCGGTGGCTCATATGTGGCGCACAATGATTTGGCCTCATAGCTGGCTTTAATAGGCGTATTAAACGATGGATGTTTGTTATCAATTCAGACCTCCGTTTTTGGTCTTCAGATTCATAGGTATTTTTTAGCAATTATGATTATCAATTCAGCTAGAAAACCAACCACTATGCCTAAAATACCGCAAAGAACAGGTAAAATTAACACGGCTCCAAATGCCATTGCGGTTCCGGCATTAAGGCCAATCGTTAACAGATCAGCTATTAGTCCTCCTATCGAATAAAGTAATCCTACTAATAGCCCAAGTAGAGACATCCATTTAGCCAGCACTTTACCCCAATTATTCTTCAAGTCCGTTTCCTGGCGGATTTTATCTCCATGGCATACTCCACAATCTTATACAGCTTGAGTCTTGAGAAAAAACTCAATAATTCGTATATCACCAAGCTCTATAATTTCTTTGATAGCCGACATTTAATAATAAGGTATCATTAACTATATAAAATTTATTTAGCAGGAGGAAACCATGGTCGCAAGAATATTATCTGGTCTAGTTGGTGTAATAATGCTCATTTCAGCGATAAATTGGATTATTGATCCAGTGTCTGCTGCAGCAAGTCTTCAAATTACAGAAAGTTTAAGTGCTGCCGGGGGCGAAACTTTATTGGGAAGAAATACGCTAATAGGTGATTTTACTTCTTTCTTTTTTACAGCTGGCATTTTGTCCTGTGTCGGATCTTATAGGAATGAATATGAATGGCTATACGGGCCTTTAGCTCTCCTGGGCTCAGCTGCATTATTTAGGCTAAGTGCAGGCGTGATGCATGGTACTGAATTTTGGTTACCTGGAATAATGTCAGAGGTTCTTTTTTCTATTATGCTTATTGCTAGTATAAATTTAATGAAAAAGTCTACTGCTTAATTCAGTCCAGTTCATTTATGGGACGCCACAGATAGCCCAAACCAGTGATGATAAGTTGGTTATAAAGGAGCGCAGGATCATGAAAAGACTAGTGACAACAATAACCTTGTTTTTTCTCTTTGCACCTGTAACTGCTTCCGCTCAAAATGAAGAGGCTATTCAAGGTGCAAAATTTGCTTTAGAGAATTTTCTTGAAGACTGGAATCGCTCTGATCTGGATGCAATCCAAAAACACCTAAGCTTCCCTCATGTTACTCACGGGCAAGGGCGGCTAATAGTAGCGCAACAAGAGGGAGATTTCGCGCAAGACTTCGGCGTGCTGCGTCGACAAGGGTGGCGGCGCTCTTCTTTCGATAGCCTGCTTCCTTTGCAAGCAAGTGAAAGCAAGGTCAATTTCCTAGTCGACTTTACTAGGTATGGTGCAGATAATGAAATTATCTCTATCGGTCAAGTTTTTTATGTGGTCACGAAACAGGCTGATGGTTGGGGAATGCATTATCGAAGCGGTGGTCCTCCCGAGAGATCTATTATGGAAGGTGCAAGAGATTCTGCGATTCAAGAGGCAACTATTGCTATTTATAATTTTTTTGAAGCATTCAACTCTGCCGACAACAATGCATTGTTAGACTACAATCACGTACCACAGGCTATGTTAAACACTCGTTTTCTCCATGCAATCAACAATGAAACTCCTCCTGTTAGAATGAATTTCGATGGTATGCGAGAAAATGAATTATGGAGTTACAGTATCCTTGAAGATTTAGAGGTTGTTCATGCGATGGATAATAAGGTAATTTTTCAGCTCGAGTTTGAGCGATTTAATTCTTTAGGAAATAAGTACAGCCAAGTGCCTGCCGTATGGGTGTTGACAAAAATCAATGAAAAATGGGGAGTTCAATACAGGTCATTGATGCCGGCAGTTGGTTCCCAAATTATGATCTAAATAGTAAGATCCAAAAACCTTCAGCACTTGAGCTGTTTTGTCTCGACTTGACAAGCATAAAAGGATGGGTAAATTAGTACAAATGAAAGTCATGTCTAAACATGAAAAAACAAAGCCTGTTATGCGGGTTACTGCGAAGATTCCTATTTTCTTGGCATTATGTTTATTTAGTGCTCAAACCATTGCTGTGCAGCATAGTCATAACGGCGATCTTGCTCATGATTTAGACTGTTCTATCTGTGTAAAGCAGAACAGTGAATGCGATTATCTTTCTACCGAAGGGCACGAATCCAAAAATATAGTTTTTCGAACTAATAAGAAAAATCTAACTTTCGAATTAATTTCTACCGCTTTAATTACTGCCAAATCTCGCTCCCCACCACTCGCCTAGCTCGACAACTTTCTTTTTAAGCAACTAAATACTTTTACGTTTTTAGCGTAGATGTTGTTTTGCATAACGTCTTTTTGTGAATCGTCTATTAGAGATGATGAGCTATATTTTTTACTGAGTTGGGGAGTTTTTATGCCAGATTCAACAATTAGAATGGACAGGGCGGCAATAGGCTTGTCGTTTCTTTGCGTCGTTCATTGTCTACTTACACCGATCGCCATAGTAATGTTGCCAGCATTGGGAGCAACTTTCCTTGAGGACGAGAGATTCCATTATGCGCTTCTTTTTTTAGTATTGCCTACTAGCACCCTTAGCTTAGGGCTAGGTTGTCGCAAGCATGGTCACCTTGAAATTCTTCTGATAGGACTGTTCGGCCTCCTTTTGCTTTTCCTGATTGTGATACTAGGGGAAGAATTGCTGGGGGAGATTGGTGAAAAGATCTCGACTGTTGCAGGGGCGGTGATAATTGCTCTGGCCCATATGCGCAATTTTAAGGCCTGCCAGAATAGCGAATGCGACTCCGCTGATGAGCCCTAGCTCTGCCTACTTGAGCAAATTAAATTGAGAAACTTAAAGAAATGATGGATAACGAAATTAAAAACCCAATACCTACCAACATAATCACGGGATTTCTTGGAGTAGGCAAGACAACGGCTATTCAAAAGCTCATCGCTAAAAAGCCACAAAAAGAGCGTTGGGCAGTCCTTGTAAATGAATTTGGTGAAGTCGGAATCGATAGTAATCTTTTTGAGGGAGGGACAGAGGATCAAAATGGTGTCACGGTAAGTCAAGTGCCTGGGGGATGTATGTGTTGTGCAAATGGATTGCCAATACAAATGGCTCTGAGCATATTGCTCGCAAAATCTAAGCCCCAGCGACTTCTGATCGAGCCTACCGGCCTTGGTCACCCAAAAGAAGTGATATCAATGTTATCAAGAAACTATTATCAAGAAATCCTAGAACTTCGAGCCACAGTTTCGCTAGTGGATGCTCGCAAAATTAAAGATCGTCGATTCACTGCGAATGAGACCTTTAATCAGCAACTTGATGTTGCTGAGATCATAATCGCAAATAAAGCCGACCTATATGGATCGTGTGACTTCCCTGCGCTCTTAACTTATATCGAGGAAAATTTTGACCTAGGTAGTAAGTCGATTTATCAAGTTCAACATGGAGTTCTAGATATAGAATGGTTAGAGCAGCCAGCTATGCTGAATAAATTGATACCTACGAAAAACGAGTTAACAGAGGAAAGGGCTAGCTCTTTACCTCCGCATTTGCAAACGCCAACGGAAGGTTTTAGAAGTGTCGAAAACTCAGGTGAAGGTTTTTTTAGTCGAGGATGGATATTTAATCCATCCTGGCAGTTTAAGGTTAATAAACTACATTCAGTAATTCAGGGATTGGAGGTGGAGCGCTTGAAAGGTGTTTTCATTACCCCAGATGGTTTTATTGCTTTTAACAAGAGCGACAGTGTCGTCACTCAAGTACACCTAGATAGACTCGAAGATAGCCGGATGGAAGTAATCAGCAGTCGCATAGACACAATAGACGGAATTGAAGAAGCATTGCTGGATTGTTTAGTGTAGAAGCAAATAGAAGCTACTTTTTTTGTTCTTTGAACCTGCTCACCTGGGTATCAGAAA
>CAXYEH010000013.1:0-57871 GCA_964275945.1 uncultured Pseudomonadales bacterium
CGCCACTGTTCTGTTTTGCGCATAATGTCCTTACTTGTGATCAAAGCTTTTGTTACAGTGATTTTTTCAATCGCCCTTAACCAATGTTGATAGTATGTGTCGCCGAGATCTAGATCCCCAGTTTGTTGCGCTAACTTAATTTCTTCACTGAGGTAATTTGCCCATTCACTCCAGCTAAATTTACCAGCTTTATGCAGCGCTAAGACAATTGCAAATGCTTGTGCTTCCCATGGTTCATTAAATATAGGGCCGTTATCATCTTGCGGCTGGGAAGGAAAGTTCTGCATCAATTTGAGGACCTTAAATAGGGTTCCCACAAATCAATTATCACTTCGTCGTTGCCAATATCAGATCTCCAAAGTTCTTTCCCAGAAAATCGGACTGCATATAAATGCTCCCCAGAGAACTGCCTCTCAACATTCTTGTCTGGGAAAATATGTCCGCCATGATGAATTTCAATTTCACCAACACAGCCTTGCACATAGGTGGGGGCACGGCTGTGCCCATGCGTGAAATTTCTTTCAACTCTTACATAATCACCAACACTAAACACAGGCCCCACATCTAGCCGCACTTCGGTTGGTCCCCCGGAACTTAGAATCTTTTTTACATCTTCTTTGTTCGGGACACGAAACTCTCGACTTACCGCTTGTTGCGATGCCCCACTTAAAAGCTCTGCTTCACTAATAAGGCCGTTCTCCACCAGCAGTTTACTAACACCCTCGTACCAATTCTCGTAGTAGGAGTTCTCTAGGTAGTTGATAGGATGCTGCCGTTCGCGGGCATATCTTGATTGATCAATATTCCACTTACCCAGCATACCTGTCGCCAAAGTTAAGGCAAATATCCTCCGTTCCCAGTCCGCATGAAACACAGGTTCTTCTGCTTCAGATTCTGGGTTTATTGGACCCAGCCCTTGTTTACCGCCAAGATCATGTCCGCCCTGCATTAGTCGATACCTTGATTGTTCTGATTCATTTTGGCTGGCGATTTTGCGAGTTCGACGCCAATCATCGAATTTCGCGTAACTAGTTGCTGCAGCTGCGCCTCGGTCCATCCATCAGTGCCCGTTGGTCGCAACGGTAAAACTAAGTAGCGCATTTCGGAAGTGGAATCCCAAACGCGAATCACGACTTCGTTTTCTAATTCAGTGCCAAACTCACGCAGTACTGATCGAGGCTCACTAACCGCACGCGAACGGTAGGGAGCAGACTTATACCAGGCTGGAGGTAACCCCAACACAGTCCACGGATAACAAGAACAAAGAGTACAAACAACTAAATTATGCTGAGAAGGCGTATTCTCCACGACCTGAAGATGTTCCCCCTGCCTACCAGCATAACCAAGTGCTGCTGCCGCTTCAGTGGGATTCTCCAAGAGTTTTTGTTTAAAATCCGAATCGTGCCAAGCTTTTGCAACTAAATGGGCACCGTTGCGAGGACCTACCTTGTGTTCGTAAGTCTCAATAATTTCGTCGAGTGCCGAAGCATTCACCAATCCTTTTTCAACCAGCAAACTCTCTAGCGCTTTAACCTTTAAAACAATATCAGAAGGTGGTTCCGTGTGATCGTGGTCATGATCGTTTGGCATAAATCAAACACATCCTCTAGAAATTTTTACTCAGGCAAGGTTTACAAGAAACCTCTCTTCAACATCTCGATTTCTGGGCTCTATCATTTTCTACTTTGCACGCTGGTATCCTAACAAAAAGCGTTTTTACTAGCAGCATATTAGTAACCTTAACGGGTAAGTGAACAGCCAGGACTAATTATGTAATTTAAACGCACCTCACCTCTACAACTTTGTACATAGAAAATAATCAGACGCCCAGCTAGCAGCTAGGCATTTTCTGCATCTAAAAGTAACATAGGGGAAAAATTGAAGAAAAGTGAGCTACCAATGTCAGCAACAAGTCCACTAATGATCGCCGTAGCACCTAATGGTGCTAGAAAAACCAAGGCGGAGCATTCTGTCATTCCAATAACACCAGCAGAACTGGCCAGCACTGCTGAACACTGTCTGCAAGCCGGCGCCTGCATGATCCATCTCCATGTTCGAGACAAGGACCAGAGGCACAGCCTGGATCCTTTGCTATATAAAGAAGCGATTAATGCGATTCGTTCTCGCGTCGGCGATTCCCTGATTATTCAGATAACTACTGAAGCTGTTGGGCTGTATCAACCGGACGAACAGATCGAAGTGGTAAAGCTAGTTAAACCGGAGGCTGTATCGATAGCCCTTCGAGAATTTTGCCCAGATGAATCTCATGAGAGGGAAGCTGCTAAGTTTTTCCAATGGATGAGCAGGGAAAATATAGCTCCACAGTATATCCTTTATGATTTGAATGACTTACATCGATTCGAGGCCTTTCTCCAGCGCGGATTAATTCCCGGAGACCACCACACCATCTTATTGGTATTAGGTAGATACACTAAAAACCAACAGTCAGATGTCGATGATTTAGACCCTTTACTTAATGCAATTCCAGAAAAGTGTAATTGGTGGCTCTGCGCATTCGGCAAGACTGAATCTCTGTGCATGCAAAGAGTAATAGAACTTGGCGGGAATTGCCGCGTAGGTTTTGAAAATAATCTTCACCTTCCAAATGGTGAATTTGCGCCAAATAACTCTTCCTTGGTAGAGGTCATCAGTAGAAATTCAAAGAGGTTAAACAGGTCAGTTGCCAACGCTGATCTGGCTCGAGACCTAATGTATTTCAAATAATTTTAATTGCATGCTGGCTCATCGATAGAGCGTCTCGGTCAATAGCAGCCTTTTGATAAGCTAAATTAGACTTATGAAAGATTTGATGAAGTCTTAAATTCGATGTTTTTGACCAGTTTTTCGCCGATAAATTCTTAGCGTCGCGGACCCCTTTAGTTGACTAGGAGGATTCACTTTCAAACATTAAAGAGCCGGTAGTCTAAAATTTTTTAAACAAACTAAAAGAACTGATTATGGAAATAATTGAACTTTTTAAAAAGGCCTAATCGAAAACCGATAACCGGCCCCACGAACTGTTTGAATTAGTTTTGAATAATCAATTGCTATGCCTTTGACTGAAGATAGCGCTTTCCTTAATCGGCGAATATGTACATCAATTGTTCTTTCTTCTAAGTAAACATTGGCGCCCCAAACAGAATCTTGTATCTGATCTCGATTAAATACTTTCTCCTGATTGAGCTGGAAAAATTTAAGAAGCCTAAATTCTGTAGGCCCCTTTTCAGTAGGTCTGTCTTCTATAGAAATTCGATGACTATTTGGATCCAGCTGCAGATCAAACGCCTGAAGAACCGTATTTTTTTTTGTGCCATTAACTCGGCGTAATACTGTATTTATTCGAGCAACGAGTTCCCGAGGTGAAAAAGGTTTAGTGACATAGTCATCTACTCCCACATTGAGCTCCTGCACTTTATAATCTTCGCTTGTTTTAGCGGGAAGCATGATTATTGGGATTACCGCAGTAATTTCATCGCGACGCAAACGGCGAGCCAGGTCAATGCCACTGCCACCAGGAAGCATCCAATCGAGTAAAATTAAATCTGGTTTTTTATCAATCACTGAAACCAGCGCCTCATGTGCGTTTGAAGCACTAATACTTTTATATCCTGCTAGATCCAAAGTAATGTCAACCAAGTCCCGTATAGCAGGTTCATCATCGACAATTAATATAGTAGCCATAGACATAATAAAATTATTAACTCAAATTAAAATTTAACCCTACTATACGATATCAAATCACTAGATAAGATTTTAGCGCATCGAAACGATAATTAATTTCTGAAATTTGTTGCGGTGAGAAGCTATAGTTTCCACGGCGAGACTTCGTAGTCTTAAATACACCACGCATCTGCATTATATAAAGACGAACACCAGGTATTAAATTGTCTAAGTTCTGAATAAGTAGTAATCGGGAATAACAATCTCTTAGCGCGTCTTCTTCACCTGCTTGATGTAACTCCCAAAGTTTTGCATAAACATCTCCATACATCGCTCCGCCTGTCATCACACCATCGGTACCAATGCGCATTTCATAGAGCCAGCCCCTACCTAGCGTTGCTCCAAACACGCTACGAATCGGATCAGGCTGATATTGCTGTAATGCCCGCATGCGCTCATGAACTCGCCCGTATTCTTCTTTTATATACCCGCATTGCGGCAACTCCTGGGCGAGGTCTACTAGAAAATCAATAGTGAGTTCAATGTCAGGCCCACCACTGGTTTGAACAAAAATAGGTTTGTCCGTGATTTCACAAAGAGCGCGATAATAGTTACGAATATCTTCAAGAGAATTTGCAGTAGTTGGCGGAATCGCAATCATGCCATCGGGATTTAGTGATTCAGCCTTCTTTGCATATTCAAGCATGCCTTCAGTATCGTCCGCTTGGACTCCAAATACTAATGCCATTCCGGTGTCGCGATTGGCTTCAGCCAAAATTTCAAAGCCCTTGATGCGCTCTTCCTTGCTTAAGTAACGCTGCTCACTGGAATTTTGCGGCCAAACCAAACCTTGTACACCGCACCGTGCACAAAAAGCTACTTCCTTTGCTAAATCCTCATAGTCAACTTCGTCTTGGTCTGTATAAGGTGTACTCAATATCATTAAGGCACCACGCATTTTATTTTCTGCAGCGGATAGCAAATGTGAATATGGAAGAAATGCAGTGGCGCTGATACCTGCCAACAATTGTCGCCTAGTAATTTCAAGATTTATTGACATTGGCTGCACCTCATTAACAAGAAGATTAACTGGTTCTATTTTTTAATTGTTTGATTTTAGGCAAGTCAATTCATGCCCGATTGCACCTAGGCTTTTCTCAAACATCCCATAAGCCGATAGTAATTTGCTTTCAAGGGTCTCGGGCTTTTCTTCACTTTCTGAATCATCACGATAATTTCGGACATTTCCGGTATCCGCTTCGGCAGGGATCATTAGAGCCTATGCTGAACTTGCCTTTATTTCAATAGCTTAGCTCTTTATTAGAATCCAGAAATCTGGTTTATTCTTGTTTCTAAAGTCGCTTTTTTAGGTAGAATCCCTACTCGAAAAGCATTTACGCTAATTCAAGAAAATGACAGGAATAAAAAGCAGGGACAACAATAATGAAGCCACGTCAAATCGTCAAAATATCTAGCCTTGCAGCAATCTTGTTGTTAACAGGGTGTGATAACCAGCAGCAAGCCACTCAATCGAATTCCAGCACTTCCATTTCTGATCCTGCTGCTACTGAGCCGGAATACCGACCTGTAGGACAGGGAACTACAGCAGGCGATTGGGATGCCTACGGTGCTGAAATTGGCAGCACGAAATATACTCCACTCGACCAAATAAACGCGGACAATATTAACGACTTAGAAATCGTCTGGCGACGTCCCGCCTTAGACGAATATTACGTAGCAATGAATCCGCGACAACGATACTCGAATACTTGGAACGCTGCACCAGTTGTAAAAAATGGAGTAGCCTATGTGACCAATGGTGTCGGCTTGGTTGAAGCATTCGATCCGGGTACTGGCGAAACCATTTGGGTGCAGGAGCCTCCAGGAGGGTCAGAAGGTCTGCCAGGTGCCCCAACTCGCGGCATTGCCTATTGGTCCGACGGCAATGAAGAACGCATCATTGTTCAGCGGGGCACTTATCTGACAGCTTTGAATGCTGCAACCGGACAACCTTATCCTGATTTTGGCGATGAAGGTCGAGTCGATTTACAGCTTATGCCACCGGAGTTCGAACGCTATCGCTGGGGTGGAGTGCCTATGGTAGTTCGGGATGTCATCGTACTCGGGCAATCAATGTCCGACACCTTCGATGTCAAAGAAGCCTACCGAGGCGATGTTCATGCCTTCAATGTACGATCTGGTGAGCATTTGTGGACATTTAATACTATTCCACAAGAAGGTCAGTTTGGCACAGATACCTGGCAAGATCGTTCTTGGTCATTCACAGGACATGCTCCAGTTTGGGCATTGTTCAGTGCCGATGAAGAACTTGGCATGATTTATATGCCAATCTCTTCTTCTACGAATGACATGTACGGTGGCCACCGCATCGGTGATAATTTATTTAGCCAAAGCATTGTTGCAGTGGATGTAGAAACTGGTGATCGTATTTGGCATTACCAGACTGTCCATCATGGCTTATGGGATTACGATCCCCCAGCCGCACCAATCTTAATGGACATTACTGTCGATGGCCGAGAAATCAAAGCAGTAACTCAGCTAACCAAACAAGCATTTGCTTTTGTGTTCGATCGAGAAACCGGTGAACCAGTATGGGAAATTGAAGAACGACCGGTGCCTCAATCAGAAGTGCCAGGAGAAGTAACATCTCCAACTCAACCCTTCCCAACAAAACCTGCCGCTTTTGATCGACAAGGTGCAACCGAAGATAACTTAATCGACTTTACGCCAGAATTAAGAGCAGAAGCCCTAGAAATATTTAGCAACTATGTAACAGGGCCAGTGTTTACCCCACCCTCAATTGCGTCAGATACAGGCACCCAGGGAACTATACAATTACCGGGCTCGCAAGGTGGGGCCGATGTGCAGGGCGCAGCTTTTGATCCACAAACTGGCTATCTCTACATTCCTTCTATTACCTCACCTTTTGTGGCAGATATTCTTCCGGGTGACCCTGAGGAAACTAATCTTGCCTACACTAAAGGCTCAAGACGGTGGGTCGCTGGGCCCCGCGGCTTACCACTATTTAAACCGCCTTATGGTCGGATTACCGCTATCAATATGAACACCGGTGATCATGTTTGGATGGTACCAAATGGTGACGGGCCCATTGATAACCCTGCGATAGCGCATTTGGGCTTAGAGAAACTTGGAGTACCTGGTCGCCCAACTCCTTTGCTAACCGGTTCGCTCTTGTTTTTGGGTGAAGGATTTACAAACCAGCGTCCTGGCGGTCGTATTCCATTCGATATGCCGGTAGAGATCGCTACCAATAGCGGTGGGCCTTGGTTTAGAGCCTATGACAAAGAAACTGGTGAAACTGTTTGGGAAATCGAACTTGAGGCGGGAACGACCAGTCCCCCGATTAGTTATCTGCATGAAGGAGAACAGTATGTGCTAGTCGCTATTGGCGATCGCGAGCATAGCCCTGAAATGCTCGCCTTCAAACTCCCTAGCCAAAATTAGCTAATTCAAATTGTATTAAAACTGAGCAGCGAGATTCGCTGCTCAGTTTACCCCCTACCTTTAAAGCGCTCTTCAAAGCTTGAGGCGAATTTAATACATAAAGCCAAAATAAATAGAGGAATTTTCACGATGAAAAAAATCTTACTCGCAATTACGATTGTTGGTTTTGTTACGATCACGTCTTTAACAACTTATGTTTTAGCGCAAACAGCTGCGCCGACTATTCCTCCCTTCGCTACAGATGTAACAGCTGAGGACATCGTTAAGTTTATCGATAACCTCCCGCGCGATCGAGTAAGTGACCGACCAATTCGTTCTGTAGAAGTGACTGGAGATTATCGCGTTGGTGTTTATGGTGTTTTTAGACCCAAGGAATTTCCAGGTGGCTCCAACCTTCACCAGGTAAACACCACTGAAATCTATTACATGCTGAGCGGTTATGCCACTCTGGTGACAGGTGGCGAAATGACAGAGGCCAAGCAAGAAAATGAAAATTGGGTTCGGGGCACTGAGATCGAGAATGGAGTGAGCAGAAGAGTTGTGCCTGGAGATGTCATTGTCATCCCAGGACATACTCCCCACTGGTTCAGCGAATTGGAAACAGACCTTACCTACCTAATATTTAGACCAGACCCTGACAATCGCATACCCTTGGTAGATTAAACAAACACCCAAAGTAAAAGGCTGATCATTTTTCAGCCTTTTACCAACACTACCTTTAATTTTCTAGATTTTTACTCAGAGGGTTGCTTGGTAGTCCGAAGATAGGGCTTAACAGTATTCCAGCCATCAGGGAACATGTCCTTTGCCTCTTCATCAGATACTGTAGGCACTATAATGACATCATCACCCTGCTGCCAATTAACAGGCGTTGCAACTTTATGTTTTGCCGTAAGTTGCATGGAATCTAGAACGCGTAGAATTTCATCAAAATTCCTGCCGGTTGTCATCGGGTAGGTCAGCATTAACTTAATGGTTTTATTCGGATCTACTATAAATACTGACCTTACCGTTGCATTGGTTGCCGCAGTTCTTCCTTCGGACGATCCCGACTCATCTGCCGGTAACATGTTGTAAAGTTTTGCTACTGCCAAATCGCTGTCACCAATCATTGGATAATTAACTGCGTGGCCTTGAGTTTCTTCGATATCTTTCGCCCATTCATTATGATTATCGACAGGGTCAACACTCAAACCTATTATCTTACAATTTCGTTTTACAAATTGTTCTTCCAGTCCAGCCATGTAGCCCAGTTCGGTAGTACATACAGGAGTAAAATCTTTCGGATGAGAAAATAAAACGCCCCATTGTTCGCCCAGCCACTCATGGAAATTTATCTCACCGTGAGTGGTTTGCGCTGTAAAATTTGGTGCAACATCATTGATTCGCAGCGACATGTTAGCCTCCAAGTATTGAATCGTTCCTCACAACATTAATCGAAGTGACCAACGAGTTTACGCTGACTCAACTAAGTCAGCAACCAATAAGCAAGAAGAAAATTAATTATTGAGCACTACTACTTAATGCATTCATAGACAAATGCAGGGGGCATATTGCGAAACGTAAATTTAAGCTTAATGTCACGAAAGAACGGTTTCATGTCACCGTAGTTGGCCAAGCTATATTGATACTGTAAAAATCTTCCACCTTTTTTCAAATTGGAATCAACCTCAACCAATATATTTTTAACTACATCGTCATCAATAAGTGAGAGAGGCAGACTCGAAACAACATAGTCAGCTTCAACAAAATTTAATTCATTAAGTATCTCTCGAATGGATGAAGCGCAAGCGTTGTACACATGCAATCGAGAATCTTCAACACGATTTAACTGAGCGACAAACTCATTGTTAACTTCAAGGCATATAAGAACACAATCTTTAGACATGCGTTTTAGCAGAGACTGCGTGACACAGCCATTGCCTGGACCAAGTTCTACGATACAGCGGGCTGATGCAAAATCTATTGGCGCTAATAGACGTCGAACTAGATTCTTCGAGCTAGGGGTTATTGTCCCAGTAGTCTTAATATTTTTTATTAGCTTGATCGAATCCCTGAACCTAAATCTCGCCGTCATATCCTCAGCCACTCACCGAATTCAGTACCTAGAAAAATGTAAACAGTTGCTAGCGGTAATTGACCAATCAGCAAAGGAACAATCATCTTTTTATAGGTTATTTTTGCCAGTCCCGCCACATAACACACCGCATCAGTGGGGACGATGGGGAAAAATGCCCAACCTGCGATTATCCAGAAGGCATATTCGCCTTTCATTTTTTCTTTGAGAAACAAGATCTTATCTGGATATTTTTCCTCCAAAAACCGATCGTAGCTGCCAAAAGATGGGAAACTGTATACTAGCAGGGCGCCGACCACAACTCCTGAAGCTGATATAAGCCAGACCACTAGCGGCATATCAGGAAATGCAATAGCCCCACCTAGCACAAAAGGGGTGCTGGGAATCATTAGTAACGCTCTGCTCAATGACAGAAGCACATAAACCAGCAGGCTTATAGCCCCCAAGCCATTGAGAAAATTTGCAATTGAGCCCGGATTAATCCAGCCAGGAAATAGAAACAATAGTAGTAAAAAGACTGCGACTAGTGCTAGCCAAATTGTATTGAAATGTTTCCGGAGAATACTAGACATCTATATTAAACACTGAATAGGGACAATGAGAAGCTACGATGGTTTACTTTTATGTGCAAGAGTGTGAGCATTTTGCTCCCAGTTGCGACCATCAAAATCAACTATTTTCATTTTACTGGGTGCCTCTTCTAGGCAATTGACATTTACATCAACACCGTCGGGATTTGAGCGAGGGATATAATAAGGTTTGATGCCACAAGTTTTACAGAAGTAATGCTTTGCAATACCGCTATTGAATGTATAAGTGGCTAGCTCTGGCTCCCCTGCTAACAGCCGAAAGTTACTTTTAGGAATGATTAGATGCAAATAACCTGACATGGTACAAATTGAACAGTTGCAGTTTTCAATTTCTGCAACTTCTGGACTTTCTACTTCAAATTTCACGTCACCGCAGTGGCATTGGCCAAAAAACATCATACTAGGATATTTCCTTTCGCTAGAGTGTATTAGAGCGGATGACTATTAAATTACCTTTTTACATTGAAAGGAATTTCTTACCAAGGATAAAAAAGATGGCTCTGCTGGCCCCGAGCATCTTCATTTAGATCTGAGTCAGTAATTGTGTCTTGATTAGATCCATCGCAATTACCGTCATCATTATAAGACTGTTTTATCGTTCCGATAACTCTTCATAAATAATAGGAATGACATCAACAGACGTCCAACTGGGGATCCCCCCGTAGCGCTCATCATAGTCTGCCATGGGTTCTGCGGCGATAATGTCTTCCGCTGACATCCCTTCTTCCATTAATGCCTGTACTCTATCGCGCATAGTAAATAGAAGTTGTTGATAAACAATCATGCCTTCTCTATCGCTCGGCCCCGCGCCATGACCAGGAATTACTTTTGTATTAGGACCTGCCATACCTATTGCGAGCCCCATTGCTTCGATCATGCCATGGAAACTTCCACCGTTATATTTGTCGATAATTGGATACATATTAGTACGAAACACATCACCTAAATGTAAGACATCTGATCCCATAAAATAAACAAAACTGTCTCCACCCGTGTGCGCCGGCGGAGCCAGAAAGACTCTTACCTCCTCTCCATTAAGATGAAAGCTTATCGCTTCGCTGTATGTAATTACCGGTCTTGCAGCCGGGGCTGGGGCTGGACTGTAGCTGCCACCACGCCTTGGAATACGGATTTCTTCCAACATCTGCAATCTAACGCTGTCATGAGCAAGAATAGTTACACCATAAGCTGCCAGTTTATTATTCCCACCAATATGATCTGGATGTACATGAGTGTTAACTACAAAATTTATTTCCTGGTCACTTACTTCACCTAATGATGCCAACAAGTCTTCAACTGAAAAGTCGAAATGAGAATCTATTAGTAGGATGCCGTCGTCACCTATCAATGCCCCAGGATTACCATTGGTGTTTGCTGGCTCAAACATGTGAACATTGCCTTGCACATAATAGTGTTGGAATGGGGGTCTTTCCGATTGCTGAGCATAAGCAATACTGCTCAGCGCTAGCGTAGTAACTAGAATAAACTGGGATAACTTAAGGGGTGAAAATTGGTGACTCATAACGTTTTTCCCGAAGTCCTGTTTATAGATCAAATTACTCTAGCATCCCCTGAAGCTTGTTCCAAGTAAGGGTTTTATGTGAATATGCAATGATGCTTCAACATAGATTTATAGATACAGTCCGCGCAAATCCCGATAAGTTGGCGATCATAGATCGCACTACAGGTCGGGATGTCTCCTATTCCCGAGCACTTATTGCAGCGCTAATTCTCGCCCGACGTTTCCGACAGATTGAACGAGGTAGAATCGGCATTATGCTACCCACCTCAGCAGGTGGCGCTTTAGCGATAATAGGGGCAATCTTTGCTGATCAAACGCCGGTTATGATCAACTACTCAACTGGTGCTGAAAAAAACTGTTTATATGCACAGCAGAAATGTGATTTTAGAAAAATTATAACGGCGCGCGCACTTTTAGAAAAAACTGGGTGTGCCGAATTGCCAGATATGGTTTTCATCGAAGATATTCTTGAAAATCTTAGTCGCTCGGAGCAATTACTAGCATTGATTAAATCCAAGATGCCTACTTCGTGGTTAAAACGCATTTCTGGATCACATGACTTGAATAAAGCAGCAGTCGTACTATTTACCAGTGGCAGCGAGAAAGACCCAAAAGTAGTGCAACTAACTCAGAAAAATTTGTTGTCTAATATAGACTCATTTTCAGGCATGATGAACATCTATGGTATGGATAATCTACTTGCTGTATTGCCATATTTTCATGTCTTTGGCCTGACAATAAACCTTTGGACACCATTATGTTTAGGTATGACCTCGATCACCTATTCGAACCCTCTTGAATTTAAAACAGTTGCAAAAATAATTAAGAAAGATAGGCCTTCACTCCTAGTTGGCACGCCGTTATTTTTAGAAGGTTATGCACGACAATCTAAGGCAGGTGATTTTGAAAGTGTGGAACTAACTGTTTCTGGCGCAGACAAATGCCCAGAATCTCTGCGCGAACTCTACCGTGAAAAACATAATCTTGAAATTTTTGAAGGATATGGAACGACAGAAACCTCCCCAGTGATATCGGTTAATCCAAGAGATGCAAACAGGCCTGGCAGTATTGGCATTCCTATTCCTGGAACTGAAGTAAAGATTGAAAATATCGATACAGGTGAAGAATGCTCTGTTGGGGAGACTGGAAAAATATTGGTGAAAGGGGACGGTGTTATGCAGGGATACCTGAACGACATTGAGGAAACCCACCTACGTATTAAGTCTGGATGGTACGATACGGGTGACCTCGGCTATCTGGACGAGGATGGATATATTTGGCATAAAGGCCGGTTGAAACGATTTGTAAAAATCGGCGGGGAAATGGTCTCCTTAGTTATGGTCGAAGAAATCCTGAATAATGTCACTCCTGAAGAGGTTGAGTGTTGCGTAGTCGAACTCCCTGACGCAAAGCGTGGCTCAAAAATCGTAGCAGTAACAAATACAGCGATCAATCAGCAAGCTATCGTGAAAAAACTTAGCGAAGAGATTCCTAATCTTGCTCTACCCAAAAAATATGTGACTGTTGCTGAATTCCCGCGAATGGGCAGCGGCAAGACAGATTTTAGAGGATTAACCGAGATCGTGCGCGGTCTTGATAATTCTGACTAGCTTATCCTTCGATTCTTCCCATACTGCAATAATACAACAGATATTCCTGCGCCAGCGCTGAGCATTTAATTCTCGTTCACATTCATTGCTACGACAATCGATCTTCACGGCTTTAAACCTGCCTATATCCAGTAAATTTATATTGGAAACTAGCTCTGATGAACTCAATAGCAACACGCTATAGCATTTCTTTTGGTCTGGCTGACTCCCATAATGAACTTCAAATTTATCCTTTTGCTGCAATAACACCTGAACACTCGAATATGTTTTTCTCACAATCTCGGCCTTATTATTAAAGTGCGCGGATTGGTAGATCCATACCCGTAAAAATCACTTCCTGCACCAACCAGACTTCCGATTTGTCAGCAATAAAGGTGACAAGCAACGCTACGATCGATGTCTTTCAAAGGAACAAGCTCAGGCGTAGTCTGCAAACACACATCCATCACTTTCGGGCAGCGGCTAGCAAAACGACACCCTGGAGGCACATTAACTGGAGATGGAATCTCTCCTTGAATCGCCGTCGATGGCCGACTCCTTTCCACTTTTGGGTCAGGCTCTGGATTGGATCCAATAAGTACCTCTGTGTAAGGGTGTTTGGGATCGAAATACACTTCATTGGCTTTCCCCACTTCCATCAATGAGCCAAGGTACATAACCGCCATTCGATCGCTAACGTATCGAACCATAGAAAGGTCGTGAGCAATAAACAACATAGTAAGTCCCATTGTTTCTTTTAACTCACCCAGCAGGTTAATCACCTGAGCCTGAACCGAGACGTCCAAAGCTGAAATAGGCTCATCACAAACGATAAACTCTGGTTCTAGAATTAGTGCTCTGGCAATCCCAATTCTTTGTCGTTGGCCTCCTGAAAATTCATGTGGGTAACGCGACATATGATCTGCCTGTAACCCCACTTTGCTGAGCCAGTCAGCCACTTGCTCCCTAACTTTCGCAGCATCACGTCCAGAATGTAGACGTAAGCCCTCTCCAACAATCTCTCCAACTGTCATCCTTGGATTCAGAGAGGAATATGGATCCTGAAATATCATCTGCATTTTCTTAGACCATTTCTGAAAGTCTTTCGATTGATATTTCTGAGGTAGAACTTGACCACGAAAACTGACACTGCCAGACGTTTTATTGTGTAACCCCAGAATGGTCTTGCCAAGGGTGGACTTACCAGAGCCACTCTCTCCCACCAGTCCCACTATTTCTTTTTCGCCAACGGAAATGCTCACTCCATCTACGGCATGAACGACTTGTTTTTTTCCTAGATCGAAATAACGAGTTAGATTCCGCGTTTCTAAAATAGGAACTTCCACATGATTAACCATAGGTTTCTTAGCTGAAAGAAAGCTGATTGGGTTTGATTTCGGAGTCATTATGATGCAACCAACAACGGCTATAATGGCCACTATTCAGATAATAACCCTCTGGATGACTCTTTTGACATATCGACATCGCCCAAGGGCATCGCGCGCAGTATCCACAACCAGGGGGTGGTGAAAACAGGTCTGGAGGACTTCCCTCTATCGGATTAAGCTGATTCTGATTTGCCGGATCGTTAGTAGGCATTGCTGCGCGCAAACCAAGTGTATAAGGATGAGCAGAACGATAGAACACATCTTCAACAGTTCCATGTTCGACAATTTTACCTGCGTACATAACTGCAACTTCGTCAGCCATCCTTGCAACAACTCCAAGATCATGAGTGATGAGAATAATCGCCATGCCTGTTTGGCTCTGAAGATCCCGCATCAGGTCCAGAATTTGTGCCTGTATTGTTACATCTAGAGCCGTCGTGGGTTCATCAGCAATCAAAATTGATGGCTTACATGAAATTGCCATTGCAATCATGGCTCGCTGCAGCATGCCGCCAGAGAACTCAAAAGGATATTGTTTGGCGCGCTTTGCGGCTTCTGGAATTTTGCTCAGATCCAGCAAATTAATGGCTTCGTTAAAAGCCTGCCGATAGCTATATCCACGGTGAATCTGCAGTGGCTCAGCAATTTGATCTCCAATTGTCATAGTCGGATTCAGGGATGTCATGGGGTCCTGAAATATCATGCCTATCTCAGCTCCCCTAATCTCTTTTCCTTCTATTACGGTATCCCCCAAAATCTCTTGGCCCCTTAACAAGGCTGACCCGGAGGTAATCCTTCCCGGAGGTATAGGTATTAAACCCATCATACTTTGAACAGTAACAGACTTGCCGCAACCAGATTCACCCACTATGGCCAGCGTCTTACCACTATCAACAGAGAAATCCACACCTCTAACAGCCTTAACAATTCCTCCATAGGTATCGAATTCAACTTCAAGGTTTCTAACCTCAAGTAATTTAGAGCCAGTCCCTGATTTTGCTGCCTCCCTCATTCCTGATTCCTCAATCGAGCATCAAGCGCATCCCGTAATCCATCACCTAAAAGATTAAAAGCCAAGACTGTAATGCTAATCAGTATCGCCGGCAAAATAAGTTCATGCGGTGATGTTAGCATGTTCTTAATGCCCTCATTTGACATCGAACCCCATGAAGGAGTTGGCGGAGCAACGCCCATTCCAATAAAAGAAAGAAATGCTTCGATGAATATTGCACCCGGTATCGCAAACGTTATTGTCACTAGTACTACGCCGAGAGTATTAGGTAACATATGTCTTAATATTAAATAGTTAGTCTTGGCGCCTAATAGGCGGGACGCTCCAATATAACCTTGTTCTCTAATTTGCAGTATTTGTCCTCTAACTAACCTTGCTGTAGCAGGCCACATTAAAATGACTAAGGCTACCAGCATTGGGAAAATACCACTTTCGCCTGGTCCGATTCCAAATGCAATTTTAAAAAGAATCATAAATAATAGAAAAGGCAGAGCTACCACAAAGTCAGCAAAGCGCATCATAATTTGATCAACTCTACCCCCTAAAAACCCAGCCATACTCCCATAAAAGATGCCAAATAATATAAATAGGCAAGGAGCACCGATACCAATAAACAAGGATACTCTCGCTCCCGCCATTAGCCGAGCGAGCATATCTCTACCCAAATAATCTGTACCTAAGGGGTGAAACGCCAAATTGATACTATCACCGATTCCCAAATTAATATTTCCTCTAGACAATCCTTGAGACTCTACTTCACTTAAAGTTGTGACCCTCAAAACATCAACCGGAATAGTTTGGTACCCATCAAGAAGAACTCCGGTCGCATCTATAGGTACTACCGAATAGTAGTAACGCCTTGGCTTAAGATCGAGACGATCTTCGAAGTACAGCACAGTATTATCAAAATATTCTGCCAGAGGAATTCCATATGCTCGCTCCGGACCGACAGGGAAAATATTCCGATAAATTCGATATCCAATCGCACCAGATAAATTATCCCATCTCAGCCTAACAGCCATAGTCGTTGCATTTTCCGCCAAGCGTAGCCCAGCTCCTATGGCTTCAGATTCCCCGACCCATGGTTCATATTCATTTACAATTACTGCCAAACGCCCGCTGCCTGGGGCTTGACCGACCTGATCTAAGTCCTGGAGAGCTGGATCTACATTCCACACGACAGGACCGACTATCGTGAATAGAAGCAAACCTATAACTAGAAAAAGTGAGGAGATCGCTCTTTTGTTAGCTTTCAGCCGGATCCACGCATCTCGCCAATAAGACAAAGAAGGGCGGGAAATACCTTGGGTTTCCTGAGCATGGCGAATTGGCTCAAAATCTGCGGGGGCTAGATCAGTCATTTTTCTAATCTAACCCTGGGATCTATAAAGCCGTAAAGAATATCGACCAAGATCACCATAAAAACCAAAAAGGCTCCGTAGAATACAGTAGTGCCCATAATCACTGTGTAATCTAACTGCTGAACCGCCTGAACGAAATATCTGCCTAGCCCCGGTATCGCAAACACTAGCTCAACAACAAAGCCACCGGTAGTAATAGAGGCAATCGAAGGCCCTAATACCGTAACAACTGGCAAGATCGCATTACGAAGTTGGTGTTTGGCAAATATACGTGGAGGCGGCACACCTTTTGACCTAGCGGTTCTTATATAATCGGAACTAATGATTTCTAACATAGACGATCTCATTAACCGCGTAAGATAAGCCATAGTGCCCAACCCCAGCACTAGGGCGGGTACTAGCATGTGCAAAATAGTCCCCCAACCTGCTACCGGCAATATAGTCGATCCTGCCATATTATTGATTCCAACAAGCATCAATTGACTCATTGCTGCAATGACGAAACTAGGTACAGAAATACCTAGTATTACGAGAATCATAATAATATAGTCAGGCAATCTATTACGATAAATAGCGGTAAGAGCTCCGAATAAAACTCCACCAGTTGCTGCGAATACAATCGCAAGAATTCCAAGAATAGCGGACACAGGAAAATGTTCCCGTATTATGTCATTCACCTCGCGATTTTCTTGTGTAAAAGAAATTCCAAAATCCCCTCGAGACAAATTTCGTAAATAAATAAAATACTGCGTGCCTAAAGGTTGATCTAGGCCATATTTGGATTCAAGGTTTGCTTTTATCGCCTCGCTTCCCGCTCGCTCATTGAGCAAAGGGTCACCTGGCACATTATGCATAGCAAAAAATGTAGCAGTAGCAATAAACCAGACTGTTACCACGCCCTGAAGTAAACGTTTTAACCCAAATAGAAACATATAAACCTAGTCGTTTGCTTTTTCTCTAGAATTACGCAACTCTAATTCTGAGGTGAATCTATGTAAGCGTAGTTATAGTCAACTTGGGGGCCAACTGATCTGCGCTTAAAACCTTTTAACCGAGGGTCTACAACAAAGGAAACACCTCGCTCATACATAGGAATAATAACCACATCTGAATAAATCAATTCCTGAATACTACCGAATGCATCCATTCGTTTTTGAGGATCTAGCTCAGATTGTGCCGTTCTCACAAGATTATCCATTTCCTCACTCTGATATCGACCCCTATTATTAAGGTTCCAAGAAGCAAACAAATCACCAAAAGTCAGTGCGTCAAAATAATCTGGGCCCCATCCCGCCATTACGATATCAAAATCGCCTGAAGTCATTTTAGCTAAACGTTGTTTGAAAATTTGAGCGTCAATACGTAATTCTAGACCTAAATTCTTTTTATAAAGCTCCTGGTAATATTCTGCGGCGAGCAACGACAAAGACGAATCTCCAGTCAATAAAATAATTGGCGGAAATTCTTCAAGACCTAGTTCTTGTCGGGCCAAGTCTAAGTATTCCCGAGCCTTTTTCAAATCCAAACTATGTTTTGGTAGAGGATATTCTTTACGGAAAGCTCCTTGAAGACCCTGAATCCAAATCGGGAATAAACTCTCTGCTGGCAAATAGCTTGCTTCCTTCAAGACTTTATAAACTAGTTCCGAAGAGTCCTGCGCTAAATACAAAGCTTTCCTAAAATTCAAATTATCGGTAATCCGACCTTCCCGGTGATTAAATTCTAAGAAAAATAGTGTCCCATCCATAAACCTGTCTATCTGCCATCTTTGCTCCATTGCAGTTGGCAACATAGGGGCAGTAAGCCCTGTCTGCACGATCTGACCATCTTTAAAAAGGTTTAGATTTGCATTTGCATCATTAGTTATATAAGCAGTTACAATTTCATCCAGAAGTCCTTTCTCACTATTCCAATAATAGGGGTTTTTTTCCCACAACATTGAGGCGCCATGAATCCATTCAGTCAAAATATAGGGGCCATTAGACAATAACATTCCAGCATCAGCACCGTAACGGCCATTAGTGCTTTCAAAAAAATCCTCTCGAACTGGAAAATAAGTATTGAAAGCAACGAGTTTGTCAAAATAGGGAGTCGGTCTTTCAAAATCAACTTCTAAAACTAAATCTGTCACCGCTCGAACACCCAACATTTCCTTGGGAAGATTCCCCTGATTCACTGCCTCAGCGTTCTTAATTGGATACAAAATGAATGCGTATTCTGCTGCAGTATCTGGATCAAGAACCCGCTTCCAGGCAAATTCAAAATCATGAGCGGTTACTGGCTGACCATCGCTCCAAGTCGCTTCTTCTCGGATCCAGAATGTCGCACCGTCATCCCTTATCTCCCAACGTTCGGCTGCTCCTGGAGTGAGCTGATCATTTTGATCATAAGCAATCAATCCTTCCATTGTATGCGCAAGTACGACAAAACTTACCGCATCGGTTGACCTGGTAGAATCTAATTGTGGGGGCTCTTCTGACAAAGCTATCGTTATACTATTTCTTTCTTCATTGATTGCCCCGCCATTTATAGCGATTCCAGTACTGCCAGCAAAGAAAGCCAAAATGTAAATCAGTATCGCCACTGCCAATAAAACATATGCAGCATATAAAGCCAACGATCTAGCCGCCGAACCTCTATTACTTCCGTCTCTATTCATGACTTTCACTTTAATTTCTATCAAGATTTCTTTGGTTGAAAAGTGTGTTAACACTCCGTCTGAGCATACCCCACAGCCTCCTGAGCAACAAGATGTGTATCTAGCAAATTAGTTAAAGGGTAGGCTTATAAGTCTTATAGTTATTAAGGTAGATTTAGGTGATTTTGAGGCTATTTTAGAAGCCAATTCGCTTATACTCTGGTTATCTAAGCTTTTAGGTTTACAATTCTATTTAGACGAAGCTTTATGCTGATGGCGCGAATTTATGACTAAGAAGAAGCAAGCATCCTTTGATTTTGAAAAAGCATTGCAAAAACTTGAAGAATTGGTCTCTTCGATGGAAGAAGGGGATTTGACCTTGGAAGATTCACTCCAAGCATTTGAGAAAGGAATTAAACTCACTCGAGAATGTCAGGCAGCCCTCAAAGAGGCCGAACAAAAAGTTCAAGTGCTCATTAGCGAAAAGGGTGATACAGAAGAATTGGAATTCAAGGACAACGAATAAACCATCTCATGACCCTACAACATTCTCAAACTTTGAGTGAATTTTTGGTTCAAAGTCAAACACGGGTAAATCAGTCTTTAAAACAAATTCTCTCGCAATCAATACCGAGTCATAGATTGTTGGAAGCAATGCGCTATGCCTGCCTTGATGGTGGCAAACGAATCCGGCCCGTGTTGGTTTATGCCAGTGCAAAAGCGGTGGGTGCGCAAATTAAAACAGCTGACTCTGCCGCTTGCGCCGTTGAACTTCTTCACAGTTATTCACTCGTTCATGATGACCTTCCTGCTATGGATGATGACGATCTGCGCAGAGGCAAACCATGTGTACATAAAGCCTATGACGAGGCAACGGCGATTCTAGTTGGAGATGCAGTACAGGCTCTCGCCTTTCAATGTTTGACTGAACAAGACCAAGAATTGTCTCCTGCAACTAAATTAAAAATGATCTCTATATTGAGCATTGCGGCCGGTATCTCTGGTATGACAGGTGGTCAAGCATTGGATCTTGCAGCCAGTGGTGTTGCTACAGATCTTTCGAATCTGGAAACAATTCATCGACTAAAGACAGGTGCATTAATCAAGGCCAGCGTTTGTCTAGGTGCACTGTGTAACGAAAAAATTACAGACAACCAAATGCAGGCACTCGAGTTGTATGCAGAAAATATCGGTCTCGCATTCCAAGTCCAAGATGATATTCTCGATGAAATTAGTGATACAAAAACGCTTGGCAAACCACAAGGGTCCGACCGCGCTCAGTCAAAATCCACCTATGTGAGTTTATTAGGCCTGGAAGCAGCGAAAAATAAAGCTACAGAGTTGACAGAAAAAGCAATCCAATCCCTTGGGGGGTTTTCTAGTTCTGCCAATAACCTTAGGGACATAGCCACCTATATTGTGAGTCGAATACACTGATTGACGGAAACTACTTCCTGCATTACTTTACGCGCCCCAATCGCTTGATTAGCTTGAAATTTGACGCACCTAGAGTTGAAATACATCCATGTTAGATGAAATACCAACAATGCGACCGGAAACGCCTCTTCTTGATCAGGTCCAGTGCCCAGCTGATCTTAAAGAATTAGATTTAGAACTGCTCTCTAAATTAGCAGACGAGCTGCGATTATTCCTGCTCTATTCTGTGGGTCAAACGGGTGGACATTTCGGCGCTGGACTTGGTGTGGTAGAGCTGACCATCGCTCTGCATTATGTCTTCGAAACACCAAAAGACCGCCTCGTTTGGGATGTAGGGCATCAAGCCTATCCTCACAAAATCTTAACAGGTCGGCGTGACCAGATGCTAAGCATTCGCCAAGCAGGGGGTCTAGCGGCTTTTCCAAATCGTCAGGAAAGTGAATACGATCTTTTCGGTGTGGGCCATTCCAGCACATCAATCAGTGCGATCTTGGGTATGATGGTCGCAGGGCGCATGCAGGAACTGGACCACCATAATATTGCTATTATTGGTGACGGGGCTATGACTGCAGGAATGGCATTTGAGGCCCTAAATCATGCGGGCCATTTAGATGATAATGTTCTCGTTATTCTGAATGATAATAATATGTCCATTTCCAATAATGTTGGAGGCCTTTCCAGCTATTTTGCCAGGATGTGGGCGAGCAAACCTTACAACTTCATTCGAACTGGAAGTAAACGGGTATTATCCAAAATTCCTCCCGCCTTAAAAGCTGTCCACCGAGCGGAAGAATACATGAAAGGCATGGTGTCTCCTGGTACCTTGTTTGAAGAGATAGGGTTTAACTATATTGGTTTGATCGACGGGCATAATGTTTCTGGCCTAGTGGAGATATTAAACAATATTAAAACCCTGCGAGGACCTCAGCTTCTCCATATCGTGACACAAAAAGGTAAAGGTTACACCGAATCTGAGAACGACCCCTACGGCATGCATGCCCTAAGTAAAATTGACTCGAAAGCAGATCAGCAGCAAACCAAAGTTACGACAACAAAACGTTCACAGACTTATTCTCAAGTGTTCGGCAACTGGCTATGCTCACTTGCTGATGTTGATGATAAAGTTGTAGGGATTACTCCAGCAATGGGGGAAGGCTCGGGCATGCAAGAGTTTGCTCAGAAATTTCCTGAGAAATTTCATGATGTAGCAATCGCGGAACAACATGCTGTAACTTTTGCCGCTGGGATGGCTTGCAATGGTGTTAAGCCAATCGTGGCCATTTATTCTACTTTTCTACAACGAGCTTATGATCAACTAATTCATGATGTTGCCTTGCAAAATCTAAATGTGCTTTTCGCTATCGATAGAGCTGGCCTGGTTGGAGAAGATGGGCCGACTCACGCAGGAAGTTTCGATCTTACCTACTTGCGCTGTATACCCAACATGATAGTAATGGCGCCGAGTGATGAAAACGAGACCCATAAGCTCCTCTCTACAGGATATGCTCATGAAGGACCTGCAGCTGTGCGCTACCCGCGTGGTAAAGGTCCAGGCGTTAGTGTTGATAAAAACCTTGAGACTGTAGAAATTGGCAAAGCTGTAATACGACGAGAAGGACGTTCCGTGGCTATCCTGGCTTTTGGAAGCATGGTCAGTACAGCTCTGGAAAGCGGCACCAGTCTCAATGCGAGTGTGATAGATATGCGTTTTGTCAAACCAATAGACGAAGACTTAATTGGTGATATGGCGGCTACACACCAACTCATCGTAACTATTGAAGAAAATTCGATTATGGGGGGCGCGGGTTCAGCTATAAATGAGTACCTATTGCGCTCAAATTATCAGATCCCTATTCTCAATTTAGGGCTACCTGACAAATTTCTTGAACACGGTAAAGTCCCAGAAATTTTGGCAGACATTGCCCTAGACAGCGCAAGCGTTACTGAAGCAATTAAGCAAAAGTTAATGGATTGTAAAATTCAGTCAGAAGCTGTTTAAACCTTACTTTAGAGTCATTCTTAAGTAATCCCTTTTTCTTGATTGACTGTCCTGATCAAGCCAAATACACTCTGCGCCATTCCATAACGGAATAAGCTTAATTAGGTCCTGTGCTTTGGGCTCATTAGATTATTTAATACTCAATAGAAGCATAGGTTAAATGGGAAGTCGGTGAAAGGCCGGCGCTGCCCCCGCAACGGTGAATCGAATGCTATTTCGATAAGTCCGATACCTACCTAGTTGACAGCTACATTTTGATGCAGCGGAGGGCTCCATCAGTGGCAGAGTTGATTTTTTGACTCTTCTACCTGACCCCTCCCTGATGAATTTTTGTATCGCTTCATAGCGAATATGTTCATTGGGAGTTTTATGTTTGTCCGAAGAATTGTACTTATTTTTTCTAGCATCACGTCCGGCCTCTTTATTCCAAGCCAAGCACAAGAACCAGCTCAAACGGAAACATTGGATGAGTTAGTCGTTGTTGCGAATCGGATTCCTCAACCTATTCGGCAAATTGGCACCTCTGTTTCTGTACTAACCGAGGATATGTTGCAAGCTCATGGTAATTTTTCTCTTGCAAATATACTGCGCCAATCGCCAGCCATTGCAGTAACTACTAACGGTGGCATGGGAGCCACTTCTGCACTAAGAATTCGAGGCGAAGAAGGCTTTCGTACTTTAACTCTCTTAGATGGATTGAAAATCTCCGATCCTAGCGCGCCACAAGTTTTTACCCCTTTCGAGCATATTCTAAGCAGCGGCGTCAGTCGAGTTGAAATATTGCGTGGACCTCAAGGGTTAAGTTATGGCGCTGATGCAGGAGGAGTAATCTCAATTAACTCGAAGCCAACTGACCTCGGCGTATCTGTAATACTGGACGGGCAGTATGGTAGCCGCAGCACTGAGCTAGGCAATCTTCATCTAGCAGCAGCTAATGACTCTATAGATTTTTCACTTTCAACAACCGAATTTGAAACTGACGGATACAATGTTAGGGCATCGGATACCGTATTAGCCGATGACGACGGTTACGAAAACAGCACTGTTCATGCTCGACTGGGTACAAACTTGAGCGAAAATTTTCGCCTGCAATTGGTTCATCGCAATGTCGAGGGAAAAACTCAATACGATGGCTGTTTTGCCGGGACCACAGCTTATGATTGTGATTCACTTTATGAGCTTGAAGCAACACGACTTTCCCTTGACTACAGTTCTAGTTCTTTTTCCCATTCGCTGGCATATTCAGAAAGTAGAACTGAGAGGGATGATTTTGCGCTAGGATCGCCATCATTTGGATCCAGCGGTGAGCTTAATAGAATAGAATATGTCGGGAGTGCCACCAACTTACCCGGATTTGATTTAGTGTATGGGGTCGACTTTGAGGAAGAGGTAAACGGCTCATTAAAGCGCAATAATGATGGTGCTTATCTAGAATTTCTCAGTGGTTTTTCAGACAACTTCTTTGTAACGGCAGGTATTCGTCGGGACGAAAATGATGATTTCGGCAGTCACAGTAGCTATCGAATATCAACCGCCTATCTATTTACTTTAGATGCTTCGGTAATAAAGTTAAAAGGAAGTTACGGTTCAGGATTTCGTGCACCAAGTTTGTTTGAAATTGATTACAATGCTGGCCCTTTCGCTTTCCCGCCAGCAGCCAGTCTGCTTTTATCAGAAGAACAAAGTGCTGGCTTTGAGTACGGCATAGAGTATCGTACCGGGCCGATTAGATTAGAAGTCGTTAGATTCGACCAAGAAGTTGAAGATGCGCTTTTTTTCGATCTGGCAGGATTCAGCGGATACTTGCAGGACTCTGGCACTAGTACATCAGATGGAATTGAATTCAGCAGCATTATTACAGTTTCTGAATTCTTGAATTTTTCCGCAAACTACACCCATAATGAAACTGCACGACCAAATGGTATGCAACGTTTACGACGGCCGGAACAATTAGCAAATCTTGGTATCAACTTCACTAGTTTCTCTGAGAAGTTTCGCCTTAGCGCTTTTTATCGAGTGTCTCGTGATTCCGTCGATGAGCAATTCGGTTCACGCGTCGATCTTGATGACTTTGAGGTTTTAGATATCAGTGCAAGTTATCGAGTTTCAGAGAATATTTTACTCTATGCTCGCCTAGAGAATGTATTGGATGAAACCTATCAAGAAGTCCTCGATTTCATCTCGCCTGATCGAGCTTCTTACATCGGAATCAGATTAAATTTTTAGAATCAATAACCCGGAGCACGCACTGTGTCCAATACCGAAAATAGTGATAAGAAAGACAGAAACCAGCGGCACAAACGTGCCATGAAAAGAAAGAAGGAACACGTTGATAGCCGAATCGCAGAAGCAACTATCGATAAGGGATTGCTTGTAGTATTAACAGGGAATGGCAAAGGCAAAAGCTCTTCTGCCTTCGGCATGCTCGCACGGAGTATTGGTCATGGTTTGCGATGCGGAGTAGTACAATTTATCAAAGGGCTTTGGGAATGCGGCGAACAAATGTTGTTTGAAGATAATGCCCTAGTGGAATTTCATGTTATGAAAACCGGATTTACTTGGGAGACGCAAGATCGAGAAAAAGACATTGTTGCTGCAGAAATTACTTGGGGGAAAGCACTATCCTTATTAGGCAATGACAACATCGATGTAGTAATTCTAGATGAACTCACCTATATGCTGACTTATGGCTATTTGGACAAAACTATGGTGCTAGAAGCACTTAGTAAACGTCCAGCTCATCAACATGTTGTAGTTACTGGCCGGAATGCCTCCAAGGAACTCATTGAACTGGCCGACACTGTCAGCGAAGTTGCAGATACTAAACATGCTTTTAATGCAGGCGTAAAAGTACAAAAGGGTATCGATTATTGAAAACTTTCCGCACAATATTTCTAGCCCAATTATTTTCGTTAGTGGCTACCTCTTATGCCTACTCGATCGTCGAGATAATCGATGATGCAGGATCAACTATCGTTCTGAGCCAACCCGTTGAGCGAATAATTAGCCTGGCTCCCTCTCTAACAGAACTAATTTATGCAGCAGGAGCGGGTGATAAGCTAGTTGGAGTAGTGGAATACAGCGACTTTCCCCCACAGGCCATCGACTTACCGATTGTTGGTCGTTTCGACTCATTGAACCTTGAACGGATTCTACAACTCAAGCCAGACCTTGTTGTCGCTTGGCAAAGTGGTAATCCCAGAGCAACGGTTGCAAGGCTGAAACAACTTGGCCTAACAGTCTATATCGCTGAACCCAAAAAGCTGGAGTCTATTCCAAGCCATATTGAAAAACTTGCTGCACTTGCCGGAACTGAAGCTGCGGCTGCCAATGCCATAAACCAGTTTCAAACAACTTACAGTGCTCTATTAACAGAGTATGGCGACAAATCACCAGTAAAAATTTTTTATCAGGTATGGGATGCTCCGCTCATAACTTCAGGGGGTAACGAACTGATCAATGACATCATCAGCTTGTGCGGTGGCAGCAATATCTTTGAAGAACTTCAGCTAGTAGCCCCAAAAGTGAGCGATGAAGCAGTTCTAGCAAGAGACCCTGAGGTAATAATCGCCAGCGGCATAGATATAGAACGTCCAGAATGGCTAGATGACTGGAAAAAGTGGCCAAATCTAGGTGCCGTTGCAAAAGATAATTTGTTTTCTATACCGCCTGAGTTATTACAAAGACATACGCCCCGTGCCTTGATCGGAGCTAAACAAATGTGCGCCCACATTGAAAGTGCGCGCTCATCACTCTAAAGATTAAAGCGAACTGGCTGGGTGCTCTGCACCATTATGAAGAATCAGACTGGCATTGATTTTTCCATTTATAATTTCAAGTTTTACACGACTAAAACACGCAAACGGAATATATAGGGGAAAGCTTCGATTCAACGGCATACCAAGAACCGTTGGTAATACAACTCGCAACACACCGCCATGGGTAACAACGAGCAAGTGGCTACCATCGTCTTTGCTTGCAAGCCCTTGCCAAGCCGATTGTATGCGATCTTTGAAGCTTAAATAATCTTCTCCATTCGGTGGAGCGAGAGCCGAAAGATCTTTGCGAAAAGCATTAAATTGATCGGCAGCAATTTTGCGCCATTCACTTATTTGCATACCATCCCAATCACCATAGTCAATTTCCTGCCATTGATCAGCAATTATTATCGGGGATTGCGTATGCTCTGCGACTTGTTCTGCAAAGGAACGGCAGCGTTTTAAAGGCGAGCTAATAACTTCAGACCAATCAGGTGTTGTTTCACTTGGTTGATGAGATTCAGAAAGGCCTGTTGCTTTCTGCATCTGAGTCCAACCCAATGCGGTAAGCACCGGATCAACCCGCCCACGCAAGATATCACCGCCTTCGGGTTCGCCGTGTCGGATAAAGTCTACAATTATTGTTTTGGCTGGGGAAGGCACAACTAGAACAGCAGGTTTACTCCATATGGCCGAGCTTATCGACTTTCGTTGCAAGATAACTTGCATTATGGGTATTTGCTTCGGTATGTAATGGGACAATCTCGGGAACTTCAACACCCATTTCTATTAGCGCATTGATTTTGCGAGGGTTGTTTGTCATCAACTTTAATGAAGCTATCCGAAAATGATCGAGCATAGGTTTACAAATCTGATATTCACGGCTATCTGGCTCAAACCCTAGTTGAACATTCGCCTCAACGGTATCAGCACCAGAGTCTTGCAAAGCGTAGGCCTTAATCTTATTCAGTAAGCCTATACCTCTTCCCTCTTGACGTAAGTAAAGGATAATTCCACGCCCTTCTGCAGCGATTCCTTCCATCGCCGCTTGCAATTGTGGGCCACAATCACAGCGCAAGCTAAACAAACAGTCACCAGTCAGGCACTCGGAATGAATTCTACAAAGTACGGGGTCGTCGCCACTTACATCACCGAATGTGAGTAAGACATGCTCTTTCCCGGTTCTCTTTTCTTCAAAACCATGAATAGTGAAATACCCCCACTGCGTAGGCAAGGAGGCGGATGCTACGAATTCAACTGACAAGCTACTTTCCTCAGACTCTCGAGACCCTGCTTTCAGCCTATTCGGGTGAACAGCACAAACAGGGCCTGAATACACAGGGCCGACATTATACCCGCTAAAACGTCATCTAGCATGATTCCTAAGCCCCCCTTTACATGTTTGTCTATAAAATTAATTGGCCAGGGCTTCAGGATATCTAGCAATCTAAAAAGCAAGAATCCAAGAATTACCCACATCCAACCTGCGGGCGCCATAAACATAGTTATCCAATAGCCAACAAACTCGTCCCAAACAATTCCACCATGGTCATGGACACCCAAATTCTCTGCTGAGCGCCCGCATAGCCAAATGCCAATAGCGAAGCTAATAGCCAAAATCCCAGCATAAACCCAGACACTGGTATGAGCTAGCACTAAATAGAATGGAACAGCAACAATTGTCCCAACAGTACCGGGCGCTTTAGGCGAGAGGCCAGCACCAAAACCAAAAGCTAAAAAATGTATTGGGTTAGTTAGCACTGTTCTGGCAAGCCCAGTCATTCTTGGATTTCTCCCGAAAAATGCATATAGGACTCATTATGGAGCTGGAGCTCTTCGCCAGAATTGTTGTGACAGCAAATTCTATCGCTATCGTTTATTTCACCAATACAACGTACTGGAGTGTTTGTACTTTCCGCGGCTTGCATAAATGCTTCTTGATCTGTTTTTGCTACGGTCACACACAACTCGTAATCATCTCCACCATATAGCGCCGCCTGCAGCAAATTAGGTTTTGACATACAGCAATTTGCTGATTGGGAGTATGGAATTTCGTCGACAAACAGCGTTGCACCAACTCCGCTTGCTTTACAAATATGTCCCAGATCTCCAATCAAACCATCAGAAATATCAATAGCGCTTGCGATGTATTTGCCACAGCTTCTTGCAAACTCAATTCGAGGCTCAGGTTCGAAATAGATGCTATTAAAATAATTTTGGCAATTTATTGAATATTCTTCTTTGTTGATCTTAAAGGAATCGCCCAGGTGAGTTTTTAATCCTAGACTAACCAATGCAACTGCCCCATCACCCAGACAACCTGTGACGAATATTAAGTCACCAACTCTAGCCCTATCTCTCCGCAGGCAATTTTCAGAACTATTGAGCCCATGGACTTGAATAGATATCGTAGTTGGGCCAGCCACCAAATCACCACCTACCAAGGCAATGTTATAGCGCTGTGCAATTTCAACCAATCCTTGACTAAATTGTTGTAACCATCTTTCGCTTTGCTTGGCGAGGGCAAGAGATAATGTGAAACACAAAGGTTCCGCTCCCATCGCTGCAAGATCACTAATATTTACAAGCAGGGCACGCTTGGCAATTTGAGCAGGCGCAGCATCTTTCGGAAAATGAACTGACTCTACCAACATATCAGTAGAAATTGATAAGACTTTCTCAGAAGGCACACTTAGAAGTGCTGCGTCATCACCAATTCCTAACAATACTTCCTCGCGATCCAAAGCGAGCTCTTTCTTGTTAAAGAATTCTCTTATAACTTCAAATTCGCTAAGACTCATGATGAGTATAAATAGAATTTAGACTATGAAATTACTACCGACGAGAAACAATTGTCGGTCGCAATTTTGGGATAAGTTTGTCAAGCACGCCATTAATATATTTATGACTTTCCGTTGCACCAAATATTTTTGCTAATTCTACACATTCATTGATGACGACTTTATAGGGCACGTCGGCACGGTGGGCAAGTTCATATGTGCCTAAATAGAGAAGTGCCTTTTCCACAGGATCGAGTTCTTTCGAATCCCGATCCAACACAGGAACTAAGTGAGAATCCAAAGACTCAATGATTTTTGGAATATCCATAAAAACATTATCGAAGAATTCCCAATCCATCTTGCCTTCATTTTCTTCATGAAACTGTTTTGCAATTTGCTCAGGATCAGCGCCGGCCATAATCCACTGATACAAAGCTTGCAGAACTAGTTTTCTTGCCCTTCTTCGCTGGACGAGAGGGACTTTCTTGCGGTCGCCACGAATTAACTTGGTTGCAGTTGCAGTTTTGCTAACTGCCACTTAGCTCTCCAACTGGCGCGCAAGGCTTAGCATTTCGATAGCAGTAAGAGCTGCCTCTTCACCTTTATTGCCTACTTTAGTGCCGGCTCGCTCAATAGCTTGCTCAATAGTATCTACTGTAAGGACGCCAAAAGCGACTGGGATGCCAGTGTTTAGACTTACTTGACTAAGACCTTTAACGCACTCACCTGCTACGTATTCGAAATGCGGTGTACCGCCACGAATCACTGCACCTAAGGCAATAATAGCATCGTAGGATTTACTTTCCGCCATTTTTTTAACAGCAAGAGGTAACTCATAAGCGCCAGGCACTTTTACTATGGTAACGTCGCGTTCCTGAATGCCATGTTTTCGCAACGCTTCAAGTGCGCCATCCAATAATCGCTCAACTATAAAGTTATTAAACCGCGCAACTGCGATTCCATAACTGGCAGTTGAGTTAGCGTAACTGCCTTCGATAGTTTTTATCGTACTCATGATACTTTCCTAGCAAGTTGAGAAATCTAACAAAAGCGACTTCTATTTTTGATTAAACTGAACAAACTCAACTACTTCTAAATCGAAACCTGAGATTGCGTTAAATCGAGCTGGATAGCTTAGCAAGCGCATCTTTCCAACGCCAATGTCTCTTAAGATTTGCGACCCTGTTCCAATTGTCAGATCGCTACCGGGCCTATTCGCTGGCGTAACCTCTCCGTGTCTTGCCAACGCAGACGCCAAATTATGTTCCAGGTTCTGTCCGTAGTCGTCCCCAGATAATAACACGGCAACACCTTTACCCTCTTTGCTAATCTGCTCTAGAGCACTGGAAAAAGACCAACTTGTTCGTTCTACATTAAAGGTTTCACAAACATCTCTTACAGTATTCGGAATATGAACTCGAACTAGCACGGAATCGCTACTCTGTATCTCCCCTTTTACGTAAGCTAAATGTAGACTGCCACTAATGGAATCTTTGTAGCTATGGACAATGAATTCCCCATACTGAGTCTGTAGTGTGTTTGTTTCTACTCGTGTCACAGTGCGTTCATTGGCGATACGGTAATGAATTAGATCTACAATTGTTCCAATTTTTATGTCGTGCTTCTTTGCGAATACTTCTAAGTCTTCACGGCGGGCCATTGAGCCGTCTTCATTCATAATCTCTACAATAGCAGCAGCAGGGAGATAGCCCGCGAGTCGAGCAAGATCGCATCCTGCTTCAGTATGACCTGCTCTACGCAGCACGCCACCAGGTTGTGCCATTATGGGGAATATGTGCCCGGGCTGTACTATGTCATCGGGTTGACTGTCTCTAGCTACCGCAACGCGAATAGTTCGAGCTCGATCCGCAGCAGATATTCCCGTTGTTACGCCGGTTGCAGCTTCAATCGACGCAGTAAAGTTCGTGTTATAGGGCGTGTTATTTTCATTTACCATTAAAGGTAGTTTCAAATATTCACAGCGCTCTTTAGTTAAAGTAAGGCAAATTAATCCACGGGCATTAGTGGCCATGAAATTAATATCCTCAGTGCGCACGCGTTCAGCAGCGATAATAAGGTCTCCCTCATTTTCCCTGTCTTCATCGTCCATCAATATAACCATCTTACCCTGACGGATATCATCGACAATTTCTTCTATTGAATTAAGTTCCATGTTTAGATAGCTAGTAATAATCAAACCCGTTGGCTTTTAAATATTCTCTATCAAGCAGAGCTGACTGCTCAGCCTTATCTCCTTGCGCGAGACGTTCTAGATAACGTGCCACTAAATCGACTTCGAGATTAACCCGGTTACCGATCTCGTAACTACCAATAATAGTTTCCGTCTGAGTATGTGGAATAATATTAATCGAAAATTGCGAACCATGTACTTTGTTAACGGTTAAACTAGTACCATCGACGCAGATTGATCCCTTGGCTGCAATATATTTACAAAGTTCATTCGGCGCTTCAAATACTAATCTCATACTTTGCCCTTCAGGATCTGAACTTACTAGTGTGCCAACTCCATCGACATGGCCACTGACTATATGCCCACCGAATCTACTAGTCGCCAACATCGCCTTTTCCAAATTTACGACAGTACCGCTCTTTACTTGACCTAATGCCGTACAGCGAATTGTTTCGTTAGAAACATCCGCTCCAAAACATTTTTGATCCAATTCAACTACTGTAAGGCAGCATCCACTCACGGCAATGCTGTCTCCGAGCTTTACATCAGACATATCCAATTGGGCGCAATCAATCTTCAAGCGCCATTCGTCTTGGATTTTACTAAGGCTTTGAACTACGCCAATTGCTTCTATTATACCGGTAAACATAAGATGAAAACTTAGCTTCTGATGAGCATGGCTTTAATGTCGGTTCCTATTTGCGTTACTTCACTAGTTACAAATTGAGTGCTTTCCACCAATGACTCTAAGCCAGTGATTTCAAACAATGGTTTCGCATCGCTACCAAGCAACTTAGGCGCAATGTAAACGACTAGTTCATCAACCAATCCTGCGCGAATAAAACTACCACTTAAGGTAGGACCAGCTTCAATCAACACATCATTGCATGTAAATTTTGAAGCGAGATATTCTAGCATAAAATTTAAATTAACTCCTTGGGAGTCCGAAATGGACTGAATAATTTCAACGTTGTTTGCAAAGTTATTTTTAACATTCATACCTTCATTACAGAATATTTTCACTAAGCCTGGCTCACTTAGTATTTTTGCGGTGCCATGTGTCCGCATTTGACTATCTACTATGACGCGCAATGGTTGTGATGCAAATAATTCAGCATTGTTCATCAACTCGCTCTCACTTAATGCAAGCTCATTTGCTCTAACATTGAGTGCTGGGTCATCGGACAGCACAGTGTTAATTCCGGTAATTATCGCACTACTGCTTGCTCGCAATTTTTGTACATCGGCACGCGCTTCCTTTCCAGTAATCCATTTACTCTCACCATTTGCCAAAGCAGTTCGACCATCCAAACTCATTGCTAATTTTAAGCGAACGAGTGGCAATCCAGATTCTTGTCTCTTGAAATAGCCAGTATTGAGATCACGAGCTTCAGACTCAAAATCGGTTAGGTGGAATACTTCTATACCGGCCGCCTCTAAGTCTCGAATTCCTTGCCCTGCGACTCGCTCATCAGGATCAATACCCGCAACAACAACTATAGCTATTCCGGCTTTAATCAGAGCTTGGCTGCAAGGACCTGTTCGGCCGCGGTGGGCACAAGGCTCTAAACTAACGAAAGCAGTTGCTCCTTGTGCAAGATCTCCAGCTGATCGCAAAGCCATTACTTCAGCGTGCGCTTGGCCAGCAGCTATGTGCCAGCCCTCTCCAACGACGCTATTATTATTTACGATAATACATCCGACCCGGGGATTTGGTGTGGTGCACAATACATTACCAGCCAATTGCAATGCTCTTTGCATATAGACTGGCCATTCAAGAATAGCTGGATCAAGCTGTTGATTCTGTAGAGCCTTCATAACAAAAACTCTTTGTCTCCGTACTATCGATAAGAGCTAAAAATCTTCGCGAGCAAAATTATATCGTTGTAAAGTTTTACGATTCTAACAGAATTGAAAGTGATTGTTGGAACTAGCTTGAGGTGTCTTTTGACAGCCGATCGATTTCTTCTCTAAACTCATTAAGATCTTTAAAGCTTCGATAAACTGAAGCGAACCTGACAAAGGCAACTTCGTCGAGCTCTCGAAGCTCTTTCATTACCTGCTCGCCCACATTGCGAGAGTGAATTTCTCTTTCGCCCGTTGAGCGAAGATTGGCTTTAATACGACTGACTGCTTCTTCCACCTTTTCAATACTGACTGGTCTTTTCTCCAGAGCTTTAGATAAGCCTGCGAAAAGTTTATCTTCGTTAAACGGTTCTCTAATGCCGTCTTGTTTAATGATTCTTGGCATAACCAATTCTGCTGATTCGTAGGTCGTGAATCGTTCTTCGCAGGTAATACATTCGCGCCTTCTGCGCACATGATTTCCTTCAGATACTAAACGAGAATCTATTACCTTAGTGTCTACGGCACTACAGAAAGGGCAATGCATATAAAACCTTTTGCTCTAGTTGTTTCTTGTTGATTATTAAATAGCCTGATTGCAAATAGTTATTGGTATACAGGGAATCGCGAGCAAAGCTCTACCACTTTAGATTTTACTTCAACTATTTTCTCTTCATTCTCTAAATCATACAGGATATCGCACATCCATCCAGTTAGTTCACTAACCTCTGCTTGTTTAAAACCACGAGTAGTTATGGCCGGGGAGCCAATACGCAGCCCACTAGTAACAAACGGTGGATTAGGATCATTGGGAACCGCGTTTTTATTAACTGTGATATTCGCCCTTCCTAGAGCCGCGTCCGCATCTTTACCTGTAACACCCTGCTTTATTAAACTTAAAAGAAAGAGATGATCATCAGTTCCATTGGAAACAATATCAAACCCACGATCTATAAAAACCTTAGCCATCGTACGCGCGTTTTCGATGGTTTGTTTTTGATAGCTAACGAAACCTTCGTTCATGGCTTCCTTAAAGCAAACAGCTTTAGCTGCGATCACATGCATTAATGGTCCACCCTGGCTTTCAGGAAATACCGCAAAATTTAATTTCTTTTCGAGGTCTGGATTAGACCGCGCCAGAATGATTCCGCCGCGCGGCCCGCGCAGAGTCTTATGAGTAGTCGATGTGGTCACATCAGCTATATTCACTGGGCTTGGATACACACCGGCTGCAATTAGCCCTGAGACATGTGCCATATCAACAAGAAAATAGGCTCCAATACTGTCAGCAATGTCTCTAAATTTTTGCCAATCAATAACTCTAGAGTAAGCCGAAAAACCAGCTATGATTAGCTTCGGTTTGTGTTCTTGGGCTAGCGCATCTACTTGATCGTAATCGACCTCACCGGTTCCTGTTTTTAGACCGTACTGAATCGATTTATAGATCCTTCCCGAAAAGCTAACACTAGCGCCATGGGTCAAATGCCCACCATCCGCTAAACTCATTCCTAAGAGAGTATCACCTGGCTCAAGCAAAGCCATGTAGGCCGATGCATTTGCTTGCGAACCAGAGTGAGGCTGTACGTTGGCATAATCTGCGTGAAATAATTCTTTAGCACGGGCAATCGCTATTTCTTCAACTACATCGACGTTTTCACAGCCGCCGTAGTAGCGCTTTCGCGGATAACCTTCCGCATATTTGTTAGTTAATACTGAGCCCTGCGTTTCCATTATTAGAGGGCTAGTATGATTCTCTGATGCAATCAATTCAATGTGTTCTTCCTGACGAGTTTTTTCCGCTTCGATAGCTGCACTAATTTCTGGATCAAATTCCGATAGGCTGATATCGCTTTTGAACATTCACTACTCCCAATATCTAGCTGAGATTTTCGAAGGCGATATTCTACCCGATGACTCTTCGATGAGCATCTATATATTGGGGTTTTGCTACCAATTTTTTTCCAAGAAACACGACATGTCGTATACAATAATAGGCGCTTCATAAAAACAGGTCTCGGAGTTAAGAATGTCGCAGTTTGTGTACACGATGCACCGTGTTGGCAAGGTAGTGCCGCCCAAAAGAGAAATTTTGAAAGATATTTCACTTTCTTTTTTCCCTGGTGCAAAGATTGGTGTATTGGGTCTCAATGGAGCGGGCAAATCGACACTGCTTAGGATAATGGCAGGCAGAGACACCGATATTAACGGCGAGGCCCGACCCCAGCCCGGCATCAACATTGGCTATTTACCCCAAGAACCAGAATTGGATGATTCCAAAGATGTGCGGGGAAATGTGCAAGATGGTATTAGAGACATTATTGGCTTAGTTGAAGAATTTAATGCAATTAGTGACAAATTTGCCGAGCCAATGGAAGACGGAGAGATGAATGTCTTACTTGAGAAGCAGGGTGAATTACAAAATGCCATTGATGCTGTGGATGGTTGGCAAATTGAAAGAACCTTAGAGATTGCGGCCGATGCTCTGCGCTTGCCTGCTTGGGAAGAATCTGTAGGGCATTTATCCGGAGGAGAAAAGCGCCGTATTGCACTTTGCCGATTGTTGCTTTCTAAACCTGATATGCTTCTCCTGGATGAACCCACCAACCACCTTGATGCGGAAAGCGTAGCGTGGCTGGAGAGATTTCTTCAGGAATACCCGGGTACCGTAGTTGCTATTACACATGATCGTTATTTTTTAGACAATGCTGCAGGTTGGATTCTGGAATTGGACCGCGGTCATGGCATCCCCTATGAAGGGAATTACAGTGCTTGGCTGGAAACTAAGGAAAAACGAATAGCTGTAGAAGGAAAACAACAAGCAGCTCATGAACGTACAATCAAATCTGAATTGGAATGGGTCCGCGCTAATCCCAAAGGTCGTCAATCCAAGAGCAAAGCTAGAATAGCGAGATTCGAAGAGCTGAATTCCCAAGATTTTCAATTACGCAATGAAACTCAAGAGCTTTATATACCTCCTGGACCAAGACTCGGTGATAAAGTCCTTGAAGTTATAGGCTTGTGTAAGAGTTTCGGCGATAAAATCCTAATCGACAAGCTAAGTTTCTCCGTACCTAAAGGCAGCATAGTGGGCATAATTGGTGGCAATGGCGCAGGCAAAACAACGTTTCTTCGGATGTTAGTGGGCAGCGAACAACCAGATTCCGGCTACATAGAATTAGGTGAAACCGTGGATCTGGCTTATGTCGATCAGAGCCGTGACGAACTGAACGGGAAGAATACTGTGTGGCAAGAAATTTCCGACGAACAGGATTTGCTGAAGATCGGTAAATATGAAATTTCTTCTCGTGCCTATGCGAGTCGATTTAATTTCCGTGGTGGTGACCAGCAGAAATTTGTCAAAGATTTATCCGGTGGTGAGCGCAACCGATTACATATGGCCAAATTGCTTAAACGGGGTGGAAATGTCTTATTACTGGACGAGCCGACAAACGACTTGGATGTAGAAACACTTAGAGCCCTGGAAGAAGGGCTCTTGGCCTTTCCAGGCTGTGCTATTGTAGTTTCTCACGATCGCTGGTTTCTCGATCGCATCTGCACCCACATCCTCGCCTTTGAAGGCGAGAGCAAAGTGTTCTTTCACGAAGGCAACTATTCAGATTATGAAGCAGAACGAAAAAAACATCTGGGTGACTCTTCTCAGCCGAAACGTATCAAACACAAAAAATTAAATGCTTAGTGTGCAGCCCATAGCTAAAGCCCCAGATTTTTCTTCAATTTTGCGATACGTGCTCTAGCCTCTTCCTTGCCTAGCTTGCGCTCTATCTTGTCCGATAATGCCTCAGGTGTTTCAATAGTGAGCTGGTCCCCATTAACAACTCGCCTGCACAATTGTTCGTAATGATATTCGAAAACTGAAAGCGCGGATGATTCAGGCTCATTTGCTAATAGATACCATCCAGTCGCCTTGCCGGCAAAGTAAACAGCTTCGTGGCTCCAGTTATAGTGTTTCTTCGGTGAAGGAGCAGAACAGGCTTCCAAGTAGGCTTGTCTCACTGAAGGCAGGCCAAAGAGACCCGTTCCCTCATCACAAGCACGTGTGAAAACTGCTATAGAGGGCAAATATTCCTGTGATTGAATCACTTTTTTCGCAGCAGCCACGATTTGGCGCGGAGAATATCGCTCCAAACTACTAAGCCAATATTTCTTAGCTATCACTAAAGATTCAGATTCCGCAAAGGCCTTATGAAACTGATTGTGATAAGCAAATTCGAATTCAGCGAAAACTTGATTAATAGCATCGACATGATCGCGCACTCTATCATTCTCATAGTCATAATCAGGCTCAGCAATGCGGTCGCGGCTTAGGTCGGGTGATTTACTACTCTGCCCAGCTTCGGTCAGCGATTTGCTGGAATTTCTCTTTAACTCTTTGCTGGCTTGATCCAGCAATGGATTGATTTTCTGCATCTGATGCTTCGGTAGTTTCCAAATGTTTTAGTTGTCTAGCCCAATCTTGCTTAATAAATTGAAGAAAAACGGTATTCCAGGAAGATTTAACTTGCTGACTGTCTTTCCAATACAAAACGAATTCAGGTACTCGGCTTTTTGCCCAATCTTCATCAATCTCAGCCAGGGCTAAGATTTCGAAACAGTCCACACTGGGTTGCCAGTCACCAGAGATAGCTCTAGGTGTATCATCTCTGCCGAAGGAAGCCGCAAACTTAGCCCATTGACGGCGAATATGTTCAATAAACTTCGTATTCCAGGCACCGTGCACAACCCCCCTCTCCTGCCAGTAGAGAACAAATTCTGGAACGGCATCCTCAATAAAACTACGATTGATATCTGCGTTTTCGAGAATCTCTACCGCATCCGGATTTGGGAACCAAGTTGCCGACATAGTAGTAGCTGATTCGTGGACCCCTTTTCGAGTTTGCTCATTACGCCATTCTTTCAAAACGTGTTTGTAGAAGGCATTCCCCCAGGAGAAACGTGATTGCCCACGATCTCTCCAATAATTCACGAATTCGGGTATTAGCGTGTAAATAAATTGTTCTGGGATTGAATGTTGTTCGCACAAACGGATCCAATTTTGATCTGGCTGCCAATCTATAGGTATTAAAGAAGCAGCTCCACTGTTAGGAACTTTTGGCATTTTTGAAGTTGATTTGGCAATTTCATTTCCACTCTTTACTTTGGCATGCCCTTTGTCATTTATAGCAACGAGGATTTCATCGTCTGCAGTCGTAGATTCGACCGTTAGCATACCCAGATTCTGCAGATTTGCCTGGATATACTTAATGTCTTTAAGTTCCCAAAATCCCAAAAGAGAGAGCAGCTCTGAATATGCAACTTTTACTCCTTTAAGTTCTGGACTATTTGATAATGCCACCGGCTCACGAAATTCGAGTAAATCTGCTAGTACTTGCAACATAAGAGCTTCTTGTAAACCAATCGTTGCAGCTAAGCTTGGAGAAATTAACAATGGTCGTTCTGGAAGAATAGGAAACTTCATTAAAACTTCATTAACTCAATAGCCGTCAGAGGAAAAACGCAAAAACCTAACTAGATCGTGTCATCGTAACACAGGCTTATTTTGCTCGGCACGTAGTAATTGATCCTTTTAATCATGCCACTGTACTATGTCCTGGGTTCAACAGTCTCAACACTTAGCTTGCTAGTTATACACAATGTATTCACAACTCATCCACGATTTCATTGAACAGGAGTCCTTGCCAGAGTCCTATGGGCAAGATGCTATAAAGTACTTTGTGCCGTTGGCCGAAAAAATTGCGAAATTGATTTTGAAATCAAAGCGGCCTTTGTTGCTGGGCATTAATGGCGCTCAAGGCACAGGTAAAACTACCTTAACTAAGTTGCTTGTCCGACTGCTGGAAGCTCGAGAATTTAATATGGCCAGCTTTTCAATTGACGACTTTTATTTCACAAAAAAGGAACGACAAGAGCTTGCAGAAAAAGAACATCCAATGCTAATAACTCGGGGCGTGCCGGGCACCCATGATATAGCATTGCTCTTAGAGAAGTTGAACAGCTTGCACGCTCAGCAACCTGGTCAATCTGTTTGCTTGCCAAGATTTAATAAGGCATTGGACGATCGCTATTCTGAATCGAACTGGAAACGCGTCAACGGCCGCTTAGACTTGATAATACTTGAAGGGTGGTGCGTTGCCGCTCCAGTGCAAGACGCTGCTCAGTTAAAAGATCCGATCAATGTATTCGAAGCACAAGAAGATTCAGATAGAAACTGGCGAGAGTTCGTTAATTCTCAATTGGCAGATCACTATCAGTCTGTTTTTAATCAAATCCAATTTCTGATCATGTTGAAAGCACCTTCCTATGAGCAGGTATTTGAATGGCGAAAACTGCAAGAAGAGAAGCTTAGAAAAATAAGCTCATTGGATGCTCCCGCGTTAATGGATGAAGAGCAATTAGAGCGCTTCATCCAGCATTACGAAAGGTTGACTCGTCATAGTTTAAAGTTTTTACCAGAAAAATCCGATGTGCTGCTTGAGCTTGACACAAATCATCACGTAGCATCCGCAAGGGGGCTTGGTAACTAAATCTGTTCTGCAGTTACTGGCTGAGTTTCCTTTTTAGAGAACAGCGGTTGCACCCAGACTCTTGCAATCAACCCCACTAAAACTACAGCGGCTAACTGTCGCCATAGCGGAAATGCCTCATGTTCAGACATAGAGATTTGCAAAGGCCAAGCAAAGACTTGGTAGAGTTCATTAAGTATTAGCCCACAGGCAATAGCAGCTCCTATCACACCCGCCAAATAGGCGATTAGAGAACGTGTGCCCAGTTGTTCCTTAATCACTCCCATCGTGGCAATATTTGTTGCCGGGCCTGTCAACATAAACACAAGTGCAGCACCTGGAGATATCCCCGCGAAGAGTAGACCGGCTGCAACAGGCGTTGACGCAGTTGCACAGATATACATAGGCAAACCGACGATTACCATGATTATCATTGCGACCAAGCCATTACCCCATTGCAAAAAAAATGACTGAGGGACTAAGGCTGTTATTACTGCAGCAGCTACTAGGCCGATGACTAGCCATTTTGCGGTGTCAGTAATCATTTGCCCATAACCATATTTGAATGCGCCAATAAATCTCTGAGTTAACGGAGCTACATCCTTTTGTTCTTGTTGCTTGTTACTGCAGCAACTTACACTTTGTGAACTACTTGTCTCTGAAATTACTTCTTCCTTATCGAAAGAATTCACTAGCATGCCGGTGATGATCGCACTTACTAATGCACCGATAGGGCGCATCAGAGCGAAAATTGGTCCTAGCACAGCATAGGAGAAAGAAATTGAATCGACGCCAGTTTCAGGAGTCGCCACTAAGAATGAAGACGTTGCCCCTTTTGAAGCCCCTGCTTTACGAATCGCTAGAGCAGTAGGAATTACACCACAGGAACAAAGAGGTAGTGGCGCACCAATAAAAGCACCTTTTACAATTGAAACAAATCCCGGTTCTGCCAATTGTTTTTCAACCCAACTACTGGGAATCACTTGTTTAATAATTCCCGCCAGCAAATAACCTACCAACAGCCATGGGGCACTTTCGATCACCAAATTCCAAAAAATAGTTAGAAAATTCATTAAGCAGCACTCCTATTTTTAACAACCGCTCTGGCTTCCAGCGCTTCGATAATCGAACAGTGAGTCGCCTTTTCGGGGCCTCCACAACAGCTCTTTAGTAATATTTGGAGCGTATTTTGCATTGACTCGAGTTCAGAAATCTTTTCATTGACCTCATCTAATTTGTGTTGAGTAATATCAGTCACCTCCTGGCAACTGTGGCTACTTTTATCCACACGAATTGATAATAGTTGGGAAATATCTTCCAAAGAAAAGCCAATATTGCGCGCTGCCTTCACGAATTCAGCCCGACGAATGTCTGAATCATTGTAGAAGCGGTAGCCAGCTTCACTTCGCTCACTGGCTCTAATCAGATCATGCTTTTCATAAAAGCGAATGGTGTGCGCTGATAAGCCTATTTTTGCAGCTAGTTCACTGATTTTCAACATCCCGTCAGCCATGTTTTAAATTAACTTAGATTACAGTATAAGCTTAGAGTTGACTCTAAGGTCAACAATTTTTATTTAAGCAAGAATCCGAGCTATCCAGGCGCCTATATCACTTATTTCTTGAGGGCAAACAGCATGTTCCATAGGGTAGCTTTTGTATTCCGGCTCAAATTTCAAGTTTTGCAAGGTAGTTAGGCTCTGCTTCCCCATAGATTCTGGCACTACCGGGTCAAGAGCTCCGTGACAGATTAGGATAGGCAGGGAGCTATGCAATGGATTGATCTCGATGGTATGTGCCGTGGCGAAATAGGTTGAAAGGGCCATTATTCCAGCAAGTGGCTTTTCATAGGTTAAGGCAGCTTCAAAAGAAACTGCTCCACCCTGGGAAAATCCTGCGACTATGATCCTCTCACTAACGACGCCTCGTTCAAGTTCGCGATTTATAAGATTATGTACCCATTGAGCCGATTGTTTCAGTTGTTCATCGTCAACATGGCGATCTATGTCCATTTGTTTTATGTCATACCAAGCCGGCATCACATAACCATTATTGATGGTTACAGGGATAGAGGGTGCATGGGGAAATATAAATCGTATGCCAAAGTCTAAAGGAAGATTCAGCTGTGGAACTATCGGCGCAAAATCATCGCCATTCGCTCCCAGACCATGTAGCCAAATTATCGATGCATTTACTTCAATACCGCTGGGAGATTCCATTTCTACCGCTGGTAATATTTTCATGATTTGAACCCTGACGATTACGATCGCGTTTTATATCAACTCGAAAGTTCTACCGCAACATATGGGCTGGATTTAAATCTATAGCTATCTATGCTTTACTCCGGAGATCGCCCTAGCATAGGACATTGCAATGATCATTAAGTCTCGCCTAGCTTCTCAACTTCTACTCTCACTAATACTTGGTGCAGCGACTTTTGGTGCTATTGCCCAAGGACACAATGATCCTCGCTGGATTACGACTTGGGCAACCAGCCCCAGCACCCTTCCACCGACTAGTGAAGACAATGAGTTAGTGAACAATCAAACCCTACGCTTGATTGTACATACTTCCGTTGGAGGAAATGCATTAAGAATTCGATTAGCAAATTATCATGGAGATGCACCAGTAGTTATTGGCGATGCAAGTGTTGCTTTGCAAGCTGAAGGAAGCTCTATTCAAAGTAATACCGAACTGCCTATAACGTTTAACGGCGAAAATTCGATAATTCTGTCCCGCGGTGCAGTAATTTTTAGTGACCCTGTTGTAACTAACGTTCCCGAACTTACTAACTTAAGTATTAGTTTGTATCTACCGGATAAATTCGATTTCCTTACAGCTCACGCACTCTCTAACCAAACGAATTTTATTTCTTTACCGGGAAATCATAGCTCAAGTACTAATTTACCAGTACAAGCCGAAACACCAGCATGGAACCTTCTGACTGCAATCGATGTAATTAATGATGGCGATATAACGACGATTGCAACTGTCGGTGACTCGATAACAGATGGTTGGGGCTCTACAGATTCCGGTAATCAACGGTGGCCAAATCATTTTGCCCGTAGGATATTCAATGACACTGGTATAAATAAATTTGCCGTAATTAACGCAGGAATAAGTGGTAATCGTGTCACAACGGAGTCTAGTCCACAATTCGGTCAAAATCTTCAAGCCCGCTTTGAACGCGATGTTCTGGCAATGAATAAAGTTAGTCACATGATTCTTATGGAAGGTATTAATGATATCGGCATGGCTACTATGGAATCTGGCGCACCGATTTTGGCTGATAAAATAATTAGTGGCTATCGAAATATAATCGCTCGTGCCCATGCAAAGGGAATAAAAATTATTGGCGCAACATTAACTCCCTTCGAAGAGGCAGTGTATTACAGCGAAGAAGGTGAGGTACAAAGACAAGCTGTCAATAGATTTATAAGGAACAGCGGTGAATTTGATGGCGTAATCGATTTTGATGCAGTGGTGAGAGATCCATCTAATCCAAAACACATACTGCCAGCCTATACAGAAGACAATTTACATCCAAATAATGCAGGGTATAAAGCTATGGCAGAGGCCATCGATTTAAATTTGTTTAGATAATAATTCTGTCGACAAGCTATTTGTGGATCAACATCACATTGGAGATTTGCTCCTACTCCATGTTCAAGCCTCAGCTATCTTTTAGGATTTATTTAATGCTGACTCCGCTTGCTAATATGAAAAATAGGTTTTGGGAAAATCTTTTCCTTGTTCTTTCCCGGTGACCCCGAATAGCCATCTGGGCCATAATTCAACATTGCGCTAAGTAGGCTTGGTGATTTAAGATTCTAAGCATGATCAAACAACTGAAAATGCTTCTATTCTGTCTATCAACCGTTGTGGCCTCGGGGCAAGCTCAGGAGAAACTAGAAACCCCGTCTCTAGTTGGTTCTTGGGAAGGACCTTTGGTTATTGGCAGGGACAGCACGAACTTGGCTTTTACTTTCAGCCTGCGAGAAGGACAGTACGCTGCCGCTCTAGTAAGCGGCGGTATGGGAATTTACGGAATGCCTGCAGACACAGTGAGAGTCGAGGGACGCAAAATTACTATTCGCATTCCTCGATTAGATGTTGAATTTACTGGTACCGCTCGTCTCGATGAGACTGAAGAAAACATTGTTAGAATTGACGGGGATTGGTTTCAATACAGCGAAATGGTTCCAGTAGTTTTGTTGCCAGTTGATCAACCTACATTCTAATTCAATCTGCTAAATACAGCGGCTCAAGTTGCTGTTGCATGTTTCAACCGTTCTAATAAACAGTAAAAATTTAATTAAACCTGCTCGAATTGGCTAATCTGGTGCGATCGAAAACGATCAATAATTGGATAAAGAAGTTTAGAAACTCAATGGAAAGATCTATGCTATTCCGAAGATTCAGCCTTCCCCTGATATCGCTATTTGCTTTTATATATCCTTCATCTGGAATTGCAACAACTATCCTCGGCATGGACATTGATAAAGTGGCCAACGATGCGGAGCTCATATTTGAAGGTGAAGTTATTTTGCATGAAACTCGACAGGACTCAAATTCGGGCATTATAAACACCTATGTGACTTTTAAAATCAATGATGTGCTTAAGGGTGATTATTCATCTGATTTGATAGAACTAAAATTTGCCGGAGGATCTTTTAACAATCAGATTGTAGAAGTAAGTGGATTGGTAATACCTAAAGACGGAGAACAGGGGATCTATTTCGTAAAATCAACCAGCCGAAATTTGTTAAATCCGTTATTGGGGTGGTCTCAAGGACATTTCCTTATCCATGAGGTGTTGGGCGAACGAAGAATGCGTACGATTGATCAAAAACCCGTTATACAAATTCAGGCTGTATCTTCTATTCCCCCCTCTATAAAAAAGCCTCAAGCCTTGATAGAGGGAAATGGTGATGTCGCTGCTGGAGTAAATGTCGATCCCGACGAGCTAACCACTGAGCGAGCTCTGACTGTAGACGAATTTAAAGATAGCATTTTGGAATTAATCGAAAACTAATCTACTCTTTTATAGTTGCTGTGTTACCCCAGTTACTGACGTCGTGTCTGCAAATACTTTTAGGAAGAGCCGATTTTGATTATAGGCTCCTCTGAACTCTTCACTCATAAAATACTCACCACTCGCCTGTTTAATATTTGGTCCCATGAGATTTAGTACAATAGGCTCATTGAGATCAATACCTTCCTCTGTATCTATTACAAGAGTCACTGCAAAAATCTCAGCATCATTGTCGGGGTTTTGAGTGACCCTAAATGAAAACAAATTCGTTTGAATGGAGAACTCAGTGTCTAGCTGCAGTGAGATTGAATTCTGGCTAAAAGTTAATCGTCTAGACTCAACACTTGGAGCCTGCCCATTGATCAAGCCTGGAGTCACCGAAGGAGTCTGCCGCGGACTATTTGACTCTTCATAATGCCTAGCGATGGCTAGCAATTCAGCATCTTGAAAACGTTTTCCGAGAATCTCCATCCCCACTGGCAAATCATTACTGGCAAAACCAACCGGCATGGATAAGGCCGGTAATCCAGAATGGGCTGATAATTGACAACTACTTCCGGTCTGAGGATCTCCGATTAGCACGGGTGATTGTGTGATAGTTGGATAGACCAATACATCTAAACTATTAAGTTCAAATAGATCTTCAATTGCGATTCGAATCGTTGAGCGCGCTTCAATTGATTTCTCATATGCATCTTCATCGAACTCTTCTTCTACACTGCTCTTCATTTGACTCGCTAAAGCCTCATGGACAAGTCCATATTCCACAACATCATTCACATTTGCTATTTCCTCACTCCCGTTCGCCACGAGATACTGATTAAAATCAATCTCGAATTCATGCTGAATTACTCCTGACGAACTGATTAACTCACCTTGTTCTAATAATTCAACTTCAATAATTTCTACGCCCTTTGCGGCATACCAATCCAAAGCCTCTTCGATTACGCTTCTTGTACTAGAGTTAGCAGCTTCAAAATAACTTTTAATCTTGCCGAACCGTAGTCCCTCCAAATCAACCGAGTTAAGTGATTCTAGAAACTTTGGCGGTGTTTGCGCCCGCATCACCTCTGTTGCCGCATCATTGCGGTCATAACCAATGGTTAAGTCCAACACCAGTGCTAGATCTTCAACTGTTCTTGCTAATGGGCCGCCCGTGTCTTGTGTATGTGAAAGAGGCATAATTCCATAGATACTTGAAATGCCTTTGCTCGGGCGCAAACCAATTAGATTATTAAAAGCAGATGGAATCCGAATCGATCCGCAAGTATCTGAACCCATTCCAATTGCGCCGAAACTCGCAGCAACAGCCGCCGCAGTTCCACCACTTGACCCGCCAGGCACGCGGCGAATGTCATATGGATTCCTCGTTTGGCCTACCAACGAGGCAATACTGGTTATGCCGCGGGCATATTCGTGTAAATTTGTCTTGGCAATAATTATTGCGCCAGCGTCGAGCAACAAATCAACTTGGGTCGCATTATGGTTTGGAAAAAAATTAGCTAGAGCAACCGAACCGTTGGTTGTAGGCATATCAGTTGTGTTGTAGTTGTCTTTAATTAAAACAGGAATACCATGGAGAGATGAACGCGCTCCTGTTTGTGCTCTTTCATTATCTAACTCTGCTGCTTGATCTCTAACGCGAGGGTTGATTCTAATTATACTGTTTAAAGCTGGACCTTGTTTGTCATAGGCTTCAATTCTAGCTAAATACAAATCTACCAGCTGCAGAGATGTTGTGCTTCCATTTTCCAAAGCAGTTTGCAATTCGCTAATACTAGCCTCAACCACACTAATGGATTGAGAATAAACATGAACTGACTGAAATAAAAAAACTAAGAAGAGAATTTGCTGTTGCTTTAACATCGAAATATTTCCGGCCTGACTTTTATCTTTTAATCAAATATGTAAGTTTGATTAGGGCTATCGACAACGGTTCCATCAATGAATCTGGGAGCGAATCTAAATCTCTGAATTAAATCCAGGAGATTCCGGCCGAGAACAGAATTTGTCAGCGACGAGACCAATCTAGGGTTCTTAACATAACCTTCTTTATCCACTAGAAACTCTATCTGAATCCCTTCAGCTATTCCATGAGTGTTCACTTCCTCTGCACGAGCTCTGTAGACAGGTCTTAAGTTCTCATTTTCACCGATCCGACGGGTCTCTCCAATTGCTAGACATTGAATCGTGGCCAAGTCTTGCTGCCCCAAATTCTCATAGGCATTGATCAATGCAATACGATTGCGCACAGTAACATTAGTGCCAGGATATCTCTCAAATTTTGCTAAAGAATTAAGCAAAGGCTCTATGGCATTTTGATATTCATTACGGGCTAGAAAGTATTCACCAGCAAGTAATTCAATGCGAGTTAAACCACTTTGAGAGCCTGCATCAGTATATTTGCTGAGAATTATTTTTGCTTCTTGTATCCTTTCCCAAGCCTCAGTCAGCTCTCCCACTCGCAGGCTAATCGCACCAAGTTCTATTTCGATACTTCCTACCTTACTGGAATCTGGGCCTAAATGGGTTTCTGCTAATTGCAATGCTCGCCTGTAATATTGGCTAGCCAGTACTTCCTTGCCTTGATCATTTAGGGTTCTTCCCAGTCGCATCAAAGGATCTATCATCGTCTCCGAGCCAAATCCAAATACTGCCTGGTATATTTCGACTGCTTCATCAAGAAAGGACTGACTTGCAGACTCATCGGCAATCAAGGTTGCATAGTTTATGGCTAGCATTGCACTGCGCTCACTACTTGCACCAAATAATTCCTTGCCTAGTTCATAGGCACGACGAGCAGCTTCTCGAGCAATTTCGGGCTCTGAATCCTTGGTTTCGCCGTATTGAAGATAGGCAGCGTTAAAATCATCAATCTCTAACGTCGACTGGCCAAAGCTATAAGAAATAGCGAAGGTAAAATAAATAAGCGTACAGCAGTAAAAAAGAAGCAGAAAAGGCGCTGATTTATTTCTCCGATGATGAAAAAAGGTCATACACACAACATACCTTAAGACACCCTCCCGCACTAGCTCTCCTATTCAATTCACCTCAAACCTGCGGCGCTAATTGCTAGACACACCCCTTTGGATGAGCCTTCAACCCTCAACATCTTCAGCGCTATGAGAAGAGCCAAGATAGGCAATAGCGTGTGCTCTTCGAGATGTTTGAAACGCTTGCGGCATGCGAACAATTTAGGTTCAGGTTTTTCGACTTTCTCAACACACACCTCATTAACTCGATTACTGGTCAAAGACTTTAACAATTATGATGAATTGTTTACTCTGGGCATCCTCGAAAGCACAGAATTTTCTTATTAATCTAGAATATAGACAGGTCCCATCATGAAGATAAATGCCTCAAATCAACGCCGAAAATTCCTTAGTCAGCTAATAGTATCAGCCGGAACTCTAGGAGCATTGCCACTTATTCTGAATTCACGCCAAGCACTTGCTCAATCATCTAACTCTTTAAAAATTGGCATCATTGGATCCGGTAGAATTGGCGGCTCAGTTGGTTTACGCTGGGCTGAAGCAGGTCATGAGATTCTATTTTCTTCCCGTAATCCGGATAGCTTGCTAGATCTTGTGGCACAGGCGGGGCCAAAGTGCCGAGCTGGATATCCTCAGGAAGCAGCTGAGTTCGGCGATATTGTTTTAGTGGCAGTACCTTATGCTGCTACGCCTCAAATCGGAAGGGATTACGGTCATCTTATGCAAGGAAAAATTGTAATTGATTGTGGAAACCCTTACGTTCAGCGCGACGGTGACATGGCTGCCGACGCGTTAGAAAGAGGCACTGGGGTTGTTTCTGCTGAATATCTGAGAGGCGTTCGGTTGGTAAGAGCATTTAATGCGTTGAGCTGGAGAGAAGTGCAAGATGAAGCCCATCGCGAAGGAGAACGGATCGCCATCCCGATAGCAGGTGACGACCAAGAGGCTGTGGAAGTGATAACACAATTGGTTTTTGATTCAGGTTTTGATCCAGTAATAGTAGGTGGTTTAGAGCGAGCCCGAGAATTCGATCAAGGCACAGATGTTTATGTGAAGGGAATGACAGCAAGAGAAATGCGCAGCGCGCTTGATCTATAACTTGGACAATAATCGATGAATAGTTATGTTTTACTCCGGCAATGCACTGAGTTAGATTGCGCATTACGGATAGCCTGAGCCATTTCTAAATAGCGAAACTTTTCGTCGTCCGACCCATTTAAAGATTATTCTTAAGATCTTTGCCTGAAAAATCAATAGTTGTAGGTTCCTCTGTGAATTTTCACTCACAAAAAATTCCTATAGAAAGCCGCGCTGAATTTCAGTGAGACGTTATAAGTTTAAAACAAATATTAGACAAGATTCATGGAAATCTATTTCTCAATAAATCTGAAGCTCCGGTATATAAATAAAAAGGACCGATAAGTGTGCGCGCATAAACAATCGGCCCTTCTACTAAGAGCTTTTTTTAACTCTATGGCATTCGTGCAGCACGTATTTCTATTTCTATCAGCCAGCCCTCGACAACCAAATCTTTAATTTCAACAAACGAGCGTACTGGTTTATTAGAATTATCTGAAGTACCAAAAAATTCAGCGTAGCCCGCATTAAATCCTGCGAAATCTAAGCCATCGTCACCGGCAACAGCAAATGCGCGTACTTGAACAATATCGCTCATCGCCCAACCTTGCTCTTCTAAAGTTTCTTTAAAACTGGAAAAAGTATCGATAGTTTGTTGACGCATATCACCCCAAGAACCGTCTGTTTGGGGACTTGCGCCAGAGCCACTTAAATACATCGTTTCAGCACCCGGGGGAATAGTAATACTAGTATAGAAGTATCTGCCCTCATTGTTACGAGTAATTTCCTGTGCACTTACAACTGCGGCAATCCCCATTAATACAATTAGAATGGCGCCTATAGATATTTTCTTAATTCTTAACATTCTCATTTCTCCAATACGAACCTACTAACAAAAGTCTTACGGACTAAAATCTAATTTTCTTGCACAGGTTGATTTACTAGGTTGGCATCTGTTGATTCATCTTCACTGCCCAACAAACGCGAGGTAACCATTCCAGTTGTAATCGCACCATTCACATTTAAGGCGGTTCGTGCCATATCGATAAGTGGTTCGATCGTTATAAGTAGCGCGGCAACGGTAACAGGTAATCCCATCAAAGGGAGCACTACTAATGCAGCATTAGTAGCACCACCGCCCACGCCTGCTATACCGAAAGAACCAATGGCAACAACCAAGGTGAGATAAACGATAAAGCCAAAATTAACCTCGACTCCAACGCTAGGCGCTACCATGACGGCCAGCATAGCAGGATAAATACCTGCACAGCCGTTTTGACCAATGGTTGCACCAAAGGATGCTGCAATATTGGCAATTGGTGCTGGTACTTTTAACTCTTCTATTTGTGCACGAATAGTAAGCGGAATAGTAGCCGCCGAGCTACGAGTCACAAAAGCAAAAGTTAGTACTGGCCACACTTTTTGAAAATAGCTTTTTACATTGGCTCCTAACAGACTAATCATTAAAGCATGAATGGCAAACATGATCGTTATGGCTATGTAGGAAGCTATCATGAAACTTAAGAGAGTCATAAGTGCTCCAAAATCTGAGGTGGACATAACCCTGGTCATGAGAGCTAAAACTCCGTAAGGCGTTAGGTTCATCACTATCTTTACTAGTTTCATGACGACAGCTTGCGTCGTGTCTATAAAGCCCCTAATCCGCTCTCCATGAGTCTTATCTTCTTGTCCAACCAACAATGCAGCGATTCCAAAAAGTAACCCAAAAATTACAACGGCAATTATCGATATGCTTCTAGATTGGCTAAGGTCTCTGAAGATATTTGTAGATACCATGCTGGTTAAAAGTTGAGGAATGCTCAAATCGGCCATGTTGTCTTGGCGAGACTCTAAAACTTCTGCCCGAGCTACTTCGGTTTCACCAAGATTAAACTCGCTAGCATCTAACCCAGCAACAGACGCCATTAATGCCCCGACGAGCGCAGCAATCATAGTAGTGAAGACTAGGATAGCGACAACTGAGCCACCAATTTTCCCCAATGACTTGATTTCACTGACTTTGAGGACAGCAGCTATCATCGTCACTAAAATTAGGGGAATGATTATCATTCGAAGCAGGTTAACGAAGGAATTTGCTACTATGTTGGTCCATTCAATGGTTTCCTGAGAAACCACATGCTCGCGCCCGAAGACTATTTGGAGGTAAGTTCCAAACAGTGTTCCAACAACCAAACCAACTAATACTAATTTTGAAAGCCCAAGCTCTTTCTTCGATAGCTGATAAATAAAGCTAAGTAGAGCGGCAAAGATAACTAGATTGACTATAGCGAGCGCGGGCATATTTTTTGCTCCTGAAGGTTTGGCTTTCGCCTAAGTGCAAACTTTCTTATTAATTTTCTTATTCGATTTACTTGTTGGTCTTTTATTCCTGAGCACACTATCTGCTAGAAATCTTAACACTGCCTGTTTCGAGTATATAGTTAGCCTAGAGACAGGCCAAGGGCTAATAGGTCTTTCTCTCGATCTGCAAAAACCAGCTAGTTTCTACTTAGCGTGTTTATATAGCTGACGACATTTTTAATGCCATCATCATTTTGAAGAGATTGTGCCATTAGTATCATTTGCTGACCAAAGCTATCTTGAGGGTGGCTCCCTCGCCAACCTTCAATAAAGTTTCTTAATTGCGTGGCTAAATACCAATCGTTTTGACCCCTCAGCGCTGGCGCACCTAAAGCTTCATTCCCCTCGCCATTCACGCCATGACAGCTTGCACATTGAGTGTAAAGCTGCTGACCGAGAGACTCGCTACCTTCGATAGTAATTTCTGTGGCCACATAGTCCCAACTTCCTACCCAAGAGATAATATCGGTGATACTAGAATCGCTAAGCTTCGCTGCCATCGGCTGCATAGCTATGCCTTCGCGATCACTAGAATGGGTGCCACGAATTCCCGCTCGAAAATTCTCTAGCTGACGTTTTAGATACCAAGGCTCCATGCCAGCTAACCTTGGTGCTTTAATACCATAGTTGCCTCTACCATCAGCGCCATGACATGTCGTGCAATAGCGATCGTTATATGGCTCTGGTGAGTTTTCAGCAGCATAGACTTTCACAGAATAAAAACTAATTGCTGCAAACAAAACTATTACTTCTCTCTTTCCGATCATGCCACTTCTCCAGAAAAGGTCAGGCATCCCCCGCGAATTCTTAATCTCATTTACTTGGCAATCTCAGAACGCACTCGCACATCAAGATCTTGCATCGCCCAATGGGCAGACAGAATCGCGCTTTCCATCCAAGCGGAATTCATACTCATTTGATCTCCGATAACATAGTGCCTTCCTCCAGCTGGTGCCTGCAAGATGTTATACATTTTTTCTTCTTCGTGCGTCCAGCCAGAGAAACTTTGACGCCAGCGAGCCGCACACCCAAGCATATGATTCATCCGATGCCAGGCTATTGTAATTGGCTTTTCCACCATCCCTCGATAATTTGAATGGATTTTTTCGCCGTCTTGCAAATGTGTTCCAACCCGTTCTTGCTGAGTCATCTTAGTGAAATAACTTCCCCCACCAAAATCATAAGCTGCCAATACAACACCTTTATCTTTATGGATGCCATGAGGTGGATACCATATTTCCCGACTGGAATTATTCATGCGTGTAATCCCGCCATAAATTCCTTCCTTTTCCCAAAACCTTTCTTTGGCTTGGAACGCTGCTTTATAAGCCTCACCGCGACGCACATATTTCATGGCTTTAATATAGTCACTCGAGAAATTATGATCTAAGCCAACAGCGAGGTGTGTTGGAATACAATTAAAACAGTAATCAGCTTCTAATTTGCGGCGTTCGCCGCCTTGATCATAGACAATTTCTACACCATCGTTGCGAACTTGAATCCCTGCGACCATCGCACGATATTTAACCTGCCCTCCAATCTTTCTCAAAAATCCCGCAATGATTTTGTCCATTCCTCCCACAGGCTGCAAAAGACAAGGACCATACTCCCCTTCGTAGGCAGATAATGCGATTCGGCCCATGCTGCTTTGCAATAAATCACGAAATGCGAGCATGTCTTTCTGCACACCGTGAGTTAAGTAACCACCAGAAGCATAACCGTTTCTTGAACTCCCTTGGTACAAATCTCCTTCACTTAAGTCACCAAACGAACGGATAACACTTAGCAAATTCTCTGCTTCTGTTTCTGTAAATGGCTCATCCATTTGCTGTTCAGACATCGACTTCGCCAACATTTCGCTAAGAAATCCGCGCATATTGGTTTTATAGTCATTCACCCTTAAAGGCTTGCCGCTAGCAAGAGCGTCATCCTGTAAAAATGCATTGTTGTTTTCACCAACAAAAACTTCGAGCTCTACACCGAGTTCTTTACAGTAAGCAAGCAAGCTGCGGTGGGAAGTTGGAATCCGCGCTGCACCCGCATTGAAATACATATGAGGTTGATCATCGAACTCACAATATTGGCGGTTGCCAATTTCATCGATTAGATCTCCGTGCCGAACAGTGAAGATACGACCTCCACAGCGGTGAGAAGCCTCAAGAACAGTGCAATCATAACCGCGCTTGTTAAGCTCATAGGCGACTGTAAGACCTGAAATGCCGCCACCCAAGATAGCAACTTTCTTGTTGGCTGAACCTAAGGCTAGCAGATCAAGTGCGGCAGCAGACGCTGTTGCTGGCAGCAAACCTAGAACAGAGCCAGCCTGCAACACTGCCGCCGTACCCCCTGTCGCACCCAGTAAATTAATGAACTCCCTACGCGTTACTAACCTGGTCATAATTCTATCTCTAAGTCACAATCCTATTTTAAGCCTTTTAATGCCCGGATAAATCCCATTGTCATAGGATTCTAAATGAGCAGCACAAACTCAATTAGTTTATCCAAGAAACATACATAAATAATCTCATTCCAAAATGGAGTTGGATATTCAATATCGACGTCGACGACAAAGCTAAGGAGCCAAACTTGATCTTGATTGAGTGCCCCAATGGCCATTCACTTTCGTCACGATGTAAAGTGATTGATATGTGCCAATTATTTCATTGTCGTCATTAAAACGCTGAAAAACTGTATTGATATGCACTTTATTTGGAGATGCCAAAGAGACCTCTCGGGTTAGCCAATGGGAATGATCCCAGCCCGTGTTTGGCAATCTCTCGAAAGCTTGAGTATCGGCAAACTCCTCGGCAGTTTCCCAAACAGTAACACTGCCACTTGCGAATCGAACATGAGGATAATTTAGCGAAGCAGCCCATCCTCGAGGATCACGAGCATTAAAGGCCAGCATAAAGGCATCCATCGCCCGCATTGCGGCAGTAATAGCTTCTTCAGTTTCTGAAGAGTATTGTGCTGAGCTTGCTAACGAGGCAACAAGAAGGATAAAACAGAATAAGAATTTGGTAATTAGCTTATAAGCCACTTGTGCTTCTCCAATGCAGAAGTATGCAGCATATCAATTAACTTTGACTGAGTGAAATACCAGTGTGTGTAATTCGATTGGTATTGCGAGCCTTTTCTCGACATGTCCACTTGCTCTAGGTCACCACCTTTGTATTAATTAGGCCATGGCTGAATAAAACAATGTTTTTGCCCATGAATCCTCAGAATTGTTATGCTTGGCGGACTGTCCAAAGGAGTCCCATCATGCATTTAGTCGCTGAGCGTAGAGACACAAGATTTAGATTCTTTCACGGCTTGTTTCTGGCTGCTCTTCTGTTCTCAATGTCGGTCTCTAAAGCAGACAATCTTATAGACATAAGTAATCGTCTCGCGATAACTGATGTATTGACTCAATACTCTTATCGATGGGATGGTAAAGATTCGCTGGGATTCTCGCACCTATTCACCAAGAACGCGGTATTGGAAAGATGGCTGCATGGTGAATATGTCGATGGATCGCGACTGGAGGGTAGAGAGGCGATTTTCCGTTATGCAAAAGAATCTCACGAAGGCCGATTAGCGGACCGTCAGAGTCGCCACCATTTTTCCGGAATAGTTTTTCTCGAACTGAATACCACAACTGCCATAACGGAAAATATGGTCTTGATAACTCACCAAACAGAAAATGATACGACAGCTATAATTCGGAGCTCAGGTATTTATCGCAATACCTGGCGAAAAACCCTCGAAGGATGGCGCATAAGTGAGCGCATTTTAATGACTGATAGATTTAGGAATTAGGTAGTTGGTATCGCGTAGCTAAGTTCTAAGTTTATAGCCCGTCCTGAACATGTATAGCACAACAGAAAAACACAGCAGCATAAATCCTGTAATGCAGACCAAGCTCACCAATACATTTACTTCGGAAATTTCGTAAAAACTCCAACGTAGACCACTAACCAGATACAACACCGGGTTGAACAGAGTTACTGATTGCCAAAAGGGTGGCAGCATATCGGTTGAATAAAAACTTCCCCCTAGAAAAACTAATGGTGTAATAATTAATGAGGGGACTACTGAAAGTTTTTCAAAATTGTCTGCCCATATTCCCAAAATAAACCCAAGTAGACTAAAAGTGATTGATGTAAGAAATATGAACAACAGCATTATTAACGGATGTTCGATACGCAAAGGAATAAAGAGAGTCGCAGTTGCGAGAATGATAAGACCAAGAATAATAGACTTGGTTGCTGCAGCACCTACATACCCCAACACTACTTCCACCGTAGAAACCGGAGCCGACAGCACTTCATATACTGTACCCACAAATTTAGGAAAATAAATCGCAAAAGATGCATTTGAAATACTATGCATTAGTAAGTTCAGCATTATTAATCCGGGCACGATAAAAGCCCCATAGCTTACGCCTCCGACCTCAGTGATTCTTGAACCAATAGCTGCCCCAAAAACAATGAAATAGAGCGAAGTTGAAATGACAGGCGCGACGATACTTTGCACTAATGTCCGCCGCGTACGTGCCATCTCGAATTTGTAGATAGCCATCACTGCATAGAAATTCAATTTAAGATGACTCCTCGACCAAGTTGACGAAAATATCTTCGAGAGAACTTTGGGTAGTATTTAGGTCGCGGAAATATATGTCAGCAGCTTTCAAATCATCAAGCAGTGAGGTAATCCCCGTTCGATCTCCTGAAGAGTCAAAAGTGTAAATTAACTGATCCTTATTTTCAGAAAGTTCCAAGGAATACCCAGCCAGACTTTGTGGAATTGTAGCCAGCGGATCACAAAGATCCAGAGATACCTGTTTCTTGCCGAGCTTGCTCATTAGCGCAGTTTTATCTTCAACTAAAATTATTTCGCCAGCATTAATAACACCTACTCTATCTGCGATCTCTTCTGCTTCTTCTATGTAATGCGTTGTCAGGATAATAGTAACTCCATCACCTTTTAGCTCTTGGACAATTTTCCACATGTCCTTGCGCAAAGATACGTCCACACCCGCTGTCGGCTCATCAAGGAACAGGACCGCGGGCTCATGAGAAAGTGCTTTAGCTATTAGTACTCTGCGTTTCATACCTCCAGAGAGTGTCATTAACATATTGTCTTTTTTATCCCACAGAGACAGCGCTTTCAGCACCTTTTCAATATGTGCTGAATTAGCTTTCTTGCCAAAAAGCCCGCGGGAGAATACAAGAGTGTTCCAGACAGTCTCGAATGAATCCGTGGTCAGTTCTTGAGGAACCAAACCGATAATAGATCGAGTTTTACGATAGTCTCTAGTAATGTCATACCCGGCAACAGTTACCGTGCCGGAGGTCGCCTGAACAATACCACAAATAGTAGAGATTAATGTTGTTTTCCCTGCTCCATTTGGGCCAAGCAGGGCAATTATTTCGCCTTTCTGGATTTCCAGATTTATATTTTTGAGTGCTTGGAAACCATCGGCAAAGGTTTTGTTCAAGTTTTGAATTGAGAGAATTGGTTCACTTACGGCATTCATGGGCGAAGGATTATGCAGACAGTTTTAACTAAATACAATGTATTCACTAGAAGCTTCTGTAATGATTCAACACCTGACCCGAGGCAAGGTGCTCAGTTTCTAGATAGCACAACACTAATGAAAGCTCCCAAAGCATGATGTTGAGAACAACCACCAGTATGCTATTTTACATGGCTACCGTGATGGTCTTCATTTCTCAATGGGGCATCGCTATCGATATTTAAGTAAAGTTTATCAATGCTAGAGAGGTGGGTTGGAAAACAACATCCTGGACGCGCTACCACTGTGGCCGTTGCTCACCTTCCAATACTGGGGTTTATTGAATTATTCATAGTGGGAATACCCGTATCCTCAATTATCCATGGTTTAGAAGAGTAGTGTAAATGAAGTTACTAAAATCCGTGTTAAGTATCCTGTCGCTCACGATATTCAGCTCTGCTGCGAATACTGTAGAAAATATCGAACCCGCAATCAGTGAAAATGAGATCGAAATTGGAGCCTGGCTTGATTCACAGGAAGAAGACATGCTGAAGCTACTGGAGAGAATTACTAATATCAATTCTGGCACTCTTAATAAGGCCGGAGTCGATGAGTTGGCTGCTATTTTTAGTGCTGAGTTACGCAATTTAGGATTCTCTGTGTCCAAATTGCCTGGGGACTTTATCGAAATGCCTAGCTGCCCTGGAAGCGACTACGACATTGATGTTACGGACCATGTATTAGCAAGTAATTTGGGAGAAGGTCAAAGATTCCTATTAATGGGACACCTGGATACTGTATTTCCTTTAAGCAGTCCATTCCAAAATTTCACCCGTGAAGGTGATATAATATACGGGCCGGGTGTAGCGGATATGCATGGCGGCCTAGTGGTGATGCTATACACACTCAAGGCATTGCATGAATTTAATGAGCTGACTGATAAGAACATAACTGTATTGCTAAACAGTGATGAAGAAATTGGCTCGCTGTCATCAAGAAAATATATTGAAGATCAAGCAGCGAATCATGACTGGGGAATGGTATATGAATCT